>CAYMNB010000005.1:0-22959 GCA_964391725.1 uncultured Anaerolineaceae bacterium | reverse complement strand
CCGCAAACGCGTGACACCCTATGACCTGACGGCTGACCTGATGGATTCGCTGGCAAGGTTAAAATCAGATTACATTGATCTGTACGTATTACACCGTGACAATCCAGACGTGCCGGTGGGCCCCATCGTTGAAACATTAAATGAACATTATGCAGCGGGGCGTATTCGCGGTTTTGGCGGATCCAACTGGCATCACACCCGTCTGGCAGAGGCCAATGCTTATGCAGACCAACACGGACTGGTTCCGATGACGGTCAGCAGCCCGAATTTCGGGCTGGCAGAACAGGTACTGAACCCGTGGGGGCCGGGCTGTGTCACGCTGGCGGGGCCGCAGGAAGATGAAGCGCGTCAATGGTATCTGGCGAATGAAATGCCTGTGTTCGCCTATTCGAGTTTGGCACGCGGTTTTTTCTCCGGACGGTTTCGTTCTGACGAACAACAGAAGGCTGAAGAAATTCTGGAAGCAGTGGCGATCCATGCCTATGGCCATCCGGTCAACTATGAACGGCTGGCGCGGGTAGAGGTCTTAGCGCAGGAGAAGGGTGCGACTGTCCCCCAAATCGCCATTGCATATAGTCTGCATTCAGCGTTGGATGTGTATCCATTGGTGGCATCCTACAATGAGAAGGAAATGGAAGACAATCTCAAAGCGTTTGACATTTCATTGACAGCAGAGGAATGCGCCTGGCTGGATTTGCGTAGCGAGGCCAGGCAGTAAGATTTGGCAAGTTTCTCACTCTGATCATTTGTGTTACTTAAGTGAAAATATTATATTTATATAAGCGTTGATATCGCTGGCTGCATGCATGGTAGAATTCTACAGGGAAAAAAGAATTTCTAATTATTACAGTGAGGGAAAATGAGCGACGAAAAATTATGGCATAGCTTAGGTATTGATGAAACGTATGAGGAGCTTGACTCTCACTACGACGGCATCAGCGAAGCGGAAACCGAGAAACGCCTTGAAAAATATGGCCTGAATGAGATCGAAAGCGGTGAGAAGGTCAGTAAATTTAAAATTCTGATTGCGCAGCTTAATAATCCATTGGTGATCGTACTGATCGTAGCTGGTATCATCTCATTGATCGCCGGGAAAAATGCTGATGCTGTTGTGATCGGCATCGTCATTGTGGTAAATTCTCTGATTGGTTATTTCCAGGAATCCAAAGCTGAGGCTGCCCTAGAGAAATTGAAAGCCGAAGCCGCTCCCGAGGCAGATGTGGTCCGTCAACCGGCTGGTGAGAGTGAATATATCGAGATGACCGTGCCTACTGTCGAAATTGTGCCGGGTGATGTCATACTGTTAACGGCGGGAACCAAGGTCCCGGCAGATGCGCGCCTGATTGAGGTGGCAAATCTTGAAGTTGAGGAAGCCATGTTGACTGGTGAGAGCCTCAGCGTGCGCAAGACAGTTGAACCATTGTCGGGCAATCTGGATGTGGCAGAACGAACCAACCTGGTGTTCGGTGGCACGATCATCACCAATGGCCGCGGCCGGGCGGTGGTGTATGCCACGGGCAAAGAGACCCAGATGGGGAAAATTGCAACTTTAATTCAAGAAACAGAAAAGGTCATCTCTCCGCTGCAGCAGCAAACCGCAAAACTTGGAAAAATTCTTGGCATTTATGCACTCGGTATCGCCGTGGTGACCATGCTTTTGGGTTGGATATTACAACTCGAACTGCAGGAGATTTTTATGTACGCCTTGGCTTCAGCGGTGTCTTCTATCCCTGAGGGGCTGCCTGCTGTGATGAGTATTGCTCTGGCAATCGGTGTGAATCGCATGGCAAAGAGAAATGCCATTATCCGCCGTCTGCCCGCTGTTGATACACTCGGTGCGGCCAGTGTGATCTGCACAGATAAGACCGGTACACTTACCACCAACCAGATGACTGTTCAGCAAATTCTGACCGGTGGAAAGGTGGTTCATCTCACCGGCTCTGGATTCGATCCGAAAGGTAATTTTTTGCTGGATGATGAGGAAATTGACCCAACAGACCATCCCGATTTGGATCTGGCACTGCACATTGGTGCGTTGTGCAATGACTCAAGGCTTGTAAAGAATAAGGAAAATGATGACAATCGGTGGGAGATTTTCGGTGATCCGACCGAAGGCGCGTTAATTGTGGCTGCCGCCAAAACCGGCCACCATAAGGAGTATTTAGAAAAAGAATACCATCGAGTAGACGAACTGCCCTTTTCTTCAAAAACACGTTTTATGGCCACTTTCCATAAAGGTGAAGATGGCAAAATTTTCGTTTTTGTCAAAGGCGCTCCCGAGACGATCCTGCAGCGCTGCCCGCAGATCCAGGACAATGGCGAGGCGCGGGCATTGTCCGATGGTGACCGTGAATTGATCGACGAACACAATCACCGCATGGCAGAAGAAGCCCTACGGGTATTGGGGCTGGCCTACCAGATCATAAAGCCTGAAGAGATTGATGACTTTAAAGAATCGTTGGAATATGAGCACGAAGCCGAATTAATCTTCGTTGGTCTGGCTGGTATGATGGATCCGCCGCGAGCAGAAGTACCGGGAGCAGTGAAGCTTTGCCAGGATGCTGGCGTGCGGGTGATCATGGCGACGGGTGATCACAAGATCACCGGCAAGGCTATTGCCGAGCAGGTCGGCATATTGAAGGAAGGTGACCTGGTCTTCACCGGCCATGAAGTGGATGACATGAGTGATGACGAATTGGATGAATCACTGAAAAAAGCCACTGTGTTTGCACGCGTAGCGCCAGAGCACAAACATCGCATCGTGGAATCCTTGCAGCGGTTGGGGCACGTGGTTGCCATGACCGGTGACGGGGTCAATGACGCGCCAGCGCTGCAGGCCGCCCAGATCGGCATTGCCATGGGCATCACGGGAACAGATGTGACCAAAGAAGTGGCAGAAATGGTGTTGGCTGATGATAACTTTGCCAGCATTGTGGCCGCGGTTGAAGAAGGCCGTGTGATGTTCATGAATGTGCGCAAGGTGGTCAAGTTCCTGCTGGCTACCAATATCGGTGAGAACCTGACCTTACTGCCTGCGCTGGTTTTGTTTGCCCCTGACCTGATCATCTCACCGGTGCAAATTTTGTTCGTAAACCTGGTGACCGATGGCATTCTGGACATTACGTTGGCGATGGAACCCAAAGAAAACGATGTGATGGCAGAACCGCCGCGCAAACCGGATGCACGCATCATCAATAAGGAAATTGTTTTGAATATCATCTTTGTGGGCTTGTTCATGGCAGTTGGCACATTGCTGATGGCGTATAACAGCCGTCAACATGGCAGCCTGGCCTACACCCAGACCAAGGTGTTCACCACTCTGGCGATGTTCCAGGTGTTCAACTCCTTCAACTGCCGTTCACGCGACAAATCTGTGTTTCAGCTGGGATTCTTCAAGAACCCCTATTTGTTCATAGCGATTATCGCTTCCATACTGCTTCAAATTGCGGCTGTGTATGTGCCTTTCATGCAGACCGCGCTGGGCACTGCCCCCCTGAGACTGGAAGACTGGGGATCGATTTTCCTGGTATCCAGTTCAGTCTTTATCGCTGATGAAATCCGCAAATTGATTTCGCGCCAGGTGAAAGCCCGAAAAACAGCCTGACGACTGATCTCGGTCAATAACTAAAAGGGGCTCCCTCCATTTCGAGGGAGCCCCTTTTTTCTATCATATGTTTGAGTCTTTTCAACCGATATGGTCAAGGAATACCTTGAGAAATTCTTCGGGTTTTTCAATGTGACAACCGTGTCCGGCGTCGGCAATGACATATTCTTTGTAACTGCCGCCATTGTCTTTGTAGCGCTCCAGTACATATCGCATCTGGCTCACCATCGGCTGGGGAGGGTATACCTCGTCGCCGGGCCAACCCGGCACAAAACCGAGTTTACCAAGCGCACCCAGGTCAAACATCGAGTTGTCGGAGACGATCTGGTCGGCATCGCCGCGAATCCATAGAAGGGGGAATTTGGGGCTCATCTCAGCGATTCCGCAGGCATTGAAATGTTTGGGTGAAGTGGCATTAATGGGTCCCCAGTTGCCGGGTGCTACGTTGGGCCAGTTCTCCGAAGGTACCATGTCGCCGGGGTATTTCTGATCCCCCATTTTTTCCAGCAGGGCAGCCGAGAGGAATTCTTCTTCACGATCAGGTTGGAAGGGGGGGTTGTAGTAGAAAGCAGCGATCACGTTGCGTGGCGAGTTAGGACTCTCGGCGCTGCGGTCGCCTTCTTTGATGAGCTGTACGAACTCAGGGTTGACCGTGCCACCGCCTGAGCCGGCGCAATCAGCAAAACATGGCTGCCCTTCTTCGCCTTTGGTACCTCCGAAGCCGAAGGGGCTTACTGGGCAGAGGAAAGTAAGGGTGCGAACCAAAGCTGGATAATCCATCGCGAATTGCATCAAGACGGCAGATCCCAAGGACCAGCCGATAAGGTGCGCTGGTTTGTCACCGAGTGTATCAGACAGGGCTTTGAGATCATCGGACCAGTCCCGTGCGCCGCGGGTGGCATCGATCAGCAGGTCTTCGGTGTCTCCGTAGCCACGCAGGTCTGGCGCAATGCAGCGATAGGTTTCGGGCATCATCAGCATGGTTTCTTCCCAGAAGGTGGCGGCAGAAAAGTTGCCATGCACAAATACCACGGGGATGCCGTCCTCGGGTCCGCTGAACAAGACATGGGTGTTGATGCGGTCAGTAGCGACCATCTTTGAAGTGATCCCTTCAAGGGTTGGAACAGTTGCCATCAGTTATTTTCCTCCTGGATTTAAAAATGTGAACGAGTGTGTGTTGCTTTTAGTGTAGCACCAAACCCGGTTGTGGAAAATAGGTGTATAGGAATTAACCAAAAAAAACCGCAGGCAATTGGCCTGCGGTGATGGGAACGCTGGGACTCGAACCCAGGACCTCACGGATGTGAACCGTGCGCTCTAACCAACTGAGCCACGCTCCCTTTTGTATCAGGCATTATAAATCAAGTCAGCGGTTCTATCAAGGGAGGAAAACCACTGTTTTCAGACCCCGCTAAAGGCGCTGAAACCGCCGTCGATGGGCACCACGATACCGGTGACAAAGCGCGACGCCGGCGCAAGCAGCCACAACACTGCCCCGACCAGTTCCTCAGGGTCGCCGAAGCGTGCCATGGGGGTGTGCTCGATGATCGAACGGCCGCGCGGCGTCAATGCACCGCTTTCTTCTTCTGTCAACAAGAATCGGTTCTGCTCGGTGAGGAAGAAACCGGGGGCGATAGCGTTCACGCGGATGTGCGGCGAATATTCTTGCGCTATGTGTACCGCCAGCCATTGGGTGAAATTATTGATGCCTGCTTTGGCGGCGGAGTAAGCGGGGATGCGGGTGAGGGGGGTGAAGGCAGCCATGGAAGACACATTGATGATCACACCGCTTTTTTGCTGTGCCATGCTCTTGCCGAAGATTTGCGAGGGGAGGATGGAGCCGAGGATGTTCAGGTCAAAGACGCCCTGCAAGGCATCCTGCGGCAGGTCAAAGAATGACAGATCGGCGTTGGTGGAGGCGTCTTTACGGTTGCCGCCCGCGGCGTTGATAAGGGCGTCCACGCGCTGCCAGCGTTCAAGGATGGTGTTTGCGGCGGTTTCGATAGAATATTTATCAAGGACATCGCAGGCAATTGCCATGGCTTCTCCGCCGTCAGCCATGATCTGGTCTGCCACCTGTTGGCAGCGTGCAAGGCTGCGCGCCATGATAACTACTTTGGCGCCGGCGTTTGCCAGGGCGCTGGCGGTAACACTGCCCAGCACGCCGGATCCGCCAGTGATGGCGATTACCTGGTTTTTGATGTCAAATTGCGTGTATACATTTTTCATGATATTTCTCCTTAGCGAGTGAATGGTTGCAGGTGTTTGACGAAGTGTGCCCGCAAGACTTCGTGGTATGCTGCTTCGCGTTGATCAAGGCGGTTCAACAATTCCCCGCCGAATTGCGCCAGGACTGACCCAAAGCTGACGTGCAGCACCTGACGCATGTCGAACTGGTCTAACAACGCTGGCAGTTGTTCATCTGATAGTTTGTTCAGCGCTGGAACCTTGGTCAATTCTGCGCTGACATGATAACTGGCGCGTTCTACCAAATAACGATCAATGGAGAACTGGCTGATATCGCGGAAGAAATCCGGCGCATGGATTGCCATCACGCGCAGGGCTTCTAAATAACTGGTACCGGCGGTCTTGAGATGCACTTTGCCTTCGGTGTGACGGGCAAACAGCGGGTAGAGGGAGAATTTATCGGAGCCGGAGTGAATGGAGAGTTTGTAGGTGCCGAAGTATTTCTGCACGGCGGCGTGTTTTTGCAGTTCCTGTTCGAACACCGCGAGATCCCCAATGTAATCAACGCCTTTTTCGAAACCGCCCACGAAGCGGGGCGCCATGCTGACGAATTGCACGCCCAGCCGGTTCAATTCACTTACGATGAAGTAATGTTCGAGGGGCGAGGTGGGCGTTGCAGTTTCATCCACCGAAATCTCCATTTCCCAGGGCTGTTCCTTGACGCAGGCTTGTGCCTGATCATACATTCTTCTGGCATGGGCGATGGCTGCACCGTATTTGCAGAGCGCACGCAGCAGGTCAAGCCGATTGAAGTAGATATCGAAGTCACTCAAGGAGATGGTTTTGTTGAGGTAGCGTTTGGTGACATCATCAAGAGAGGTTTCGAGGGTGTCCCAGGGCAGAGATTGGGCCTTCATTTCGAGCATGACGATGGAGGCGGTGTGGGCTTCATTGTCAACATAGTCGAATGGGTCGACGGTGAAGAAGGTATAGCCGGCTTTGCCGCACTCGATGACATCATCGAGGGTTTTCAGGTGGTCAGCATCAGCCGCCCAGGGTTTGTTCCAACCCGCCTGAAAGATGCCCCACAGGGCATCATCCATCACCTTGCGCGGCGGGCGCAGGGTGCGGGCGTTCTCACGCATCGATTGCTGCGCGAAGATGGGAGCGATACCGCCGCCTACATGATTGAAGGCGGCAATGTGTCCGGGGGTGGCACAGCCGAGACGGTCGCCGGTACCGGCAGAAGTATGCAGTCCAAGCGTGGTTGGGCGCAGCCAGGGGAATTTTTTGCGCAAGTGGTTGGCGTTCACATCGCTGAGTGGTCCGACCAAGAGATTGTCATGCCAATCGCCCTGCCAACGCGTGGTGTCTTTGCCTTCCACCACAAATACCTTTTGCCCGGTTTCATTGCGGGCAAGATAATAGCGGGTACTGTTTTTTTTGTGTACAGAATTTTCGTATATTTCCAGATTCATTGGTTTACCTCATTCAAAATGATAGGCGCGTTTGGCAAGTCTGCAGGCAAAGTCTGCAGCGATCTCAGGGGCGTCCTCTTCATCAATACGGCCTTGCAGGACCATGCCCGCCAGCCAGTCACAGCTAACCCGGCGCCAGACATCGTGGCGCGCAGGGATCGAGAGAAATGCACGCGTATCGTCGTTGAACCCGGCGGTGTTATAGAAGCCAGCGGTTTCGAGGATCTGGTCAAAGTAACGGCGCATACCGTTGGGACTGTCGTGGAACCACCAGGGCGGTCCGACTTTGAGGGAGGGATAGACTCCTGCCAGGGTGGCAAGTTCGCGCGAATACACGTCTTCATCTACGGTGAAGAGAATGATATTAAGGCGCGGGTCAGTGCCATACTGATCCAGCAGCGGTTTCAGATTTTGGGTGAATTCGCTGGCAATGGGGATATCAGCGCCTTTGTCACGACCGAAGGTGTGGAAGATGTACGGGTTGTGATTTCGCAAGGCCCCCACATGGATTTGCATCACCATACCATCTTCGATGGACATATGCGCCATTTCGATCAACATATGGCCGGTGAAGGCGGCCTCTTCCTGTGGTGAAGCCACGCCCGCCAGTGCATGGCGGAAGATGGTGCCTGCTTCGGCTTCAGAGAGTGGGTTGGTGTAGGCGGTCAGTACGCCGTGATCGGTGGCATGCGCCCCCATCTGTTTAAAAAACCCTCTTCTCTGCTGTAAAGCCTGTAGAAACGAGTTAAAATTTACGACATCAATCCCCGATACCTGCGCGAGTTGTTCCACCTGGCGCAACCAATCCGGCGCACAGATATTGATCAAGGCATCGGGGCGGGAGGTCGGAAATATGTTGTGCTCGAAACCTTGCCTGCGCATGGTTTGCAAGTCAGCGAGGGTGTCGGTGGCAGCGTCGGTGGTGCAAAGGACTTCAATATTCAATGAGGCTAATAACTGTCTTGGTTGAAACTCAGGACTGTTCAAACGATCCTGGATGTGGTCATAGATTTTTTGGGCATTCTCGCCAGTTAAGCGTTCCTGAACGCCAAGATTTACATGCAACGCATGGTCGATCCAGCCACCAGAGGGGGTACCGCGGAAAAGGTAGTAGTTGTCGGCAAAGATCTGCCAGATTTTACGGTGGTCTTGCTCAACAGATCCGCCATCGATTCGTGGGATACCGAGTGATTCCAGCGGGATTCCCTGAGAATACAACATGCGGAAGACATAATGGTCAGGAATGATGAAGAGATCTGTGGGGGTGCCAAAAGTGGCATCTGGACGGCTAAACAAAGCAGGATCGACATGGCCATGCGGGCTGATGATGGGCAGGTCTTTGACCAGTTCGTAGAGTTGGCGCGCCAGGTTGCGCTGGTCATGGTTAACAGAGAAGTAACGGTCCGGGTTCAATTGGTAAGGCATAAGGTTCTCCATTCAAAAGTCAGGGGCAGGATTCACGTATGATCAGTTTCGGGGTGAAAGTGCGGGTTTCGGGCGTCATTGATGGTTCTTCCATCATAGATAACATCATGTCGATGGCGGCTTCGCCCAAGGATTGTTTGGGGATGTCGACGGTGGTCAATGATGGAATGAGCAGCGAACTGAGGGAGATATTGTCGTGGCTGATGATGCTGAGTTGATCCGGAATAGAGATACCCAGCTCTTTGCAGGCACGCAAAACACCGGCAGTGCGCACATCGTTATACACCAACAAAGCGGTGATTTCGGGATGATCGCACAGCAGTCTTCTGGCGGCGTGATAACCGCTTTCAATGTGGGCGTCTGTGTGCTGCTGGTAGGCGGGAATTAGTGGAATACCGCTATCATGCAGGGCAGACTGATAACCTCGCTGGCGCAGCTGGCTGGAGCGGGCATAGGGCAGGCCCAATAGGAAGGCGATATCTTTATGCCCCCCCTGGTTGATGAGGTGCATCGTAGCTGTATAAGTACCGTTGAAATCGTCGATGACCACGTTACCGGCGTTGGGGTGGGGGAATAGCCGGTTGATCAAAACCACCGGCCGTGTGCGCTGGCAGATGTCGGTTAGCTGCTCATCGGTCATGCGGGAAGAAAGCAGGATCAACCCATCAATCCAGGCGCTGAATAATGATTGAATCTTGGCATATTCGGTTTCAGGGTCTTCATCGGTGGAACACAGCAGCAATTGATAGCCGTACTGGCTGGCTTTGGTTTCTATGCCACGAAGGACGGTGGCATAAAACTCGTTATCCACACTGGGCAGCACCACGCCCAGGGTACGGGTTTGCTGGCTGGCGCTTGCCAGTCCGCGGGCAAGGCGTGATGGTTGATACCCTAATTCGGCGGCGATGGTTAGAATGCGCTGTCGGGTGGCGCCACTGATGCCGTCCAGGTCATTAATGGCACGTGACACCGTCTGGCGGGAGACACCCGCTGCCGCTGCAACATCATCTATGGTTATTTTTTTGTCTAGCATCATACACCTTGTTTACGTGAGCGCTCACGTAAACAAGGTGATGGTATCAAATTGGGTTCTGGCTGTCAAGATGGCGGCCAGATGGGAAAAATATGCGGTTATTTTGAAGACGGCGGGAGACGGAAACCAATTGCCTGGTATGCACTCAGCAGGTTCATGTCTGTGTAGAGAGCGCATTTTCGGCTGATGTGTTCACACCAGGAATAATCGTCATAGGTGCAGTTCTCCTTTCGGACACCTTTCAGGGAGATCATGGCATCCATCTTGCGGTAATATCCCTGCTCAAGATAGCCTTCATCCATTTGCTGCATGGCGTGTTCGATTTGATCATCGTTCATTTTCGGATAGGAACCCTCAAAACAGGTGAATTCCATGGGATAACGTGGGCGGGGAGGGAATTGCTCTTCCCATTCTTGCGCATAGCCAATGGCAAGGCTGACAACGGGGAAAACACGATCCGGTAGTTTGTATTTCTTTTTGATGGCGGGGGCAATGAAGGGGGTCACGCCCACGTAACAACTGGCTAAGCCCAGACTTTCCGCAGCGATGACCATATTCTGCGCCATGTAGGCAGCATCCTGCACGCCGAATATCAATAGCTGCATATCATCCACTTGTATCTGCCAACCGCGCTTTTCGGCGATCAATGCCATGCGATGCACATCGTAACAAATGACAAACCACAAAGGGGCATGGAAGCTGTTCTTCCCGCTGCGGTCGAGGATCATATCGCCTAACTGGTAAGCAAAAGGCGCTTGCTGACCGGCAATGACAATGGTTTCGATCACTTCTTCTGAAGGTATTTCATCGATGAACTTGCGCACGGACTTTCTTTTCATCAACGTATCGATCACGGGGTTGTGTATCATGGTCTCCTCCTGTTTTTTTCTTCATTGTACCGGATATGGTGGGAATACATAGGAGTGATGGCTTCATTGTGGGGGTCTGTGTGCTGTATAATGATTGAAAATTCAAGAAAACATGGATTCAACATGAAACAATTGCTGCAGAATATGAAGGATGGCCAGGCGGAAGTGGTTGAGATGCCTGTGCCGGGTGTGCAGGCAGGTTTTGCCTTGGTGCGCACGGCGGCTTCGCTGGTATCAGCGGGGACAGAACGCATGGTGGTCGAATTCGCTGAAAAAGGGCTGATCGGCAAAGCCAGATCACGCCCGGACCTGGTCAAACAGGTGCTCGACAAAGCCAAACGAGAAGGGGTTGTCTCCACCCTGGAGGCAGCTTTGAACCGTCTCGAACAACCGATGGCGTTGGGGTATTCATCAGCCGGCACCATCGTGGAGCTGGGCGAAGGCATGCACGGCTTTTCGGTTGGGCAGCGGGTGGCATGTGCGGGGGGCGGTTATGCCGTGCATGCGGAGTATGTGCTGGTGCCCAGGAACTTGCTGACACCCCTGCCAGAGACTGTCGATTTTGAATCAGCGGCCTTTACCACGTTGGGTGCGATCGCCATGCAGGGATTTCGCCTGGCGGAGGTCACACTGGGTGACCGGGTAGCGGTGATCGGTTTGGGCTTGTTGGGCTTACTCAGCGCGCAATTGTGCAAAGCTGCCGGCTGTGAGGTGTTTGGGGTCGATCTGGATGAAAGCCGCAATGCACTGGGGCGCTCCTTTGGCGTACATGCCGTCAACCGTGAAGATGCCGAATCAGAGGCAATGTCGTTTACCGGCGATAATGGGTTTGATGCCGTATTGATCTGTGCGGACACGACCTCTAATGATCCGGTCTGGCTGGGGGGGCAAATTTCGCGCGAACGCGGGGTGGTGGTGGCGGTCGGTGCGGTTGGCATGAATATACCCCGCAAACTGTATTATGAAAAAGAGCTATCATTTATTGTCTCACGTTCGTATGGACCCGGCAGATATGACACTGCGTATGAGGAAGAAGGACAAGATTACCCGATCGCCTATGTGCGCTGGACGGAAGGGCGCAATTTAGCAAGTTTTGTGCAGTTGTTGGCATATGGGCAGGTGTCTATCCAACCAATGATCACCCACCGTTTTTCCATTGAGGAAGCGGTGAAAGCCTACAGTCTGATCACCGGCAAAGAGCAAGAACCTTTTTTGGGCGTGGTGCTGACCTATCCACAGGATGAAGAAGACATTGCTTGGACAAGAAAAGTTGACGTTCAGCCGTCTCTGAAACTCAAAACCCAGGGCAGATTGGCTGTGGGGGTGCTGGGGGCAGGCAATTATGCGCGTGGCGTTTTCCTGCCAATCGTCAAAAAAAGCAAGGTTGCGGAACTACACACGGTAGTATCCGGCGCTGGCATGACAGCCACCAGCGCAGCCCGGCAGTTCGGTTTTAAGTACGCTTCTTCATCTGAAGAGGATGTTATAGGAAATGATGCCATCAATGCCGTCGTGATACTGACCCGCCATCATCACCACGCCACGCAGGTAAGCCGGTGTATGGCGCAGGGCAAGCATGTTTATTGTGAGAAGCCCCTCGCCATTGATGAAGAAGGATTACGAATGGTGGTGGAGGCGATGAAAGCCAACCCTGACTGGTTACTAACAGTAGGATTTAACCGCCGTTTTGCCCCCATGTCGCAGGCTTTGAAGGCATTTTTGTCTGAAGGGCAGCCGTTGTACGTTCATTACCGCATTAATGCCGGTTGGCTGCCCGATAATCACTGGTTGCACGATCCAGAACAAGGTGGTGGCCGTATCATTGGGGAAGGCTGTCATTTTATCGATTACCTGTGTTTCCTGACGGGGAATGTTCCTGATACTGTACAGGTTGCCAGCCTGCCGTCAGCGAATCACCAGGCAGATACACTATCCATGCAATTCTCATTTACAGATGGCTCTGTGGGTGTGGTTGATTATCTTGCCAATGGTCCCAAGACCTATCCCAAAGAGATGGTAGAGGTTTTTCAGCAGGGTAAGGCGGTCAGGCTGGATGATTTCAGAACCTTGACGCTGGCGAATGAGAAACGAGTAACACAAAAACAAGCACGACTGCGCCAGGACAAAGGACACCGCCAGGCATGGCAGGCGTTTGTCAATGGCATTCATACTGGTGAAGCCCCGATTCCTTATGAACATCTGGTGGGAGTCACGGCAGCGTCGTTGGCAGCTGTGGATGCGTTGAAAAGTGGCGGAAAAGCGGTAATCACAGATTTCTGTGCGACCGAATGACATGAAGCGTATCGCCGTGATCCTCAAGGCTGCCAGACAATTAGGCCTTCGTTCTTTGTGGTTGTATGGGCTGTATCAATTGGGCCTGTACAGCGGTCATTACCGGCGTGTGATGAAACAACCAGCCAAATTACCGGCGGATATCAAGCTTCATTGTCTGTTGCCTGTGCCTGAGCGTGAGGTATTGGCGGGCGTTCTGGCCGAAGAACGGGAGCTTTTGCTTGAAGAAGCAGATCTCATTGTTGAGAACCGGGAGTACCGTCAATTCGGCGCGGATTTTGTCACAATTCAATTGGCTGGGCAGGATGTAAACGAGTTGCAACACTGGGTTGATTACGAAACCAAAAAAGCTTCATTACCTACAGGCGATGTCAAACTGGTTTGGGAACCGGCGCGCTTTGGCTGGGCATTTCCACTGGCGAGAGCCTATCGTTTGACTGATGACCAACGCTATGCCCGGGCATTCTGGCAGTTAATTGATGAATTTACATCACAGAATCCTTACCTGATGGGACCAAACTGGTTATCAGGACAGGAAGCCGCTATTCGCCTTGTCTCGGTGATTTTGCTTGCGCCGGTGTTTATCAAAGCAATGGATATTGTCTCCGAGAAGGAAGCAATCCTTGTCAGGTTTGTGAGAGAACATGCGGCACGGATCGAACCCACTATGATTTATGCGCGCGCGCAGAACAACAATCATTTGATTACAGAAGCGCTGGGGTTGTTGTGCGCAGGATTGGCACTACCGGATGAGCCGCATTCCGCGCGCTGGGTTGAAAAAGGGCTTCACTGGCTGAATTATGCCTTTACCCACCAAATTACAGAAGAAGGTGAATATATTCAATACAGCAGCAATTATCACCGCTTGATGTTGCAATGCGCTACTGTTGCCCAAAGTGTATTGAAACAACAAAGCTTGTCATTGTCTCTTGATAGTCTGGCAAACATCCGTAAGGCTGTTGAATGGATGGCGCTGGAGGTTGATGAAACAACCGGCAAAGTCGCCAATTACGGTCACAATGACGGCGCCTATTTGTTCCCGTTGGCGCAAAGCGGATTCCTGGATTACCGGCCGGTGATTCAAGCAGGTTATCAGGCTTTTTTTGGGGGGGCAAATTATCCTGCTGGCTGTTGGGATGAACTGAGTCTGTGGTTGAATATCGATAGCAAAGTAGGCTATCGGGCTGGGAAAGACGATGAAATAAGAGGGCGTATACTTGTGGGAGAAAATGGCTCGCGTGCGATCATGCGTGCTCATCATTACAAAAGCCGGCCGGGACACGCAGACCAGAATCATGTAGATCTGTGGTGGCAGGGCAAAGCGATTGCCTTGGATGCCGGTACTTACCTGTACAATGCTGACCCGCCCTGGGGCAATCAACTCATGAGCGCCTTTGTTCACAACACGGTAAACGTCGATGACACTGACCAAATGACACGTGCGGGCAGGTTTTTGTGGCTGGATTGGTCAACCTGCACAATATCGAAGAAAGACAGCATGCTGGTAGGCATTCATGATGCTTACCGACGATTGGGTATTGTGCATGAACGCAGTGTGCAATTTGTGGAACCAAACCGCTGGGTCATCAAGGATGAAATATGCTCGAATACTGAGCCAAGCTCACAAATTCACATAGTTCAGATTCACTGGCTGTTGCCGGATTGGGAATGGGAATTTTCCTGTGATACTGTGGAGATTACGAAACGAAACAAACAGATACGTTTATCCATAAGCTCTGAACAAGGCGAGTTGGAGCAGAGTTTTCTGTGCCGGACCGGGGAGGTGGTCGCAGGTGAGGGTCGCTGTCGGCCGCAGCATGGCTGGTTCAGCCCGACCTATTCCGTCATAAAACCTGCGCTGTCATATTGTGTTGCTTTCAGAGGAATGTTGCCGATGACCATCATGAGTGAGTGGCATCTGGAGGAAACATAAATATGCATATATTGTTGATCCACCAGGCATTTGTCGGCATTGATGAACCGGGAGGGACGCGGCACTATGAAATGGCGGCTCACCTGGTCGGTAAGGGTCATACTGTCACAGTGATTGCCAGCCCGGTCAGTTATTTGACCGGTACGGGTGTTACCAACCAGTGGAAGCGCAAAGAAGAAAGCGAATTGTCAGGCTTAACCATTATTAGGGCCTATACCTACCAGAAACTACACCGAAGTTTCGTTCATCGCATCCTCAGTTTTTTCAGCTTTGCCTTTTCCTCGTTTCTAATCGGTCTGCGCGTCCCCAAGGTCGATCTGGTGTGGGGCACCTCACCGCCCCTGTTTCAGGCGCCAGCTGCCTGGCTGATCTCATTTCTGCGGAGAAAGCCATTTTTATTAGAAATCCGGGACCTATGGCCGCGCTTTGCGGTTGAGGTGGGGGTGTTAACCAATCCTTTGCTCATCAACCTATCAGAGATGTTGGAACGGTTTCTCTATCGGCGGGCGCGGTATGTGGTGGTAAACTCTCCCGGCTACATTGAGCATGTAAAAGAGCGGGGCGCACGTCAGGTTGAACTGGTGTCAAATGGCTCTGATATCAGCATGTTTCACCCTGGGGACCGAGCGGAGGAATTGCGTGTACAGTATGGTTGGGAGGGCAAATTCCTGGTGTTGTATGCTGGTGCGCATGGTATGTCGAACGATTTGACACTTGTTTTGCAGGCAGCTGATCTTCTTCGGAACAGACAAGCAATCCACTTTATTCTGGTTGGTGATGGGAAGGAGAAGCAGGCATTGCAGCAACAGGCCAAAGAAATGCAATTACCAAATGTCACCTTCCTTCCACCGGTGCCCAAGCAGGAAATGCACCACTTTTATAGTGCAGCCGATGCGTCTGTGGCCATTTTGAAACCAATTGAGGCGTATAAAACCACCTATCCCAACAAGGTATTCGATGGCATGGCGGCGGGAAGGCCCTTGCTGCTGGCGATTGATGGGGTTTCTCGTGATGTATTGGAAGAATACAGCGCCGGCTTATTTGTTGAACCAGGAGACCCGCAGGCACTGGCCAGTGCGGTGTGTTATCTCTATGAACATCCTGATGAAGCTGCGCAAATGGGTATAAACGGCCGCATGGCTGTGAAAGACCACTTTGACCGTGAGAAACAAGCCCTGGTGATGCAATCAATCATTGAAGGCCTGAATAAGCAGGAAATTTCTAACCCTTAGGTTGGTTTCTATGTTTCTGATATCCTCAACAGGTATAATTAATCAGCAGACTAACCGACCGGGTCATAGCCAGCAAGGAGCCGATGATGCTTAGGAAAACACTTGATCGTAAACTGCAGGAAATTCAGGAAGAAATCCTGCTTTTGGGCAGCATGGTGGAACAGACCATCTTTAAGACCATGGATGCTCTACAAAAGAGAGATGTGGAGGCTGCCCGTATAATTTTCCTAAATGATGATCAAATCAACAGCCGTCGCTACGCAATCGAGAATGCCATTGTGATCGTGATGGCTACTCAACAGCCTTATGCCCATGATCTGCGCTTACTGGTTGGCATGTTGGAGATCAATACAGAATTGGAGCGAATGGGTGATTATTCCAAAGGTATTGCCAAAATTATTATGAAATTGGCGGATCAGGCGGTATGGATACCGTATGAGCAGTTGAGCAAAATGGCTGACCTGGCGGTTGAAATGCTGCACCGTTCTTTGGGCGCCTTCGTGGCAGAAGATATCAACCGTGCCAGCGCGATTCCGGCAGATGATGGTGCTGTTGACCGCATCTATGAAGATATCTATCACGAACTGATTCAGCAGATGATCGCCAACCCTGAGCAGGCTGATTTGTTGAATTATTCCCTTTGGATAGCGCACAATCTGGAACGACTGGCAGACAGGGTAACCAATATATGCGAACGGACAGTTTTCATTGCTACAGGTGAAACCATCGAAACTGCCAGTGATGATGATGAGGCGTTGCTGCCTTGATGGGTTCTTGTAAGGTATTGGCGAGGATGTAACCTTTGAAACAACCAGATAAGTATCACCTTTTTGCCGCCTATTGTTTTCGAAATATCCTCCCGGAGTTCAATAATCGGGTGGAGAAAGCACGTTTGGGGAAGGTGGGCAACAATTCTGTCCATCAGATGCGGGTAGCGTGCCGTCAACTGCGGGCATTGCTTTTTAATTTCAAAGACAATTATCCCGCAAAGACAGTCAGTGTCATTCGACAAGATATTAGAATATTTTCTGGCGTTTTGGGCCCTTACCGTGAGATGATATTGCTTGAGAATCAATTAACAAATTTGTTGGAGACAAATTGTCCCGGCGATATTAAACCTGGTGTCCAACTTCTCATCAAAGATATCCGTAAGCAATGCAAACAAGAAAAAAAAATGGTGCCAGCAGCAGCCGATCAGATGGCAACTTCGCAAGGGTTGGCTGCATTGCAAAAAATATCGTTTCGCGAAAAGGAATTACCAGGGTTTGAAAAAGTCTGCCGATCACCGAAAATGCTGCGAAAAGCACAGGAAGATATTCAACGTTGGACCAGGATCATTTTTCGCGACGAAATTTCTTTGGCGAATGAAATCCCAACCGAACGATTTCACCAAATGCGCATCAATATGAAATATATGCGTTACACATTGCAGAATTATGCCTGCCTGCACAAAAATGGATTCAGGCGTCAACTGGAAAAGCTCGTTTCTTTGCAGGATTTAATGGGTGACATTCATGACCTGCAGGTTTGGGAAGAGCATGTTAATGCCACAGCTGAGAATTTAAGAGCCAGGTATGGCGCGGACGATCCACGTTCGCGTGAAGTTATAAAAGCCAGCGATTATCTAGCCATTGAATGGCAAAAAACCTACATGGATGAGTATCAAAAGTTTATCGCTCAATGGTATCAAGTCAAGAATGATGGATATTGGCGCAAGCTCAAACTGAAAACCAAATGAACAATAGAGCCTTGTTCAAATAAATGAGGCAATGTAATCGCCCAAGTAGGCGAACGCCAGCATCTTCAGGATTTTCCCAATCGCGCACCAGGTTAAAAATTTCACCAGCGGCATTTTGAGTGCTCCGGCGGTCATGCCGGCCAGGTCAAAAAGGGGGTTGGGGATGAAAGCCAGCACCAGTACGGTCCAATTGCCGTATTTTGCCATCCATCGCTCTACATTGTCGCTCCATTTGGTGCGCTCAATCGCGGCTTGACCGCTGAAACCAGCCAGATAGCCGCTTAATTCGCCCAAAGATGCTCCCAAACCGGCAGCGATGGCAACCAGGATGGGGTTGAAGACAGAGCCGAACATGGATGTTAGCACGACACCAGGAACGGGCAGGATGATAGTGGCGTTGGCAGCGATGGAAAGTCCGAAGATGGCAGGGTAGGCAAACCAGCCGAGTCCCGGGATTTGTTCTGTATAGGCCGCCAACTTTTCAGATTGCGAAAAGATAAAGATAGACAAGGCAATTACGAATAACAAGGCGGCGATGCGCGCGATGTTTATCCAGGTGGTTTTCTTGATATTGAGGAATTGTTTCTTTGGTGTGGGTTCGGTTTGGTTGTTTGTCACAAACTATCTCCCCGCAGCAGTTCTTCAATGCGCGCGGTCACCATATCGAGGGCAACCTGGTTCATGCCGCCTTCGGGAATGATGACATCGGCATAACGTTTGGATGGCTCTACAAATTCAAGGTGCATCGGACGCACGGTTTTGAGGTATTGGTTGATGACAGATTCCTGGGTTCTGCCTCGTTCGGAAATGTCCCGTTCCAATCGGCGTATGAAACGTAGATCGGCATCGGTATCTACAAAAATCTTGACATCGAACAACTTGCGCAGGTCTTTCTCAACAAATATCAAAATGCCATCGACCAGGATAACGGGTTGGGGGTTGATGGTGACGGTTTCCTGCTTGCGGCTGTGGGTGGTAAAGTCATACACCGGCATGTGAATGGTGTTCCCGCGCTTGAGTTCCTTGATCTGTTTAACCAGCAGCTCAGATTCCAGGGAATCGGGATGGTCATAATTGACTTTGGCGCGCTTTTTTAAGGGCAGGTTGACCATGTCACGGTAGTAGGCATCATGCGAAAGAGAAGCGATGTTTTCGCGCCCGACACGGCCAATGATCAGGTTTGAGATGGTGGTTTTTCCTGAGCCGGTTCCACCGGCGATACCAATTACCAGAGGTTCTTTTTTCATATAGTTGCATCCTGCAATCTGGGCAAATTTACATCATTGTAGCACAGTCTCACCACCCAGAAACCTGGTAAATTAAAAAAGACCGCCCCCTGTGGAACGGTCTCTCCCCGCTTTGTGTAATCGCTTTTAGAATGCACCGCTGTTTGCCAGGTTGGCATACAATTGCTCCCAAAAGGCAAAGAATAACAGGAACCACAATAAGCTGAACACGATGGATACCACCAGATTGGCGACAAACCAGTGTCCATAGATCGATACCGAGCGAACAATGAAACTGTCGCTAAACAGTCCATGCCTGGGCAGGTTCAGGGTTTCCACTTTGGCAATCATTTGGACAACATCGCGTTTGGTAGCAGCGTTTTTTAACTCATCTTTCAAGGCAGCATTTTCAGCCTCCAAAGCGGTTATTTTTTTATGCATCTGGCCAAGAACCGTGACAAGGTCTTTGACGTTGCGCATAGGCGGCAAGGGAGATGATGTTGGTGTGTCCTGATATGATGAAAAGGTAGATTCATCATTGATTGGTGTTGCCCCCATCTCGCCCCGCTCATCGGGGATTGATTCGTTGGCAAAATCATTCATTATTGATTGCTCCTAAGATTTTTTACTAAAGACACAGAAGGATTTCTGATTTTTATAATAGCATATTTTGCCCTGGTAGAGGGGCCGTCGGATGGTGTTTTCAATCTTTATTGCGGTTGGTTATGCAGCGTATTGACAGTATAATAAACTAGTTCATCAAATTCAGGCAGACAAACCATAGAAGCAGGAAGAAAAGCACCTAACAGCTGTGACTGTCTGTGTCAAAAACCTTACCTAATGAGAAAACAGGAGCATTAACTATGTCAGAGCTAACAAAGAAAGACCGCGTTCGCATCGGGGTCATTGGAGTAGGGCAGATCGGAAAATCACATCTGCATAATTATGCCGAAAAATGCAAGGAGGAGGTAGAGATCGTCGCTGTCGCTGATATCAACCAGGCGGAGGCAGAACGAGTGGCTGGCTTGTATGGTATTGAGACTGTGACCACCAACTTCCGCGATCTGCTCAACCGAGATGATATCACCGCCGTCGATGTTTGTTTGCACAATAATTTTCATGCGCCTGTTACCATTGAGGCGTTGCAGGCAGGCAAGCATGTCTATTGTGAAAAGCCGATGGCAGGCGCTTACATTGACGCGCTCAAGATGATGGAAACTGCCCGCGAAACCGGGCAGATGCTGTCGATTCAATTGGCAACCTTGTTCTCAAATGAAGCCAAAGCCGCGCGATGGATCATTGACCAGGGGATGTTAGGCAAGGTGTATCATGCCCGTTCAACGGGGTTCCGCCGTCGCGGACGCCCCTATGTAGATGGTTATGGCACCTCTTCTTTTGTTCAAAAGGAAATCGCTTCGGGTGGCGCTTTGTATGATATGGGTGTCTACCACATTGCCTGCATGTTGTGGCTGCTGGACAATCCAGCCGTGGAGCGCATCTCAGGCAAGGTATACCAGGAAATGGACATGGACGCTGCCCGGCGTGAAAGCAGCCATTTTAATGTGGAAGAACTGGGTCTTGGTTTTGTGAAGTTAGAAAATAATATCACCCTTGGTATCATTGAGGCATGGGCAGTCAACCTCGATAAGTTTGATGGGTCAGTTGTACTGGGCTCCAAAGCAGGTGTTCGCCTCGATCCCTTTGGTTATTTCCACAGTGTGGGTGACCTTGATTTCAATGCTTCGGCAGATATGGGCGGGTTTTCCTGGCGGCTGCACTCTTTGCGTGAAAATGCAGATGCCTATGACAGCCCGCAGCAACATTGGGCGGCAGCACTGCAGGGCCGCGTTCCTCTGCTGCCGACCGCCGAACTGGCGCTCAACACCATGTTGATTCAGGAAGGAATCTTCCTGTCGGATTCATTGGGCCGGGAAGTCAGCGCCGATGAAGTGGAAGCCATGTCGGTTTCCACAGCTAAAACCGTTTGATTTGGCGAGAAAAGGAAATAGAACATGAATGTATCGATTGCTTCATACGCGTTTCATGGCCTGCACAGCGCAGGTAAAATGGATGTGTTCGGTTATCTCGAGACCTGTCGTTACCGCTACCATTTGACCACCGCTGATATCTGGAACGGCTTCTTCCCTACCCTGGATTATGATTTTCTGGAGAAGGTCAAAGAAGAGCTGGAAACCCGTGACATGACCCTGGAAAACCTGTGTGTAGATGGCCCGCATATCTGGGATGATGATGAAGCCGTGCGGGAACAGCATTACCAGCAAGCGCTCGAATATCTGCAGGCGGCAAAATTCCTGAACGCCAAAACCATCCGCATGGATGCTGGCGGGCAGGGGGATGAGTTCAGCCAGGAACAGTTTGACCTGGTCGTCAAACGCTATCGCGAATACGCACAGATCGCCTACGATCTGGGGTTCAAGGTGGGGCCGGAGAACCATTGGGGGCCTGAGAATGTGCCCGATAACATGGTGCGTATCTGCCAGGCGGTGGATCATCCCGGATTCGGCGTGCTGCTGCACTTCAAATCGAAAGAGGGCGACAAAAAAATCGCTCCGTGGGCGGTGCACACGCATATCTCATGGGAAGCCACGCATGACGGCCTGGCGGAAAGCATGGCCATGCTGCGCGACGCCGGCTACCAGGGCTGCTGGAGTGTGGAACACCACAGCGGCAAGAATGAATACCACGAGGTCAGCGTTCAACTGGCGAGTGTGCAGAATATTCTGGCACAGTGGTGACACTGATTAATTGCGTAAAGGATAAAAGAACATGATTTACGAATTGCGAACTTATTGGGCAGCGCCGGGCAAGTTGGAAGCCTTGCATCGACGATTTCGTGAGGTGACATTGGGCGTATTCGCGCGTCACGGTATGGAAGTGGTTGCTTTTTGGACGACGGTGAACCCAACTCCTGAGAGTGGTGATTTGATCTACATTGTTCGTTTCTCATCAGAGGAAGCCATGAAAAATGCCTGGGACGCCTTCAGGTCGGATCCGGAATGGGTTGCCGGACGTGCTGCCAGTGAAGAAGATGGTGCGTTGGTTGCGAAGGTAACCAGCGTGATGATGGAAGCCACTGATTATTCGGCGATGCAGTAGTGAACAAAAAAATCCTGGAATTTCCAGGATTTTTTTGTTGAAAGTATGGATTGTTAAGGGTGTTTTATGCACCCATTTTCATTTATATTGTTTTATTCCTGATATTAGAGTATCTATGCCTGCCATGATGGCAAATAATGATGAAATAATGGCAATGATAAGTCCAAAGCCCAATGTCCCCATCACATAATCAGCGCTTGTGTCCTTCAGAATTTGGTTAATTGTAAAGACCTTTGGAATTGTCAAATAGCAAGCGAATAAGCCGAAAAATAAAAATGAGATCCCTTTTATTGGACTTGATATTTTTTTTGATAAAGATACCAGCAATAATAAGATCCCTAGAATCATTGTGAAGATTCCATCGGCCTCATAACCATTGATGGTGATTTGCCCAAATATGGTTGTAAATTTCAACCAAGGAGTGAGGGATCCGAAAATCAGGGCAATGGCAATAATGATCTGGATATTACTAATCCGACGATCATCTTTATCCACTTGTTCTTTATCAACACTCTTGGTTGCATAGGGTGCCACATGAGATTCTTGGATTGGTATATGGCAATAAGGACAAAGGGTTGCATTTTCTTTTATTGTTTCTTGGCAATTTGGGCATTTTGGCATTTGTAATTCCTCCCCATTTACAATACTCTTAAAAAATTTCATGACATATCAAAATGTAATAAAAGAATTATATCTAATAATTACGAAAAACATCACACTATGGATAACGTGTTTCTCCTTGTCGGGACAAACGCTCCCGATTCTACTGAAAAAAAAGAGTCCGACTTGCGCCGGACTCTTTGCTTAACGAATATGGGTTTAGTT
>CAYMNB010000004.1:0-99622 GCA_964391725.1 uncultured Anaerolineaceae bacterium | reverse complement strand
AACCGGCGAATGTCAGCTTGGAAGGCTGATGCCTTACCACTTGGCGACGCCCGCGCTTGTGGACTCTATTGTACTTAGAAGCCCAGACATGGTCAAGTGAAACACAATCCAATCTATCAGGCCTACCAATTTGGTATAATCATGAGGATTGAAGGAAGAGGCCACCAGGCGACATAGCCTGATGGGAGAATGTTAAAGAAGGAATGAGTATGACGACTACTGATGCCATTCGGACAGAAGGCCTGACCAGGCTTTTTGGCGATATCACTGCGGTGCAGGACTTGACCATGCGTGTACCGCAAGGCAGCGTGTTTGGGTTGTTAGGCCCCAATGGGGCCGGCAAGACCACAACGGTGCGTATGTTGACAGCCCTGATAGCACCCAGCGAGGGCAAAGCCTGGGTAGATGGACTGCGGGTCGGCAAACAGGATAAGGACATCCGGCGGCGAGTGGGGGTGCTCACGGAGACGCCTGGTTTGTATGAGCAATTGACAGCGGCGAGAAATCTGGAAATCTTTGCCCGCCTGTATGAGGTGCCTGATCCCGCGGGAGCGGTTAAAAAATACCTGCGCATGCTGGGCTTGTGGGATCGGCGTGATGACCTTGCTGGCACCTATTCGAAAGGTATGCGCCAGAAACTCGCCATTGCCCGTACCTTGATGCACGAACCGCGTATTCTGTTTTTGGATGAACCGACTGCCGGGCTGGATCCGGCTTCCGCGCGGCTGGTGCGAGATTTCATCCTTGACCTGAAAACCCAGGGGCGCACCATCATATTGTGCACACATAACATGGAGGAAGCGGATGAGTTGTGTGATGAGATCGGGCTGTTCAGCAGCCGCATGATCGCGCAAGGTACGCCCAAAGAGTTACGCCAGCGTTTGTTCGGCAGGCGGGTGGTGTTCCATCTGTCACAGGATGCACTTGGCATGGCGCCAATGGTTGAAAATGTATCCGGTGTGATGGAAGTACAGGCGGTGGATAACAAACTGGTGGTGAGGGTAGCAAATCCTGAACAAGATAACCCCGCCATTGTGAATGCCCTGGTGGCAGCTGGTGCGGGCATCCAATTTGTGGGAGAAATGCGTCATTCGCTGGAAGATGTGTACCTGCAACTGCTCGAGGAGAGTGGCCATGGAGAAAATTAAGGTCATCATTAAAAAAGAGTGGGCAGAAGTTTTCAAAAACAAGATGGTGGTGAGTGTCATCGTCATCATGCCCCTGTTGTTCACCGCTATGATGTTGGGGTTCCTGTATATCTTCTCCTCATCAGGCCCTGCCAGTGTCGGGTTGGATTCTCTGCCAGAAGAAATGGCGATGATCTGTAAGGAGGGCACGGACCCGGCTGATTGCGTGATGACTACCATGATGAATCAATTTCTCATCCTCTATATCCTGGTACCGATGATTATTCCTGTCAATATCGCCGCCTACTCAGTGGTGGGAGAAAAGACCCGCCACAGCCTGGAGCCTTTGCTGGCTACACCGATCACGGTTACCGAATTGCTCGTTGGAAAAATGCTGGCAGCCGTCATTCCGGCGGTGCTGGCAACCTGGGCGGGGTTTGTGATATTTGGGATCGGAACAGTGATTATTACAGGTGGGTTCAGCGTTCTGCTGGCGATCCTGGATGTAGGCTGGCTGGCGGCGATCCTGTTGTTGGGACCGCTGCTGGCACTGCTGGCGGTCAGTTTCGCCCTGATTATTTCTTCAAAAGTGAATGACCCTCGCGTTGCAGAACAGATTTCTTCGTTAATCATTCTGCCGGTGCTGCTGCTGATGTTTGGACAGATTACCGGGGTGCTGGTATTCAGTTCAATGCTGGCGCTGCTGCTCTCGCTGGTGGTGCTGGTCATCGATGTGGTGGTTGTGTATTTTTGTGTACAATTGTTTGCGCGTGAGACCATTCTCACAAAGTGGAAGTAAGATGAAAAAAATAAGTGTTCTCTTGGTTGTGTTGTTTTTGTTGGTGACGTTCACCGTAGCAACTGCTGATTCAGCGGGTTTCTCAATTAGTTTGCGCCGGGACTTCGGTTACGGAGGGATGGGCAACCAGATCCAGGGGCGTTTCAGCATCCTGGTTCCTGACGACATTGACTTTCAGGAAGTCATCTTCTACATGGATGATACTGAGATGGGCAGGCTGACTGAAGCGCCATTCCGTTTCCAGTTTTCAACGGACGATTACCCGCCCGGTGACCATGTGTATTGGGCAAAAGGGATATTGGCGGATGGCAGTAAGTTGACTTCTAATCGGATCAATGCGTTCGTGTTGAGTAAGGAAGAAGCCAATAGCAGTCTTGGATCGATCATGTTGATTATCTTTGGGGGTATCGGGGTTGCGGTGGTATTGTCGTTTGTGATATCTGGCGCGGTGAGCAGAAAGGTAAAGCAGGGAGAGTATTTTGATGAGAACCTCCTGCCCAAAGGGTATCATGTGCATGGTGGAACCATCTGTAAAAAGTGCGGCAAGCCTTTTGCCTACAAGCTGTTCAGTGGCAATTTCATCACCCACAAACTCGCCCAGTGTCCCCATTGTGGTAAGTGGAGCTTCAGCCGTCCAGTATCAAGAGAAGTGATGATCGCTGCGGCTGAAGAAATGAGTGGTGTAGACAACAATGAGAGAGTTGAAAGCATTGATGGCATGAGTGAAGAGGAGAAATTGAGGAAGCAGTTAGATGAGTCAAAGTATACGGGATAGTTGTTAATTCCTGCAAACCCTCTTGACAAATAGAACAAAATTTCTGATAATGGGCATTACTTTGTAGAATGCCCATTATTGTTTTTTTTAGGAATCATATCCATGAGTCTCGAGAATTCATTTTTTATCAATGTCGCCGCATCGCTGCGGTCAAGCAAGGCACTCGGGCCGGGAAACCGGGCTGTGCTGTGGGTGATGGGCTGCAACCAGCGCTGCCGCGGCTGTATTTCGCCTGAATGGCAGTCACAGGAACCCGCGAATTTGGTTGATGTAAAGACTCTGGCGCAAGAATTACTGATTGACAATCCAGTTGTGCGTGGTATCACCATCAGCGGGGGAGAACCGATGCTGCAAAGCAAATCAGCCACAGAGATGATCAGGTATGCGCGTCAGTACCGTGATCTCGATGTGCTGGTATATAGCGGTTACACGCTCGACCAATTATTGGTCTCATCATTGCCTGGCGTGCAGGAATTTCTTCAAGATATCGATGTGTTGATCGATGGCCCTTACCGGCAGGACCTGGCAGTGAAAGGTCAATTGTTCGGGTCGAGTAATCAACGCATTCACTGCTTGAGTGATCGGATCAAGCCACAAGAAATTGGCGACTGGGAACACCGTCTGGAGCTACATGTAACTGATGGTCAGGCAATGATGGTAGGCATTCCGGATGCCCGGCACATTGCCGCCTTCGATTCCGCTATTAATCTTTTTCTGAGTCATCAAAATTACTCAGGAAGAGTAACAAATAAAGAGAAACTGGAGGCAGGATGAGCGCCAGAAAACGTGTCACCGTTAAGATGGACCGGGCGGAATACGAACGGTTGATGGCATTGGAACAGGACGCCATTGCTGCCAGGGGCAAAGTCAACTGGTCAGAGGCAGCGATGGCAGCCGGACTGATGCAGGCGCACGCCGACGAGGTGGAGGCGCGCCAACGAGAATATCACCAGTTGGTACGGTCGTTTGATCGCGAATTGTCGGCGCTGGAACAAGAAGCGGGTCATGCGCTTGTGGCGCAAGAACGCAATTTCTTACAAGAATTGTCTTCGATGGAAATCGAGATGGGACGCAATACTGAGCTGCTGATCAGTCAGCAAGCCGAAGGGATTGCAGAGGCGTTTGAGGAATTGCAGGATCACTATCAGCGCCATTTTGAAGACATCATTGAACGTTTTGAAGAACGAAATGATCATGAAACCGCCAAACAGCAATTAGCTTCAAATCTTTTGGCCGAAGCCAATCTCATTTTTGATTGGATGCGTGACGCTTATCAATGGGATCGGTATAAACCAAAAGACCTGCTGCTTTTTGAGAGAATGAGTGACCAGGCGTATGAAAATTTCCACAACGGTTTGTTCGAAGCCAGTATCAGCCAGAGTCAAAACCTGTTAAATGACCTGTTGGGAGCCAGGTTGGAGTTGGAACAACAACAGGCGGAGTGGCAATTCCTGCGCAGCCTTGCCCTGCAGAGAATTGATGATTATCTGCATCTAAGCCGCGAATATCGCTTTGTGCCTCCGGTGGACCTTGCCATGAATCTATTGACCGAGCTGGAACCCATTTATGTCAACCACTGGTCTGGTGACAACCTGTCAGGCTTCGAACGTGAACTGGTGAGTATGCGGGAACGGCTTTTAAAGACGGATCATGAAATTTCCACGGATTCACTCCGATTGTGGATTGAAAAAGAGAGCACCCAATTCGACAACCGCCTGGCAGAAATTGTGATGAAGGCGCGTTACAACGCCCTTGACGCACAGATCAGGCGCAGCGTCGCCAGTATCGTGGCGGATGTGTTGGCTGAAAATGGATTTGAGGTGTATGACTATAGCAAAGAAAACACAGGGGTGCAGCAACCTTTCTGGCTGGCGTTGGCAGATGACCTGGGCGGTGAGGCGGTGGTTGACATAACACCGGAGCACGGTTTTCGCAACATGGTGACCATCGATTTCTCAGATACCAGCCCGATCATGGAAGAAGAACTGCAAAATCGGTACGACGGCGTTGCTCGGGTGCTGCGTGAGCAGGGCATTAATGTTGAGTTGGTTGGTGATGAGAGTAAATCCACCAGTCAACTTGGTGCTTATGATTTTAATCCGGATGGTCTTGACGAGGAAGGTCGGCTTTCGACAGGGAAACATTCACGTGAATCATGATCGAGCGGATTAATGCCATAGTAGAAACTGATTCTGTCAGTCGTTACAGAGTGCTCTATGGCCCTGGTATACAGGATCATTTTCTGGATGACGACCTCAACCCGATTGATTTCGAACATGCTTTGTTAAGAGGGTTGAAGGGTGCCGGATACCAGCGGGTGGTTTTCATCAGCCCACAGAAACCGCTGTATTTCCTTGATCTTGCTTCGAAAAAACTGGCGATGAGCACCAACAAAACCGCTGATATTGTGCGTGATGTAAGAAAAACCAGCCGCTTTTCAGGTCCGCTGGGTGATTTGTTGGTGCTGCCGGAAGGGAAACGCGAGAGAATACCAGTTCTGGCTGACGATGAGGAAGACCTGGAACCTTACAAGCGCATGACAGACAGTTTTGCCTTGCAGCGTTTGGATCACCTAATGGAACAATCTGAGGGACCATTGACTGCGGTTGTTATGCTGCAAGCGGAAACCTTTTTGCACCATCAAAGCGATCAACGCTCGCTGGCCGCCAAAATCGGACGATGGCAGATGCAATCCATCAACGCAGTCAAAGGGGCGAAAGGGTTCACCAATAATATCTGTCTATTTGTGTTTTCTGCCTTTAGTGAGGCGCAACTGGAGAGCCTGTCAAATCGTCTGCCTGTGCCCGAACTGCGTGCGATCCTTTCAGAACAGGCAGAAAAAAAGGACATTTACCAGATTGGGTATCCAGGCCCGGATGAGATAAACCACCTTTTTGAGTTGGTAAAAACAACCGGCAGACGGTGGCCTGAAAATCAACAGAGAATCCTTTTACGCGGCATTGTGGCGGAAGGGGGTAATTTGTCTTTGTGGACCCACCGTTTGATGATGACTGAAAATCAAGAAGAATTAACAACCAAAATGAGGGATTGGTTTACGCAATATATACCCGGTGGCAAGAGCGCTTTGCAGCAGTTGGATGAACTGGTTGGCCTTGAGCAGGTAAAGGCGCACATCAAACAAAATACCGCTCTGATGCAACTGATGCAGACCAACGGCAATTTCCAAAAACCGAACCTGCACATGATGTTCGTGGGCAACCCGGGCACTGGCAAAACAACGGTTGCCAGGCTGGTGGGTGAGATCTATTTTGAGATGAACCTGCTGAAAAGAGGACACCTTGTCCAGGCGCAGGCTTCAGACCTGGTTGGTGAGGTGGTGGGTGCTACCGCTATCAAAACCAACCGGTTGGTGAATCGTGCGCTGGATGGGGTTTTGTTCATCGATGAAGCCTATATGTTGACCGAAGAAGCGCGCGGTGGTTTTGGACAGGAGGCATTGGACACCCTGTTATTGCGTATGGAGGATGACCGTGATCGGTTGGTGGTGATTTTCGCAGGCTATCCTGATAAAATGCTGCCCTTCCGCCAGTCCAATCCGGGCCTTCCACGCCGTATTCCCGAAGAAAATATCATCCGCTTTGATGACTTTTCACCTGATGCCCTGTTCAAAATCCTGAGAACTTGTATAGAACAGGCAGGATTTGAGATTGATGAAAGTGCCTGCAAAAAGCTGCGGCAGATCGTGATTGAAATGCATCGTCAGCGAGATGAACATTTTGGTAACGCCGGTGAGATGCGCAACCTGCAGGAGGCAATCTTGCGGCAGTGGGCACTCAGGGCTATCGACGATGTCAAAGAGTCATTGCGCGTCATTTTGCCAGAGGACATTCCTGCCAATTACCTGGGGTATATTGACCGGATAATTCCTGAAGTCAGCAATCTTGATAATATCTTCACGGGACTGGTTGGTATGCGCCCGGTTCGAGAAGCACTTCAGGGCCTCAGCGCGCGCATTGAGTATCAGCAATTGGTGAGAGAGGTGGCAGGCAGTGATAAGACCGCCATCGTACGGCCGCAGCACATGGCATTTCTGGGCAACCCCGGCACCGGTAAGACCACTGTGGCCCGCAGGATGGGAGAATATTTTGCCAGTACTGGATTGCTGCGCAAAGGCCATTGCGTTGAAGTCAGCCGGGTGAACCTGGTGGGGGAGCATGTGGGTGAAACAGCCATCAAGACCATGCAGGTGGTGCGTAAAGCGTTGGATGGTGTGCTTTTCATTGATGAAGCCTATGCCCTTTCAGAACGAGGGGGACATGATTTTGGCCGTGAAGTGATCGATACTTTAATCAAAGTATTGGAAGATTATCAGGATCGGCTGGTTGTGATCTTTGCCGGTTATTCAGCAGAAATGCAGGCCTTCCTGCACACCAATCCCGGGCTGGTATCTCGTGTGCCGCTCATCATCGACTTCCCTGACTTTTCGCTGGAAGAATTGGTGACCATTCTTGCGAGCATGGCGAAGGAAGAAGGATACATTTTACCTGATGAGGTGAAAAAGAAGGCGCTGCAGGCGCTGTCAATACGAAAACAGGACATGACCCGCAGTTTCGGCAACGGCAGAACCGTACGTAGTTTGTTTGAAGGCATGCGCGTAAACCTTTCCAGGCGTTTGCTAATCATGGATCGTGAAATTCTACAGCAGAACCCGCACCTGCTCTATCAATTCGAAGTCAGTGACCTGAAATCCCGCTCTTGATGTCTACTTATCTTTGGGTTTGGGTGAGTCGCCAGGATTCATCCAGGGGGGCGGAAAAGTGCCCTCTGAACGGCCGTCTCGCAGATAATGACGGAGGATTTCAGCGATACGAGAGGTGATCATCATCTGCTGGCGTTTCTCGATCTTTCCCCGAACCTCTTCCGGCGTCCCTTTGGCTTCTTCTTCCAGGTGCGACTGCCAGGTGTTGAGCGACTCAATGATCGCATTTGCCACATCGGCTTCCCCTTTTATGCGGCCAATCTCCTGATAGGCAGCCACCCGTGATTCGCCTTCTTTGCGCAGCACATCATAATGACGGCGCAAGCGCCATTCCCACAGTTTTTTGCGGGTTTGTTTGATCGATTCACGGTTGATTTCGATATTGCCGACATCGATCCACAGGAGCTCAACCCCAAATTCTTTGAGAATGGGTGCGGCTTCCTTGAGTACCTGCTGGCGAAATTGCTCACGCACCCAGCCATTGGGATTGTTGGGTTGCGGTTTGGAAGGCGGTTGGGCGATGCGCTGCGGGGCGGTGAAAAAATCAAGCGGGCGGATGTTGATGAAATGGCGCACTTTTCTCTGGATGAATTTTTCTACTGCAATCGGATAATCCAGTTTGCGCGCTGCGGTTTGCAGCGAATCAACATCAACGTTGTCATAGGGGTTAAAGCCACGTTCCAGCACCCTTTGCGTGCCGCTTTCTTTCTCTTGCAGATAGGTGCGCAGCAGTCGATATCCCTCTGGGGTTAAGCGGCTGCGGTATTCGTTTAAATTGTCGCGTTTGACATCATCCATGATGGCTTCTAACGCATGGCGTTCTTTTGCATCGTCAACCGATTGCAGCAGGATTTCCTTCACCCTTTCCATATCTTTGGGGTATGTGTTGAATTTGACACGATAGCGAAAACGGATGTTCTTCAGCGTGATCTGAATGCCATCACGGGTGTAGGTTTCCAGTGAATCTTTTTCACAATAATGATCTTCCAGGCTGATGATGTTGCGGATACGCTCAAATGGCCGCAGGTAATAGGTGGTATTGGTGACTACATTGGTTTGCATACGGTTGGTTTGGAAGGCCACCACATTGCCGGGGTGCACCACCACCCGGGCTGGACCGCCGATCACATCAACGGAAGAGAAGACCTCTGGATTTTTCAACAAGCGGCCATTCTCGATCACTTCTGTTGGATAGAGCGGGACGAATAGCGAGAACAGCAAACGCGGTACACTGGTTGTGTCTATCCCGAATACAGCCGTGAAGATAAAGGCAACGGCATTTGGCCGGATGAGGACATGGTACATATCCATCAGGAAGGTGGATGTGGTGTGGATCACAAACAAGCAGCCAAGCGCGATCGGTACCATAAAGCGGAAGAATGCAAAAGATGCGACAGCGCCGTTGTAGGTGGAGGTTTTTTGTGCATCCCAGATTCGCACTGTGCGATCGCGATTCGCGGTGGCAATGTATTGGTGATTGTTATCGATAGCAGCATCATTGATGCGGCCGGTGAAAGCGCGCAACTGAATGATGCGCCAGGCATCGCGTGCCACACCCAGATTGATCACCTGGGCAGTGTGGTCAATGCTGGTAGTGATCAGCAGATGATGTGGGGTGTCGGGTGATACGTCATTGTACTTGATGCTGGTTATCAAAGCCGTAGGCGCGCGTTTCATGCCTTTCAATTGATAGAATCTACCGCGAGCACCGCCAGCCTGGAATACGAAACCGTCTTCTAAATCCCATAACACCAGCATCCCTTTGGCATCGATCGAGGCGAGCCAGTAGGCGCCAGGTGATGCCTTATCGCGGGTGATGGACAGAAAGATTGGTGCGGTTTCATGAACATCGGGAAAGCGAATTGATCTTTTGGTGTTGAGGTCATAGGCGAAAATGGTGCCATCAGGGCCGGCAGCGAACAAATGCCGTTCAACGGAAGGTGTTGCACTTTGATATGAAAGGTCAAAGGCCAGGTCATAGGCGCGTGACCCCCGTTCCTGCAGCAGATACCGTGAATTGATGAATTGATAAGCATCGCCTGCCAGGGTCATATCATAGAGGGATATCGTTCCGCCCAGGTCACTGACCGCAAAGTAACGGTTTGAGGGGCTGAATTCGATATCTGTGATGCTGCTTCTGTGGATATCAATGCTGATGGCTTGCTCAACCATTTGGTTCTCGTCAGGCAGTAAGGCAAGGTCCCAAAGATATACTTTGCCAAATTGATCCCCGCTTGCCAGCCAGCGCCCGTCAGCGCTGAGGCGCAGGTGCGTGACGGCACCGCTGTGATTTTTCAATGAATAGAAGTCAAGGAAAGGATTGGCTGATTCGATACTTTGTTGATGGCGGTCAAACTGGGTCAGGGCATCCCGTCCTTCCGGCAATCCGCTGAGCTGCCAGATACGGATTTCCATGTCGGTACCGGCGCTGACCAGGTACTTGCCATCCTGCGTGAACAGGACTTGCTGAGCGAAACCAGTTTCAAGGGGCAGATAAATGGGATTGCGGTCATCGCGACTGTTCATTTCATCAAAGTTCAGAAAATCCCACAGGTAGATACTGCCGTCTTTCGAAGCGCCGGCAAGCCATTGGCTGTTGTGATTGAAGGTGACATCAACCACTTCTTTTTTGGGGCCGTGCAGGGCGATGTTCTGGCGGAAATTGAACTCTGTCTGGGGGATCATCTGCGATGCCAGCCAGGCAAGGAACAAAACACCACCTGCGAATACAGCGCGTGCCAGATAAGCTGAAAGATAAAGAAAAAGGCCGCGGTGGCGGTTGATCCAACCGGTCAGTCTCATTCTTTGTCCCCCTTGACGCGCAGCCATTGTTTCAGGCTGCCTATCAGGCCATAAGCATCACGCAGCAGGATATTCTTGCCATCGCTGCGGTTGAGCATGGATTGCAGTGCGGAGAGCAACTGCAGCAGCACTACTTCTTCAGGATATTCGCTTTCCAGGATGGTCAGTAGATGCTGGCTGGCCATGTATTGGGCTTGCAACTGCGCCTGGTTCATAATCTCGATGCTGTCAAGTTCAACTTCGGCGCGTTCGAAGTCCGCATCACGTTCCCAGGCAGCACTGTAGGCTTGTTCGAGGGTGTCGCTGACCTCCGGGAGGCGCGGCCGGATATTGTCGATTTCACAGGCCAGCACCCGAATACCGCAGGCGCGCAGGTATTTGCGTTTGTCATCGTTATCAACGAAGGAGGGGCCTGCCGGCAGTTCTTCGTAATCGAGGTTTTCATACTCTGGTGGTGCTTTTTCGCCTCTCACTGCCACAGGTGCATTCTCAATGTCACTGACATGATAGCCTCTGGGCATATGATCGTTGGAGTCTAACAGGATGCCTTTGTTCGATTTTGACCAAAGCAGGCGGTAAGCCAGCACCCCGTCATTGCGGATCAGGGCACGGGTTTGGTTGATGATGTCATCCAGCGGATAGCTATCTCCACTGGTAGCCTTGACGTCACCGAATAGTTCATCATAGGTGTAATTGAGCAAGATGCCGGCAAAGACATCTTTGGCATGCTGGGTGAGGATCTGCTGCCAATCCAGCCGCTCGCCTTTGTTATTGATAGCCGTGGCATGCATGGCGCGCACCACGCGCGAGGGGTTAAATTCAAATTCATATTGATCAGGGTTCTTGCGGTAACTGCGATCGGTATCAAAACGGAACAAACGCCTGCGGTTGGCGTAGATGTAAGCACGGTCCTGCGGGTCCAGCTGGTTTTTCTCATCGGTAGAAACTTTGAGGAAGGTAGTCTGTTTCTGTTTGACTTCATTGATTTTGACAGCCCGCAAGGTTTCAGGGCTGAAGTTAGTGCTGTTAAATGCCATCTGCACACACTCAGGGCGTTGACCGAGGGCAAACACCCCGCTGATATCGTACACGATCTCCATGCCGTCACTGGTGAAGGCGGTTACCTCTTTGTCAACGACTGACTTGCGGTGTAAACTGGCTGCACCAACCAACCTCCGTTTTGAACTGAAGCGCATGCCGTACCATCCCGCATACGATTCATGGGTTTCGGGTTTGACTTTGTGTGGGGGGTCAAGCACGTAAGCGCTGTCTACGTCTGAAATGATAAGCCCGGGAATGAGAGAATATTCCTTACTGATGCCAGTGGAAATGACTTCGCCTCTGCGAATGACCACGTTCAACCCGCGCAGATGCAAAAACCAGGCGATTTGGTGGAAGTAAGACCAGAAAAACTGACTCCACTGGCCACGTATTGTGTCAGCGATCAGGGTTGTCCAGAATTTAAAAAATCCCTCTTTACTTTTCCCTTTGGCTTTGTCTTTAAATACGCGATCCCAATTGGCTTTGGGATTGTAGGGCAGCGCAGGCCCGAATGATTCCTGGTCAAGATTCTCGATTGGAATATGCGCACGTAGTTCATCCAGGTTCAGGATCGGGTAGGCAGCCTTGCGCACCACCATGGCTTCAAAGAACAACACCGCCACAAAAAGAAAGATAAATGCCACCGCCAGGGTGCGAAATGCATCGAACACCGCCAGGTCAGTGGTGTAATTGGTACGGTTGGATACCAGATCGATCAACCAGAGTAGCAGCGTGTAGAATTCATTACCAAAGGAGATCAACATCAAGCCCCCAAGAATCCACTCCAGGATGGTTAAACGGGAATGTTTTTGTGTTCGTTTTGGGCGGATTCGCTGGTATCTTGGCATCGGTCAGATTTCGGATGTATAAAACCATGTTGTCAGGGCTGATGTTATGATTATATCGAATATATCGAAAAAAGCCGTATGGAGAGGCGAGTGAATCAAGCTTCCGGGATAAAAGGGCTGATTTTCGGATACTGTCAAGAATGGAGTTCTTTGCTATCCTTTCATTTGAACAGCATTACGCTAACGGTATTACATGGGCGCCACGGCTGGCTTTTGAGATGAAGACATCGGTGGTGTAAGGCGACTGTGCATCGTAACAGGCTTTTAACTCTCGGGCAAAGGCTTCTGCCTGTGATGCCGCTACCAGGTTCACGGTGCATCCGCCGAAACCGGCACCGGTAAGGCGCGCCCCATAGACACCGGGCAGGCTGCGGGCTATTTCCACCAGCAGATCAAGCTCAGGGGTGGAAACCTTGTAGAGATCACGCAGCGAGGCATGGGTTGCATACATTAATTGTCCGAATTGTTGAATATCTCCGGCTTTTAAGGCCACGATTGCTTTGTCCATACGGTCACATTCATCCACGACATGCTGCGCTCTTTGCGCGATCATTGGCGGCAGCAGGTGTTTGTGGGTTTCAAATTGAGCCGGACTGACATCCACCAGGGCTTCGATATCAGGTAAAGCGGGTGTTAATAGACGTACGGCTTCTTCGGTTGCGTTACGGCGTTCGTTATATGCTGAGTCCGTGAGGGAGTGCGGCACTTTGGAATCAGCGATGATAATGGCGACATCGGCGGGCAATGGCACGGCTTCCCACTGCATGGCGTGAATGCGAAAATACAGGGCGTGGTTTTCTACGCCATGGGCAGAGGCGAACTGGTCCATCAAGCCTGAGTTCATGCCTACATATTCTTGTTCGGCTTGCTGGCAGTATTGTGCCAGGGTCATGCGGTCCAGCTCCCAATCCGCCAGGGTCTGGAAGGCAAGCGCGAATGCCACTTCGATGGCGGCAGACGAAGATAGACCTGCCCCGATCGGTATGTCAGAAGTGAACCGGGCATTCATTCCAGTGAGAGATAGACCATGCTTCCGCAGGGTGTGTGCAACGCCGGCGGGATATTTCGCCCAGGCGGGCAGGGGATTGCCCCGGCAGTCGATTTTCGCAGCCAGGTTTGTCAATGAAAAACAAACCTGTTCATTGATGTCATTTGCCACAATCTCCACCCGCTGGTCATCGCGGGCGGAAAAATCGACCTTCATGGAACGGTCGATGGCGACTGGCAGCACTGGCCCATTGCAATAATCAACATGTTCTCCCAAAAGATTCACCCGGCCGGGTGCGATCGCGCGGTATTGGTAGGATGGCATGGCAGTAGCTCCTTTGTTCACCTGTTGTGTGAATTTTAACGGATTTTTGTGGATGGATTGTCAATTTGGCGTCAGTCATTTATCCTATTTTATCTGCGTTTACCCACAAGCCTGGGTTATAATGGTAAAAACCCAAAGGCGGAAGTGTCTATGAAAATCAGTGTCGTCATCCCTGTCTACAATGAGATCAACACCCTGGAAGAAATTTTAAAACGGGTGCAAGAGGTTGAGTTGAATAACGGCATCATGGAGATTTTGGTGGTGGACGACTGTTCAACCGACGGAACCCGCGAACTGCTGCAGAACATTGTGGCAGCCAAAGAGAGCGGTGCAGATCATATGGATTTGCCGGATGGCTATCGGCTGGATTTGCAATCTTTGGGGATTTTTTTCCAGCCGGTCAACCAGGGCAAAGGCGCGGCACTGCGGCGTGGTTTTCAAGAAGCGCAAGGGGATGTAGTCATCATTCAGGATGCCGACCTGGAATATGATCCGCAGGAATACAACAAGCTGCTGGGTCCAATCCAGCGTGGTGTGGCGGATGTTGTGTATGGGTCGCGTTTTTTGGGCGGCCCGCATCGTGTGTTGTATTTCTCACACTTTCTGGCCAACCGTATGCTGACCGGGGTATCTAACCTGCTGACCAATATTAACTTGAGCGACATGGAAACATGCTATAAGGTGTTTCGTAAAGAAATCCTCGATCAGATCGACTTGAAACAGGACCGTTTCGGCTTTGAACCTGAGGTGACGGCGCGGGTGGCGCAGATGGGCTGCCGTATCTATGAGGTGCCGATCTCGTATTACGGGCGCACCTATGAAGAAGGCAAAAAAATCCAATTCCGCGATGGGATCAATGCGCTTTGGTGTATCTTGCGCTATAATATCTTTAATTGATAGTTGTTAGGTGTGGAAGGAGACAGCCATGAAAGATGATATGCATGAATATGATCTTCCGGGTGATGACGAAGAAAGCCAGGAAGATGAACAGCCGGTTGAGGTCATGAAACAAGATGATATCCAGCCAGAACCTTTTGCAATGGAAACCATCGATCTGCCGGTGGCAGACGAGAAAAAACCAGACAGCCGCCTTAAAAAAAGTTTACGCAAAGTAGGTTTGTGGGTGCTGGCAGTGCTTGGGTTTTCACTGGCGCTGCTTTTGGTGTTCTATTTCGCCCTTTATCGCCCGATCGACCTGCGCGCCCAGGCATTGGAAGAGCAATCCACACAGATGGAAGGCCAATTGAGCGAATACCGGACGGAGTTAAGTGATCTGACCAGTCGTTTTGAAGATGTCACAGCTGAACGTGACGAATTGCTGGCTGACAAGGCGCAATACCAGTTGTTTGTTGACTACTTGCTGCTGCAAATAGACCTGCGGCATCTGCAGGTGGGATTCCTACAGGAAGACGACGCGGCAGTGCGGGTGGCCTTATTAAATGCCGAAGAGCATCTGGATTCTATAGAGCCTATGCTGCGCGAGGTAGATGCTGAATTCGTTGACCTGCTGCAAGGTCGCTTGGTGCTGCTCAAATCAACCAGCAAAGAGGTGGATGAAAACGTGCAGGATGTGGAGCGCATGTTCAACTATTTGTTGAGCCTGCAGGAAACCCTGTTTGGCACGTTGGATTGAAGTGATTGTACAAATCAGGCGATGGCTTTCTGGCTTTCGCCTGATTTTCTCTTAAGCAGGTAGAAGTTGACGGCAGAAGGCAGCTGCTTTCTGCAGATTGGCGCGCATCTCGGCTTGATTCCGATATCCTGCCGCGCCGGGGTCTGATTCAAACGTGACGCTGAGTTTGTAATCACATCCGGCGACATATTGAAGCACAGCAGATAGGTCGAGGGTGCCATCCTCAGGCATGCGGTGTTCTTCTCCGTTGAAGTTACTCAGGTGAATGTGGCGCACGCGTTGCCCGGCAGCCTGCAGGGGGATGATGGGCTGGATATTGTAGGTGCCCCAATGGGTGGTATCGAGGGTCAGGTAGTCGTGCACCTGTGACCATTCTTCCATGGTGTTCCATAGGAAAGCAGATTGCGTGAAGGGAGGCAGGGGCCGGCGCGGCATGTTTTCCACACAAATTTTGATATTGGTTGCGGCTTGTTTCTCTTTGAGTCCGCCGCTTTCAATCCAACGTCTCAACGGCCGATCGGGGTTGGTCAGGGCAAGCCGTCTTCGCTGGCTGCCGGGTTGTGAGATTGTCTTAAAGCCGACACGGGCTGGCAGGTGCAGAACGACCACCTGTGCATTGAGTGTTGCAGCGAGGGTGAGGGTTTCTTCCAGGCGGGCGAGTGGATCACTGCCATCGGAGCCGTAAGGCAGGTTCCAACGAAAAGGATTGTGCATGGCATAGATAGGAAGGTGATAATGCTCCGATAGTTTGAGCAGGTAATCGGGGTCGCGGGTGGTGTAACGGTCATCAATCAGGATTTCCATGCCGTCAAACCCGCATTCAGCCGCCAGCGCGAAACATTCAGACACATCGCGCAGATAGAAAGTGCCGGTAGATAATAACAAGGGATGGTTGTGCATGCCGCCGCTCCTGATTTGTTCTATGCTTGGCTGAGACCTCATTATAACCAACAAACCGCCTCCCAGATTTGCAAAAGGCGGTCTGTTGTTTTTTTTGCTGTCTATTTCTTTTTAAGAATCAGGTTGCGAATGAATTTGAAATGCAGAATGGTGAAAACGATGAAGAAAGCCGCGTAGAAATATACAATCGGGCGTACTAACTTGGCTGCCATGGCAACATGAATGATGACGGCTGCGACTGCTCCATAATAGAAATAGTGAATGGCGCGCCATAGCTTGATATTCTTGCGGCGGATGAAGTCGATGCTGGTCACTTCGATAATCAGCAGCAGGATCCAGGCGATGTTGCCCAGAATGATGAATTGCTGGATGGTGACCGCGTTGAGGATGAGGACGATATCGAAGCCGTAACTTAGCCAGAAGGTGAGCATGTGGGCGGTGGCATACAGTACAGCAAACAGGCCGAACACCTTGTGCGGATACCATCCTTCCGGCACGCGATATTTCTTAAACAACGCGGTGAGGGAAGACAACAGCATCATGATGATGGCAGTGTGGCCAAACCGGCGCAGCAGCTCATAATAGAAGAAACCGCCCGGTTGCCCGGTGATAAATTCATACAGAACCCACAAAAAAGTGAAAGAAGATAAGACAATGGCAGCGATCTTCACCTGGTTTTTGGTAATTTTTTTCTTTGTTGCCATGCAACCTCTCTATGGTTAGAAAAATTTTGTCAGGTCCATCCCCGCGTACATAGAGGCAACTTCTTCTTCATATCCATTGAACATGAGGGTCGGCACCCGCTTGGGGCCGTGGCCGATGATGACCTCGGTTGCCTGTGACCAGCGCGGGTGGGGCACGTCCGGGTTGACGTTGGAGTAGAAGCCGTATTCTTGCGGTGCGTAATTGTTCCAGAAAGTGTAGGGTTGGCGGTCAACCAGTTTAATCTTGACAATGGATTTGATACTTTTGAAACCATATTTCCAGGGCACGACCAGGCGGATGGGGGCGCCGTTTTGCGGCATGAGGCGCTCGCCATATAGGCCGGTGGATAGTATGGTCAGATCATGCATGGCTTCGTCCAATCGCAAACCTTCGGTGTAAGGGAATTGGAATAATCCGCGCTTGATGACGGGCATCGTCTCTTCATCCACGGCTGTTTCGAAATAGACATATTTGGCATCTACAGTTGGTTCCACAATCTCCAACAACTTTGAGAGCGGGAAACCCAGCCAGGGGATGACCATTGACCAGCCTTCGACACAGCGCATGCGGTAGATGCGCTCTTCTTCTTCGAACAACTGGTAGATATCTTCCATGGCGAAAGTGCGCGGGTTGTTGACCAGTCCGCTGACCTCGATGGTCCAGGGGCTGACGGGAAAATCGCGCGCGAGGGGGGCGACCGCTGTTTTGCCCAGGTCGAATTCGTAGTAGTTGTTGTAGCCGATGACACTGGTGTAATCGGTGAGGGCGCGTCCCAACTCATCGGTGCGCAGATCGCCTTCGTTTGTTTCAGCCTGGTTCGCTTCGGGGAAATCGGTGTCGATACCGCATGCCGCCAGGACAGTACCGGCGGCGGTGAACCCAAGTGCTTTCAGGAATTTTCTGCGTGAGCGATAGATATGCTCGGGGGTAATTTCGGATGATGGGATTGGTTTCATGTTTGTCTCCAAGGTTTATTTGCCGGATTGTTATAATTTTAGGATAAGAATCTTAATTAAACATTAGTAAAGGCAATAACTGGGGGAATAGTGTTACAATCGTCCCCAATCACAGGAAAAACAGGAGAATACCATGATAAAGGTTGGCAAAAATTGTAACCCGGAAGATGTCGCGCACTACACCGCTCTGTGTACCTCGACACCGCTGGCGGTTGATGGCAGGCTGGCTGAAACAGTGTGGCAGAAGGCAGAGAAATCCCCGCGTTTTGTGGATGTGGTCGGGGGCCATCCCGGTTTGTACGACACGCGTTCGGCGGTGTTGTGGGATGATGAAAACCTCTACATCGCATTCTGGGCAGAAGAGCCCTATGTGCGCGCGGACCTGACCGAACGGGATGCGCTCATCTTTGCTGAGAACGACCTCGAAGTCTTCATCGATGGCGGGGATTGCTATTACGAGTTTGAGATGAATGCGCGCGGCACGCTCTATGAAGTCTTCTTCATCTGGCGTGACGCCTATACGCCCGGCAGCCGATTTGATGTGCCTGAATTTGATATTCACAGTCGCAATGCCCTGACCTTTGGCGGTAACCATGACCGCACCAATGAATATTTCTGGCGCGGTACCCATCCGCGCGGTCTCCGCTGGGCATTTCTTGACTATGATATGCCTGGTGTGCAGGTGGGGGTGCATATCGACGGGAAATTAAACGATGACAGCGAGCCCGACAAAGGTTGGCAGGTGTGCCTGGCTTTCCCGTGGCAGAGCCTGCACTGGCTGGCGGATGGGCGCTCACTGCCGCCCAAAGAAGGCGACGAATGGCGTATTTTCTTCGGCCGTTATGAGAAGATGTTCCTGAATGGCGAAGAAACGCATGTCGGTTGGGCGTGGAACAAGGTCGGCACGGCAGACAATCACCGTCCTGAGTGCTACACGGTGGTGAGGTTCAGTGATGAGAGAATTGAAGATGTGTAAGTTAATGAGCAGGAGGCAATTCAATCCCTCCTGCTCATTCGTATTATGTTGGTTTGTTATGGTTTGGGCATACTGCGCGGTCCAGGCACCTTGACCACGAACAGCTCCACGGTTTCTTCGTGGGTGTTGATGACATTCATGTGGGTTCTGAAGGGGATATTGAGAATGCTGCCGGCATCGTAATGGTGTTCTTCCTGGTCATCCAGTTGCAGGGTGATGGTTCCGCGTGACACGATCATGTACACATGCGAATTGGCATCATGCTCAGGCAGTCGGTCGCCCTGGGGCAGGATCATGTGATTGATGGCAATGGCATCTTCGTCCAGAACACGTTCAATGATTTTGCTTTCTGCCAGGGTAAAGGGGTATAGTTTTTCGATCATTATTTTCTTCTTTCTATTCTAGCCTTTGGGTTATGCTTGTTCCCCAAAGTTTGGTATGTGATATTGAAATGTTGACAAAAGAACTTTGAGAATCAGAGCAAATCTCACTGTTCCTATTTCATGATCGTCCCGTCGGTCGCGATGGTTACCACCAACCAGGGAATCATCGTGTTACTCAGTTGGAAAGCTCGTTTCACAGCCTGCACCAATCCACCGCAGCAAGGCACACTCATGCGAACGATGGAGAGGGAATTGATATCGTTGTGGGCAAGGATCTGTGCCAGCTTTTCCGCATAATCGACGCCATCCAGCTTGGGACAGCCGATCAGAGTAACCTTTCCTTTCATGAATTCTGCATGAAAATTGGCATAGGAGAAAGCGGAGCAGGTTGCGGCGATGAGGATATCGGCATTGTGCAGGAAAGGTGCATTCGGTGGAACGAGTTTGATCTGAACCGGCCACTGCTGCAGTTCAGAAACGACGTGTGGTGCGGACGTTATGGCTGACGGAGTTGTTTCAAACACCGGTGTCAGCGGTTGTACCCAGGCTGGTGTTTCGCGCTGGATATTATTGGTCAGAGTGCTGGGGCAGGTCGAGCAGGCAGTAACTTCTGTGGCTTTGGATTTCTGTGCCAGATGTGCCTGTACCGCGGCTTCATCGTAGGCTGCTACCTCGCGTTCTTCGATGGTGATTGCGCCGGTGGGGCAGGCGGGCAGGCAGTCCCCGAGTCCATCGCAGTATGATTCGGATACTAACCTGGCTTTGCCATTGACCATTTGGATCGCACCTTCGTGACAGGCGGTCACGCACAGTCCGCAGCCATTACACAGTGATTCATCTATTGTAATTAAATTCCTTTTCATCGCACCTCATGCCATTCATCATTGCCAAGTATAGTAAAATTGTCGAAATAATCAGGTAACAATTGTTACGAAAGTATATCATGATCAAAAACTGGCTGACTTTATTGTTGAATACCCCTCTTTTCACTGACATTGAGGGGGAGGAAGCCATCTCAATGCTTGACTGTCTGCGGCCGCAGGTGCGATCCTTTGAACCGGGAGCATTTGTCGCCTTTGCCGGTGATGAAATACGGCATATCGGGGTGGTGTTGGATGGTCGAATCGAAGTGATGAAAGAAAACATCGTTGGGCAACCGCTGGTCGTTATACAGCTGGGACGCGGCGCCATTTTTGGCGAGGTAGCTGCTTTTTCTGCACAAAGGATCTGGCCGTCTTCTGTGCGTGCGTCGCGTCAGACCGATATTCTGTGGATGGGTGCCAGCCATTTCAGCGGCCATTGTGAAAGAGGCTGCTCTTCTCACCGCCAATTAATGAGCAACATGCTGCGAATTCTCGCCTCTAAGGCGTTGATGTTGGACCAGAAAGTGGCGTTGTTGTCGATGAAAACCCTGCGCAGAAAGATCGCTGCAATGCTGTATGAACAGATGCGGCAACAGCGCTCAGTCATGTTTTCGCTGCCGTATGATCGAAATGAGATGGCGGAACAGTTGTATGTCGCCCGGCCGTCTCTGTCACGCGAATTGGCTGCAATGCGCGAGGAAGGCATCATTGAATTTCTCCGCTCTGAGTTTCACATCCTGGATGAAGAACGGTTGAAGGGATGCCTTTCGTAATTTTTGAACAGGCAGGTAGGAATCAAATATTTTCAATTATGGTATGCTTAATTCGATGTGGCGGGGCACATACAGAACCATCTTTTGATAAAAAGGAAGACCACAAACCATGTACAACACGATCATATCTTCTGAAACCATCGGGCCCAGCATTCAGCGCATTGTGATTGAGCAGCCTGAGATCGCACAGGCGCGCAAGCCCGGCCAATTCGTCATTGTGCATCTCAGTGAAACCGGTGAACGCGTCCCGCTGACCCTGGTGGATTCAGACCCCGATGCGGGAACAATCACCTTGATCGTGCAGGGCATTGGTAAAAGCACGGCTGAATTAAATGCTATGCAGCCGGGTGAGGTGGTTCGAGATATTGTAGGTCCGCTGGGACATCCGTCAGAGGTTGGTTATTTTGGTACGGCTGTGGTGATTGGCGGCGGGGTTGGCACGGGCGTGGCTTTTCCGAATGCGGTGGCATTAAAAGAAGCCGGCAACCATGTGATCGCGATTGTCGGGGCGCGCAACAAGGATTTTGTGATTCTTGAAAAAGAACTCAATGACGTGTGCGATGAAGTCTACATCTGCACCGATGACGGCAGCTACGGCTATAACGGGTTTGTAACCGGCAAGCTGCAGGATTTGATTGATGAAGGGCGCAAGCTTGATTTTGTGCTGGCGATCGGCCCACTGCCGATGATGCGCGCGGTTGCCAATCTCACCAAGCCTCACAATATCAAGACTATGGCGAGTTTGAACACGATCATGGTGGACGGCACCGGCATGTGCGGTGGCTGCCGCGCCACAGTGGGCGGGAAAACGGTGTTCACCTGTGTGGATGGGCCCGAATTTGATGCGCATCAGGTCGATTTCACCACCATCATGCAGCGCAGTCGATCTTTCAAAGAAGTAGAAGACCAGCAGGCGCACGCCTGCCGGTTGGATCAGGCAGAATTAACCGCCAAAGAGCGCATGTCCATTCCTCGCCAAACCATGCCGGAGCAGAATCCGGTGCTGCGAGTGGGCAATTTTAACGAAGTTAACCTGGGGTTCACGCCTGACCAGGCGCGCAATGAAGCAGAGCGCTGCTTGCAGTGCAAGAATCCGCCCTGTGTCGAGGGCTGCCCGGTGCATGTAAAAATCCCTGAGTTCATCATGAAGATACGTCAGGGTAAGTTCCTGGATAGCGCGCGCGTTATCGAAGAAGATAACGTGCTGGGGATTGTGTGCGGCAGGGTCTGCCCGCAATCTGACCAATGTGAAGAGGTATGTGTGCTTACCAAGCGCGGTGAATCGGTGGCGATCGGCGCTTTGGAGCGCTTTGTGACCGATTTTAAGCGTGAGAAACGGATAGTTGACAACTACACTGTTCCGTATGAGTTGTTGACCGGCAAAAAGGTGGCGATCGTGGGTTCAGGCCCGGCCGGGTTGACCTGTGCCGGTGATCTGGTCAAGATGGGGCACGAAGTGACTGTGTTTGAAGCGCTGCATGAATTTGGTGGGGTGCTGGTGTATGGCATCCCGGAATTCCGCCTTCCCAAGCAGATCGTGAAGGAAGAAGTGGAAAACCTGGAGCGCATGGGGGTGAAATTCCGCAAGAATGTCGTCATCGGCCAGACATTGACGGTAGAAGACTTGTTCGAAAAACAAGGCTTTGATGTGGTTTTCATCGGTTCCGGCGCGGGTTTGCCGCAATTCCTGAATGTACCCGGCGAGAATTTGATTGGGGTGATGAGTTCGAATGAATTTCTCACCAGGGTGAACCTGATGAAAGCCTATGATTTTCCGCGTTATGAAACCCCAGTGATCGAATGCCGCGGCAAGATAGTGGCGGTGATCGGCGGCGGCAATACCGCCATGGATTCGGCGCGGGTTGCGCTGCGGTTAGGCGCCAAAGAGGTGTATCTAATTTATCGCCGCACAGAAGCAGAAATGCCAGCACGCGATGAAGAAATTCATCATGGTAAAGACGAGGGGCTCCATTTTCAGCTGCTGTCTTCGCCCATCGAATTTTTGGGCGATGAACAGGGCAGATTGACCGGTGTCAGGCTGCAGCAGATGGAAATGGGTGAACCGGACGCTTCCGGCCGCCGCCGGCCGGTGCCGATTGAAGGCGCGGTCGAGGAGATGGGCATCGATGTGGCGATCATTGCCATTGGTAACGGTTCCAATCCCATCATCCAGCGCAGCACACCCGGGTTGGCTTTCAACAAATGGGGTAACATCATTGTGGATGAAGAAACCCAGCAAACCAATGTTGAGAGTATCTATGCCGGCGGCGATATCGTTACCGGCGGCGCAACCGTGATTCTGGCGATGGGGGCGGGGCGCAAAGCTGCTGAAGCCATCAATGGGTATCTGCGCAAGCAACCTGTTTGAGACAGGTTTTTTTGAGGACGAATGATGAGTGATATACAAAATGATTTTTCAAAAGTGATGGCATTGTTGGCTGAGGAAAACAAGATCTTTCCTCCCAACTTGTGGAATCAATTTTCAGATTTAAGTACGGCTGACCTGTCGATCTTGAAATCCACCTGGGACCTGGTCTCTACGCGCCGTAAAAGCGCTTTGCTGCAAGATTTGGCGGCAATGATGAATTACAACTACCAGGTAAATTTTGACACGTTCGCCAAGTTCTGCCTGAATGACGAAGAACCTGAGGTGCGGGCGAACGCCATCCGTCTGCTGGATGAGTATGAGCGGCGTGACCTGATTGACCCTTTGCTCGATATTCTTTTGAATGACGCAGATGATGTTGTCCAATCTGAAGCTGCCACCGTACTGGGCAATTATGTGTACAAAGGCGAGTTGGAGGAATTACCGCAGCGTGACAAAACCCGCATCGAGGAGGCTCTCTTAAAAGCGCTTGCCGAGAACCCTTCGGTGTTGTTACAGCGCAGGGCGTTGGAGTCTTTGTCATATTCTGCCCGTGATGAAGTAGCGCCTCTCATTCTGGCCGCGTATGAAAAGCCGGAAGCAGAATGGAAGGCAAGCGCCTTGTTCTCAATGGGCCGCAGCGCCAACCGTCAATGGGAAAAACTCGTGTTGGCGAACCTTGACAGCGACGAGCCGGATATCCAATTTGAAGCGATCGGCGCGGCTGGTGAGATGTACATCGAAAGAGCGCTGCCCAGGCTGCTGGAAATGGCAGAAGATTTTGAAAACCTTGACCAACCGATTCGTATGGCGTTGGCGCGTGCACTTGAAAATATTGGCGGTATGGAGGGCATTTCTGTGCTGAGCCGCATGCTGGAATGGGCGGAAGATGATGAGGAGGTTGAACTGCTGGAGCAGGCGATCGAATTCGCTTCTTTCACCAATGCTGTTAAATTGCCGGATATGTTCGGCTTCTCGACGGATGAGATAGACGATGCTGTACGGCATTACCACAGCGATCATCACCTGCATGATGACGATGGTGAAGATGATGAAGATGATGATTTTGACGATGAAGTGGATGACGAAGACCTGGAATAGTTGAGGAGCAGGCGGGGAAGTATGAAGATCTGGCGCATGGATTGGCTGTTGATAGGCATGGTCATGATGATGGTGATAAGTCTTTCACCGTCTGCCGCCAACGCCCAGGCATTGTCCTTCACCACTGATACCAGTGTTACCTACCAGTTCGGCGAACAGATCGAGTTTGAATTGTCAGTCGAATCCATGCAAGGGGTTGAGGCGATCTGGCTTTTCGTCCAACCAGTTGGCATGGGCATTGCCAATTTCTCGGTACCGCTGGAAGAGACTGGACTGCATGTCATTGCGATCAAGCCAGAGCAATTGCTGCTGCGCCCCTATTCCGATGTGGATTACTGGTTCCAGATCGAGTTTGCTGATGAACCCTCGACCAAGACCGATACGAACCGATTTCGTTACCTCGATAACCGCTATGAGTGGCGGAGGATACAGAGCAACCAGTTTGAGTTGTACTGGCTTTCGGGCATTGATGATTTTGGTTTGGCAGCATTAAATACGGCCCAACAGGCCTGGCTGCAATTGGCAGAACAATTTTCAGAGGAACCCAACACACCGGTCATGATCTACCTGTATGCGGATGCTGAAGCACTGCAAAGCGCGCTCGATATAACAAATTTGGACTGGGTGGCAGGGCATGCGGACCCGCAAATTAATGCTATGCTGCTGTCCATCGCGCCTTCACCGGATCAACGATTGGAAATGCAGCGGCAAATTCCGCATGAATTGGCGCACTTGTTTGTTTTTGCCCAAACCGGGCAGGGCTATCGTTATCAACCTGTGTGGCTGCTGGAAGGTCTGGCAACAGGCGCAGAGCTGGCAGAGAATGAAGAGTATGGCACCGCGCTGGCTCGCGCGGCAGATCGCAAAGAATTCATTGCGATGGCCGATCTGTGCCAATCATTTCCGCAGCAATCTGACCAGGTTTACCTGGCTTACGCCCAATCAGCTTCCTTCGTGGATTACCTGCAAGAAGAATACGGTCATGCACAATTGCGTGGTTTGATGGAAAAATACGCAGAAGGTGTCAGTTGCGAAGCAGGTTTCTTGCAAACCTACGGCATCAGTCTGTCGAAAGCACAGGCGCAGTGGCAAAAGGACACCTTCCGTACCACTGTCCTCAGTTTGTTTGCGGTGAATATGGGTCCTTATGCGATCTTGTTAATGATCCTGACGGGGTTGCCATGGCTGGCAGGGCGTTTGCAAAAACCCAGGGAAGAAGGCCGCAGCGATGGCGGGTGACGTAAAGCGCAAACAGGTGCATGGCACCATCCGCGGACGGGTGCAGGGGGTTGGGTTCCGCTATTTTACCCAGCAGGTGGCGGCAGAACTGGGTGTCACTGGTTGGGTGAAGAATAATTTTGATGGCAGTGTGGAGTTTCTTGCCCAGGGAACTGATAACGAGATAGAAGCATTCCTGCGGACTATTGGGCGCGGGCCTGCCTCGGCTTCTGTACAGGATATGCGCGTGCGGGAATTGTCCGTCACGCGTGAGTATTCGTCCTTCCGCATTCGTTTTTAACGCCACTGATTGTTTTGTCGCATGTCAATCCTTTTGTTTGCTTTTCGCATGGTTGAAAAGACGATTAATGCTGTATAGTATAGCTATTGACTTGAGAAAAACAGGAGGATTGTATGGGACCAAATCCAGTCTTAAAAAAGTTGGGATTGGCGGATGATGATCGCGCCATGATCATCCACACAGATGACATTGGCATGTGCCAATCGAGTGTGGCAGCGTTTGCAGATTTGTGGCAGGCAGGGGTGATTTCGTCCGGCGCAATTATGATTCCCTGCGGTTGGGCACCGGCAGCCGCCCAACTGGCGAACCAGATGCCGGAAGCTGACCTGGGCGTTCATCTGACGATTACCAGTGAATGGGATTCCTATCGCTGGGGGCCGATCTCTACCCGTAAAGCAAGCAGCGGATTGATGGATGAGGAGGGTTTTTTCCCTCGTTCCAGCGAGCAGGTGCAAAAGACCGCCACTCCCAAAGCCGTGAAGCGTGAACTGGAGAAACAGATCACCCGCGCGATGTCATGGGGCATTGTGCCGACGCATATCGACACCCATATGGGTGCGGTGGCGCATCTCAAGTTCATGATGGATTACGTGAAACTGGCGTTGAAATACAAACTACCGCCGATGATCTTTCGATTGGACAAAGAAGGCTGGATGCGCGCGCACAGCAGTATCAACGAGTTTCTGGCAGAAAAAGCCGCCCAGCTGGTGTTGAATTTGGAAGAAAAAGGTTTGCCGATGCTGGACAACATTGCCTCCCTTGAGCTAAATGCCGATCCGCGCACACGTTTCGAACAGGCACAGCAGGTGTTCGACAACCTGCCGGCGGGCATCACACACTTTATCATTCACCCCAGCAAAGAGACGACTGAACTGAAGGCGATCACACCGGATTGGCAATGCCGCGTGGCGGATTACGAGACCTTCATGAAGCAGGAAGTAAGTGACTATCTAAAAAAGATCGGGGTGCATGTCATTGGGTACCGTGACCTTAAAAATTTGATCCCATAAAACAATTCGGAGGAGAATGCAATGGAACAGCAGGGAATCAAACTTTCGTTGAAGTATAAATTGAACTGGGGGGTGGCAGCGCTGGGTACAGCTATTATCAGCGGTATTTTTGGCGCGATGCTGCCCATGTTCTACCAGGACTATCTGGGTCTGTCAGCCAACTGGATCGGGTTGGCTGCCACGATCTATGCCATCTGGAATGCGATTAATGATCCTTTGTTCGGGTTTATCACCGACAATACCCGCTCAAAACTTGGCAGGCGCATTCCCTATATGCGTTTTACAGCGCCTTTTTTGGCATTGACTTTTGTGCTGGTGTGGTTTGCACCTCAAGGTGTCGGACAACCCGCGCAATTCTGGTGGATGCTGGTCACCATGCTGCTGTACGACACTGCCTACACCATCATCGGGCTAGTGTATTCAGCCTTGCTGCCGGAAGTGACCGAATCGGATGCGGAGCGCAACGGGCTGCAGATTTCCTCCTCGTTGTTTTCCATGCTGGGTATGATACTGGGCTTTTTGATTCCTGATATGGTGCGCCCGCAAGCGGATGACCCCTCGCTGCTGCCATTCAGGCTGGCTATGATCGGGGTGGCGCTGGTTGGTATGGCGTTGATCATATTCACTACTTTCAAAGTCAAAGAGCGCCGTGAATTCACCCAGGTGGACAAACCGTTGAATCTGGTGGAATCCATCCGCTATACGTTCACCAGCAAATCATTCATCGTGCTGGTCGCGGAAAACTTCATGGCGATCCTGACCAGTTCGCTGGTGACAGGTTCGATGTTCTATCTGGCAGATTATGTCATGCAAAAACCAACCATTCTGCTGCTGGTGGCGTTGTTTGTGCCGATCTTGATCATGATACCGACCACCAGCGTTTTGCGCGCTCGTTTTGGGGTGGTGAAAACGCAGCAGGTTCTGTTGTTGATCGCGGCTGTCGGGTTGATCGCTCTGCCATTCGTTCCACCTGCTCTGATCTGGGTATGCCTGGCGCTGGCAGGGGCGGGGTTGGCAGGCCCGCAGGTGCTGACCAATGTGTTATTCGCCCAGGTGGCGGACGAAGATGAAGTGCGCTCCGGCGTGCGGCGCGAAGGGGCTTTCTTCGGGGTGAACGCCCTGATTACCAAACCCGCGCAGTCGGTGGCTTTGTGGTTGGTGGCGTTTGTTCTTGAATCGACCAATTTTGTGACCCGCGAAGCTAACCAGGGGCTGATCTTCCTTGACCAGCCGGACAGCGCGATTTTTGGCATCAAGGTCTTCATCGGCCTGATCCCGGGTGTGGCGCTGCTGCTGGGTGCCATTATCCTGCAATTTTATCCGCTGCAGGGGGCATATCTGCAGGAGATCAAGCAAAAAGTTTTGCAGATGCATGCAGACAAGCAAGCCAAATTAGCAGAGATGGAGGGATAAGTCTGGTCTATTAGGCGCTGGTTGTGTTATAAATTGACCCATGCACTGGAAAAGTAGATCCATCGTCAGTTTGCTGGCAGGCCTTTTGCTTGCTGGCCTTGTTACTGTATTGTTTCCCGCCGGTAAATGGTGGATTAGCTTGCTTTCCTTCACTGTGCTTTCTGGTCTGGCATTATACGGTTTGCTTTCCATTATCAACTACCTTGGAAGCCGCAGACGGATAGCGTGGATGACCATGACGGCCTTTTTCCTGCGGTTGCTCGTCGGCGTTGGTTTGATGCTGGCGCTGCCGGTGTGGGGCTATGACAACGAGCAGCAGCAGGCCGGTTACACCTTCCGTGACGCCTACGAGCGTGACACAGCCTCCTGGCAAACGGCGGTTTCGGGCGAGTCACTTCTGACTGTTTTTTCTGAAGATTTCTACACTGACCAATATGGCGGGCTGGCTTTTCTCAGTGTGTTAATCTACCGTTTCTTAAGTCCTGATGTTCACCGCCCCTATTTGATGTTAATCCTGACATCGTTTGTTTTTGGGGCTGGGGTGCCATTTTTCTATAAGGCAGTCAGCAAGCGCTGGAGGAGGAAAACAGCGTTAGCAGCCAGTTGGATCGTGGTGTTGTACCCAGAAGGAATCTTCTTCACTGCTTCACAGATGCGTGAGCCGCTCATTCTTGGGGCAGGTATGATCCTGTTCTGGGCTGTCATCATGTCTTTCGCGAAGAAGCGGCCCAAAGGATTGATCGCATGGGCGGTTGGCAGTATATTGTTGATGCTGTTTATCTCGCCATTGCTGGCAGCCGCGGTGCTTGTACTGTGCGGGGTTCTATTTGCCCTTGCATGGATTCAGCAAAGAACGACGAAAAAATGGCAAGGATGGTTAACATCGGGTCTGTTTGTGATGATACTGTTGCTGGCGGGCACAGGCGCTTTTCTTGGTCGGGGATGGTTATCAAACGTGATTTGGTGGGATATGAACACGATGATTGCTTCTTCAGGCCATGTGCAGCAACTGGTCAGAGATCTGCCTCAGCCAGCCCAGTATGCCTTCCTGACGACCTATGGGATATTGCAAATGGTGCCGCCAGCGACGGTCATTCAGGATGCCACCCCGCTGTGGAAGGTGATCTCCGTGTTCCGTTCGGTCGGCTGGTACTGCCTGCTGCCGCTGCTCATTTTTGGATGGTATGCGGTGTGGAAGAAGGAGAACATGAAAGACCGCCGCCTGTTATTCTGGATGCTGGTGTTTGTATGGTTCTGGATGTTATTCTCTTCTCTGCGTGCGGGCGGTGATGCCTGGGATAATCCACGTTACCGGTTGATCATGCTGCCGTGGATGGCATTGCTGGCGGTGACTTTTTACAGGTCGCGTGACCTCTGGTTACGGCGGTTGGTGGCTGTGATGCTCTTTGCGATTGCCGTGTTCACCTACTGGTACATCGCCCGCTATTTGTTGTGGTTTGCGGTGCCGTCATTACCGCTGCTGGTGGGCATGATTATCGTGGCAGGACTGTTGGTGTTTGGCTGGGGCATCTGGCAGGAGCACAAAAAAAAGATTGGAACAGCAAGTCAATAGCGTAGTAAGATTGTTGCTAATTATTACAGGTATTTGGGAGCGTTGAATGGCAGTGCAAGAACAATTTGATACCGTTATCGGCCTTGAGGTACATGCAGAGCTGGCTACCCGGTCAAAGATGTTCTGCAGCTGCCCGGTGGTCGATTCCACCTCCGCTGCCCCCAACACGGGTGTGTGCGCGGTGTGCAGCGGTATGCCGGGAGTGCTGCCGGTGGTCAATGCCGGTGCGGTGGCAATGGCGGTGAAGGTAGGGTTGGCATTGGGCTGCCGCATCAATCGCGAGAGTGTGTTTGAACGCAAGAATTATTTTTATCCTGATCTACCCAAAGGCTATCAAATATCGCAGTATCAATACCCGTTGGCGCAGGGCGGTAATATAATGATCCGAACGGCAAAAGGCAATCGCTGGGTGCGCATCAACCGCGTGCATATGGAAGAAGACGCCGGCAAATTGACCCATGTAACGGTGGAAGACGGTGATCACTATACACTGGTGGACCTGAACCGTGCCGGGGTGCCGTTGATCGAGATCGTCACAGAGCCTGACCTGACCAGTGTTGAGGAGATGGATGCCTACGCCCGTGAATTGCGTGCCATTCTGCGCACGCTGGGGGTCAACAGCGGCGATATGGAGAAGGGTGTCATCCGCTTCGAGGCCAACATATCGGTCAAACCAAAGGGAGACAGTCAGTTGGGCAGCCGGGTTGAGATTAAAAACCTCAACAGCTTTCGCAGTATGAACCGGGCGGTTGCCTACGAGATTGAACGCCAGTGCCAATTGCTGGCAGCGGGCGGAATCGTGGCGCAGGAAACCCGCAGTTATGATGAGGTGAGCGGTGAGACGGTGGTGATGCGCTCGAAAGAAGATGCGCATGATTACCGTTACTTTCCTGAGCCCGATCTACCACCGTTGGTGGTAGAGGCCGACCGGGTTGATGAGATACGGTCAACGCTGCCCGAACTGCCGGCGGTGCGCATTGAACGCATGATCGCGCAGTATAAACTGACTGCGGAGCAGGCAGAACGATTGATGGAACATGCACAGGCAGCCGACCTGTTTGAAACCACACTGCCGCTGGTGTCTATGGCACCTTCAAAGGTGGTGTTATGGATATTGGACGGGGTATTCGCCTGGGTCAACCAGCAGGGGGCGGAGGAAATTCCTTTAATAGCAGACCACTTTGCCGGCTTTCTCTCTGTGGTGGAAGCTGGTGAGATCAACCGTTCCAGCGCGCAAAAAGTGCTGCATGCCATGCTGGATACGGGAAAAACGGCGAGTGAGATCGTTGCCCAACTGGGTTACGCCCAAATATCGGATGAGGCAGCACTGCGAGAGATCGTTGCTCAGGTGCTGAAAGCGAATCCCAAAGAAGTACGTGAATACAAGAAGGGTAAGGTCGAACTGGCAAACTGGTTCTTTGGTCAGGTGATGCGCGCTTCACATGGCATGGCTAACCCCGATGTGGTTCGGCCTTTGTTAGTGAAAGCACTTGCCCCCACTGAAAATTGATCCAGTAAATTGTTCTTTCTATCCCTTGTCAAACGATGACGGACAAGGGTATAAAGAAACAAGCGTCACACCAATAAGGAGCTGAGAAGATGCTGGCATGGAAACCAAACTGGGAACAGGCGCGGCAGCGCCATATTGGCTGGTGGCAGCACCGCGACCTTGTGGTTCAGCTGGATACGCCCTTCATCGATTCACCACTGCATGAGGGTGTGCAAGCACCGCCGCCGCCCAGAGACATCAAAGCTTATTACACTGATGGTGCCTGGCGGGCGCAACATAACACTTACCGCCTGTCAAAGAACCTGACGGGATTTGAGACCCTGCCGATTGCCGATATCATGATCGGTCCCGGCTCGCTGGCGTTGTATTTGGGCTCGGAGCCAGGGATGACACCCGAAACGGTGTGGTTCAATCCTGTGTTCATGGATCATCCTCAGCCGGAAACGCTCCCGCCATTGCAGTTCATTCACAATGAGTGGTGGGGCCTGACCGAAGATTTGTGCTGCGAGGGCATGCGTGCCGCGCGGAGCAAGTACCTGGTGGGCATCCCGGATCTGGTGGAGAATGTGGATGTGTTGGCTTCCTTGCGCGATGCGCAGACCCTGATGGTTGACATGATCGAACGTCCGCAATGGGTGTATGACAGGGTGATGGAGATCAACCAGGTGTGGTTTGAGGTCTATCACCGTATATATGAGATGGTAAAGGATGAAGAAGGCGGCAGCTGCTGGGGGGCGTTCGGCATCTGGTCGCCGGGCAAGACCGCCAAGCTGCAATGTGACGCTGCTGCCATGTTCTCACCGCACATGTTCAGGAAGTTCGTGGTTGACGGGCTGCGTGAGCAATGCCAATGGCTGGATACCTCCCTGTTCCATCTGGACGGTCCGGAGTGTATCTGCCAGCTGGACAATTTGCTGGATATCGAAGAACTTGACGCCATCGAATGGACGCCCGGTGCGGCGCACCCCGGCGGTGCAGATAAACGGTGGCATGATTTGTATCGCAGGATTCTGGACGCTGGTAAATCCGTGCAGGCGGTTGGTGTGGAACCCGAAGAGATCGTTCCGTTGTTGGATATCTTCGGCGGTGCCGGCATGCACATCCTTTCATACTGCCGCTCGATGCAGCAGTATGAACAATTGGCGAAAGATTTGGAACCATATTACGCCTGACAGCCTGACTTGACGGAATCGGTGGATTGTGTACACTTAAGGTGTATGACCGTTTGCCCTGCGCTGAGGGGGCAGATGTTGCATGAACCCAAATCACCAATTTATAGGAGACCAAATGTCTGAAACAACCAATGCTTTTGAGATGGCGCAACAGCAATTCGACCATGTCGCCAGATTGCTCAACCTTGACCCGCAAGTGGCGGAAATGCTGCGCTGGCCGCTGCGCGAATACCATTTTCGTATTCCGGTGCGCATGGACAACGGCAGTATCAAAGTGTTTGAAGGTTTTCGTGTGCAGCACAACGATGCCCGCGGACCCAGTAAAGGAGGCATTCGTTTCCATCCCTCTGAAACCATTGACACCGTCAGGGCGCTGGCAACCTGGATGACGTGGAAATGCGCCGTGGTTGATATCCCGTTGGGCGGCGGCAAAGGCGGTGTGATCATTGACCCCGCCACGCTTTCGACCAGCGAGAAAGAACGCCTCGTGCGCGGTTATGTGCAGCAGATCGGGCGCAACATTGGCCCGCGCCAGGACATTCCAGCGCCGGATGTGGGTACCACACCCCAGATGATGGGGTGGATGATGGATGAATATTCTAAATTGACGGGGGCTTATACGCCGGGTGTGATCACTGGAAAACCGGTAGGCGGCGGCGGTTCATTGGGTCGCACTGAAGCCACCGGCTTTGGCGTGATCCATACCGTGAGAGAAGCCATTGCCCGCCTTGGGCTGGAGCCGTCACAAACCACAGCCGCTATCCAGGGCTTTGGTAATGTAGCGCAATATGCTGCCTTCGGTTTCATCGAAATGATCGGCGGCAAGGTGGTGTGCGTCTCTTACTGGGATCGCACGGATCAGAAATCCTATACGGTTGCCAAAGATGACGGCATTGACCCTCATTTCTTGAAAAAGATCACCGATCAATATGGCAGCATTGACAAAGCGATAGCGGTTGAGAAAGGCTACCAGATCGAAGAGGCTGATGCGTGGATCGCCAAAGATGTCGACATTTTGATCCCGGCGGCTCTGGAAGGGCAGATCAACGCCGAGACCGTGCAGCTAATCTCCCCGCAGGTGAAAATCGTGGCGGAAGGCGCCAATGGCCCCACCACCCCAGAAGCGGATGCTGTTTTGCTTGAAAAAGGTGTGTTCGTCATTCCTGATTTCCTGTGCAATGCGGGTGGGGTGACGGTGTCTTATTTCGAGGGTGTCCAGAACGACATGAACTTCTACTGGACCAAAGAGGAGGTGTTGGACAAACTGGACAAACGCATGACCGAGGCATTTGCAGCGGTGTATGAGATGTCACAGGCACAGGATGTTTCTATGCGCGACGCCGCCTACATGGTGGCGATTGATCGTGTGGTCAAAGCCATGGAATTACGGGGCTGGATTTAATTTTCACCGGCATTGACGATAAGCATGGGGCTGTCATAAAAAAAGCCAAGCTATTTGATCAAAAAAAGCAAAGCAAGTGGATAGTGATGTTCTGTAGTGGCGGTAGATCTACCGCCACTACAATGTACGAAGAAATTGTTCTCCGTTAACATGATCACAGAGATACGGATTTTATAACGAAGTGGATAGACAAGAAGGCGAAGTGTTTGTCAACGGAGGCAATATGCGGTCATTGACGGTTGCGGAAGCTGAACAGTATTATACCGGGAAGGACGCGGCGCATGGTTTCGGCCATGTGCTGCGAGTGTATCACCTGTGCCAGGAAATTGGACAAACAGAAGGCGCGGATTGGTGTATTCTACGGCTGGCGGCATTGCTGCATGATGTGGAAAACGGTCTGGGTGGCAGTGTAAAAAGGGAGCAACATCATTTATTATCAGCGGAATTTGCAGGGGCGTTGTTAGTCCAGCATGGTTGGGCAGCGCCTGACATAGAGGCTGTGCAGCACTGCATTCGCACCCACCGTTACCGCGATGCAGAAGAATCACCCCTGACCGTTGAGGCGAAGGTATTGTTCGATGCCGACAAATTGGATTCAATTGGCGCCATCGGGGTCGCACGCGCGATCGCGGTCAGCGTCGAACGAGGGCTGCCGTTTTACGAAGAACCTTCTGAACAATTTCTATGCACGGGTAAGCTGGCGAAAGGTGAGAGACACAGCGCCTATCATGAATACTGCTTCAAATTGTGCCATGTGCATGAGCGATTGTTCACGGATACTGCCAGGCGGATGGCACAACCGCGCCAGGCAACCATGCAAGATTTCTTCGAACAATTAAAGCGGGAACACCTGCAGGACAACCGGTCACCCTAAAAATTTGTTAATTCTACACGACCTTAAAAAGGGTATACTTGATGTAGTTAATGGGCAAATGTTGCCTATATGTACTGACCACAGACCTATGGATAAAAAACTCGGCCCGATATTGATCGTTGAAGATTTGAAGAATATCCGCGAAATGCTGGAAATTACCCTGCGTTTCCGTGGGTATGATGTTGTGACCGCCAGCAATGGCCGCGAGGCGCTGCAACTGGTGGCGCAAACCAGACCGTGTCTGCTCATCACAGATATTCTCATGCCCACCATGGATGGATTTACCCTTGTTCACAATTTGCGGCATTTGCCCAACTTGCGCGATCTACCGGTGATATTCCTTTCGGCGACCTATACCAAAGCAGAAGACATGGACTTTGCCCAGAAACTGGGGGCGGAGAAATTCCTAAAGAAGCCCTACAATGTTGACGATCTGATGATGGCAGTAGACAAAGCGCTCAATGACCACTACAGCCAACCCGGCGGTTTAGAGGGGGCAGAGTTCAGTGCACGGCACCGTGAACGGCTGCAGCAAAAACTGACCTATAAAAATGACCTGATCAACCGCATGGAGAAATTGCTGCAAAACCTGCCAACAGATCAGCGCAAGCAATTTGAGTTGTTGCTGACAGCTGAAAGAATCGAGCGTGACATTGTGGCAGAGGCATTGGGAGATTCAAACCAGGTGCTGCCCAGCAACATGAGCGCGTGACAGGTTTGCAGTATAATCAAGACCGAATGATTAGGCAGCGGTGTGAAAACCGCTGTTTTTATGAACAAAGGATGGCAGCATGGAATTGACTTTGCCGTTGGTAGAACGGTGGGCGCGGCAGGCGGGTGAGATCCTGCGGACGGGGTTTGGCAAGCGCCACACGATCGATTATAAAAGCGATTATGATCTGGTCACCGAGATCGACCGGCAATCTGAGGATTTCCTTTTCTCTCAAATCCGGCAGCATTTTCCAACCCATGCCACCATAGGCGAGGAAAATGGGGAACAATCCGGCAACCTTGATGCCCGCTGGTACATAGACCCGGTGGATGGCACCACCAATTACGCGCATGGCTTTCCTTATTTTTGCGTATCATTGGCTTTCGTTGATGAATGGGGTTCACGCCTGGGTGTGATCTATGACCCCATCCATGACGAATGTTTTTCTGCAGAGAGGGGTGGAGGGGCGTTCTTGAATGGTGAACGCATCAGCGTAAGCCCTACGAACGATATGCAGCAGGCTTTGATGGTGACAGGTTTTTCACACAATCAGGCTGATATGTTGGATCGCAACCTGCGCTTGTTTGCCGAGTTGAACATGGCAACCCAGGCAATGCGCCGGTTTGGATCCGCGGCGCTCAATATGGCTAACGTAGCGGCTGGGCGGTTGGATGGGTATTACGAACTGGCGGTCAAACCATGGGATATCGCTGCTGGTGCGTTGATCGTGCGGGAAGCCGGCGGAATGGTCAGCCGTGTCAATGGCGAAGGCGATCTGTTGACCATGCCCTGTAACGTGGCGGTGACAAACCCGCACCTGCATGACGCACTATTGGCAATGGTGCGCGAGGATTAATCGGTCTCAGGCGACCTCAACCAGCACCAGATCAATATCATCCTTAAGGCGGTCAAGTTCTTTGGTGATCATTTGCTGTTGCTCAGTGGAAAACTGCACGGTGACAATGCGCACATCGAAACTGCCGTCGGGATAGGTATTATTAACCACCCGCAGGATGTTGGTGCCCGACTCCCAAATGATGCTGGAAAGAAGCAGCAGGATGCCGGGTTTGTTGGCTTGCGACGGGCCGTGTAAATAAATGGTGCTCCATCCAAGCGCCTGACGGGAGATGTTGACCTCATCCAGCTTTTCCTGCACATCATCCAGCATGATAGCGCCGCCGCCGACCCCGATATAGAGGTCTTCGAGGTTGGGGCTTGCCAGCAAGCCCAACAATCGCTCCATTCGCTCCGGTTCAAGCGCCTGCACATCGTACAGGTCAACGATACCGCGCTCGAACAGAATCGGACGGATCATTTCGCGTCCTTGTTCGGCTTCGCGTTGTAATGCCTGGTTGATTAAAACCTCCCGCACCAGTTGGGCGGTGGGGCGTGAACTGAAAGTGAGCCAGCTTTCGTTGGGTTCCAGCCGCTGCTCGCCTGTGGTGACTTCGATGACATCACCGGATTGGACACGGTCAGATAGCAGAGCTAACTTGCCATTCACTTCAACTGTGGTGACCTTATCGAGGAAGTAGTCCTGCTGAATGCTGGCGACAGCGTCCAGTACAGAAGCACCTTCTTCCAGGAAGCGTAACCCCCCGGTGGGGGTCAGGATGGTGATGGGTTGATACTGATTGATAGGGCGGTCGTGCTGCATGTTATAGATGATGCCCCACATATTTTCGCCTTCCATGGCGCGGGTGGCGATGGCAACCTCGATGGCGCCGTAAGATTCAAACCAGCCGGTGACTTGCAGCGCCTGGTAGCCATTCTGCGGAATGGCAATGTAATCATCAAAACCGGTCTGCACCAGATAAGAACCCAGGTAGCGGTTCACGCCTGCCAGCAGGCGGTAACAGTCGCGGTCGTCTTCGGTATCCAGGACCATGCGAAAACTGACCAGGTCATTGACAATGCTGAAGTTATCGAGGGATCCGCGGCGTTCATGGGCTTTGGTTTTCAGTTTCATCCAGGTCTGCCAGTAACCGTTGGCGGTGATGTTGATTTCTCCTTGGAGGCCTTCCTGCTCCATCACCGTGGTCAACTGGCGCTTGATTGAGTTGAGGAAATCAGCATGGAAGCGGGGATCGTTGTCAATGCGTTCTTTGACATGCGCATAGGTAGATGGCTGGTAGAAGGGGAATGCGATATCTTCAAGCCAGCAGCGCCAGCGGTGGCAGTTTAAGATGCCTGCCAAACGGCCATAAGCGCGGATGGCTTCCTCGGCTTTGGCGGCCTGCCGCTCTTCCGGCATATGTTCAAGGGTGAGGATATTGTGCGAGCGGTCAGCCAGCTTGATGATGAAAACAGCCGGGTCGCGGTAAGAGGCGATCTTGCGCAAGGTCTCAATCTCTTTAGAGCGTCCGCCGCGCGATGTGATCAATTTGGTGGTGCCATCCACCAGACGGGCAATATTTTCGCCTAACGGACCGGGAAATTGGGTACGTATATCATCCAGAGTGACATTCTGGTCTTCCACACTGTCATGCAGCAAAGCAGCGATGGTCCAGGCTTCGTTGTGTGCCAGTTGATCGACCAGCGCGCCTACCCAGCCGCAATGGGTTTCAAAATAAGGAGCGCCATTTAACCGTTCCTGTCCGGCATGGATAACCTGGCCCCACTGGTAGGCGTGTTGAATGGCTTCCGTGCGAGCTGTAAAGTGCTCCAGTTGGAATTCCTTCACCAGGTCGTAGCGGATGGTGCGGTTATATCCGGCGGTGTCGTTCACAGTTTCTTCTTACTCCCACTCGATCGTGCCGGGTGGCTTGCTGGTGATATCATATACCACACGGTTGATGCCGCGCACTGTATTGACAATGCGGTTGGCGACCATTGCCAGAAAGTCATGCGGAAGATCGACCCAATCAGCGGTCATGAAATCATCGGTCTGGACGGCGCGCAGGGCTAACACTTCTTCATAGGTGCGCTCATCACCCATCACCCCGACGGATTTCACCGGCAACAGAACAGCAAACGCCTGTGCCACACCATCTTCGGTTTTGTTTTTCATCAAACCATGTTCTGCAAGGGCACTGGTGAAGATGTGATCTGCCGCTCGCAGTACATCCAGCCGTTGTTTGGTAATCTCGCCCAGGCAGCGCACTGCCAGGCCTGGGCCGGGAAATGGCTGGCGCCAGACCAGCTCAGGCGGCAACCCCAGGGCTTCAGCGACCGCGCGCACCTCGTCTTTGAACAGATAGCGCAGCGGTTCGACCAGCTTGAATTGCATATCTTCCGGCAATCCGCCGACATTGTGGTGTGATTTGATACGGGCAGCCTGCTGCCGATCAGGGGCAGCGGATTCGACCACATCAGGGTAAATGGTGCCCTGCACCAGAAATTCAGGGTTGCCGAGGGTACGGGCGTGAAATTCGAACAGGCGGATAAAGGTTTCACCGATGACACGCCGCTTGGCTTCCGGCTCGGTCACACCGCGCAGCAAGGTTAGGAATGCTTCTTCACTGTCTTCAACAAACAAATCAATGCCCATATTCTGACGAAAGGCAGTTTCTACCAGCTGGCGTTCGTTGTGACGGAGCATGCCGGTGTCCACAAAAATGGCGCTGAGTTGGCTGCCGACCGCGCGATGCACCAGAGCGGTGGCAACTGAGGAATCGACCCCGCCGGAGACAGCCGAGAGAACTTTGGCGCTGCCGACTTGTTCACGGATGCGCTCAACTGCCTGCTCGATGATGGATTGTGCTGTCCAGGTGGGAGATATCTGACAGACTTCAGTCACAAAGGCATGTATAAAAGCTCTCCCGTTTTCGGTATGGTTGACTTCGGGATGAAATTGCACGCCAAAGTAGGGTTTATGTTGGTGACGGATGAAGGCATAGGGGCTGTTGGCAGAATGGCCTAAGGTGACAAAATCGGGCGGCAGTTGCTCCACCCGGTCGCCATGCGACATCCAGACCTTTTGATTGCTTGACGGAAATAACGGGTTTACCGTATCAATAGTTACCTCAGCAGAGCCGTATTCACGTTCTGTGCCGGGCGCAACGATCCCGCCGAAATGGCGGGTCAACAGCTGCATGCCGTAGCAAATGCCCAAAACGGGCAGGCTGCTGTCAAGCACATAGGCAGGCAGTGTCGGGGCATCCGGGGAATAGACAGAATTGGGCCCGCCAGACAGGATGAATCCTTTGGGTTTTAATGCCATAATCTGTTCCACTGGCGCGTTCCAGGGGAACAATTCGCAATATACATGTGCTTCACGTACACGGCGGGCGATCACCTGCGAGTATTGTGAACCATAATCAAGAATGGCGATGGTGTTGTCGTCGGTCATTGATCAGGCGATCCGAAAGTGATGGTGTCATCATCCATGTTGGTGATGCAGGCCAAAGATTCGATCTGCAGGCCCGGCCGAGAGAGCATGGCGCGTCCGCCTTCAAACAGCTTTTCCACCAGCGCGCCGATACCAACCAGTTCAGCACCTGCCACCTCTACCAGCCTCACCAGGCCGGCGATGGTGGCGCCGGAAGCGAGGAAATCATCGATGATCAAAATGCGTTCGCCGCCTTTGAGATAGTCAGGTGAAACGATCAATTCCACCATGCGCCCTTTGGTGTGCGAAGGTGCCAGGGTGAGAAAGACCTGATCGGGCATGGTGATGGGTTTGTGTTTGCGGGCGTAAACCACGGGCAGTTGCATGTATTTTCCGGTCATCAATGCCGGCCCGATGCCGGAGATTTCGGCCGTAAGGATGCGGGTGGCGCCGCAATCTTTGAACCTGCGCGCCAATTCTTCTCCACAGGTGTCCATCAGCATGGGGTCCACCTGGTGGTTGATGAAGCCATCCACCTTCAGGATGCCGTTGCCCAGGTTTTGCCCTGATTCCTTAATGCGTTTGATTAATAATTCCATGTTGCTTTCCTATCCTCTAATGATTGTCTACAAATAATAGCTGCTTAGTTTTTATTGTAACCAGAACTGGCCTGGTTGAATCACACAACTTATTAATCTTGCTGTTAAATTTCCACTTTTTGCGCAATGACGCTGATGATCTCTGAGGTTTCTGAAAAGGGGGTGCCGGTGAAGTCTTGTTGATACGCCAATATCTTGAAATGATGACGCTCCAACAAACTGGTGATCTGTTCGAGGGTGTAATAGCGCTCCCAGAAGTTTACTACCTGACAGGTCCCGCGGTAGTCCAAAAGGGTGTACTGGGTGAGGCAGATAAATGCCTCCGGATAGTGAATCTGGTTAACCAGTTCGATGTGGGGTATAGGCAGGAAAAAGCCATCTTTGGGATAAATGGCCCAGTCTTTGAAACTGCTGGTCATAGGGGCATACTGATCAGTCCACACATCGAAGAGGAACACACCGCCAGGTTTGAGGGCCGTATGGATTTTATTCAACATAAGCGAGCGATCTTCATCAGAGAATACGCCGAAGTCGCAATAGATCATCATGGCGACATGAAAATCATTCTGGTAATCGATGGTGGTGTAATCCTGGTAAATGTATTCGACAAGCATATTGTGGGCGATGGCCTGTTCTTGGGCATATTCAATCGAACGGCGGGAGTAGTCGATACCGGTCACCTGAATGCCCCGCTGGGCAAAGCGGTTGGTATAGAGGCCTGGCCCGCAGCCCAGATCAATCAAGCGGTGACGGTCTGTTAGCTGTAATTTTTCGGTGATCCAATCCACGCATTTCTCAGTTGTCTCGGGACGGCGGCTGGCGCGATCATTATTGGGGTCAAGATGCGCCTCCAATAATTTCTGTGAGATGTGGGCGTTGTCCCAGAATTCTTTTTGGCTCTTCTGCCGTTCAAAGAAAGTGGTCGGGGTGGACAACTTGGTGACTGTGGAGAAATCGATGAAGCTTGGTTTTTCGCGATACATGTGGTTCCTTTACAACAAAGCGCTGGTAGAAAAACACCCTTCACACAATAGTGTAAAGGGTGGTGGTCAGAGATTGAAGCGGATATGGAGAATGTCGCCCTCCTGAACCAGATAATTCTTACCTTCCAATCGGAGCTTGCCCTGGCTGCGGGCTTCTGCCATCGAGCCACAGGTGATCAGGTCTTCATAGGTAATAGTTTCTGCGCGGATGAAGCCTTTTTCCAGGTCGGAGTGGATCACCCCGGCAGCCTGGGGAGCAGTAGCGCCTGTGCGCACTGTCCAGGCGCGCACTTCATCTTCGCCGACGGTGAAAAATGACTGCAAACCCAACAGATCGTAAGAAAGGCGGATCATGCGGTTGAGGCTGGGTTCCTGAATGCCATATTCCTCAAGAAACATAGCAGCTTCTTCTGCGGGCAGTTGGGCAATGTCCATCTCCAGTTTGCCTTGCAGTGAGACCTGCGCCAGGTTTTGCGGGTGGGTGGGTTCAAAGGCGGGCGCTGCCTGCCCTTCGTGCAGGTTGAAGACCACCAGCATCGGCTTAAGGCTCAAAAAACCAAAGCCTGAAAGCACGCGGTTTTCTTCATCGCTGAACTCAAGCGCGCGCAAGGGTGTTTCGTTCTCAAGAGCTTCCTGTAATCGTTCAAACAGGGTGATCTCACGCTGGATGATTGATTTGTCACGCCCGCCGCCTTTGCGGTGTTCATCTTTAAGGCGCTCCAACTTGCGCTCTATGGCGATGAGATCATTGAGAATGAATTCGGATTGCATGATGCTGATGTCACGCAGCGGGTCGATGGTGTCGTTGGGGTGAATGACCATGTCATTTTCAAAGGCTCGTATCACCAAAATGAAGCCTTCCATCTGCTGGAGATGGTTCAACAACTGCCCGCTGATGCCCTTTTCTGCAGAAGATGAGCCATCCAGCCCGGCGATATCGGCATAGGTGACCTTGGCATAGATGGTTTTTCGTGGTTTGAACATGGCTGATAGCCGGTCTACGCGTTCATCCGGCACGTCAACAACGGCGGTGTGTACTTCCATACGACTGCTACCGGCGCCGGTGGGCACAGAGCCGCCGGTCAGGGCGTTGAAGAGAGTTGTTTTTCCTGATTGTGGGAGACCGATAATTCCAAGTTGCATGGGGGTTTAACCTTGACCCTTCTGTTAAGATTCGTTATACTGTTGTCTACCAGAAAGCCGAAGTGGCGGAATAGGCAGACGCGCACGACTCAAAATCGTGTTCCCTCGGGAATGTGGGTTCGATTCCCACCTTCGGCATGAGGAAAAAATGACGTGAGCAGCGTCATTTTTTTTATACGTCTATAAATCACTCTGGCAAAGTCCTGCTAAACATTGGCAATGATTATAACAGGCAATGCGCGATTCTACCCAGATTCAGTCAACTTTTGGGGACATGTCTGAGGTTGGGTCGGGCGCCCCCATCACCAGCTGGCAGATGCCATTCTGGAAATAGGCGACGTGACCGGCGCTGCTTTCTTTGGCAAAATACATGGCTTCATCCGCCTGTTTGAGAAGGTCATCATAGGTGATGTCGCTGTCAGCAGATGCCTCAGTATCCCAGGTGGCGATGCCGATGCTGAGGGATAAGAATATGGTGCCCGCCAGGGTGGAGACAGGTGAACTGAGGCAGTGCAGTAGAATGCGGTTGGCGGCGGTCATGGCGCCCTTCAACGAGGTTTGCGGCAGAAGTACCACGAATTCATCACCGCCGAAGCGTGAGATCGAATCAGCGGTGCGCACCTCTTTCTGCAAAATGTCTACCGCGTGGATCAGTACCTGATCTCCAACTGTGTGCCCAAACTCATCATTGATGCGTTTGAGAAGGTTAAGGTCAATCATCATCACAGAATAGGGGGTTTTGTAGCGGCGCGCATGTGAAAATTGTTTTTCCAGCATTTCTTCGAGATGGCGGCGGTTATAGGCATTGGTGAGGCTGTCGCGGATCGAAAGTTCGATGGTCTTCTGCAGCAAAATATTGTAATCAGTGACATCTTGCAGGGTGATGATCGTACCGATGATCTCGTCATACTCGGTGGTAAGGGGGCGGGCATGCACCTCGAACTCGCGCTGCTGCGGTGTTACCCAGGGAAAAACAGCGTTTGGCTGCTGCATGGTCTGTTGCACCTCTTCATAAGGCAGGAAATCAGCCGCTCTTTTGCCCAACACCTGTTTGATGTCACGTTGGATAATCTGGCATGCCCGGCGATTGGCGTCGAGAATGATACCCTGTGGATTGATGACAAAGGCACCGATCAAAAAGTCATCAAAATAGAGATCGCGTGAAAGAATGGCGAGGTTTTCGATGTTATTGTTGGCAATAAAATATGCGGTGGCGAAGATGATTATTGAGATCAACAGTGGTGTGTAATCAAGGCCGCCGATGATGTCAAAGAAGACAAAGGTTTGCAGCCCGCTCAAGATGGTGAGGCTGGCAATGGTGGCTGAGAGAATCGCAGCAATGGCGCGGAAGTTGGGGTTGATACGCAGTAAGCCATAGACAATGCGGCCGACGCCATAGAGGGAGAGTAGCATATTGATAATGATCAGGACAGTGGCTATCGTTTTGGGTGTGCCCATCACGCGATAGCCTTTGCCGGGCAGGAAAATGGTGCGGTAAGCGATCAAGGTTTCGCCCCACAAGCCCGGCACATATATGATCAAGAAAAAAACAATGGGGATGAGCCATAACCACCAGCGCCATTTGCCCTCGATTGTGGTGAAGAGGTAGGCAAAGTGAAGAAAAGATATCGGCAAATAAAAAGCGAATAAGTCAGTGACCGCCATGAGTGCCCGCGGCACCCAGACGATCTGGCTTCCCAGGAGGCTGAGCAGGTAGGTCAGCACCCAACCAGCATTGATCACTATCAGAACCATCAATGAATGGAAAAGACGAGTCTGATGTTTTCGGGCCAGGGAAAAACTAATGGTGCTGATAATTAACGAGAGTACGCAAAAAATGATATAGATGGTTTCCTGGTACATTGGCTTTTCTTTTTAAAAGTGAGGTTTTGGAAGGACACAGTATCTGATGCATATGCACCATTTCCGTTCATTATAACGGCGAATGATGTGATTTGCTTAAATAAATAACAGGAGGCGTCTGTATGATACCTCCTGTTATCGAAAAAGCCGGTCTTACTCGAAATTCTCGAAAATGCTGTCAATGTCCTCAAGGATTTCGTTATCGAGTCTACTGACCAGTTCGGCGGCGCGCAGGTTGCTTTCCAACTGCGAGCGCCTGGTAGCGCCCGTGATAACGCTGGATACTTCTTTGCGGCGCAGCAGCCACGCCAGCGACAGCTGGGCAGGATGAATCTCTAATTTCTCCGCATAAGCTGTGAAAGCACGCACTGGCTCCAGCCGTTCTTCCGTGATCATACCGCGCATCCAGGACATTTCCTCGCGGGCAGCACGGCTGCCCTCGGGGATGCCCTGGTTGTATTTGCCGGTGAGCACACCGCCTGCCAGCGGGCTGAATGAGGTGATGCCCATGCCAAAGCGGGTGGTAACAGGCATTAACTCTTCCTCTACACGCTTGCGGTGCAGCAGGTTGTACTGCGGCTGTTCAACGGCCGGCCCGATCAAGCCAAGCTCACGGGCGATGCCGTGTGCTTCTGCGATCTGGGCAGGCTGCCATTCGGATGTGCCCCAATACAGAATTTGTCCACGCGCGATCAAGTCATTCATCGTGCGCACGACTTCTTCCACCGGGGTGTCAGGGTCATAGCGGTGGCAGTAATAAATGTCGACATAGTCAAGCTGCAGGTTTTTCAAAGAACGGGCAATGGATTCGGTAATATGTTTGCGCGATAAGCCGCGGCCGTTGGGGCCTTCCATGGTGGGGAAGAAGACTTTGGTGGAGATGACCAACTCACTGCGGTTGATGCCTTGAATGGCATCGCCCAATACCTCTTCGGCACCGCCATTCATGTAGGCATCGGCACAGTCGAAGAAGTTAATACCGCCTTCGAAAGCAGCTGAGACCAACTCCTTGGCGGTCATATCTTGAATTTGGCCGGCGAAAGTGAGCCAGGCTCCTAGAGAAATTTCACTGACCTTCAAGCCAGTGTTACCTAAACGTCTGAAATGCATGAGAAAACCTCCGTATCACAAATAAATGGTTAAACTGAACTTAATTATGACAGGCGAAGTTAAGAATTGTATTAATGATCAGGAAATCTGTGCGATGATGTAGGCTTTCCAATGCTCGGGATGATGCAGATTAATGACCTTGTGATGGGCTTTCATGTGGTAGGCAGTATAGCCGTAATCATCCAGCACCTTTGCCACCGCCCTGGCAGATTCTGGGCCATGCAATTCAATGAACAGAATGGGGTGGTGTTCGTGCAGCAGACGGTGCATACCGTCAACTGCCAGCACTTCGCCGCCCTCGATATCCATTTTGATGATGTCGGGTGCGGGAATATTGTTTTTGGATTGGTAGGTATCCAGTGTGATGCCATCCACAGTGATACGGGTTTCATAAGCGACTTCGCGTCCGGCAGCACCCGCCACTTTACCCATACTGGTGGATTCATGCACCAGGAACTCAACCGGTTGGTCCTTATCGGTCACGGCAGCATGCACGACCGTGATCGGCACCTCTGTGTTGCTGGAGAGAATATTTTGCTTGAGACGTTCGATGTTGATGGGCAGGGCTTCAAAACTGTAGACCTTGCCCTGGCTGCCGACCGCTTTCGCCATCAGCAAGCTGATATAGCCAATGTTAGCGCCCACATCATAGACCACCATGCCGGGCTGCACCCAATGACGGATAGCTTTCTGCAGTTCGGGCTCGTAAGTGCCCAGCCAGTAGTCTTTTTCGGTTTGCAGGTTCAAATAGAGTTTGATTTCCTGCAGGTCACCGCCTGCCACGCGCATTCTGGTAAGGCCGTCTGGCGAAGAACGGTTAAGGATAAAACGGATGCTGTTTGCCAGTGGTTTGATGCGATAAATGCTGGTCTTCCAACTGGCGGGCAGCTGGCGGGCGAACCAGGCGGTGGTTTTTAGGATCATTCTGTGCATAGGGCAAGTTTACTTTATTTGTCTTCTTTATGCGGTGTCCATTTGCTCTGGTCTTGCTGCAAACGGTGCGGGGCTGTGGCCCCGCGCTTGTGAACCTCGCTGAAGCCTTCAGGACGTATCGCCAGCCGGTCATCGCTTAACAGCCCTGAGACACCTTCCTGCACTTCGTCCTGCAGGTGCTCCTGTTGACAGATCGTGCAGGTGGCGGGGTTATGCGGTTGGTAATCTGTTGGTTCTTCATAAGTGGCGATGTAGCCTTCGTAATTGCGCACTACGACTTTGTGATCTGACATGCTGATAAGGTAAGAAGGAGAAAGCGGCACTTTGCCGCCGCCACCCGGTGCATCCACCACATAGGTGGGCACGGCGAAGCCAGAGGTATGCCCGCGCAGCCCTTCGATGATCTCGATGCCCTTGCCGACAGGGGTGCGGAAGTGGCCGGCGCCATGCACAAGGTCACACTGGTAGAGGTAATAGGGGCGCACGCGCATGTAGGTTAGTTTGTGCACCAGTTCACGTTGGATTTTGACACAGTCGTTTATGCCTGCCAGCAGAACGCTCTGGTTGCCCAGCGGGATGCCGGCGCGGCTGAGATGGTCGCAGGCTTCCGCCAGTTCAGCGGTGATCTCGTTGGGATGATTGACATGGATATTCAGCCACAGCGGGTGGTATCTGCCCAACATCTCGGTCAGTTCAGTGGTGATGCGCTGGGGTAGAAACACGGGGATACGGCTCCCGATGCGGATGATTTCGATATGTTTAATGGCGCGCAGTTGTTTGAGCAAAGATTCCAGGCGGCTGACACCGAAACTGAGCGGATCACCGCCGGAAAGGACCACGTCACGGATGGCAGGTGTGCTTTCCAGGTAGTCCAGCTGGGCTTCCAATTCGTCACCGGAAAATGTTTGGTGGGGGTTGCCGACAATGCGTGAGCGGGTGCAGTAGCGGCAGTAGGTGGCGCATTGGGTAGTGACCAGCATCAGGGCGCGGTCAGGATAACGGTGCACCAGGCCCGGTACGGGTGAATGCAGGTCTTCTGCCAGTGAATCTTCCATTAATCCCCCACCATACACCAATTCACGGCTGGTGGGGATGACTTGCTGGCGAATGGGGTCATGCGGGTCTTGCGGGTTGATGAGAGACGCAAAATACGGCGTCACTTCCACGCGGAAGTGATCGGGTGTGTCAAGCGCTTTTTTTTCTGAATCACTCAGGGGAAAGACCTGTTCAAATTCTTCGACCGTACGAAGCCGGTTGCGCATCTGCCAGCGCCAATCATTCCAATTGTCATCAGAAACCGTCTGGAAAAAAGGCGCGCGTTTGGAGGGAAAGTCAAGATGGCTCATTGGTGTTCCTTTTTTCTACGCCCCTGGCAAAGGTTCTGTCTGCCGGAGGGAGCAGGGATGAAGTAAGGTGATTTGGTACCCTTCTAATTATACCCGTAAGTGCTTTTTTTGCCCCGTCCGTTGGCGAATAGTGGGTCAGTCGCTGGTTGTAAGAAGGTAGTTTGCGATGCGGTAATTAAGGGGAAAACAGGGATTATATAAAAAGTATATAAGAAAACAAAGAACCACTTGTCGTAATGAGTGCCTGTGATATAATAATAGCGTGATAATTTAGCACTCAACGCATGAGAGTGCTAAAAAGAAAGCAAAATTGCGGCAATGATGAACCAGGAACTGACCGAACGACAACGATACCTGCTGACCCTCATCATCCAGGATTATGTTAGAAACGTGAATCCGGTAGGGTCAAAATATCTGGTAAGTGAATACCAGCTTAAGTTCAGTTCAGCCACCATTCGCAATGAGCTGGCACGGCTGGATGAACTGGGTTTGATCCGCCAACCGCACACCTCTGCGGGGCGCGTGCCGACCGAAGAAGGCTACCGCTATTTTGTCACCAACATATTGAGTGACACGGAATTGCCCAGCAGTGTGCGCCAGACGATCGCTCATCAGTTCTACCAGATGCCCTATGACGTGGATCAATGGCTGCGATTGGCAGCTTCGATCCTTGCCCATCAATCACGCGCAGCATCACTGGTAACGGCTCCGCACCCACAAGAAGCGATCTTCAAGCATTTGGAGTTGATTGCTACGCGCGGACGGCAGGTTCTGATGATCCTGGTGCTGCAGGGCGGTGAGGTTGATCAGCAGTATTTGATCGTAGACGAAACTGTGCCGCAACCCGAACTTTCACAAACAGCGCAACGGCTTACCAACCGCTTTTCAGGCGCGACCGAGCAGCGCATGCTGCGAGAGCTGCCATTGTTGAGCGGATTGGACACACAGATCGGTCACCTGGTGGTAGAAGAGATGCGCGCTGTCAACCGCACCCGCATGGGTGAGGTTTATCTGGATGGTATCTCGCATGTGTTGGAAGAACCAGAATTTGTCGACAGCGAAGATGCGCGTACAGCCATCCGTGCGCTGGAAGAGCGATCAATTTTGCAGGATCTGCTGGAAAGCTCTTACTCCGTGAATGATATCGGCGGGGTGCAGGTGCTGATTGGTGGTGAAGGAACGCGCGACGAGCTACGGCAATGCTCCCTGATCCTGACGCATTACGGCAGCCCGGGTGATGTAACCGGTATGCTGGGCGTGATCGGACCGATGAGAATGGCCTACGGCCGCAGTATTTCAACCATCCGATTTTTGTCATTCCTGCTCAGTGATCTGGTGAGAGGGCTGCTGTCAGAGGAAGTGCAATAATAATGATTTTAATGAGGTGTAAACGGACATGACCAGGAAAAAAGAACAGGCAACCAACATGAAGAGCGACAAAGCAGAAGAAAACCTGGCTGAACAGGACATCCCAATCGAAGGGGAGGTATTACAAGGTGAGGTGATTGCTCAAGAAGAAAGTGATGAAAAGGATTTGATTCAACAAATGAAGGTAGAAAATGAAAAGCTGATTTCGGCACTCGAAGCCGAAAGAGAGCAAAGCGAACAATATTTGAAGAACTGGCAATACAGCCAGGCTGAACTATTAAATTATAAAAAGCGTATTGAGAAAGACCAGCAGGCTCATCGCGAATGGGTCAAAGCAGATTCTCTGCAGTTGTATATCGACATTCTGGATGATATTGAACTGGCGTTGAAAACCGCTGCCAAAGATGCGAATGCCGCAGAATGGTCCAAAGGCATTGAATTGATCCAGCGCAAGATGCTGGGTGTCCTGGAAAAAGAAGGCGTCACCCGCATTGGTACCGACAACGGATTTGACCCGATGTTGCATGAGGCGGTCAGCAGCGAACCTCATCCAGAGTATGAGTCTGGCGAGATCATTGAAGTTTTACAACACGGTTATTGTATTAACAATCGGACCCTCCGCCCTGCGCGGGTGAGAGTGGCGATCTAATAGAAGAAAACAATTTGGAGGATTTATTAACATGGCAAAAATCATTGGTATTGACTTAGGAACAACCAACTCTGTCGCGGCTGTGATCAGCGGCGGCGAACCGGTCGTCATCCCGACCGCAGAAGGCGAGCGCTTGCTGCCTTCGGTCGTGGCGGTTAGCAAAAATGGCGAACGTCTGGTGGGGCGCCCCGCGCGCAACCAGGCTGTTATCAACCCGGAAAACACCATTTACTCGATCAAACGCTTCATGGGGCGTAAATTCGATGATCCTGAGGTGCAGCGCGCGATCAGCCGTGTGCCCTACAAGGTCAGCAAAGCGCCCAATGGTGACATACGCGTGGAATTAGGCGGAAAATCCTATTCGCCGCCTGAGGTTTCTGCTATGATTTTGGGTAAATTGAAAACCGACGCAGAAGCCTATCTGGGCGAGCAGATCACACAGGCTGTGATCACCGTCCCGGCTTACTTCAACGACGCTCAGCGTAATGCCACCAAAGATGCCGGCAAGATTGCCGGGCTGGAGGTTTTGCGTATCATCAACGAGCCGACGGCTTCTTCCCTGGCGTACGGCCTTGATAAAGATGAGAAAAGCGAGATCATCGCTGTGTACGACCTGGGCGGCGGCACATTCGACGTGTCTATCCTCGATGTGGGTGACGGCGTATTTCAGGTGCGCTCCACCAGCGGTGACACCTTCCTGGGTGGTGACGACTTCGACATGCTGATCGTTGACTATCTGTTGGAAGTATTCAGAAAAGAAAATGACATGGATCTGACCAAAGACCGTCAGGCTATGCAGCGTCTGCGTGAAGCGGCCGAGAAAGCCAAAAAAGAGCTTTCGTCGACCATGCAGGCAGAGATCAACCTGCCTTATCTGACGGCAGACCAGACCGGTCCCAAGCACCTTGTGCTGACCCTGACCCGCTCAAAGCTGGAACAGTTAACGGACTCACTGGTGCAGCGCTCGATCGAGCCCTGCCGCAAGGCCCTGGCGGATGCTGGTTTGAAGAAAACAGACATCGACCAGGTAGTACTGGTGGGCGGTATGACCCGCATGCCGGCGGTACAGGAAGCCGTCAAGAAAGAATTCGGCCGTGAACCGCACAAAGGCGTCAACCCGGACGAAGTTGTTGCCATCGGCGCCGCGATTCAGGCTGGCGTGCTGGGCGGCGACGTCAACGATGTGCTGCTGCTGGACGTAACCCCGTTGAGCCTGTCGATTGAAACCCTGGGCGGTGTGGCAACTCCGTTAATCGAACGCAACACTACCATTCCGACCCGCAATAGCCAGGTATTCTCAACCGCGGCTGATAACCAGACGCAGGTAGAGATTCATGTGCTGCAGGGTGAACGCGCCATGGCAGCTGACAATAAGTCGCTGGGCAAGTTCATTCTGGATGGTATTCCACCCGCTCCGCGTGGTCTGCCGCAGATCGAAGTGACCTTTGACATTGACGCCAACGGTATTTTGAACGTGACCGCGCTGGACAAAGCCACCAACCGCTCGCAGAAGATCACCATCACGGCGTCTTCAGGTTTGAGTGAAGCCGAAGTGGAACGCATGCAGCGCGAGGCTGAAACGCATGCTGAAGAAGACCGGGTACGCAAAGAGACCATTGAAACCCGCAACCATGCCGAATCTCTGGCGTATTCAGCCGAAAAAGCCCTGCGCGATGCCGGCGACAAAGTGCCTGGCGATGTGAAGAGCGAAATTGAAGCCGCTGTGGCAGAAGTGCGCTCGAAACTGGAAGGTGATGATGTGGAAGCCATCAAACAGGCCATGGACGCACTCTCGCAGAAGATTCAGAAGATTGGCGAAGCCATGTACCAGCAGCCTGATCAGGGTGCACCTGGTTTTGGCGGTAATGGCGGACAGCCTACCGATGAAGATGTCGTTGAAGGTGAGTTCACCGAGTAATTGAAATAACCCGGATCAGCCCGCGAATACTGGTCTGAGGTAGCGTTATTTTCTCCCACCCGCCTCAGGATTACCCCTGAGGCGGGAATTGTTGTACAATTGCGGATGGCAATATTGGAGAGATAGTGAGCAATCAGGTACAATAGGCAGCATGGCAAAAAGAGATTATTACGAAGTATTGGGTGTGCCGAAAGGCGTAAATGTTGATGATTTGAAAAAGGCTTTTCGACAGAAAGCGCGTCAATACCATCCCGATGTGAACAAAGAGCCCGAGGCAGAAGAAAAATTCAAAGAACTTAACGAAGCCTTCGCAGTGCTTTCTGATGAAGAGAAACGCGCTACTTATGACCGTTTCGGCCACGAAGGCTTGAATCGCATGGGCGGTATGCCGAATTATTCAACCATGGACGCGATGGATATTTTTGAAGAATTGTTTGGAAACTTTGGTTTTGGTGGGTTTGGCGGCATGGGCGGTTCCCGCACGCGCGGCCGTTCGTCTGCCCGGCGCGGACGCGATTTGAGCCTGCGTGTCACGCTTGAATTTGAAGAAGCTGTGCATGGGGTGGAAAAAGAGATTGAATACACGCGTGCTGAAAATTGCCCGGTATGCCAGGGTTCTGGCGCAGAGCCCGGTACTTCCCCCCTGCGCTGCCCCAATTGCGGCGGGAGCGGTGAGGTGCGCCAGATGCACCAGACCATCCTTGGCTCCATGGTGCAGGTAGCCACCTGTTCTACCTGTGCAGGTACCGGTGAAGTGATCGGTACTCCTTGCAAACATTGTAACGGCAGCAAAACTGTCCAAACGACAGTGACCAAGACTGTTAATATCCCCGGTGGCGTGGATACGGGCACACAGATACGCCTGACCGGCGAGGGTGAACCCGGTGCCAATGGCGGCCCGCAAGGCAGTCTGTATATCGAAATCCGTGTGAAACCGCATAAGTTCTTCCGGCGCAAAGATGATACCATCTACCTTGACCTGAACCTGAACCTGGTGCAGGCGACGCTGGGGACGCGAATTCAGGTGCCGACGGTGGATGGTGAGGAAGAAATGATTATCCCGCCAGGTACCCAGCCCGGTAAGGTGTTCACCTTGCGAGAGAAGGGTGTGCCGCATTTGCGTTCGAACGGCCGCGGTGACCAGAAGGTTATCATCAATGTCAGTATTCCCAAACGGCTGACCAAAGAACAGCGTAAGTTATTCGAAGATCTGGGTGGAACCATGGATACCGAGGTAATTCCAGTGGAACGCGGTTTCTTCGAGAGCCTGCGGGATCTGTTCAATGGCTGAATCCAAACGACAGCCTCAGGAAGCGCGCTGGCTGGAAGTCAGTATTTTTGTGGATGGCGAGGCAGCTGAAGCGGTGTCTGAATTGTTTGCGCGTTATGCCGAAAACGGCGTGGCTTGTGAACAGGGTGTGGAATACGATGCTTCAGAAGAACATGCCACGGCGGTGGGCCCGGTCAAGGTGAGTGCTTATATCGCGGTTGAGCAAGATCTGGATCATATCCGGCACAAGATTGATGAAGGCCTCTATTACATCGGCCGCATCGTTGACTTGCCCCAGGCAACCTATCGCTGGGTGGAAGACCAGGATTGGATGCAGGTGTTCCGCAGTTATTATCGTCCGATCGAGGTCGGAGAAAATCTGTTGATCTTGCCTGCCTGGGCGGAATACAATGGTGATCGTATCGCTGTACGCATTGACCCCAGCATGGCATTTGGCACCGGCACCCATCCCACCACCCAGTTAAGTATGGCGATGTTGGAGAGATTTATCAAGGGCGGCGAAGCGGTTATTGACGTGGGCTGTGGTTCGGGTGTGCTTTCTGTCACCGCTATCCTGTTAGGGGCCAGCAAAGCCCTTGGCGTGGATGTAGACGCGCCATCTATCCAGGCAACCCGCGACAATGCCGAACGTAACGGGGTCCTGGCACAGATCGAAGTCGCCAAAGGTTCAGCGGCGGAGATACTGGCAGGTGACTATTCGCTTCAGCAAGCGCCAGTGGTGGTTGCAAACATCCTTGCCCCGATTCTGCTGCGCCTGTTCGATGCAGGTATGGCAGACCTGGTAGAACCGGGGGGTGTGCTGCTCCTGGCAGGATTGTTGGATACCCAACGTGATTCATTGGTGGCGCGTGCCGAACAGGCCGGCCTTGCTCTTCTGGAAGAAACCAGCATCAATGATTGGGTAGCGCTTGCCTTGCGCAAGTATCCATAGAGTAGAAATGAACCGGTGGGCAGCATAATGCCCGCTGTTTGTTTATGCAACATTGCAGTCAAAATGTAGAGCGCGGAGGATCGAAATGTGAGTATAATTGGAGCAATTTTCAGGGGATTGGCGGTTTCTCAGTCAAACAAGGAGTGAGACAATGATCGAAGTAATCCAGGTGAATAACAAAAACCGACGGCAGGTTCATGATTTTATTGAATTTCAATATGATCTGTACAAGGATTGTGAATATTTTGTGCCGCCATTCCGTAACGACATCAAGACCATGATGAACATTCCTACCCTGTTTGACCCCAAGGGTCATCCCTTCTACTTACATTCAGAATCTGCTTTCTTCATTGCCTACAAAGATAAGGCCCCGGCTGGGCGAATCGCCGTTTTCGATAACCGCCTTTATAACCAACATCACAACGCCAAGACATTGAGCTTCACATTGTTTGAGAGTATCGATGATCAGGAAGTGGCCAATGCATTGTTTGAAGCGGCTTTCGAATGGGGTCGCGCCCGCGGGTTGAATCTGGCGATAGGTGAAAAAGGTTTCAGTTCCTTTGACGGCTATGGCATCCTGGTGAAGGGGTTTGACCTGCTGCAGTCGATGACCATGTCGAAGTATAACTATCCCTATTACAAAGACTTGTTTGAGCAGGCGGGCTTTGAGATGGAGGTGGATTTCAACACCTTCGAAGTGCCGGGCGGGATTCCCAATTTCGTCATTCCCGAACGGGTACAGATTGTTTCGGATCGGGTGCAGGAACGTGGATTCCTCACGGTCAGCAGGTTTAAGGACAAAAAAGAACTGATTGAGGTTGCCAAAAAAGAACTGGTAGTCATGTACCGCAGTACTTTTACCACCAACTGGGAGTATTATCCGTGGCTGGATGAGGAATTGGATTTTGCCATCAACCAGGTGCTGTTGGTGGCGGATCCGGCTTTGTTAAAAGTAATTCGCACCAGCAATGGTGTGGCGGCGGGATTCCTGGTCGGTTTTCCTGATATTTCCCATGAAATACAGCAATGCAAAGGCAGGCTTACCCCCTGGGGTATGCTGCGCCTGATGCGTGCAGTGAAGAAAAATCGCGAGAACTTAATTTTGAATGGCGCTGGCGTACTGCCCAAATACCAGGGTCGCGGTGGTAACGCCTTGATGTACACGGAGATGCAGAAGACAGCAACGGAGTTCGGTTTCAACACCGTGGACATCTGCCAGATTGCTGAAACCACGCGTAAGATGCGCTCAGATATGGAGAATAACCTGGGGGTAGAGGTCACCAAAATCCACCGAGTGTATCGGCGGGAATTTTAATAAAAATTTCCCTGAGGTTTACAAGGAAATCGGCAAGCAGAGTACAATAGGGACATGGAATCGATCATCATCGTTGTGGTGTTAATGGTTGTGACTGTCGGGATATTTCTGATCACTGATGAGAAAAAAAAACCGGTACTGGGCACCATGTTTTGGCAGACCCAAACCCGTACCCCGCACGAATTGGCAAAAAGTTTTGCATACACCGGCGAAGCAGACCGCATACTGGAGATGCTCACCATCAACGCGGAGATTTTCCCCAACGCGGTTGAATTTCATACAGCCGCAGCCATGAACGCGCCCATGTTGTATCGCAATAATGAAATTCCCTGGCGCACCACCGAGAAAATTATCGCCCAGTTGATCAAACGAGTGCACGAGATACCACATGCGGTCACCCATGCTTTTTTGGAGATGGGCGTTGAGGGCTACCTGGGTTCGATGGAAGATGATGTACACCGTGCGCTGGTTAACGCTCTTAATGATCCAATGATCATTGCTGACGACCAGTTATTGATTCGCTTTTGCATCACTGTCGGGTATCTGCAGGTTACTGAAGCCATCGATATACTGACCAGACTGATGAATAACGACGCCCGGCCGCATGTGTGCCGCGCAGCACGCCATGCGTTGCAGAATATGGGTTTTTTCTTATAATCGCCATCTTGTATAGATGACTTTCTTCGTGGTATATTGAAGTAAGTCAGGATCCTTCTCAAGTAAATAATCACTGCAGGTGGCACTATGATTGATTATCAAGAAAAAGCCGTAATTCTCATTGCTGATGACAATATTATCGTGCAGGAGATGCTGGGTGAATTACTCACTTCTACAGAGCAGCCTTATGAATTGATCTTTGCTGAAAACGGTGAAGATGCTATCGAGAAAGCCACCACAATGCTGCCTGATTTGATCCTTTTAGATGTGATGATGCCCAAAATGAACGGTTACGAGGTCTGTGAACGGCTGCGTAATCATGAGAAATTGGCAGAAGTGCCCATTTTGATGGTCACAGCGCTGGATGACCGTGAGTCGCGGGTGCGCGGGTTAAATGCGGGAGCTGATGACTTCATCAGCAAACCTTTCTACGGTGAAGAACTGCTGGCGCGCGTTAATACCATCGTGCGGTTAAACCGTTATCGCGGCCTGCGCGATGAACGTGCCAAGTTGTCGGACGCCAATGTCGAATTGGTTTCTCTCAACACCCAATTGCAGCAGATGAACGATGAACTGGCGACTGCCTATGATGCGACGATCAAAGGCTGGGCGCGCGCACTTGAGCTGCGTGACCAGGAGACCCAGGGTCATTCACAACGTGTGGTCGCTATGTCAATCCATCTGGCGCAATTGTATGGCATCACCGATCTGGATGCATTGAACAGTCTGCGGCGTGGCGCCATTCTGCATGATGTGGGCAAGATGGGTGTCGGAGATGGTATCTTGTTGAAAGCAGGTCCGTTAACGGGGGAAGAATGGGATGTGATGCGCCGCCATACCATCTATGGCTATGAAATGTTGAAGCCGATCGAATACCTGCGCCCAGCGCTGGATGTGGTGCTCTACCACCATGAACGCTGGGACGGCGGGGGGTATCCTGAAGGATTGGCACGTGACACCATTCCGCTGCATGCGCGCTTGTTCACGATTGGCGATGTGTGGGATGCTTTGCGCCACAGCCGGCCGTACAAAGCCCCCTGGCCGCGCGAGAAAGTCATCAGCTATGTGCTTTCAGAAGGTGGCAGCGGTTTTGACCCCGGCATTGTCGAGGTGTTTCAAGAAGCAATCCAGGATGAAGTGATCTGGGAATAATGGCGGTTATTCGCTGAGGTTGGTCCAATGGCCAACTTCGAACCAGGCAAAATCGAGATGATCTGACAGATTACGGCCCAATTTTCTCTGGATGCGGTCATAGGCAAATGCCATCAGTTCATACCCGCCGATTTCATCGAGTCTTGTGCCGATCTCACGTGTGCGGATATGGCGGCAGCGGCGGTTGTAGCGTCCGCCAGGAGTTTCTGACAGAAAATCTTCTTTTTCACCGATCGAGAGTAACTCGTTAATCAGACGATCAACTTCTTTTTTTGCGTCTTGCGGATAGGGGGGATTAAACATGCGTTTCAGGAACCTCATAAGACCTCTCTCCTATTATACCCTCTCCAGACCTTTTTTCAGATTTGGTCGTTCAGGAGCAAGCTCTTTCAACCGGGGATGATCGGTATAGAAACCATGGTATTGTTCGGGCAGCAGCACGGCGATGCGGCACATGATCTCTTCTGTGCCTTTTTTTAATTGTTCTGCGCGGTTGTCGCGGGTGAAAGATGGCAGCAGAAAGGATTCGCCAAATCGCGCAGTGATGACCGGTCTGCGGAATTTACCGAGTGTTTTAAATGCCTGTTCCGTGCCATGGATACCTACCGGCACGATGGGTACTTGCAATTGCATGGCAAGCATGGCTGCGCCTTCCTTGCCTTCTGCCAGTTTTTGGTCGTGGCTGCGAGTGCCTTCGGGGGCGATACCCATGGCAACCCCTGATTGGATCACACGCCGGGCTTCACGAAAAGCGCTGAAATCCGCTTTGCTGCGGTCAAGATAAATAATGCCGCAGGTGTTTAAAATCCAGGACAAGAACCAGTGTTCGCGGTATTTTTCTGCCACCAGCGCGGTGATCTCGGGACGGACTGGATTTTCCAACAAGACCGGGATATCCAGACGGCTGAGGTGGTTGGTCACCACGATCAACGGACCTTCCGGTGGAACGAAATGCGTATTCTGATAATCAACTTTGGCGAGTCCGAACAAGAAAAATTTTATGATCTTTTGGAGTTGTTGCCTAGTCATGTCAGGACGCTTTCGTTATGAGATGTTTTCAATGGCGGGTTGGTTTACCTCGCTCTGGCGGAAAAGGGCATGTCCGCCGATGAATAGGATGGCAGCACACAGGAGAGCGATAAAGACCAGTATGATTGGTGCAATGGGTGATAGCGAATAAATGGCGAGTGGATTTTTCATGGGCAATACGCTGAAACCTGCCAGCAGGGCGAAGAAATTCCAGATACCATGCAGGATGACCACCCCGCCGTAGACCAGCACTGCTCTGATGACTTTGCGGTCTATGAAGGTTTGCATCAACGCCCAGCCCATGGCGGCAGAGGTTGCCATATGCAGGAAACTGGTGCCATAGCGAGCAAAGGTGACGAAGAACCAATCTTGCGCCATGATTCCGCTTACGTTGCCGAAGTTTTCGAACAAGGTGAAAGCGGTACCGCTGATCAAGCCAAGCCAGAAACCGTCAACAGCACGCAGGGGACGTTTGACCCAGCGGAAAAGCAAAATGGGTTTGATAAATTCTTCCACCAATGGCACAAGGAGAGCGACAAAGAATTGCACCAGCCAGAAGATCCAGGGATTTTCTAAAAAGCCGGCGATCAGATCCTCAGCCTGCTCCATGGGCAGGTTCATATCTGTGAGCATTTCAAATTGTGACAGGACGTTTTCCAGCAGGGATGGGTTGAGGGCAAGCCAGAAGATAATCAGCAATCCCATAAAAATCAACAGCAATATTTCAATAGAAAATGCCAGGACTGGCTGTATGGTTAAATTCAACCCTAAAAAGAACCAGTTCCGGCGTGGTTTCTTCGTTGAGAAGTGTCGGGTGGTAAAGCGGTAGATCCAGAAGAGTGGAACGATGACCGCGGGTATTTGCAGGAAAGGCAGCAGCCATTGGATGCCGTCAAACGCCTGCATCAGAAGATACACGGCAACCAATGCCGCGGCTGTTACCGCCAGGGCAATGTTGGGCAGCTGCATTCCGCGGTTGTTCGATTGATCCGGGGCTTGCGCAGCAGGTTGTTTATTGAACAAACGCCGCAATGAGACCAGCCAGCCGGGGATCATCAAAACACTCAACGTGAACATCATCATGGTCAGGTTTAATGCTGTGAACAACTGGTTGTTGAATGCGCCATCTTGCGCCAGGTTTACGAGCGTAAACAAACCTATCAATCCACCCAGAGCAGCTATCAGCAGGCTGAACAGGACACCGGATGTCAGGATGATGAATGCCAGAAAGTTCAGAAGGTTCACTTTGTTGGTGGTTGGTTCGATGGAGGGTTGATTCATTTCGCATCAATTGTAACAGAAAGAAGCAGGTCGGCTGGCGCGATAGTAGGATCACTGGCAGGATTGCGTGGTGTAAGGTTTTGCAGCACATCCAACCCTTGCAGCACCTGTCCGAATATGGTGAATTTGTTGTTATAGGCGGGCAGGGGACCGTAGGTGATGAAGAATTGGCTGCCGTTGGTGTTAGGTGAGCCAGCGTTGTTCATCGCTATAACACCAGCGCGGTCAAAGGTCAGCGCAGGGTTGGTCTCTGAACGGAAGGTATAACCGGGGGTGCCCAGGCTGGAGCCGGTCGGGTCGCCGGTGAGAGCGAACTCATCCGGGATGACCATGTAGAAGGGCAGTTGATCATACCAGCCTTGCTGCGCCAGAAAGAGGAAATTATTCACCGCAAGCGGTGCATATTCGGGATACAGTTTGATGATGATGTCGCCCTGAGAGGTGTGGAGGGTAGCATTGTAACTGGTATCTGCTTCGAAGACACGCGGGGGGCACTGATTGAATTGGCGCTCTTTCAGCAATTCCAGTTCGATGATGGTGCGGATGGTTGATAGGTCGCGCGAGAGGGCAGTATACACCTGCCCGTTGAGCAAAATAAAGGGGGTTGTGGTGATGCCGGCTTGCAGTGTACTGTCCAGGTCATTGAGCAGTGCCAGGGTCATTTCCTCATTGAGCATGGCAAGTTCAAATTGGTCTGGGTCGAGTTCAAAGGATGGCAGCAGATCGCGCAGATAGGAAGAAAAGTCTTCGGGACTTAGCGCCTGCCACTCGCTCTGATGATTGAATAAATGATCCTGCACCTCAAAAAAAGCCTGTTGGTTTTGCAGGGCAGCCGCCTCCAACGCCTGAGCGGCAATAAAAGCATTGCCATGCACCATGAACAAGGGCAGATGGCGGTAGATGACCTGGAGTTCATCAGGATATTCCCACAGGAGTAAACGGGTCACTTCGTGGAAAGCCGCGCAATAAGGGCATTGCATATCGTTGTAGACCACCATGGTGATGGCGGGGTCATCGGCATTTCCGGCGATATGGTCAGAGATGAGGGGGTTGGGTACTGTAAAAGGCGGCAGCGTTGATTCAGCAGCGAGGACACAATCGCTGAATTCTCCCGGAAAGAGTTCTTCTAAAAAGGGTGGGCTGGTGGGGAGAGGCAGGTCAGTGGGGGTTGCCTGCGGGGTGACGGTGGCAGCCATTTCAACGGTGCCGGCGCAGGCGGCCAGCACCGTTGAAATGATATAAATGAACAAAAAATGACTGCGTCTCACCCCTTTGCGCAATGTTTATTTCTCCGTGATCGAAATGGAGAGGATTCGGTCAGGTTCCACTGGTACCTGGTCAGGATTCTGGGGGTCAATGCTCTGCAATGCTTCAACCACTTCCATGCCTTCGGTTACCAGTGCGAAGATGGTGTATTGTCCATCCAGCACAGGCTGTGGAGAGTAGGTGATGAACCATTGGCTGCCATTGGTATTTGCGCCGGCATTGGCCATGCCGACCACACCGCGCGCGGAATATTTCAGGCCGGCATCGATCTCATTTTCGTAGGTATATCCAGGCCCAAAAATGCCCATGCCGGTGAAATCGCCGGTTTGTGCCACAAACCCCGGAATTACCCGGTGGAAAACGACGTCATTGTAGAAGCCACGGGTGGCAAGGAAAATGAAACTATTGACCGTGGTGGGGGCTGAGTCAGGCAGCAACTGCATGGTGAAAAACCCTTTGGTGGTTTCAACGGTGGCAAAGTATTCTTTGTCACGATCAATCTCAAATTCAGGGCACTGGTCAAATTGACGGGTGGGGAAATCCTTGGCCCACTGCCAGGCTTCCTGGAAGGAAGTGACCGGCATGTATTCGAGCGGAATGCCATTAATCAATACGTAGGGAGTGCCTCTGACAAACATCTGGGCACCCAGTTGCTGGCCCGAGAACTTTTGCAGGTATTCTTCATTGGTCAGGATGGCTTCAAAATCTTCAGGAACCAGGTCAAATTCTTCATCCAACAATGCCAACAGGTATACTTTGAATTCATCTTCCGGTAATTCTTTCCAAGTTTCCTGTTCGTCAAAGATTCGGTCTATGAAGGCAAAAAAGGCTTCATCGCCCAGTTCTTCGCCGACATATTCAGCGGTCATCGCACCGATTTGCGATAATTCATAATAGCCAAGCAGGAAATGGCGGTAGATGAGGCGGGTGTCGTCCGGGTTTTGGGCATAGAGCTGCGCCAATTCGAAATCCATCAACGCGCAATAAGGGCAGGAGAGATCAGAGTAGGTAATGATGGTGACAGCAGCATCTTCGGGACCAATGCTCCAATCCTCCGCGGTGGGCAGCGGATAAGGGAAGATGGGATACTCATTGACAGAGCACTGCCCGGCGGTGACGCCACCTGCTGCCACGGGTACCACCTCTTCGAGCACCTGGCCGGGGTTGACCACGGTGGGTTCTACCTCTGTGACAATGACAGGGGTGTCTTCTGCTTCCTGGGTGTTTTGCGGATTTTCGCTGACATCACCTGTGGTTTGGCAAGCGCTGAAAACGAAGACTGCCAATAAAAGTACCGCTAAAAACCAAAACTTGCGCATATTACTTCCTTTGTCTATGTGACTGACACGAATGCCAGTACAATTTTTATGATAGAACCCTATTATAATGGATTCCCTCTGGCTTTGCTGGCTTTTATCATAAGAACCCCTTAACGAAAAATTGGAAACGCACTATCAACTCATGATAGAATCAAGAGAAATTCGCAGCATTTTTTGTTGCGGGTTTCTTTTTACAAGCACAGCAGGGAGCCCAGCGTAATGCCTAACGCCGAGATTATCGCCATTGGAACCGAATTGTTATTGGGGGAGATTCAAGATACCAATACCCATTATCTTGCCCGTCAATTGCGCGATCATGGTGTCAATTTGTTTCGCACCACCATGATCGGTGATAATGCACACAGGGTGGCTGAATTGGTGAATGAAGCTCTATCACGGGCTGACATTGTGATCACAACGGGAGGGTTGGGTCCGACGGTAGATGATCCCACGCGTGAGGCGTTGGCGATCGCGTTTGGGGTAGAGATCGAATATCAACCCGCCCTGTGGGAGCAGATCCAGAACCGGTTCATGCGTTTTTCGCGCACTCCGACCGAGAACAACAAACGCCAGGCTTATATCCCTGCGGGGGGGATTGCGGTGGAAAACCCGGTGGGAACCGCGCCTTGTTTTATCATGGAGCGCGGTGACAGATGTGTGTTCTGCCTGCCAGGTGTGCCCAAAGAGATGGAATACCTGACCAGCCATGCGCTGCTGCCTTATTTAATCGAACGTTACCAGCTCACTGACTTAATCAAAGCCAGGGTGCTGCATACCATCGGACTGGGTGAATCCAGCGTGGATGATGTGATCGGTGATTTGGAGCTGCTTACCAATCCAACGGTAGGGCTGTTGGCGAAATCGGGTCAGGTGGATGTGCGCATAACCGCCAAAGCCTCCTCAGAAGCACAGGCGGATGTCATGATCGACGAGGTTGAGCAAACCATTCGCCAGCGGCTGGGCAGCGCCATATACGGCATTGATGAGGAAACCATTGCCGAGGCGGTATCGCTGCTGTTGGTTAGGGATCGCATACAGGCCCTGGTGGCGGTCGAAGGATTGGATACTGGATTCGTTGAAGAGCAATTTGGCAAAATCTTGTTAAAACAGGTTAAAATAAATAGTATTGGAGATGATGAAACATTTCCCATTGATCAAAATACACTGAGAGCCACACTGCAGATGAAGCCAGAGCGGGAACGGCATGAAATATTCGTTGAAACCCTCTATCGCGGCAAGTCTTTGCGCATCAATCGCTCGTTTGGCGGACATCATCAACTGGCACCGCAGTGGGCGATGAATGCCTTGTTCGCCGGCATCTATCAGGCCTTGATCACGCAACCGAATGAATAAAATGGAGGATACCCTATGAAAAAAGCAGATGTCCTGTTTACCAATGCCATGGTAGTGACCATGGATGAAGAATTTCACCTGTATCAAAGGGGAGCGGTGGCAGTCAAAGAACATGTGATTGCTGCTGTTGGCGCTGAAAAAGACATACTTGATCAATTTTCTGCTGATGAGATCATCGACTGCGGTGGTAAGGTGTTGATGCCGGGTCTGGTAAATGTGCATACGCATGTGCCGATGACCCTGCTGCGCGGGCTGGCGGATGACCTGCGGCTGGACGTGTGGCTGATGGGGTATATGATGCCGGTGGAGCGTGAATTTGTTTCCCCTGAATTCTGCCATCTGGGCACCCAACTGGCTTGCGCCGAGATGATCCGCGGAGGCACCACCACCTTTGCGGATATGTATTACTTTGAAGATGTAGTTGCTGAAACAGCCGTGGAGGCGGGTATGCGCGCGGTAGTTGGACAGACGGTATTAAAGTTCCCCTCGCCAGATGCACGCTCGTATGAAGAGGGTTTGCAGGCAGCGGAAACCATGATCAAGAAGTGGAAAGACCATCCTCTGATCGTGCCGGCGGTGGCGCCGCACGCGCCCTACACCTGCACAGAAGACATTCTGCAGCAATGCAGTGAACTGGCACGCAAATATGATGTGCCTCTTCACATTCACATCTCTGAAACCGCCCAGGAAGTTGAATCTATGCGGGCGGAAACCGGCATGCCGGTGGTGCCTTACGTCAAAAAACAGGATGTATTTGAGGCAAAAACCATTGCCGCGCATTGTGTTCATATCGATGACGGGGAGATCCGCACGTTAGAACACCATGGTGTGGGGGTGGCGCACAACCCGTCTTCGAATATGAAACTGGCATCAGGGGCTGCACCGGTATCGAAAATGCTGGAGATCGGTGTGAATGTCGGAATCGGCACGGATGGCACTGCTTCCAACAATGACCTGGATATGTTCGAAGAAGTGCGATTGGCAACCTTTCTCGCCAAACTTGCCACCATGGAACCTACCACCCTGCCGGCACGCACGGCGCTGCTGATGGCAACCCGCATGGGCGCGGCTGTATTGGGGTTGGAGAAGATCACGGGTTCGCTGGAAGCTGGCAAAGCTGCCGATTTGATCCTGGTGGATATCGATGTTACCCACAACATGCCGCGCTTTGCGCACAACGATGACACAGTATATGCGCGTTTGATTTATGCCAGCAAAGCCAGCGACGTGACCGATGTGATGATTAACGGACAATTCGTTATGAGGGAACGCCAACTGCTGACATTGAATGAGGAACAAATTATCTTCGAATCACAGGCACTGGCTGAACAGATCGATGCCTTCCTGCAGGAGCGCGAGGGATCTGTGCTTTCGAAACTGATTGCTGTCGGCGGTGCACTGGAAGAAGAGAGCTTTGAGGTGCAGGCAAAGATAGCTATTGATGATTTCACGCCGGTGTTGGAAGCCCTGCAGAAAGATGAGCTGGTGGTGGTCTATCAACGTCACTACCACGAATATGACACCTATTTCGGGTTTGACAAACCATCACAGGGCTTTTTGCGTTACCGTGAAGATCATTTCATCGATGACAAAGGTAAAATTGAACAGGTGCGTTCGCGCCTGACGCTAATCGGCCCGGAAGAGGAAGAAGAACTGCAGAATAAGGTGTTGCTATCGCGCAGTCGTTTCCTTGCGCCAGCTACCCAAAGTCTGCGCTTCTACCGTGAGTATTTCAAACCGCTGACAGAAACCGAGATCGAGAAGGACCGTTTGCGTTTTCTGGTGCGTTTCCATGGCACTGAATTTTATGTCAATCTGGACACCATGATTGTGCCGCAGTTGGGCAAATTCCTCGAAGTGAAAAGCCGCACGTGGAGCCAGCGCGATGCCGAAGCCAAGTCGTTGATGATTTCGGACCTGTTAGAATTTCTGAACGCGCCTCAGGAAGAAACCCAAAAGGGTGACTATATAAAGATGGTAAAAGCACAAAATTGATTGCGAACAAAAGACAAAATAGGAAAGGGCTTTTGAACCAATGACAGATAAGATACTACGAATTTTATACATCGCTTCAGAAGCCCGTCCTTTTGTTAAAATCGGCGGGTTGGGCGACGTCGCCGGAACTCTTCCGCCCATTTTGCGCCAGCTTAACCCGGCTGATAACGATGGCTGGCAGGTTGACATCCGTCTGGTGATTCCCTATCACCGCGAGGTGGTGGAACAGTATCCCCTGTCGCCGCCATTGTTGACCCTGCACCTGCCGCGTAAATCCGGTGACATGGAGATGGATGTTTTCGAGACCGAACTGGAGGGCATGCCCGTTTACCTGATCGACGGCAAGGAGATCAGCGCTGCCAAACGCATCTATAGTTTCCAGCCGGAAGAGGATATGGCCAAGTTTGCGTCTTTTTCATTGGCTGCGTTGGCGTTAGCCAAACAGATCGGTTTCCAACCGCATATCTTGAACGCCAATGACTGGCACACTGCCCTGGCTGTGTATGCCCTCGATCATCTGCGTGGACAGGACTCGTTCTTTGCCGACACAAAATCTCTGTTCACGGTGCACAACCTGCCCTACATGGGCGCCGAATGCAAAGAAATCTTGCGAGATTTCTCCATGCCCGTGCACCGTTCGCGGTTGCTGCCAAAATGGGGGCGCAGTTTTGCTATGCCGCTTGGTTTGATCTCTGCCGATCATATCAACGCGGTGTCACCGACCTATGCGCGCGAGATTCAAACCCCTGAATTCGGCTGTTCGCTGGAAGATTTCCTCTTCCGCCGCGCTGATCGTATCAGCGGTATCATCAATGGCCTGGATTACAATGCCTGGAACCCTTCCACGGATTCTGCACTGCTGCATAACTATGATATGAGCACTATGACAGATCGTCAGAAAAACAAAACAGTGCTGCAAAAAGAATTCGGGCTCCCGATTTCGGCATCGGTGCCCTTGTTTGTGGTAATTTCGCGGCTGGACCACCAGAAAGGCATTGACACCGCCATTGCGGCGCTGCGCCTTATAAAAAAGAAAAAATGGCAGGCGATTATCCTTGGTACTGGTGCTGAGGAGATTGAAAAAGAGTGTCAACTATTGGCAAGCGAAATGCCGGATCGCGTGAGGGTCGCGATACGCTTTGACGGCGCGCTGGCCCGGCGTATGTATGCCGGCGGTGACGCCATCCTGCTGCCGTCACGCTATGAACCGTGCGGGCTCACCCAATTGATTGGCATGCGTTATGGTTGTGTGCCTGCGGCGAATGCCGTGGGCGGTTTTGTTGATACGATTCTTGATGATGGAAATTCTTCAGAACAAACCGGTTTCTTGAGCCCAGCGCTCACCCACGAAGCTTTTGCTGCCACCTTGGAACGGGTGCTGGGGGCGTATAAAGACCAGGCTTTATGGCAGCAAATTCAAGTCAACGGTATGAACAAAGACTACTCCTGGCGTCAGTCAGCCCGGGAGTATCTGAACCTGTACCTGCAATTGTCCGGGTTTCCATTGCTTACAGAGACTATCACTGGTTGATGCAACGGAAAGTGTTATCATTAGGGTGATTTGCAAGATCGACCAAGCAACCATTGAGTTTTAACAAACTGTGGAGAGTGCCTTATGAAATTTAAACGTTCTTCTGGTATCCTGCTGCACATCACAAGCCTGCCCGGCCCGGACGGGATCGGGGATCTGGGCGCTGAAGCCTACAACTGGGTCAATGCGCTGAAAGAGATGGGCTGCAATCTGTGGCAGGTGCTGCCGTTGGGCCCAACAGGCTATGGTGATTCACCTTACCAATGTTTCTCAGCCTTCGCCGGCAACCCTTACTTGATCAGCCCGGCTTTGTTGTGGGAAGATGAGTTGTTGACACGCGAGGAGATCTTGCAGCGGCCTGAGTTTCCTGCCAGCCATGTTGATTATGGTGCGGTGATCGAATGGAAGGGACACCTGCTGGATCTGGCGTTTGAGCGCTTTAAAGAGATGAAGGGTACCCCTTTATACCAGGAATATCAGCAATTCAAGCAAGAAGAAGACTGGTGGTTGGACGACTTCACGCTTTTTATGGCAATCAAAGAAGTCCACAAGATGGTTTCGTGGCGTGAGTGGAAATACCCGCTGCGCATGCGCGATAAACGGGTATTGAAGGAAGCCAGAACCTATTTAAAGGACAGCATCAAAAGCCACAAGATGCGCCAGTTCTTGTTCTACCGCCAGTGGCGCGCGCTGCGGGAGTTTGCCAACCAGAAAGGTATCCAAATTGTAGGTGACATCCCCATTTTTGTGGCGGAGGATAGCGCCGATGTATGGGCGAATCCCTCCTTGTTCTATATGGATGATAAACGCGAACCGACTGTGGTTGCCGGAGTGCCGCCTGATTATTTTTCAGCCACCGGTCAGCTGTGGGGGAACCCATTATACAAGTGGGAATACCACAAAGAAACTAATTATGCCTGGTGGAAGCGGCGTCTGCAAAAGACGTTTGAGTTGTATGATATTGTCCGCCTTGACCATTTCCGCGGCTTTGGCGCTTATTGGGAAATACCGGCGGGAGAAGAAACGGCGATTAACGGCCAGTGGAAGAAAGGCCCCGGAGCACATTTCTTTGATGTCATGCAGGAGGCTTTTGAAGGCAGACTCCCGATCATCGCAGAAGACCTGGGCGAGATCACCGAAGATGTCTTTGAATTGCGTGATCAATTTGATCTACCGGGTATGAAGGTGCTGCAGTTTGCCTTTGCCGGCGACAGTACTGAACCTTTTCTGCCGCACAATTACCCGGAGAACTGCGCGGTTTACACCGGTACGCATGACAATGACACCACAGTCGGCTGGTACCAGAATTCTTCCACCGAAGCAGAACGCGACATGTGCCGCCGTTATCTGGCGCGAGATGGGCATGATATCGCCTGGGATATGATTCGTGCGGCCTGGTCTTCCGTGGCAGATATTGCCATTGCACCACTGCAGGATTTCTTAAACCTGGGCACCGAAGCGCGCATGAATCTGCCCGGTACGTTGGGCAGTAACTGGCAATGGCGGCTGATGCCCAACCAACTGCATGATTTTGTCAAAGCACGCATCAAAAGCATGAATGACCTTTACAACCGCCCTGACCGGCGCACCGGCAAGTACGTGGTGAACAAGGTTGGCAATGACGAAGATCGCGGCGTCAGCACTGATTGATAAAAGTGGAGTAATAAGAATCAGGGCAGGTTGTCAACCTGCCCTGAGCTATTTAATCAAGTTGTGATGTACAGTTGGGGCAGCGGGTGGCTTCGATAGGGATTTCGGTGAAGCAGAAGGGGCATTTTTTGGTGGTCGGTGCTGGTGCGGGAGCGTCTTCTTTTTTGTTGATCTTGTTCATGCCTTTGATGATGAGGAACATGGCAAATGCGACTATGAGGAAGGTAATGATGTTTGACAGGAATATGCCATAGTTCAAACTAACCGCACCGGCTGCCTGGGCATCTGCCAGTGAGGCATACGGAGCGGCAGGTTCACCGGCTTTGATGATGAGAAAAAGGTTGGAGAAATCGACACCGCCCAACAACAGCCCGATCGGCGGCATAATGATGTCAGTGACCAGCGAGTTGACGATGGTTCCAAAGGCGCCACCCATAACAACCGCTATGGCCAGATCTACCACGTTGCCTTTTACAGCAAATGCCTTAAATTCCTCAAAAAATTTTTTCATTCTCAGCACCCTTTCTTAACCAGTTTGTAACTCTTGAATTCATTATAGCAATCTTGAGGCAGTATAGCTAAGAGTGATACTCAGTTTGAGCGAGATGAAAGATAAATGCCTAATAAAATCAGAAGGCCGCCGACAGCTTCTATGGGCGTGGGGGTTTCTTGCAGAAACAAAAAAGCCAAAAATATGGTGCCGATGGGTTCGCCCAACAAGGATATCGAAACAAAGGTGGTTGGCAGATAGCCTAACGCCCAGTTATACGTAGTATGCCCGATGATTTGTGGAATGAGTGCCAGCAAAAATGCCCACAAGAAAAAGCGAGGGGAATATGAGAACATCGCTTGATTGGTGAAAAGACAGGCAAGCAGCAAACATACGGCGGAAACACTGTACACGATATACACATATACCATGGTCGGGGTGGTTTCACGGACTTTGCGGCCTATGACCAGGTAAGCAGCAGCGAACCAGGCGCCAGCCAGCGCCAATAGATTGCCGGTCAACGAGGCGCGGTTCAGGAAAACCTCCCTCAAATCACATTGCAGTCTACTGGATGTGATAGCGCAGCTTTGCGAGAGGGCAACCACAATGCCGCCTGCCATGGCAAGCAGCAGGCCAAGGATCAATCCTCGTGAAAGCCTCTCCTTCAGAAAAACCACCGATGCGATCGCAACCCACAACGGGGTGGTGGTGACCAAAACCACAGAGGATGCCACGGAAGTCAGGCTAAGCGAGGTGATCCACGAGGCGAAATGGAAAGCAAGCAGCAAGCCGGCGAGTGCCATCGGGAGAAATTGGCGTATGGTGATGGCGAACAGGTCTTTGCGGAAACGCCAAAAAATGAAAGGTGTCAGCAGTAAACTGGCTATCGTCAAGCGATAAGCGGCGACCACCAGCGAAGGGGCTTCGCGCTGTGCAAAACGGATAAAAAGCGAGGCCGTCGAAACAGCGAGGATGCCGACGATGAGTACAATGCGGGGCGGGATGGATGGTTTGTCGGTAGTTGTCATAGATCAGGGACAGGCAAAATTCAGGTGTTCTTCATAGGTGCGGGAAAAATTGTGTTCTCCCGAGCCGTCACATTTGGCACGGAAAAAGTAATAGTCGCTTTCAGCAGGATCAGCAGTGGCCAGCAGGGCATTGAGGGAAGGTGCGCAAATGGGGGTTGGCGGGAACCCTTCGTAGCGATAGGTATTGTAGGGGGAATCTATCTGGTCAAAACCGGCTGGCAGCGGGTTGGCCCACCATGTCTGCTGGCCTTCGTCATACCCGATGGCAAACTGCACGGTCGGGTCAGATTGGAAACGCATGTTGGCCTCAATGCGGTTGTAGAACACGGAGGCGATCAAGGGCATCTCAGCGGGTGACAGGGCTTCTTTTTCGACCATGGAAGCCATGATGAGCGCCTGGTATAGGCTGAGCCCATTGTTTTGGAAAGCTGTCAATAATTCAGGAGTTAAGCTTCGTTCCATACCGATCAGCATGGCAATCAGGATTTGTTTCTCATCGACAGCGCTGCGCTCGATGACGTAATCACCGGGAAGCAGCAGGCCTTCGAGGCCATTCTCAATTGGCAGGGGTGAGGTGATATCGTATTCCCGGGGGTGCCTGGCCATGTCGAGGAACAGGGCTGTATCGATCGGCCAATAGGAGGCGATCGAATTGGCTACTTCTTCCAACCGCCAGCCTGCGAGGATCGAGAAGGTGATTGTTGGGTTTTGAAACTTTTCGGCCATATCTACAGCAGTCATCTTGCCTTCCAGGGTATAGGTGCCTTGTTTCAAGTTTCTATCGAAGCCCTTATAAGTCAGGTAATTAATAAAAAGGTTAGCGTCCGTTATTAATCCTTGTGTCTCAAGGTTTTCTGCTATGTCTCGGGCTGTTTGATTTTCAGCAATAACGAACTCAACAAACATGTTGTCTGGTCCAACTGGCTTTATTAGGTCTTGGTAATTTAACACCAAGACAGTGGAGCGGCTGATGATTTGCAGCGGGTTCTGGTTGCCTGCTGGCGGCCCGAAGATTTCCTCAGTGGCGGTTGGCACGAACAACAGGATCGTTACCAGCATCAGCCCCATGACAAAAAGAAAGAGGACGATGAAGGCAATCAAGAAAAAAGGTCGTGTGGTTGGGTCGGTGGAATTCATAGGTTTTTGTACCTTAATTATAAAGAATCATTCCCAAAATGGGAAACAGAAGCATGAGCATCCAGGTAAGATTGCAGGATAATTGTTGCAGCGATATGATCGAGATGGCCGCTGCGCTTCTTTTTGGGCACATTCATCTGGATATAGGCTTGCTGTGCGGCTTTGGTAGAGCCGGATTCATCCCATAATTCCACAGGAATGTCGGTGAATTTGCGGATGGCGTTGGCAAGGCGCACGGACTTCTTTCCGGATGGGCCGATCTCACCCTCCGAATTTAAAGGCAGACCCACGATAATCCTGACTGATGCTTGTTCTTGTGCCATTAGCGCGATGCGGCGGGCATTTTCGTCACGAGAGATATGGTTTAGCACCGTGAGCGGGTTTGCGATGATGCCCAGAGGGTCAGATATTGCCAACCCGAGGCGTTTGTCGCCCGGATCAACAGCAAGAATGCGTCCGGTGGGGTTGTTCACGTGATCTCCACCTCGATGCGCTGCGGAAACACCGGCATCCACCACCAGAAGGCAGGCGCATTGGCAATTTGGATACTGGCGGCGTCTGGATAGGCGTCTGTCAGCCAGGCAAGGACCATCTGTTTGCTTTGCCCCAAAAAGGGCTGCCATTGGCTGGCATTGATAGAAGGCGCAATGCTGCGGGTGATCTCTACCTCCCAACGCAATTCGCCCTCCGTTGTGTAAGAGATACCGGCAGGGGTGATGGCCAAAGAGTCGGGTTGGGGCGCAAAACCATCGGGCAGGCTGGCGTTCAACAACTGTTCTGCGACAGGCGCCAGGTCTTGCGGGTCCAGTGATGAAGCCTTGAAGCGTATCCGTGTTGATAGTTGAAGCTCATCTGCTGGTTCGTCTTCCTCAGGCAGCCATTCTTCAGAAAGGGCCTCATCAATGGCGATGGTGGCAGTAAGGATAGTGAAACCACCTTCCAGGGCTTGTTCATCAAAAGCTTGTTCGGCTTCTGTCAGTAAAGCATCCATGGCAATCTGGCGCAGCCTTGCCCGGTCACGCTCAGTTGCTGTGGGTACGGTTTTGTTGGTGCCACCACTGGTGGGTTGCGGGTTGTTGATGGAAATCGAAGCGCCCCATTCCCCCGGCACTGCTACAATGCGGTTGGCTGAAACATTGCCAGTGCGGCCTGCTTCCACAGCACGGATGTCAATGGTGAACTCCTCTGTTGTTTCTCCAGCCACGGGCGGAGGCAGTTCAACGGACTCGGTGGTGATGAATTGGATGGGCGTTGCGTCGTTGGTTTGCACGATGACGCCGGCCGGCAGTGTGACAGGCTGGTTGGTCAGATTAACCGTGTTAATTATTCCGCTGGCGTATTCGTCCGGCAGACTGAGCGTACCGGTAGTTTCGGCGCTGATCACCGTTTCCAGGATCAGATAGCGTTCATGCAAGGGGATATCACCGCTGAGGTTGGCATTCCTGACCGCGGATGACGGCTTTGTGACCAGGCTGAGGGATTGTTTGGCGATGCCATGCTGGATAGTGATTTGTGTGCGCGCGGTGAAGAAGAGTACAACGAAACCGAAAGCGATGATTACCAGGGCTAAAGAAAGCCACTGCCACCACTGTGCACGACGGGAGGCAGGTTGATACCGTTTCGGCCGGTTGGTTAATCGGTGGTTGAGTTGGTCAACGTCTTTCTGCGGTAATGGGTATGTCGCGGGCCAGTCGCTGTGCCTGGCTGTGGCGGCGGTACGGAATCGCGGAATCTGCAAGGCGCGTGCAGCATCCGTGGCGAAAGGATGGCGGGTGGCGATGGCAAACTGTTTCCCGCGCTGGAGGACCTGCCGCTGTAACAGGCGCAGATCGACCATGTTCAGGCTGATATCGGTGTGGGCAGGGATGATCAACAGGATGCGCTCTGTGTTGGCGCGCACAATGGTTTGCTGGATCTTCAGGCGCGTGTCATCCGGATTGACATAAATCGGGGCGGTGGTCAATTTCTGCATGATATTATTATAGTCAGGATTGCGCCTGGGTGGTGGTAATTTACAAAGGTGTACTGGCAGGAGTGGATAATATCCAATACAATAGAGGCAATGAATATTTTTGAATTGAGAAAGTTGGCAGAGTTCGTATGAAACTTTTCGTGCCGGGCCGCATTTGTCTTTTTGGGGAACACTCCGATTGGGCGGGCGGGTATCGCCGCATCAATGTTGACATTGAAAAAGGGTATGCCATCATCTGCGGCACCAACCAGGGCATCTATGCGGAAATCAGCGCCCATCCCACCTCATTGGTGTTGACCTCGACCGACAATGACGGCAACCAGGTCGGGCCGCACACCATCGAAATGCAACCGGAGACTCTGCTGAAAGAAGCGCAGGCGGGCGGCTTTTGGAGTTATATGGCTGGCGTGGCTTACCAGGCGCTGGTCAATTACCATGTGCGCGGGCTGGTGGTCAATAATTACAAAACCGATTTGCCCTTGAAAAAAGGCCTTTCTTCCAGCGCGGCGGTGTGTGTGTTGATGGCGCGCGCTTTTAACCGCATCTATGACCTCAAGTTAACCGTGCGCGGTGAGATGGAACTGGCTTATCAGGGCGAAATCACCACCCCTTCCCGCTGCGGCCGCCTCGACCAGGGCTGCGCATTTGGCAGCCGTCCGGTGATGATGACCTTTGACGGTGATCGTTTGGACACAGAAGAATTCAATGTCAATGCGGAGCATCACCTGGTTATTGTTGATCTGCTTGCCAAAAAAGACACGCTTGAGATTCTAAATCGTCTCAATCGCTGTTATCCGGTGGCGGAAAACGACGTGGAAAAAGGCGTGCAGCGCCTGCTGGGACCGATCAACAAAGACATCACCTTTCGTGCCATGGAAGCCATGCGCGAAAATCAATCTGCGCAGTTGGGTGCCTTAATGGTGGAAGCACAGAAAAATTTTGATGCGCTGGCAGGGCCTGCCTGCCCGGAAGAATTGACTGCGCCGAAACTGCATCAGGTCTTGTCGCATGAAGCCGTGCAACCTTATGTGTATGGAGGTAAAGGTATTGGTTCGCAAGGGGACGGCACCGCTCAGTTTTTGGCAATCTCGGCAGAGGCGCAGGACAGGGTGGTCGAAATTCTGGAAAATGACCTGGATGTCAGTTGTCTGAAATTGACGATCAAGCCAGGCCAGCGGGTTCGCAAAGCCGTGATCCCTGCCGCCGGCTTCGGCGGGAGCCTGTTCCCTGCCACCAAACTGATCCAAAAAGAGTTCTTCCCGGTGATTGACCGTGACGGGATTGCCAAACCCGCCATTTTGCTAATCGTTGAAGAAGCAATACGGGCTGGCATCGAAGATGTGATCATTATTGTGCAGGAAAGCGCCAAACAGAATTTCGATACCTTCTTTCATGAAAAATTGACCATCGAGAATTTTAACAAGCTGCCGCGCTTATTCCAGCAATATGCGGCTGAAATCCTGGAGATCGGCAAAAGAGTGCGCTTTGTGGTGCAGAGAAACCAACACGGATTTGGCCACGCGGTCTTATGTGCCAAGGAACTGGTGGGTGATGAGCCATTCTTGCTGATGCTGGGTGATCATATTTATCGCTCAGATATCGAGATATCTTGCGCGCAGCAACTAATCGATATGTATCAATTGCACGGTAAGAATATGGTCGGGCTGCGCTACTCTGCCGAAAACTCGATCGCTCATTTCGGCACGGTGGCGGGCAACTGGATAGAAGATGGCCATCTGTTGAATGTAACCGAATTTACGGAGAAGCCTACAGTCGATTATGCCCGCAGCAACCTGCGCGTCAGCGGCCTGTCTGATGAGCAGTATTTGACCGTTTTTGGCCAGTATATCCTCTCTCCGCAGATTTTTACGCTGCTTGAGGAACAAATAAATAACAATATTCGTCATATGGGTGAATATCAATTGACCCCGGCATTGGACCGTCTGAGGCAATATGATGGATTTCTGGGTGTGACGGTAAAAGGCACCCGCTATGATATCGGTTTGCCGGATAATTATTTAAGCACGCTGCAGGAATTCCGGCAGTAAGGGTCCAAACCGATTGTAGAAAGGAAGACTACGATGAAAAATAGATTGATGATGTTGATGGCAGGCGTGCTGGTAGTGTTAACAGCCTGTAATGTTCCGTTTGGTGTACAGCCAACTTTGGATGCAGAAGGTGCTGCGGTGGTTGCCACTTCTGTCGCACTCACATTAACTGCAGCCGTGGCAGAGCCGATTGAAACCGCAACACTCCCCCAGATTTCTGAGGGTGAGGATGATGACATCGCTACCCTGACCCCGGTGCCTGCCACACCTACACCGGAACCCAGTGCCACGCCCAATCCCACAGAAACGCCCACACTGGAACCTACCGCCACAGTGACCCCGACCCCGGAAAATGAAGATCCATTAAGCTGGCTCGGAAATTCCACCTGGCGCGGCACTTTTGATGGGGGCAGTGATGAAGGATTTTACACAGCCAGTGATGAACACACCACGTTTACCTTGGAGAACAATGCCCTGGTGATGACGTCGTCTCTGGCGGTGCCTGGCTGGCACACGTGGAGCATGACCTACCGTACCATTGAGGACTTTTATCTCGAAGTTGACATCAATGTGAAACAATGCAGCGGTGTTGACGAATACGGCATCATATTCCGCGGCCCTGATTATTCCAGCGGCTATTTCCTCGCCGCACGCTGCAATGGTGAATATAGTCTGCGGGGCTATGATGGCAGTTACACCAATATCATTCCCTGGCAATTTACAGAGGCACTCAACCGTGGCGCCAACCAGACCAACCGCCTGGGTGTGATGGTGAAAGGTGACAGCATTGCCCTGTATATTAATGGCAGGCTGGTCAAAGAGGTCAACAACGATCAGTTTGAAGGAGCAGGCCACTTCGGGGTATTCATCGCCGCTTTTGAAACAGCGGGTTTCCGTATCGAAATTGACCGTATCCGCTATTGGCTGCAAAACTGAACGTGGCTGGATCGGTGATACCATCTTCTGCGCGCAGTGTTGCAGTCCGCACTGCGCGGCAGGTGCTCAGTACCAATCCGGTATATCTGGATACTGAGACCACCGGCTTACTGGCAGATGCAGAGATCATTGAAATGGCGATCGTGGATAACGCAGGCGAGGTTTTGTTCGAGCAATTGGTCCGTCCGCAGAACATCATCCCGCAGGAGGCGATCGCCATTCACCACATTACCAATGAAATGGTGGCAGATGTGTCCACCTGGGACGAGGTCTGGCACGCCGTACGAGGTATGCTAAGCGGAAAAACGGTGTGCATGTACAATGCAGAATTTGATCTGCGCTTGATTGACCAGAGCAATGACCGCTACGGCATCGGCCGTGAGCGCTTGGCTGCTTTCGATGTGATGAAATTGTTTGCCCAGTTCCGCGGAGAAATTAACCGCCGCACCAACACCTATCGCTGGTTCCGGTTGGAACAGGCTGGTGCCTATTGCGGCATTGCCATCCCCAATGCGCATCGCGCCAAAGAAGATACGCTGCTCACCCGCGCGGTGTTGCAGTGGATCGCCGCACAACCTGTGTAAAGAAAGACCCCTCTTGCCGAGGGGTCTTTTGCATCATTTCTTTTTCTTTTTGCCGGTATTTTTACCACTGCTGCCTTTTTTTGAGGAAGATTTGGCGGTTGATTTTTTGGTGTTCTGCGGCAGTGGATACCCGTCGCTAATAAAGTATTTTTCACGGGGGGCTTTCAAGAAGGATGGCTTGATGAAGTGATAGAGATAAGCCAACGTTAGCAAGCCGGCAATCGTCATCAGGATAGCGACCAGGCGGGTGTAGCTCAGTCCTGTACCGGAGATAACGGGTTGGTCAGGCCGCCAGGTTTCAATGATAACCCTGCCAACACCTGCCAGTACCAGCCACAGGCTGAACATGGCGCCAGGCTTGAACTTATCAGCATATTTGCGCCCCAGCCATAGCATCAAACAACCGGTGATGATGTTCCAGATCATCTCATAGGCAAAAGTGGGATGGAAGCGGGTGGTTTCCACCGGGTAGGCGATGATGTCGCGCCATTCACCAATGCGGAAGGGAGCATCAATTTTGATACCCCAGGGCATGGAGGTAGGGGGACCGTATAGCTCCTGGTTGATGAAATTGGCAGGACGTGCCAGCGCCTGCCCCAAGAGCAAAGATGGGGCAATCGAATCGATGAACACCCAAATATCTAACTTGCGAATCTTGCAATACACAATCAGGGCAATGGCACCACCGACCATAGCGCCGTAGAAGTGCAAACCGCCTTCCGGGATCATGAGGATGCGGACGAGGTTGTCTGTGTAATAGGTGCTGCCGCCCAACGTGGCGTTGAGGACATACCAGATGCGGGCGCCGATAATGCCGCCGATCACCAGCCAGATCAACATGTCCCACACCCATTCGGGGTCTTCTTTGCGGCGTTTGATCTCGACTGTGGTCAGCCAGGCGCTGAAAATGATGCCTGCCATCACCAGGACGCCGTACCAGCGCAAAGCAAGGTTTAGATTTCCTATCGTAAATTCAATGATCGTTGGGTTCATGAACACCACCTTTTGTGTAGAGTTTATCTATGGTTGCGTTTGTCGTTTCTGATTATACACTTTAAAGGCAACTGCTGCTGATTTGTCAGCAGCAGTGCGATTATTAAATGGGTTTATTAGGTTGTCTCGTTTATTTTCGTTGCTTCTCTATCTCCTCATCGGAACGAGTCCAGTTGGTTTTGGACTTCTGTTGGTGGGGGTTGGTGACGTAAGCCGAATACAGTGAAGTTACAAGTAATTGGAACATGTTTTTCTCCTTTGGTAGTTATTTTCTGCGGACAACCTTCACGCTGATTCCGCGGACCGTGTTTTTTCTTAGTGCATCCAACATGGCTGCCATGAGGGTGGTTGACTGCCGCGCCGTTGAGAAGGGTGTTATTCCAGCAGGCGGTGTTATGTGGGGAAACATTATGTTATCCTTTCAGAACTATTGGCATTCACACTTGCCTGTATTTAAAATTATAGTGATAATAATAAATAGAATATTAAAATTATTGGGTGTGACGAAAACTCTTAACTGGATTAAAATATAGACAGTAGCAAAAATAGGAGGAAAAATATGGGTTCAAAAAATACACTGACAGTGTTATGGACAACGGATGACCTGGTTACAACGCTGGATATGGTGTTCATGTATGCAGCCAACGCCAAAAAATTCGGCTGGTTCGAGGAGGTTACCCTGTTGATTTGGGGGCCGTCTGCGGTGCTGGCAGCAGAAAATACAGTTGTACAACAGCATCTCCAAGAAATGGCAGAATTGGGCGTAACAGTGTCTGCCTGCAAAGCATGTGCTGACCGCCACAAGGTGAGTAAGCAGTTGGAATCTATGGGGATCGAAGTCAAATATTGGGGTGTTGGCCTGACAGAAGTTTTGAAGGGCGATGGCAAACTGTTGACGGTTTAGCCGCTTGAAAGGAAATAATTCATGGAACGTATCCGACGAAGTTGGGAACTGGCGAAAGCCAGCCTGGATGTGTTGCGCCAAGATAAGGAACTGATGATCTTCCCCATCATTTCGGCGTTGGCAATGGTGGTGGTTAGCGCCGTGTTTCTGGTGCCAAGTCTGTTGAGTAATCTGGTTGACAACATACTGGGGGCAGACGCACCTGTTTTGGGGTATGTGGTTTTGTTTCTGTTCTACATCGTTCAGTATACGGTGGTGTATTTCTTTAACACAGCCCTGATTGGAGCAGCCTTGATTCGTCTGCGCGGCGGAGATCCGACTGTCAGAGATGGTTTCAAAGTCGCCATGTCACGCCTGTGGCCGATTGTGGGCTGGGCGTTGGTGTCTGCTACCGTTGGTTTGTTGTTGAATGTGATCTCAGACAAGTCGAAGAAAAATGGGCGTGGCATCGGCCACATGATCAGTTCCTTGTTGGGCGCAGCCTGGAACATCCTGACCTTCCTGGTGGTGCCGGTGCTGGCAGCCGAGGGGCTGGGTCCGATCGAAGCCGTCAAACGCTCCTGGACGCTGCTGAAGCGTTCGTGGGGTGAGCAGATCTCTGGCACGATCACGATCGGTCTGGTATTTGGCCTGGTCGGTGTGGTCGGCGGTTTGCTGCTGGTGGGTGCCGGGGTTGGCTTAAGCCTCTGGTTAGAAAGCTGGGTGCCTGCGGTGCTGTTTGGTATCGTGCTGGTGTTGTTTGTCATGTTCATGGGCTTGCTAAACAGCACGCTGAGCGGGATTTTCGCGGCGGCGGTTTACACCTATGTCGTGGATGGCGAAAGTGTTTTGTTTGAAGAACGCCTGCTCAGTGGGGCAATGCTGCAAGGCTAAACAAGGAAGTTATTGTCAGCACTTCAATAATCCAGTATAGTTAAACAAAGGTTTCTGTGAGGAGGATGCCATGCCAACCTGGGTCTTGTTTGTGATTTTGTTGGTGGTTGTTTTAATTATTCTGTGGATATTGTTATCGGGCAATGCCGTGATCGTGGATGATGAGCAAGTTGAGTCTGATGAATCACCCGTGGTGGAACCGGAACCTATCGTGCAGGTCATTGAGGAAGAGGTTGAGGAAATCGTCGAAACGATCGAAGACAAGATAGCTGAAACAACCGAACCAGATGATCTGAAGAAAATCGAAGGTATTGGGCCAAAAATTTCCATGCTGTTGGGAGAAAATGGCATTCATACGTTCGCACAGCTGGCGCAGCAGACTCCTGAGCAATTACAGGCGGTGTTGGATGAAGCCGGTATACGAATCGCCAATCCGTCCACCTGGGCTGATCAGGCAAAATTGGCTGCCCAGGGTGATTGGGAGCAGTTATCAGAGTTACAGGACAGTTTGAAGGGCGGTCGCCGCGCCTGAGACGGAGCAAATTAATAGGAGTTGTCTCAAATGAATCCAAAGACAACCTCGGTCTTTGGGGGCGGAACCTGTTATCTATGAATAGACATGCTGAATATCAGCAGGTAGTGGCGGTGAATTTACCGCCACTACCTATCATTTATTTCTTTCTGCTGGGAGAGCACGGCGCAATCAAGCTTAATTGCTGGTAATTTACGCCAGGTTCTGCAACTGATCCTGCAACTGTTGGGCGCTTTCCCGATAGGTGGCCAGCTTTTCACGTTCTTTCTCAACTACGGCTGCGGGCGCTTTTTCTGCAAATGGCGAACGCAGCAGTTTTTCTAAACGCTCGATCTGCTCATTGACCTGCTGTACTTCGCGCTGCAGGCGGACAATTTCTGCTGTGTTGTCAATAAGTCCTTCAAGCAGCAGGTAGACGGCAATACCGCTGGTCACTGTCGATGCAGTTTCCGTCGGCGGTTCGCTGATCGCGTCTACGATTTCGCAATGGTCTGGATCGATTTTCGCCAGTGAAATCAGGCTGTCACGATTTTCTTGTAGAATTTTCAGCCGTTCTCCCGCCGCGATCACTGCCGGTGTGAGGATGCCGGGGTTGATCTTCTGTTCGGCGCGCAGGTTGCGGATAGCACGTACCACTTCTTGCAGCAGGGAGAAATCGGCGATCTTCTGGTTTTCCCAGCCTTCTTCTGGCTGGGCTTCGGGCCAACGGGCGATAATCAACGCTTCTTCCCATGCACCATGGCGGGGGTTGAAGGCCGGTGCTTTTTCTTGGGCGGCCTGTTTCAAGTATTGCCATGCTTCTTCGGTAAAGAAGGGGGTGAAAGGATGCAGCAAGCGCAGGCAGGTATCCAGTACCTGCACCAGGGTATAAGCGGTGTAGAAGGCACGGTCACCGCCTGCTTCTATCTGCAACTTGGCGATTTCCAGATACCAGTCAGCGAATGCGCTCCACAGGAAATCGTAGATCTGTCGTCCGGCTTCACCGTAGAGATGGTTTTCGAACAGCCGATCCACATTGCGGATGAGTTCGTTCATGCGTGCCCAGATCCATGAATCTGCCAGCGTATATAGCGGTGCGGCTTCTGCCTGGGTGGGGGCTTTTTCTACCGCGCCGATGATGAAGCGAGTCATGTTCCAGACCTTGTTGGCAAAGTTGCGGTTGCCCTCGACCTTTTTCAGGCTGAGGTTCATGTCATTGCCGGGGCTGGAACCCACCAGCAAGGTGAAACGCAGGGCATCTGTGCCAAATTCATCCATGGTGATCAAGGGATCGACAACATTGTTCTTTGATTTGCTCATTTTCTGGCCGGCTTCATCGCGGATGAGGCCGTGCAGGTACACGGTATGGAATGGTTCTTTGTCTGTCAGCCAGACACCCATCATCATCATCTTAGCCACCCAGAAAAAGAGGATATCGTAGCCGGTTTCGAGGATGGAGGTGGGATAGAAATAAGCCAGATCAGGGGTTTGGTCAGGCCAGCCGAGGGTCGAAAAAGGCCACAGCGCGGACGAGAACCAGGTATCGAGCACATCAGGGTCCTGCTGCAGGTTCAAACTGCCGCAATGCGCACAGCATTCAGGGTCTTCACGCGTGCTGGTCTGTTTGCCGCAATCATCGCAATACCACACCGGGATGCGGTGTCCCCACCACAACTGGCGGCTGATGCACCAATCATGGATGTTCTCCATCCAGTGCAGATACACTTTTTCAAAGCGTTCAGGGATGATGACCGTGCGTCCTTCAAGCACGGAGGCAGCGGCTTTTGCTGCCATCGCGTCCACATTGAGGAACCACTGGGTCGAGATGAGCGGTTCAATGATCTCTCCGCCGCGCTGAGAACGCGGCACCTGATGGGTGTGCGGTTCTTCTTTGATCACCAAACCAGCGGCACGCATATCTTCCCACATCTTTTTACGGCAGACGAAGCGATCCATGCCCTCGTAAGGGCCGCCATTTTCATTGATCTGCGCCTGTTTGGTCATAATATTGATCATGGGCAGGTTGTGGCGCAAGCCGATCTCGTAGTCGTTGGGGTCGTGGGCGGGTGTCACTTTCAAGGCACCGGTGCCGAATTCGCGGTCAACGTAGTCATCGGCGATGATGGGAATTTCGCGGTTCAGAATGGGCACCAGGGCGGTTTTCCCAATGTAGGACTGATAGCGGTCATCTTCGGGGTGCACTGCCACGGCGGTATCGCCGAGGATGGTCTCCGGGCGGGTGGTGGCAACCGGCAGAAAATCACCGGAAGCGTCCGCCAGCATGTATTTGAAGTGGTAGAAGAAACCAGGTTCTTCGGCATATTCCACTTCCAGGTCAGAGACGGCAGTTTGCAATCCCGGCGACCAGTTAATCAGGCGCGGTCCGCGGTAGATGAGACCCTGTTCATAGAGTGTGACGAATGCCTCGCGCACCGCACGAGATAAGCCCTCATCCAGCGTAAAGCGTTCGCGGGTCCAATCACAGGAAGAACCCATACGGCGTACCTGGGTGGTGATATGTGAGCCATACTCATGTTTCCAATCCCAGGTGATTTCTTCGAAGCGTTCGCGGCCGACTTCCTCGCGGCTGGTGCCTTGCTCGCGCAGCATTTCTTCCACGCGCATCTGGGTGGCGATGCCGGCGTGATCGCTGCCGGGCACCCACAGGGTAGGCTCGCCTTTCATGCGGTGGTAGCGGATCATGAGGTCTTCCATGCTTAAGAACATGGCATGGCCCAGGTGCAGCTTGCCGGTTACGTTGGGCGGGGGGATAGAGATAACGAAGGGTTTGACGTCAGGGTCATGCCCCGGCTGGTTGGGGTCATTGGTGGGCTTAAAGTAACCCTGTTGTTCCCACCACTGGTATAAACGCTGCTCGGTGGCGGCAAAGTCATAGGTTTTGGGCAGTTCAATTTTTGCCATCGTTCCTCCAATAAAAAAGAGATAGTCCCATAAAAAAAATCCCCGATTCGCCTGAGGACGAAAGGGGACATTCCGCGGTACCACCTCAATTTACGCATTTGAAGTTTTGCTTCGTTTGCGTACACTTTGTATCGGACATACATCCGATGTTGCTGTAACGGGCTTACCCGTGCCGGTCTACTCTCGTTTGATTTCTTCGGCAGCCATTGCCAGACGACTTCTCTTCGCATTTGCTGGGGGAGCTTTCAGCGCATGGCTCCCTTCTCTTGCAGCACAGCCGAAGATACTACTTCTGGCAGGCAATATTGAATTTTGTCTGATTATAGCCTTTGGTCAGAAGGCTGTCAACTATCTGGCGTTCATGATCTGGGCGATGTGGTCGATGAAATCTTTTTCCTCCGCAGAGACATTGTTGCTATTGCCAAAGAACGAGTGCCGTTTGTTGGAAGAGGCAGCCGCTACGTTGTGCATGAGATCCAGCAGGAATTGCTTGTATTCGCTGCCTTGCTCATCAGGCACTTTTTTGTCGATGATCTTGCCGACCTTACGAAAACAGCGCATATATTCTTCAGGGGTGCGGATATAGCGCATCTCGCCGGGCATGTCGCCATCCAGCATAAGATTGGAAAAAGAACGGATAGCCAGCATGATCAAATCATTGTGTTTGTATTTCTCGGTAGTATTGAGTAAATTGGCGCTGATGGTGAGGGTTTCTTCTTCTGAAATCATGCCGTCTATCATGGCAATGCCATTGGCAGCCACAGCCGGAGCAAAGGCAACCAGTTTCATTTCATCCGGGGTGAAGGTATTTTCGTAATCCATACGATATCTCCTTGCAGTAGGTTCTGGGGTATGGAACAATACTCTTTTATTTTACACGAAATGACGCACGGTATTATTCTTTTCATTATGCGGTTACAATAGACCCTATGAAAACTGGTTGCGACAGATGAAAAAAATAATCACTGTTCTCTCGCTGCTCATTACTGTATTGCTGTTATTCAATGGATTCCTGCTTTTGTTATTGGGCATCGGACAATATGAGGGTTTGCGGACCTTCCTTGACCAGTTTGCCAGTGATGGCTCGCTGGAATCCTTCACCATTGGCTTGCACAATCGTTTGCGCATTCCTTTGTCACTGACCGGCAGCATTTTGTTTGTGTTGGGCGGACTGAGCGTGACCATGCGTGAGCGCTTTAAGCACACCTTACAGGCTTTCTTGTTGTGGCTGCCGGTGTACGCAAAAGCAACCTGGGAAGATGCGCGGGTGTTCAGCAAGGAGCTGAGGCTCAAAGAAATTGCCTGGTGGGAGTGGCTGCTGTTGATCGGCCTGGCAGCGCTGGCTTTTGCGGGACGGTGGGTGTGGATTGACCGGCCAATGCTGCATGATGAAAGTTACACTTTTATTGCATTTGCACAGCGCGGGTTGCGCGCTTCCATGACGGATTACCATCTGCCCAACAATCATATCTTCAACACGATCCAGATTCATGTTTTGTACCGCTGGCTTGGCAATGCTGGTCCAATTATCGTACGTCTGCCAGCCTTTGTGGCTGGTGTGCTGCTGACGGTGAGTGTATATCTTTACACAAGACGGGAATATGGCCGCTGGCAGGCACTGCTGGCTTGCGCCCTGGTGGCGGTACTGCCCTGGTTAAAACTGCAATCGGTGAACGGGCGTGGCTACATGCTGATGGCGTTGTTTACAATCTGGATGGCGGCATTGTCGGAGGTCGTGCGGCGAACCTGCAACCGCTTTGCCTGGCTGTTGTTGGTGCTGGTCAGCGTGTTGAATTTCTACACATTGCCGGTGGCGCTGTATCCGTTTGCGATCCTGTGGGTGTGGCTGCTTTTCAGCGGTGCTTTGGGCGACATTGGTGACGATTACCAGAATCAAGCGGTGTTTGGCAAATACTTATTGGGATATGGGATTCTTACAGGGGTGTTGACCTTCCTGCTATACCTGCCAGTTTTTCTATTTGGTAGCGGGTGGGATTCTTTTTTTAACAATCCTTTCGTTGCGCGTCTGTCATTCCTTGATTTCCGCCAGACACTGCCGATCCGGCTGGCAGAAACCCTGCGGGACTGGAGCTGGGAAGTACCGCAGGCGATGGTGGTTGTCATCATCGCTGGTTTGATACTGTATCTGCTGCTACGGCGGGCGGTTAAAGATTGCCGGGTTTCACTACCGTTGGTGACGTTGCTGGTGTTGGCTGTGATCTTTGCGGTTCAGCGACCCAATCCCTGGTCGCGCACCTGGACCTATCTGCTCCCCATGTTGTTGATCTGGAGTGCTGCGGGTCTGGTCAGCTTTTTGAAAGCATTGGCTTCATCACCAACGGCCAGAAAAACTACTGAGGTTTTAATGTCCGTTCTTTTGGTGGGGCTGATAGGGTTTGGTGTGGTGCATTTGCGGCAAAACAGCGAATACCATCAGGGAGAGATGGGTGATGTCGAAACAATCACGCTCTGGCTGCGTGAAAGAATCACTGAAGAGGATGTTGTGCTGGCTTCGGTCGATTTCAGTACCGCCTACTGGTATTACTTTGATTATTACGGTATGCCTATGGGTACGGTGCTTGGTTTGCGCGAGCGTGATCGCTGGCAGGACATATACCTGGTAATGGACAGGCGTGAGGATTCAGCGTATCAGAATTTGTTCACCGGAACGCGATTTGACACGACGATCTGCCCCCCCGCAGCGGTTGAACAGGTGCACGAATACGGCAACTTTACCGTGTTCGTTTGTGATCCTGTCAATCCATAAACCGTTAGGCCCTATCAAAAGCCTTTATTAGGCAGCGGGAGCGCTTTCTGGTTCTTCGCGGTCGATGGGGTTGAAGGTCCACATGAGGCTGCCCAACAACCTGACACCGGCAAAGATGAACAAAGCGTTAGGGATGCCGATGGCTTCTGCGATGGCGATGCCGATCAGAGGGCTGATGAACATGCTGGTGTTTTGTATGGTTGAATGGAGTGCCTGTCCCTCTTCGCGGGCGTCCTCAGGCAGCATGCGTAAGAAAAGGCTCTGGCTGCACAGGCCAAGACCTGGCACGATGATCCCCCAGGCAGCCCCGGCAAATAAAAGAAAGGTGAGGTTCGGCGCTAACGCCACGGTTAGAGGCCATAAGGGGCGCAATAAGGCGACATAACGTATTAACCGCTCGGGTCCGATGCGGTTGACGAATGGACGCCATAAACCATAGCCGACAATGTTGCTGACATTGTTGATACTGCTGAAGGTTCCGATCCAACCATCGGTGGCATTTAACACATTGAGATAATAGAGGCTGAACAAGGGGATACTTGCCCACATGCCGAAGTCCATCAGAAACACGTTTGTGGTAAAACGCATAAACCTGGGATTGTTCTTTGCCACGGTGATGAAAGAATGCAGGGTAGTTTTGATGTTTTTGGTTTTGACGACGTTGATTTTTGGTTTGTCGTCATATTCGATCTTCTTGATTAACACAATGGACACTATCGACAGAAGAACGGTGACAGTATACATGATTGTGTAGTTGAGCGGGAAGACGACAGCATCCAACCAGAAGCCCAGCAAAAAGACCGAACCAGACTGTACCGCATGCATGAGTTGCATGCGCGCTGAGATGACCGGGGCTTGTTTTTCAGGTGGCAGAACAGCAGACATCATGGGGGCAAAGCCAACGATAAACGGGCGTTGCATGATTGAAAACAGGATCAACACCACCACTACCACTGCGCCGCTGGGAATGTTCAAAAAGTTCAGCCATGGCACCAGCGCGATGGCGATGAAGCCGGCGCGAAAGACAGCCAAACTGGACAATAACAGGGGTTTCTTATGTTTGGCTTGCTGCAGGAACTGCGCTACCGGAATGGAGAGAAAGATGGCGAACAGTGCCGGGATCGATGAAAGAAAGCCAATCATCCGGTCGCTGGCACCTAAGCGGATGGCATAAGCGACATTGAAGGTGGCAGCAGCATTCAGAAAACTGGCCCAGAAGACTTCAGCTACCAGATAGTAGGCGTTGCGGTCATCGCGTTTGGACAGGTTCAACCGCAAATAGCGGCTCAAGAGCAAACGAGGATTCCAGCGTTTGAAGGGTTGTTTCTTTTCGTGTACTTTGGGAGACTGTTCCATCGCCGTGAAGATACCTTTTACAGATTATTAACAATAAGGTAGATTTTAATGAAGAACAGGAGAAATGCCAAATGAAAACCAAGGTAAAAGGGCTAACAAGTCTGTAGGATGATTTCTGTCCGTGCAGACCGGATGCAGCCGCTCGACGAGGTGTCAGAACTGCGTAAGCCGTATCCGTCCTTTTTTCTCGGCAGCCGCAAAGGGTAATATCTGATGCGGGGTTGATGTTAATCATTAACCCTGCCGTTTCCAGACATATTAAAAGACCGTAAGCTGGTCTATTCTCTCACTGTCACTAACACAGAGACAGGTTTGTGATCGCTGGTTTGCTCGCTTTTTTTCAACGGAGCGTTGATCAGTCCGTGGATCTCATGTTCCACCATGCCAGCATTGGGGTCTATGCGCCAGGGCAGGCTGTCGTCACAAAGTGCCTGGGTGAAGAGGATATGATCGAGCAAGATGTCCCGTACCTGGTTGGCTTCTGCTTCATCATCAGCCACAAAATCTTTGAATTGCACCGTCCAGCGCAGGTGTTCAGGAAAATCAAACAGGGCGTGGTTCAGGTATTGGCGCGCCTCGAAAACATCCCCTTGAATGTTTGACATCAGGTCAAAAAACAGATATTTTTGCTCGAAGTATTCTTTCCCGGGGCCGTCATTCAGATCGCCCAGCAGGAAGATGGCGGGCTTTTCCACCTGGGTGAATTTCTCGGCGATATAATCGCGTACATTGGCAGCTTCTGTGGTCATTTTTATGCGCGCTTTGAGTGCGCCGCGGATAAATTCTTCGCGTTTTTCACCGCCGGCTTTCCACATGGATGCGCCCTGGTTGACAAATTTGGATTTCAAGTGCAGGCCGATGAATTCCACGCGAAACCCATGCCAATCGAGGATCAAGACCTGCGGATGGCGGTAATGGGAATGGCGCTCGGTTTCAAAGCTGCCCCAGTAATTCACATCCCAGGTTTTGGCGGTGAAGGCATCCCAGGTATCGACCGGCAGCAAGGATGCCATCGGGTGAAGGTGGTTTTTCACCAAAAACCAAATCCATTGGGTGCCATTGGTGGCATATTTACCATCGGCGGCTTTGACCGGCAGCCATTGGTTGTTGAGGAATTCGGCTGCGAAGGTATCAATGGCTTCTTCGCCGCGCGGACCTTCTACCAGGCACAGGACATCGGGATTAATGTCCTCGATTTCCTGGATGATGGCGTTGCGTCGATTGGATTGGTTCACAGTCAGCGCTGGTTGCATCAAGCGCACGAGATGTTCAATATTCCAGGTAGTTACCTTTATTTGTGACATGGCAGGTCCTTTTGGTGAACAATCTGGTTTGATTATAGCGACATAATGATCAGGAATACACAATGAGTCTGCTACAATTTCGACAGATGCCAGTGGAATTGATATAATAGCTTTACTTAGCGGCAAGGAGTTTCGATGGACATGCATCTGGTTGGGGGTTTTTTGGGGAGCGGGAAGACGACGGCCATTATCTGTGCCGCGCGGCAATTGATGTCGCAGGGCAAAACGGTGGCTGTGGTGACCAACGACAAGGGCAAGCACCTGGTGGATACTGCCTTCTTTCGAACTGCCTCCATTCCAACGGCGGAAGTGGCGGGTGGCTGCTTCCGCTGTAATTATGACCAATTGGAGGAACGGCTGCAGGGATTGATCGCAGAGAACAACCCGGATGTGATTTTTGCAGAATCGGTGGGTTCTTGCGTTGATCTGGCAGAAACGGTTATGAAGCCGCTATTGGATTTCCAGCGGTCGCTACAGGGTGACACGAGCTTCTCCGCTTTTTGTGATATTCGGCTGTTAAGAATGTGGCTGCGAGGAGAGGATCTACCATTTTCCGATGAGGTGGTTTATATCTTTGAGCAGCAGATTGAAGAAGCCCCACTGGTGGTGCTGAACAAGTGTGATTTGCTTTCGCAAGAAGATGCTGGAAAGGTCGAGATGGCTTTTCGTGAACGTTATCCGCGCAAATCATGCCTGTTGATGTCTGCCAGCCAAGAAACAGGGATGGAAGGGTGGCTGGGTGCCATCGAAGAATCTGAGATAACTGAGAATGCGGTAGAATTCGCTGTGGATTATGATGTTTACGATCGCGGCAGCCAGCAGTTGGCCTGGCTGGATGAATCTGTCCGGTTGAGTGGCAAGCAAAATCCGCTGGCAATCAGAACATTCCTGCAAGCCTTTGCCGAAACTCTTCGGGTTGAAAATGTGCCTGTCGGTCACGTGAAGGTCTATCTGACCGATGGGACTATCCACTTCAAAGGCAGCCTGGTTGCCATGGATGGTGATGGTTTACTGGCTTCTTTGCCTGAGCATTTGGGACAGAGCGTGGACTTGATCCTTAATGGGCGGGTGCAATGTGCGCCTGCAAAATTAAACCGAATGGTGGCTGGGGCTTTCGAAACCATGAACAGACAAACCGGTACGCAATTTATCCGCGAGGAAACCGCCTATTTTCGTCCACGGGTCAGCGCCGAACGTAATTCACACAATCGGTGAGATGAAGGATACAGATAACCATCGGCGGGATTACGTTGACTGAGGTGTTGATACAATTCTGTGTGTCGGTGGGTTGCCTTTCATTGTTCCCGCGATGGCGGGCCAGCCTGCGGAAAGTGCGCGGGTGGTGTTGGTGCGGTCAACGCTGGCGTTGGAAAGGCTGTGGGTCAGTGAAGTGTTGTTGGGAGAATGTGAAGCACGCGGCTTGACGATCTGTCTTTGAAGTTTTCTTAAAAATTGGTGAAAAACTTCACGAACTCTTGCCATGTACTGGTTGATGGTGTAATATATCCGTGTATCCGAATATAAGGATAAAACACGATGGAGAGCATAAAACCAGAACCCAGCCATAATTTAGCGCAACTGCGCGAGGACATCGAGCGCATGCACGGACAGATCTGTTACGCCCTGCGCGAGCCGGTGCGTATTTTGATGCTGTTCGTGATCGGGGAAGAGGGCAGGTATGTGAACGAGATCAGTGAACTGCTCGAGATACCACAGTCAACAGCTTCGCGCCATCTGGCGGTCCTGCGGGAGCGTGGGCTGGTGGAAACTGAACGCCAGGGTACCTCCATCAAATACCGTTTGACCAATGTACACATTCTTTCCATTTTGGACGATATGCGGCGCATGGTGACACAAGAAAATTCATAATCAGGAGAACGTAATGAAGGTTGTAATTGTTGGTGGTGTGGCGGGTGGCGCCAGTGCTGCAGCTCGGCTGCGGCGCATGGATGAAAAGGCAGAGATTCTTTTGCTGGAACGAGGTGAGTACATCTCTTTTGCCAACTGCGGGTTACCTTACCATATCGGCGGGGTTATTGCGGAACGTGACAGCCTGCTGCTGCTGAAACCTGAAGAATTTCACGATATGTTTCTGGTTGAGGCACGTGTTCAACATGAGGTGGTTGCCATCAATCGGGATCAGAAAACGGTGACGGTGAAAGATTGGCAGCAGGACAGGCTTTACAGCGAATCTTATGACAAACTGGTGTTGTCGCCGGGTGCTTCGCCGATCATGCCGCCGCTGCCGGGGATTGACCTGCCGGGTGTGTTCAGTCTGCGCAACGTGCCTGACATGGACCGCATCAAACAATATCTCCAGGAACATCGCCCTCGCCGTGCTGCGGTGATCGGCGGGGGGTTTATCGGCATTGAACTGGCGGAAAATCTGCACCATTTGGGGATGGTGGTCACTATCGTGGAAATGATGAGCCAGGTGATGACCCCGATTGATCCCGATATGGCTGCCATGGTGCACAATCACCTTGATTTCAAACATATCTGCCTGGCGTTGGGGGACGGGTTATCTACTATTCATGAAGATGAGCAAGGCATGGTGGTGACATTGCAAAGCGGCAGAGAAGTGCAGGTGGATATGGTCATTATGGCGGTGGGCGTCCGACCCGAAAATGCCCTTGCCAAAGAGGCGGGATTAGAATTGGGCGTGCGCGGCACGATCAAAACCAACCAGTACATGCAGACCAACGATCCTGATATCTACGCCATTGGCGATGCGGCGGAGGTTTTAAACCGCATCAGCCAACAGCGTGGCGGGTTAGCGTTGGCTGGACCCGCCAGCAAACAGGGGCGGGTGGTCGCTGACCATATCGTCGGCAAAAACACAGAATTCCGAGGGGTGATCGGCACCTCGGTGGTGAAGGTTTTTGACATTACCGTAGCATCCACTGGATTGAATGCGCATGCCTTGAAGCAGGCAGGTATTGACTATAAAAGCGCTGTGGTGCATGTGTCCAATCATGCCGGGTATTATCCGGGCGCCACACCCATGACGATTAAATTGCATTTCGGGCTTGACGGCAAGATATTGGGAGCGCAGGCGGTTGGGTTGGAAGGTGTCGACAAACGCATTGATGTGATCGCCACCGCCATTCATGGCGGGATGACCGTCTATGACCTGGAGGAACTGGAGCTGGCTTATGCCCCACCGTATGGTTCTTCACGTGATCCGATCAACATTATTGGTTTCACTGCAGCCAATGCACTGCGTGGTGAAACAACCCTCGTGGAGTGGGATGACATGCAGTCTTTTGATCCGCAAACCACGCTGTTGCTGGATGTGCGTGATGAAATTGAGGTGGAATTGGGCACCATCGAAGGTTCGGTGCACATTCCCTGGACAGAGTTGCGTGAACGGATACATGAGCTGCCAAAGGACAAGACCATTGTGATTTTCTGCCAGGTGGGCAAGCGCGGTTACTTTGCTGAACAAATATTGCGCCAGCAGGGCTTCAAGGTATGCAACCTGACTGGCGGTTTTAAGACCTATTCACACGCGACCGAACCCCAATCCAATTTTGATGTGTTTGAACATACCGAAATCAACAAGGCTGAAGAGATCAGAGAGGTGCCTCCTATGATGAAGACAGAAGACAGACAGGAAATAGTGGTGGATGCTTGCGGGTTGCAGTGCCCGGGACCCATCATGAAACTGTATAACACCATGAAGGAAGCCAATCCAGGCGATATCATCCATATTTCTGCCACGGATTTCGGTTTCCTGAATGACGCGCGCGCCTGGGTGGAAAAAACCGGCAACAAACTGCTCTCAATCGAACAACAAGGCAACAAGATTGTTGCCCAGATCCAGAAGGGGCAGCCCAAGCCAGAGCGTTCATTGAGCGCCGCACCCAGCGACGGCAAGACCATGGTGGTGTTCTCTGGTGATCTTGACAAGGTGCTGGCGGCATTCATTATTGCCAATGGTTCTGCTTCGATGGGACACCCGGTGACCATGTTCTTCACGTTCTGGGGATTGAACGTGCTGCGAAAATCAGAGTCCGTGCGGGTGAAAAAGAATTTGATCGAACACATGTTCGGCTGGATGATGCCGCGCGGGGCGAAGAAATTGACTCTCTCGCAGATGCACATGATGGGCGCAGGCACTGCCATGATCAAGGGCATCATGAAGAAGAAAAATGTTGACGCGCTGCCTGAAATGCTCCGCATGGCACAAGCCAACGGGGTGCGGCTGCAAGCCTGCCAGATGTCGATGGATTTGATGGGGATCAAGAAAGAAGAACTGCTGGATGGCGTGGAAATTGTCGGTGTTGCCAGCTTTGTGGCTTCTTCCGATGATTCTAACGCGACCCTGTTTATCTAAGCAGCAAATGGGTTTTTACAAAGGGTTGGCACACACGCCAGCCCTTTTTTCATCTCAGCATGTCATTACGGCAGGCGGTAGGACGGTTCGATACGTTCGCTGCTGATGATGACATCGTCAATGTAGATGCTGCTTGGGTGGGGCAGGATCGTCTCGGAATAATGATTGATCGACCAGTAGAGGGTGTTGTCGGTTTCAGTGGTTTGCACATTTTCCACCCGATAGACTTCCTCACCATTGAGCCACACTGCCACAACGCCATCCGAGTCCATTGATTTCTGGTAATAGGTGGAAATATGCACCCATTCGCCTTTGTTGATGGTGGCGGAGGGACTGGCGTAAGCGCGTTTTAAGGCATTGCTGTCCGGCCGGTAAACCAGTTTCATTTGCAGGTCATCCCGGTTGGGGATGGAAGTCAGATCAAGGACCCACATGGGCACACTCTGGTCTGAATTGGCGTTGTAGGTGGATTTCCATTGCCAGATATTCCACCATGACAGGGGCTGGGTGTCTTCGGGGATGAAGATCCAGGCTGAATACCAGCCAGCACCGGGATTGTTGTAATAAAAAAGGTAGGCTGCCGCGGCTCTGCCGCTGGCGAGGGATTGCGTGTCAATGGTGAGTGCGGCTGCGTGTCTGCCATTAAAAACCGGATCATTCACGACGGCATAAGAGGCAAGGGTACTTTGACGGATGAACTCACCATGGGTTTCAAAGTAATCGTTGAGGTTGCCGCTTTCAAAACCTGTTGACCAGAAAATGCCGTAATTCGGCTGTTCTGTCGCCATCGGTGTGGCCGTGGGATCAATTGGGACACTGGTGGATGTAGGGATGGGTTCTGACATTGGTGTGTTTTCGGGTTCCACTGACAGGTTCTGGCTGTTATTTGGCATGGCGGTGGGCGTGACAGGCATGGTGGATTCTGATTCCCGGCATCCCGCAAGAAAGATATTAATAACCAATGCAAGCAGAAATGGCAAAAAAGGTTTTATTTTCTGATATGAAGGGTAAAGTTTTGTTGGTTGATAATATTGCGATTTTTGCAACCGCCCAGGTGCATTTTTCATAATGTCGCTATTATACCGATTCGGCATGCTGTCAACAAGTCTGGTGGGTAAAGATTGGGTAAAGGATGTATGACTAACGGACAGTAAAAAAAAAGCTCGGTGACATTTTGGTTTGGAGTACAATCAAATCCATACTGTAAATGGAGATTATTTAAGGAGTGTAAGATGCCATTAACCTTTGATTTTTCGCTTGAGAAACTTAAGACGTACCAGGGGATCAACCCCAAACCGGCAGATTTTGACGCCTTCTGGGACGGCGCGCTGGCTGAAATGCGCGCTTTGGATGATGAAGTGGAATTGGTGCCGGCAGCCTTCCAGGCGGATGGCGCCGATTGTTTCGACCTGTATTTCACGGGTGTTGGGGGGGCGCGGGTGCATGCCAAATATCTGCGCCCAACCGGGGTAAACGAGCCGCACCCGGCTGTGTTGATGTTCCATGGCTACAGCGGAAACAGCGGTGATTGGCAAGACAAATTGTCCCTGGTTTCACAGGGTTTCAGCGTGGCGGCACTGGACTGCCGCGGACAGGGCGGGGAATCACAGGATGCGGGTAATGTGACCGGCAACACGCACAGCGGCCATATCATCCGTGGTCTGGATGACGCGCTGGCTGGCAGGCCTGAAAACCTGCTTTTCCGCCAGATCTTTCTGGATACTGCCCAGCTGGCGAAGGTTGTTATGGCGATGCCGGAGGTGGATGCAGCGCGGGTTGGCGCGACCGGCGGTTCGCAGGGCGGTGCGTTGACGGTGGCATGTATGTCGCTGGAGCCGCGTATTAAACTGGCGGCACCGGTTTTCCCGTTTTTGAGCGATTACAAACGTGTGTGGGAAATGGACCAGGCCAAAGATGCCTATGCAGAGCTGAAAACCTTCTTCCGGTTCTATGATCCCAACCATGAGCGTGAAGACCAGATATTCGAGAAACTGGGCTACATCGACATTCAGCACCTGGCGCCGCGTATCGAAGCGAAAGTGTTGTGGTTCATCGGCTTGATGGACACCATCTGCCCGCCATCCTCACAATTTGCCGCTTATAACAAGATCACCAGCGAAAAAGAGATGGTTTTTTACCCCGATTTCGGACATGAAGGATTGCCTGGTTCCAGCGATAAGATCTTCCAGTTTTTGCGAGGTTTGTAGGTTTTTGTTTATGAGATTTTCCTGATACTGATGTTTTGTTAATACTTACGCTCTATACTGTAAAAAAAAAGAAGGCAGGATGCGTTATTCCGTGACCTGCCTTGTGTAAATTTACAAACCATAACTGGAGGTATGTTTATGAATTGGTTAACAGAAGTGCGCTGGTCGCCTTATGTGGTGGGGGCAGGCATCGGCATTTTAAGCTGGTTAACTATGTTGATCTCGAAGAAAACCCTGGGCTGTTCCACGACCTTTGCGCGGACAGCCGGGATGCTCGAGAAATTATTCAAGGGCAAGCAGGTGGATGAGAAACCTTATTACCAGAAAGTGCAGCCCAAAGTGGATTGGCAGTTCATGCTGGTAATCGGCATCATCATCGGGTCATTTGTCTCTGCCAGCCTGTCGAATGATTTCAGCTGGGAGTGGGTGCCTGATATCTGGGCAGCCACCTTTGGTACGAACATTTTGCTCCGTCTGGGGGCGGCTGTTCTTGGCGGCATCCTGCTGGGCTTTGGGGCGCGCTGGGCAGATGGCTGCACCAGTGGTCATGGTATCAGCGGTACCATGCAATTGAGTGTGGGCAGCTGGCTCTCCGCCATTTTCTTCTTCGTGGGTGGCATTGCTATGGCGTTTTTCCTGTTCGGCGGGTTATTTTAGGAGGTGAAAGATGACGGTACAAAAAGAAACAAAATCAAAGATCGATTACCGACCTCTGTGGTTAGGTCTGTTGTTCGGCATCATTTTTGGTTTCTTGCTGCAAAAAGGCGGCGTGACCAAGTATGATGTGATCCTCGGGCAACTGCTGCTGCGAGATTTCACGGTGCTGAAGATCATGATGTCCGCCGTCGTGGTGGGCATGCCGGGTGTTTTCATCATGAGGAAGCTGGGCTTGATCGAATTTGACATCAAATTTGGCTCCTTGGGGAAAAACGTTATCGGTGGGCTGTTATTCGGGTTGGGTTTCGCCCTGTTGGGGTTCTGCCCCGGCACCATCGCTGGCGCGGTCGGCAACGGCTACCTGGATGCCACCGTTGGTGGTTTAATCGGCATCGTGATCGGTTCCGGTTTGTTTGCAGCGATTTTCCCGAAGGTGCGCAATGGCATCCTGCAATGGGGTGATTACGGCCAACTGACCTTGCCGCAGTTACTGAAGGTGAATGAATGGGTGGTGATCGTTCCACTTAGCGCCCTGATCATTGCGCTGTTCGTCTTGTTGGAAGTGAATGGACTGTAGTTAATTATCCGATAATCCAAAACCGCTGATATTGCAAAGTATCAGCGGTTTTTTGTATCAGCGGTTGAGGACTATCTGCACCTCTTCTCAGTTTGGTCAATCTGGGCTACCATTGTTGGATGTGAGCAGGCAAGACAGGTTTATCACGTGACGATTTTATTGTTGATCTTTGCATTCACTGGTATCTTTTTCGTTTTTCTCTCGTTCAGGCAAGCATTACGAGAGGCGCTGCTGCGTACCTGCCTGACCATGGCAGGATTGATCTATGTCAGCACCGAATTGCTGTCACTGATCGGTGCCGTCACGCCCGCGGGCATTGTTGTATTCTGGTCATTGGTGTCGATGGCCGTGACCGTAATCGTGTTAATCAACAGGAAAAGATTGCCTTTGCCATTGTCAGGCGAAAAAACCTTCTCTCTCCACTGGTTGCAATGGTTAATGATCGCGGGCGTGCTGGTGATTGTTGTGGTGAATGTTTATGTTGCCGCTCAAACGCCGCCCAATAACTGGGATTCAATGGTCTATCACCTGCCCAGGATCGAACACTGGCTGCAGAATCGGTCAGTGGAATTCTACGCCACCCATGTGAACCGCCAGTTGTTCTTCTCGCCGGGCTTTGAATATGTTTTGTTACATGTCAGGGCATTAAGCGGGGGTGATACTTTCCTGAATCTGACCGGCGTGTTTGTGTGGCTGGTGGCTGCGACCGCGGTTTCGGAATTGGCGCGCTTGTTGAAGGCGCAAGCCACCGGGCAGTTGCTGGCAGGTTTGCTGGCTCTGCTGCTGCCCACCGGGGTGCTTTATGCCAGCACAACCAAAAATGAACTTTACCTGGGCTTGTGGATTCTGACAGCGCTGGTTTTCTTCCTGCGTTTCAAAGCAACCACTTCCTGGCAGGATGCGGTGTCCTTTGGGGCAGCGATCGCTTTTGCCGTACACACCAAGACCACCGCCTATATCCTGTTGCTGCCCGTGGTGGTGTGGTTTGTTGTTTGGGGTATACGCAGCCAAAAAGGCAAGATCTGGCGGTATGGGGCTGCCATTATTCTGCTGTTTTTAGCGATAAATCTGCCGCATGCCGTCAGAAACCAGCAACTCTACGGCCGTTTTCTGGGCCCGCAGGAAGAAACAGCTTATTATCACAATGAAACTTACGGGGTGAGGGTATTGGTTTCAAATGTGCTGCGCAACCTCGCCATGCATATGAGGGCCACAGAAGGATGGAATCGAATTCTCTATTATGGACTGTCATCTATTCATGATGTGATGGACATCGGCACCTCTGACACGCGAACTACCTGGCCGGGGTATCAATTTTCATTGCCACCGATTCGCTTTAACGAAGATGAGACCGGTGCGCCTTTGCACTTGATCCTGTTTCTGATGTGTGTGGCCGTATGGTTATTCAGGCGCAGAAAAAAAGACGATAACGACCTCGCGGGCTTTGTTTTGGTAATGGTCACTGGTTTTTTATTGTTCAGCGGGTATTTGCGCTGGCAATTCTGGGTGGTGCGTTTGATGATCAGTCTGGGTTTGATGGCATCGGTCGTAATCGGGGTCTTGCTGGAACGAATCCCAAAGCAGTGGGTGCATGCCGGCGTTATTTTTCTGAACCTGCTGTTCGCTGCCTTTTGCCTTTACAAGAACCCGACCAAACCTTTGCCTGTTGTGTATGATTACAACATCGCCAATTTGCCGCGGGTTTTGAGCATGATCTATCCGCCAGCGCTGCAACCTGACTACATGGAGGTACTGGAACTGCTCAACCGCGAAATGGTCTGTGATCAAGTCGGGCTGGTGACGGACAATGCCACCTGGGAGTACCCCATCTGGGTCGAAATGAGCAAGTATCATCCAGCGCTGCGTATCGAGCATGTGCTGGTGGAGAATGCCAATGCGCGTTTGATGGAGGCGGCTTTCTCGCCATGCGTGGTGCTGGTGATGACAGAGGAACGGCCGGATAGCCTGCAACTGCCTGGCGGACAAACTTTGGTGGCGGAGAGGCATCTGGAAGAGATAAGTGTCTATCTTCCAACGACGCCGTAGCAGGCAGGGGTATAATCAGGGTAACAATCGAAGAAGGAGAACCTTAAGCCAATGAAAGCCATCATGGTGATGTTTGACAGCCTGAACCGCCATTTTTTGGAACCCTATCGGACACAGACCGGCACCCTGACGCCCAATTTCACGCGCCTGTCACAAAAATCGATCCAATTTGACCGTTGTTTTGTGGGTTCGCTGCCCTGTATGCCGGCGCGGCGTGAATTGCACACCGGGCGCTATAATTTCCTACATGCCCCCTGGGGGTATCTGGAGCCATTCGATGTGTCTGTACCGCAACTGCTATACCAGCATGGTATCCACACCCATCTGGTGTCTGATCACTACCATTATTGGGAAAACTCCGGTGGAAATTATCACTGCCATTATAAAACCTGGGACGCCGTGCGCGGACAGGAGGGCGACCCCTGGATCGCGAAACTGGCGGGCAGCGAGGTTGAACACCGCAATGACCGTGTGTTGAATGCCTATACTGATCTCTCGGGGCAGGATATGGTCAACCGCGAGTTGTGGGTAGAAAATGAAGAACTTCGCCCGATGAATCAGACCTTCAACAAGGGGTTGGAATTTCTGGAGGCTAATAAAGGCGCTGACAACTGGTTCCTGACGATCGAGACATTTGACCCGCATGAGCCGTTTGATGCGCCGCAGCGGTTGAAGGATCTGTATCCGGATGATTACGATGGGCCGCTGTTCGATTGGGACCCCTATCGCCCGGTGCAGGAAACCCCGCAGGAAATCGCACACCTGCGTGCCTGTTACCAGGCGTTGGTCACCTACTGTGATGAGCAATTGGGGCGTGTGCTTGATTTCATGGATATCAATGACATGTGGCAGGACACTTTACTGATCGTGTGCACCGACCATGGCCATTTTCTGTCAGAGCGCGGTTTTTGGGCAAAGAACTATATGCCCGTATATAACGAGCTGGCTAACACGCCGCTGTTCGTGTGGGACCCGCGCGTGAAGGCACAGGGCGTTTGCAGGCAATCGTTGGTGCAGACCATCGACATCCCTGCCACCATCCTGGCATATTTTAACCTGGACAAGCCTGCCAGTATGCAGGGGCGTAGTTTCCTGCCGGTGATGATGGATGATACCGCGGTACGCGAGAGGGGTTTATTCGGCTATTTCGGGCAGATGGTGTGTATGATCGAGGGAGATTACATTTTCATGCGCGCACCCAAAACGCCGGACAACAGCCCCTTGTATAAATACACCTGGATGCTGCATGATGCACATGGGGTGGATATTGAAGGTGATTTTGATTTTTCTCAGCTGCCATGGGCGCCGGGCCTGCCTGTGCCCAAGATTCCGCTGCTGGCGAAAGCGCTCAACGAATTTCAACAGCATGACCTGTTGTTCAACCTGAAAGACGATCCTGCCCAAGAACATCCCATCGATGACGCGGCATTGCACAGCGTCATGTGCCGCAAAATGGCGGTTTTGATGCGTGAGAGCGGCGCGCCTGAAGAACAATTCGTGCGTTTGGGATTGGAAGATTTGCGATGAAACTGTCGGGACAAAGATTGATAGCGTAGTCTTACTCCTGGGTATCTTTGAGGACCAGCGTCAAACTGTCTGGATCAGTGGTAGCCCCCACGATCTGGTTGGAGTTGCTGATGGCACCATTGCGGCAGGCGTCCTGGCATTGACCGCAATAGGCGCAGCGTCCGGGGAAGTGAATCAGACGGAAATTCTCACGGCTTTCACGGAACAATTCAAGCGCGTTGGCAGGAC
>CAYMNB010000003.1:0-117731 GCA_964391725.1 uncultured Anaerolineaceae bacterium | reverse complement strand
ATAATCGCAGTTTCTCTATGCGCGCTACCAATCGGAAATTCAAGCCCAATCTGCAGAAGGTAACCACTTTCGAGAATGGCAAGAAAATCCGTAAAACTTTATGCACGCGCTGTATGAGAACAATGGTAAAGAGCTGACGAGTTCTACCGTCGAATATGGGAAAAATCGCGTTTCACGCGGTTTTTTCATTTAATCATATGTCGACTGCCTGAGTAATTGAATGGCCGGGACGATGCCTGCATCATTTTTAAAAATAGCAGTTGCTGCAACAAAAGCACGAGCACCTGCGGTATACATAGCTGGAAGGGTGTCGGCAGTAATTCCACCATCGACTTCAATGATTGTCTCTGTTTTTGCTGTTTGTATCATTACACGGACTTTATTTACCTTAGCAGCCATGCTGGCCATATGAGATTGGCCTGAAAAGCCAGGGTTCACTGTCATGACCAGGACCATATCGGTCTGGTCGAGGATGCTTTCAATGGCATGCGCCGGGGTGCCAGGATTGATGGCTATCCCCGGGTGAACTCCCCGATCGCGAATAGCTTGCAAGGTGCGATGGACATTGGGATTGTTTTCAATGTGGATGGTGAGCCTAGATGCGCCCGCATCGATGAAGGCGTCAATATGGTTCTCGGGCTTTTCGATCATCAGATGCACATCCAGCGGGAGTGTTGATAATCTACGGCAATGATTGACGATGAACGGCCCCATGGTGATGTTGGGGACAAAGTGTCCATCCATTACATCCACATGGATCCAATCAGCTCCCCCCAGTTCGATTTGTTCTAATTGTGATTGGAGGTTGCCAAAATCTGCTGATAGGATTGACGGAGAGATTATCATCATCTACACCTATTATCCCGGGACATTGAAATAAATATAAATCCAAAATGGAATCAAACCAGCTACCGCGATGGTGGCTAATAATCCTAACAGAATGGAAATCCAATCGAACTGTTTGGGCGTTTTTTCGGGAAGTGTATACTTGTGTTTTGAACTGGGTGGATTTGCTGTTCGGATCGATTCTGCGAGGGTTAGTTTGTTTGGTTTTGATTCTATCGGCTCCGCTGTCAGGCTTAAAATCAAGGAATGCCTTACAGATGCCAGATTGTCTCTAAGTTGCGAGAATGAACGGAAACGTTTGCGAGGATCTTTTTCTAAACAACGCAGTATTAAAGAATTCAGAGTATCAGGAATGTCGGGGTTTATTTCGGTTGGGGGCTGTGGTGTTACTTGAATATGAGCCTGTAATAATTCATCTACTGTGGTGGCTGTAAAGGGGAGATAACCGGTAAACAATTGGTATAAAACGATGCCGCAAGAATAGATATCTGAGGCGATGGAAGGCGGTTCACCTTTGGCTTGTTCAGGGGATACGTAATAGGGCGAGCCCCAGAAGAATTCATTGTCGAAGTTGTCAGACTGCTGCATCACTCGAGCCAGGCCAAAATCCGTGATTTTCACCTGGTTAGATGCATCGAGGAGGATGTTGGAGGGCTTTATGTCACAGTGAATGATCTTATTTGCATGCGCATGGTCAATCGCCCTGCAGATCTGAATGCCATAATCGAGTTCTGTAATCAGGTTAATGGCAGGACGGGTCTGAATGTGTGTTTTTAAATTTGATCCCTCGATATATTGTAAAGCGATAAAAATGCGGGTGCCGTCCAGTCCCGAATCAAATACGGTGACGATGTTGGGATGAGATAACTTGGCAGCTGCGCGGGCTTCTTGTTGAAAGCGAAGGCGCATATCTTCTGTACTGGCGTATTTTTGCCGTAACACTTTAATGGCGACATCGCGGTCAAGTACCACGTCGCGTGCTTTGTACACGATGGACATGCCACCGGTACCAACCAGGCGGTTAATTTCATAGCGACTACCTATCATCGAGGTGTGGTTGTGTGCAATTGCCATATTACGATTGATTATATCATAGGGGTATTGATGCTAAAAAATACAGGAAGGTCGTAAAGTTGATTAATGCTCATACTGCTGTTATGGGTTGCATTAATATCCGCTATAATTAAGTGGATGAAGACTGAAGACACTTCGCCCAAAGAGAAAAAGCGCATTCTGATCATAATGGCTATTGCGTTGGTTGCAGGCCTGGTTTTGTTTGCGGCTTTAATTTCGCTGATTTTTATGTCAATACCAGATCAGTCAGCACAATCACAAGGGCCTGTTGTAACGCTTATTCCTTATACAACCCCAACTGTTACGCCCAGTCCAGCGGTTTCTGTGGAGAATATCGAAACTCCTTCTGTTGTCATCGAGGGAATAACTGTTGGAACCGTGGTGCAAATTGTAGAAACGGGCGGACTTGGCTTGCGTTTGCGGGCGAACCCGGGCACTGTGGGAACGATTCAGTTTGTGGGACAGGAATTGGAATTGTTTGCGGTTGTCAATGGGCCGGTCGAACAGGATGGTTATGTCTGGTGGTATCTTGAATCTCCGTATGATGCATCAAGGAGCGGGTGGGCTGCTGCCTCATACCTCATGGTTATAGAATCCGAATAATGCGCCAGCCATGATACTTTGGAAAAGTCAGGCTCCGGGCCTATAAATACTCGGTTCAAATTGTCCATGAGAAGCGAGAAGTGATATATAATGAGTAAAGTTCTCTCTCATCGTAATCTATTGCAGGTCGTGAGTAATCAGGGGAGGTTATTCTGCAAGATCGTATCATAACCCGCGTATTTCCCGAATCGGAAAGCAAAAGACCAGGCCGTTTACCAGCAAAAAGTTTGCTGATGCGCCGATACCTCATCCAGGATGTAATTGGCTCTGGTGGGATGGGTGCTGTTTACCGCGCAAGAGATATGCATTTTCCCAATGCTGTCAAGTTGGTGGCGATCAAAGAGATGGTTAGCGCGAATACGGATCCCAAGATTAACCAGATGATGATTAAGAACTTCGAGAGAGAAGCCAATCTTCTGGTTACTTTGTCGCATCCTTCGATCACAAATATCTATGATTATTTCACCATTGACCAACGGGCGTATCTTGTGATTGAATATGTGTATGGGAAAGATCTCGAACGGGTTTTAGAGCGGGTTACAGATTTTATCCCTGAATCACAGGTAATCAAGTGGGCTGTGCAATTGTGCGATGTATTGGATTATCTGCATTCACATGAACCAGAACCGATAATCTTTCGAGATATAAAACCATCCAATATCATGGTTAACCAACAAGGTAATGTGGTTTTGATTGACTTTGGTATCGCGAAAACGTTCCAGTTGGGCCAAAAGGGAACCATTATCGGTACTGAAGGATATGCCCCGCCAGAGCAGTATCGCGGAGAGGCAACCCCCAGTGTTGATATATATGCGCTAGGAGCAACACTTCATCATTTATTCACACGACATGATCCCACCATTGAACCTCCGTTTACCTTTGAGCAGCGGCCTATCAAAAAGTTCAATCCTGCTGTCACTGATCAGATGGTTACTATTGTGGAAAAGGCACTTTCTTACAATGCTGGTGATCGTTATGGCACAGCCAAGCAAATGCGTGATGCCCTCATTCGTGCTGGCAGCGAGACGGGTTTGTTGTCACCTGTCGATTCCCTTTTTACTGTTGCGACCCAGACGAAGGGTGAATCAAAAGGCCAAACGCCAGCAGAGCAATTGATAAAACCGATCTGGACATTTCGCTGTGAGGATGAAGTACGCGGTTCGGCGGTAATCTCGAACAGAAGTGTCTACATCGGCTCCTATGATCATAATATATACAAGCTCAATGCGGCAGATGGTAAATTTGTGTGGAAGTATCCTGCCAAAGGAGGCATTGTAAGTATGCCCGCTCTTGATGGCAGTCTTGTGTTCTTCGGATCAGAAGACCACAATGTGTATGCTGTGGAGGGTGGTAGTGGCAAACGTGTGTGGGCGTTTCAGACGCGTGGTCCGGTACGCGGATCGCCGGCAGTGCGCAATGAACATGTTTTCATCGGCAGTGATGATTGCAATCTGTATGCTATTTCGATTACAGGAGGCACGCCTTCATGGAAAGCGGAGGCGATGGCACCCATACGGACAAAGCCCATTGTCACCGATGACCGGTTGATTTTTGTGGGAATGGATGGCGAAATGTTGAGCACGGACATGGGCGGAATGATGAAATGGCGCTTCAATGCCAAACGAGGCGTGCTCGGGAATCCATATCTGGACGAAAGTGAAGGGATGCTGTTTTTCAGCTCTTTGGATGCAACCCTGTATGCAATTGACTCGAAAACTGGCTGGGCTATCTGGCGATTTCGCATGGATAAAGGATCAGTGTCTTCTCCTATCGTGTTGAATGACAATATCTTTTTGGGGTCTGCCGATGGAAAAATTTATTGTGTGAATAAAAACAACGGGCGGTTGGTATGGAGTTACCAGACCGAATCGCAAGTGAGTGGCTCTCCAATTACTGACAATGATCGAGTGTATATCGGTGATTCGGACGGTTGCATTTATTGTCTGGATGTGCAAAGTGGAGAATTATTCTGGAAGTTCCAAACCCAGGGTCATATCACCGGGCGGCCAGCATTAGACAACGGGGTGCTTGTGTTTGGTTCATCTGATCACAATGTCTACGCGATCGCGGTGTATTAGCAGGAGGGAAGCATGGCATACGAATCCGCAAGTAAAACGACCATACAAGATGTTCAACCTGCGATGGCTTTTACTGTTGGCGCTTGTCAGAGTTATGGGAAACGATATGATCACAATGAAGATTCCATATTCACCATGGATACTTTGTTGGCAACAGACAATGGTATCCTAAATTTCGGGTTGTTCATTGTTGCCGACGGAATGGGTGGGCATGCAAAAGGCGAGGAAGCCAGTTCACGAGCTATTCAGGCCATGGTTGAACATGTTCTGCGTCATTTGTTCCTCCCAATGGTAAATCCTGCCGGATTCAGTCAACCGGAGCCGGTTCAGGAAGTCCTTGAAAATGGTATGCGTAGAATTAATGAGCAATTATTAGTGGAGATCCCTGACGGGGGAACAACGATGACCGCCATGATCATTTTGGGGAATTATCTAACGATCGGGCATGCAGGTGACTCGCGCGCTTATCTTATTGATGAACAAGGTGAATTGGAACAACTCACAAAAGATCAAACACTGGTGCAACGGCTTGTAGATTTGGGACAATTGAGTCTCGAAGAAGGGAGGAATTACAATCAGAAAAATGTATTGTATTCAGCCCTGGGCCAGAACGAGTCAGTTGACACACAATTATCCACCAGAAAAATTCCGCAAGCCGGCTACCTGATCTTATGCAGTGATGGGGTGACGGTATGCGTGGATGATGATACAATCAAATCCATAGTAAGCAGCAGCGCCCATCCACAGGAAGCAAGTGAGAGGTTGATAGCCGACGCCAATGCAGCTGGGGGTCCAGATAACATTTCAGCCATCGTAATCAAAGTACACTAAACACTTATATGGCAATCATAAAGCTGAATCATTCTGTTAAGTATGGCAACGAGTATTTAAATGTCATCAAAGAAACGCAGGTTTTCTATGCGTTGATGAAATTGACGTACCAGTTGCCGGAAGGCTTTCAGCGGTTGCCGATAAACCTGTGTCTGGTCATAGATACCTCTACTTCGATGAAGGGGTATGCGTTGGACGTGGTGAAGAGAACCCTGGTTAATTTACATCAGTATTTATCACCAGATGATTATGTGTCATTGGTGGTGTTCAACGACCGAGCAGATACATTGCTTCGTGCAACAAAAATCGGTGATTTTGGCAGCTTGACTCGTTATGTGATGCGTATGCATGCCGAAGGCGGCACGGAAATTTATCAAGGGTTAAAGCGTGGATATGTGCAATTGGTGAGATCGCCCATCTTTCGAAAAAGCACATCGTTGCTGTTATTATTGACAGATGGACAAACCTACGGTGATGATGAGATGTGTATGCGCCTGGTTCGCAGCGCCAACCAGGAGGGTGTGATTTTTTCCGCCTTCGGTTTGGGGGATGAGTGGAATGATGAATTTCTTGATCAACTGGTTGGGTACTCGGGCGGTGAAGTTACTTATCTTTCTGAGGTGAGCGAATTTGGCGACCTTTTGGGCAAGTATCTGGCCCTGTCTCAGATCATTGAAATTCCGCAAGTCGTTTTTTCTTTCGATACCCATCCGTGTGTTGCGATCACCTCATTACATCGGATGTCCGCCGGGGTAACCCCGCTGCTTGCTTCTGGCAACACATTTCATCTGGGCTCGTTGCGGGCCTCACGGGAGTTAGAATTCTTACTTGAGTTAAAGATATCTCCGATTGCAGGCGCATTAAATCGCCTTGACATGGTCAGGGGGACGTTCTCTGCCCATCATCTGCCAGGGGATACTGAATTGAGCACAGAGAATTTGATCTTTGGTGTACCTTTTGATCTGGAGAAGAAAAACCGAAATGTCCCGGATGGAAAAGTGCTACAATCGGTTTATCATATTAGTTTATATCGCATGCAGGCTGCTGCGCGCAAGTTGATCCGTCAAGGCGATATAGATACAGGTATTAATACACTGAAGAACCTGGCACGGCAATTGGCTGCACAAGGCCAGGATGCTTTGGCAACCAGTGTTTTGGAGGAATCAAACTTCATTGAGGAACACCAGCATTATTCAGATTCTGGCGAGAAAAAGATCAAATATGGCACCAGGGTATTGCCATCAGTAACAGCTCCCGCCATACGGGCTGCTCCCACCAAGAAAGTTGAATTAAAATGATTCGCTGTCCGAATTGTAAAAAAGAAGAGTTTGAAGGAGCTATGTTCTGTTCGCAGTGCGGGGCAACACTTTTGGGTGTGGAACAAGCGGAACCGAAAGAATCATATCAATCCTACATAATCCAGGTGACTTTTACCGATACAGACAAAGTGGTAACTCTACAAGGAAAAGAGAAATATGTCTTGGGGAGGATTGTTCCAACAGCCGATGAGGTTCTGGTAGATCTTGATATGGATGATCATAATGGATATGAAAAGGGTGTTTCGCGCCAGCATGCGATGATTAAGTACACGGAAGAAGGTTTCAAGGTGGTTGACTTGAATTCTTCTAACCGCACCTTTTTAGATGAAGAAGAATTGTATCCGGGGAATGAGTATATCCTGCAAGAGAATTGTATGTTAAGATTGGGTAAGTTAAGAATGAACATAAGGATTCAAAAGGTGTAATATGCCACTTGCTCTGGTTCATATAAAAAATGAAGATCCGATTGTAGCGGAATTAGATGAAATGCCAACCCCGACTGATAATCTGATTATTTTAAAAAATCCCAGACGACGTGACGGAAAAGATATTCATTACCTGGACAATCAAGTTACTTTGGTCGTTTTTCCTTATGAACGAATCAACTATGTCGAAATACTGCCAGGCGCTGAAGAAGAAGAAATTATTAGTTTTGTGAGGGAGTAGACATGGAAGACAATTTTCGAAATCGCCGAATCCTTGTTGTTGATGATGAGCAGCGCATGGCGCGTTTCATCAGGTTGAATCTCGAACATGACGGATTTATTGTGGAAGAAGCCTATAATGGTATGGAAGCGATTAACCGCCTCCGTGATGTGATGCCTGACCTGGTCATGCTGGACGTTATGATGCCTGATATTGATGGTTTTGAAGTGTTGCGCATGATCCGTGAATTCAGCCAGGTACCGGTGATTATGTTGACCGCCAAAGGCGAAGAGGATGACAAAGTAAAGGGGTTGGAATTGGGGGCAGATGATTATGTTACCAAGCCCTTCAGCCCGCGGGAACTGGTCGTCAGAGCAAAAGCCGTTATCCGCAGAACTGAGGCATCGGGGCAGTCACGACACGATGTGATAGAAGTGGATGATCGTTTGAAACTGGATTTTGATAAGAGAGAAGTGTGGGTCGAAGGCGAATTGATCAAATTGCGTCCGACGGAATACCGCCTTTTGTTCCACCTGGTGCAAAATGCAGGTTGGGTGCAGACCTATGACCAATTGCTGGCAAAAGTATGGGGATATGAGTATCGTGATGAAACCCATTACGTACGTCTCTACATTAATTATTTGCGTCAAAAACTTGAGGAAAATCCATCCGAACCAAAATACATCTTAACCGAGCGAGGGGTAGGTTATCGCTTCATAGATTATCGCAGGAACTAACGCCATATTTTCTGGTGAGTAACAGTTTCTTCATGCATGACGGAAAATTGGTCTATAATACTATAGACCAATTTCTTTATTAGGATTCTGAACATGGCTGGAAAAATCGTTGCTGTAGATGATAATGAGATCAACCTGAAGGTTGTCAGTACCACCCTGGAACAGGCAGGCTATGAAGTGACTACTGCTACCAATGGCGCTGAAGCGCTACCCTTGATCTCAAAGATGCTGCCAGATGTGGTCATTCTCGACATCAGCATGCCCATAATGGATGGGTATGAGGTCTGTTCAAAGATACGAGAAAACAAAAAGACTTCTCACATTCCGGTGATGATGCTGACTGCGCATAATGCCCTGGATGATAAGATCAAGGGTTTTGATGCGGGTGCGGATGATTATTTGACAAAGCCGTTTCAACCAGCCGAACTACAAGCGCGTATTGCGGTATTAGTGCGCCGCAGCAGCCAGCGGACAACGAAAATCGACACTTCGGTTGAAAAACACGCAAAAACAATTTCGGTTTTTTCCTTACGCGGCGGTGTTGGCGTCAGTGCCATGGCTGCCAATATCGCAGCAGGAATCTCGAAGGTATGGGGGAAGAATGTGGCACTGGTAGACCTCTCTTTGGCTGCGGGACAGGCTGCCTTGTTACTAAACATGTCTCTGCGCAACACCTGGCTTGATCTGGCGCATATCCCGCCGGATGATCTCGATAAAGATGTGGTAGATGCCGTGATGCTGAAAAGCGAGAACGGTGTGCATGTGCTGGCTGCGCCCAGAAAGGTGGCGGATGGACAGCTGATCACACCTGCGGCGGCAGGAAAAGTGATCGAAATCATCAAAGAAATGTATGATTATGTGGTATTGGATTTGGCCTCGGATTTTTCAGATCTGACTTTGCAGGGACTGGATCAATCTGACATGATTTTGGCTGTATTGAGTCCAGAGTTGGCTTCCGTGCGAGCGACCATTGCCGCGCTGGATGTTTTTAGCGATCTTGGCTATAAGGAAAACAAGGATATTGTGCTGGTCTTGAACCGGACTTTTGAGGGGGGAATTTTACCGCGAAAGAATATTGAAAAAGCACTCAAGCAACCAATTCAAATATTTATCCCTTATGCCTCTCAGGCCTTTGTCGATTCGATTAATTTCGGCGTACCTATTGTCCTCTCAGAAGAGGGCGGTGAGTTGGTTGGGATTTTTGAAGACATTGGGTTTTTGCTCAGTAAAGATGTTGATAGGGCAGCACCGCCAAAGGAACCCACACCAGCCTATAGATCTGTGATGAGCCGGTTCGAGCAGCGCAACCAACGTCGCTAAAGGCACAAAAAAGGTACCAATTGCTTGACCGGTTCGTATGTGTTTGGTAAAATAACGTCCGTTGTTGCCTCCATCGTCTAGGGGACCAGGACGCAGCCCTTTCAAGGCTAAAACGGGAGTTCGAATCTCCCTGGAGGCACTCCTCTACCCTCAGGATCGCGATCCTGAGGGTTTCCCTTAAAAGTGGTATGATGAATCGTTGAGCATCTAAATGATTTTCAACAGGTTTTGTATGAAACGTTTTTTACGTTGGCTTTACAAAAAACGAATGATTCTGGCGTCAGCCCTTGCCATCCTGGGAATTTGGTATTTGCTTCTTTGGTTGACCAATTTGCCAGTATTTATTCTTCCATCACCAGGATTGGTCGCCGACAGATTTCTTGAAGGCATCAGCCGTGGTAGATTGCTGTATCATATTGGGGTGACGGTTTTGGAATTCTTATCAGGTTTGTTGTTTGGCAGCCTCTTTGCGATTGTCATGGGGTATTTGATTGCGCATTCACGAAAAGTCGAAGAATTTTTAGCTCCGATTCTGGCCGCCAGCCAGGCGATTCCTGTGGTTGCCATCGCACCGTTATTTGTGCTTTGGTTGGGTCCAGGGATATGGTCGAAGATATTGGTTTGTGCCGTCATCATCTTTTTTCCGGTGTTAGTAAACACCGTTCACGGCTTGAAAAACCTTTCGCCAAATTATCGTGCGCTACTGAGTACTTTGGGCGCGGGGAAAAAGGATTATTTGTATTATCTGGAAATACCTGCTACGCTGCCAATCTTCTTAAACGGGTTGAAAATCGGAGCCACGCTGTCAGTGACTGGTGCGGTGGTTGGTGAATTTCTGGGCGCGGATAGGGGTTTGGGCTATTTAATTAACCTGGCCCGCGGGCAATATGACACAGCCTATGTATTTGCTATCATTGGCATTCTGGTTGTACTGGCGTTAAGTCTTTATAATTTTGTTGAAATACTTGAGAGGCTTTTGCTGCATACAGGCAATATAAAGGAGAACAATGAAATCTTTTAGTCGGTTGATGTTCATTTTGTTGTTGTCTCTGGTCTTGGTAGGATGTAGAGCGGATAAACAGGCATTGGAAAAAGTAGTCCTGCCGGTCGGTTTTATTCCTTCGGTTCAATTTGCGCCATTCTATGCCGCCGTTCACAATGGGTATTTTGCGGAATATGGCTACGATGTAGAATTGCTATATGGTTATGAAATTGACGCGGTGAGCCTGGTAGGGTCAGGAGAATATAAAGTTGCGATCGCCTCTGGTGAGCAAGTGGTTTTGGCACAGAATCAGGGCTTGCCCGTTGTGTATGTCTATAACTGGTTTGAAGATTACCCGGTAGGCATTACTGCCCTAAAAACTAGCGGGATACGCCAATTGTCTGACCTGACCGGTAAGGTCATCGGAATTCCTGCGCTGCAAGGTGCGAGTTATATTGCCTACAAAGGATTCGAATCGATTGGTGAATTTGACCCTGAATCTATTCGACTTGATGTGATCGGTTTCACACAGGCTGAATTGTTAAGCCAGAGAAAAGTGGATGCCGCGGTGGTGTACTTAACCAACGAACCGGTAGTATTGACCGAACAAGGGTATGAATTGGTTACATTTGCTCTTTCTGATTTTCTGCTGCTGGTTGGTAACGGTATTGTGACGAATGATTTGTTGGTTGAAAATGATCCAGAATTTCTTCAGAATTTCATTGAGGCAACCAACAGGGGGGTGGATTTTGTAGCGAATAACCCTGAAGAAGCTTACGAACTTTGTAAACAATATGTGCCCAATTTGGAGAATGATCAGACCTTTCAATACCAGGTGTTGGTGGCATCCATCGATATTTGGAATATTGAGCAGAAAGGCAGGTCGGATGCTGATGCCTGGGAGAATACGTTGACTTTGATGTCTGCGATCGGACTGGCCGGGGATCACCTCAGTGTTGAAGATTTATTTACAAATGAGTTAATCGATGATTAGGAAAAAAAGGATGCCGAGAATCGTTATCCAGAATTTATTTTTTGAAGCCGTCGAAGAGACTGGCATTCTGCCGATCATAGATGGAATCTGCTTTAACCTGGTAGACAATGAATTTGTTTGCATCCTGGGACCTTCGGGTTGTGGAAAATCGACTTTGCTAAAAATCATTGCCGGGTTGAGGAAACCCAGCTCTGGGCAAGTGAAGCATGAAGGGTTTGCTGTTGAACCTCCCCGATTGGGCATGATGTTTCAGGAGCCTACGCTGTTGCCGTGGCGCACAGTCACCCAAAATCTTTCTTTGCCTTTAGAGCTTTTAAAGGTTGATAAAGTAGAGAGAAGGTCAAGGGTTAAGCGTTGGATTGAAATAGTCGGCCTGGAAGGATTTGAGCAATATTATCCACAGGGATTGAGCGGTGGAATGGCGCAAAGAGTGGCGCTTGCCAGATCGTTAATCCATGAACCGGATTACCTGTTGTTTGATGAGCCATTCGGCGCTTTGGACGCATTGACCCGCGAACAGATGGCGGATGAGCTGCTGCAGGTGTGGTCAGAGCGAAAAAAAGGCATTATCATGGTGACGCATTCCATATCAGAAGCTATCTTGCTGTCGGATAAAATTCTTGTATTATCTGCAAGGCCTGCCAGGATATTGAAAACCATACATAACCCATTCCCACGGCCAAGATTGGCAGATATTCGCTACTCAGCAGAATTTCTTGCTATTGCCAAAGAAATTCGTGATGTGTTAGACGACAAACAAGCGGTCACTGCCCTCTAGAGCAGCGACCGCTATGGCATTTGTAAAAATTATTTTTTTTCCGCAATATCGTTATTGATCATCTCAATGAACGCGGCTGTTTCGATGGCTCCCAGATTTTCGCCGGAGCGTTTGCGTACGGCTACAGAATCAGCCTCAATTTCTTGGTCGCCAATTACCAACATGTAAGGGATTTTCTGGTTCTGGGCATCACGGATCTTGGCATTCATACGATCTGTGCGATCATCAACCTGTACTCGCAGCCCGGCGGCCTTCATCTTTTCGGCCACATTATGCGCGTAGTCATTGTGCCGATCAGCAATAGGAATCAAAATTGCTTGAACCGGCGATAACCACACAGGAAAGGCGCCACCAAAGTGTTCGATAAGGGTGCCAAAGAAGCGTTCGTAAGCACCGAGTAATGCGCGGTGAATCATATAGGGGCGATGCGTCTGGCCGTCTTCACCAACGTAGGTCATATCGAATCTTTCCGGCAAATTGAAGTCAAACTGAATGGTTGATAACTGCCACTCGCGACCCAAAGCATCTTTCACTTTGATGTCAATCTTTGGGCCATAAAACGCGCCACCGCCATCATCCACCTGGTAGGGGATATCCGCGCGCTGCAGGGCCAATTCGAGGGCTTCTTCGGCATCTTCCCAGCGGGAGACTTCACCTACAAATTTTTCAGGGCGGGTGCTCAGATAAGCATTGAAATCGACAAAGCCGAAAGAACGCAAGATGTGCAGCGAGAAATTTAAGACGAAATCAATCTCATCAGGCATTTGCTCAGGCACACAAAAGTGGTGCGCATCATCCTGGGTGAGGCCACGCACACGCAGCATGCCGTGCAGCACCCCGGAGCGTTCATAGCGGTAAACGGTGCCATTTTCTGCAAAGCGCATGGGGAGTTCTTTGTAGGAACGTATGCGGCTTTTGTAGATGTGGACATGGAAGGGGCAGTTCATGGGTTTCAGGTAGTATTCCTGACCATCCACTTCAATAGGGGCATACATGTTCTCTTTGTAGAACCCCAGGTGTCCGCTGGTTTCCCACAGGCTGGCTTTGCCGATATGGGGGGTATAGACAAAATCATACCCAGCTTTCATATGTTCTTCATCGCAGAAATGTTCAGCAAGTTTGCGCATGAGACCCATTTTGGGGTGCCACAAGATAAGCCCGGGGCCGATTTCGTCATTGATGGAAAATAGGTCCAGATCCTTACCAAGGCGGCGGTGATCGCGTTTTTTGGCTTCTTCGATCTTCCAAAGATATTCTTTCAAGTCTTTGGGGTCTGACCAGGCGGTACCATAAATTCGTTGAAGCATAGGGCGCTTCTCGTCGCCGCGCCAGTAGGCCCCGGCTACACTCATCAGCTTGAGGCCTTTGGGGTTGATCTGCCCCATGTGTTCTACATGCGGGCCACGGCAAAGGTCAATGAAGGTATCGCTTTTGTAGATAGAGATTTCGGGTTTCTCTTCAATAGGGTTGCCGTGTTCGTCAAAACCGCCCTCTTCCAACCCTTCAATCAATTCGATTTTATAAGGTTGGTCTTTGAAGAGTTGTTTGGCTTCCTCGGCTGAGACCACCTGTTTTTCGAAGGTGTGTCTTTGCTTGATGATTTCTTTCATGCGGGATTCAATCTGCTCTAAATCTTCTGCCGATAATGGTCTCGGTAGATCAAAATCATAGTAAAACCCATTTTCAATCGCCGGTCCAATGGCGAATTTTGCGGTCGGGAAGAGGTCCAATACCGCTTGCGCCATCACATGCGCTGCCGAGTGCCGTAATTTATGTAACTTTTCGTCTGCTAAAGATTCATTCGATTTGTTTGCCATTTGCTTCTCCTTTAACAAAAAAAACTCACCCACATGGGGCGAGCTGTTCACACGCGGTTCCACCCAATTTGATGAAGCATTGTTCATCATCTTTTACGTTGATAACGGAACGAACCGGATTCCTTACTTCAATTTCTGGTTTCCACTTGCAGGTGGTTTTCACCGGTTGAATTCGCGGAAGTTTTCAGCCTATGACTTCACGTTTCTGTCAAATTCGTCGCCAGTTACTTTTCCTGGTCTTTGTGTTTCTAATATGGATATGGGCGATATAGGACTCGAACCTACGACCTTTGCGATGTCAACGCAACGCTCTAACCAGCTGAGCTAACCGCCCGATAACGATGTCGATTATATCGCATGCACAGATGATTTGCAAGTGGATTGCGCTTGCGCATATCCCTTACCAGTTTGATTGCTTCCGGACGGTGCTGGTTGGGATGATGATGAGGGCGGCGCGAGTAGTTGGCGAGCGATGTGATGCTGCCATCATATCGTTTCAACCAGAAATAGATGTACGATCTGGATTTGTTGTAGCGCCGCGATGCCCGCGCCACGCCTTGCGCCAGGGTACACTTCACCAATGACTCACGATATTTCATTTCTTGTGTTATGGTTGTCATAGCAGGTTGTGTTGGCCTCCGTTTTGTTGGGTTGGCGCTTTAACAATATCGAAGGTCTCCGCTACCTGCTATTCTTTTTGCTCCCTTTGTCCAGTATGTATTGTAAACCTACACGAGTTTTTCAACACCCTCTGACATCTTCCCTCTGACATCTTCTTGACAACTGCTGTCAATTCACCTATAATTCTTCAGCTATTGGCAAAAGAATAAATGCAATAATTAAACATCTTATACAGGAGTTTTTAGCATGACCCCACTTCCAAAGAGAAAAGTATCCAAAGGCCGGCGTGATCGCCGCAGAGCCCATGACGCCCTCAAAACTGCCAATCTGACCCAATGCGGTAATTGCGGTGAGATGCGTCTCCCGCACACGGTCTGCCCAAGCTGCGGCTATTACCAGGGGCGCGAAGTAATCAGCGTAGCGTCTGAATAATTTATTCTTAGTCAAAAATTGAAAGCGGGTTGATCGCATCAACCCGCTTTGTTTGTGTTTATTGAGGCATGCAAATTGTTTATAGAGCCCAGGCGAGCATGATACCCAGAACTGCCACAATAATGCCAAGATGCAGGAACAGGTCGCTGGTAGCGATAAAGTGCTGTGTTAGCAACGATAGCAGGAAGTTCAGAATGACCATGCCGATGCCCAGGAGGGGTAGAAGGCCTTTGCGTGCAGCGAAAAATGCAGACAATTTGTCGATAATTTTTGAGAGTATTTCCATCATTCTGTTGACCGTTGTTTATGTTGGATTTTGGTGATATAAGGTTGAAATTGAGCAATTGATCGTGAAGGCAGTTGACCGGATATTTCGATACCTTCGGCTAAATTTTTGATGTCTGTTACATTGCCGTTCTCATGGAAGAACGATATCAATTGTCCTTCTTGATAAGGAATAAAAGCAACAACGTGAATATAGGAGGAGAAAAGTTCATCTTCGATGTTCTGCAATATTTCGTCCGTGCCGATATTTTGCGTGGCTGAAATAAAAATGGGTTCTTTGAAGACCTCAGGAAATTTCGTTTCAGTGTAATCATGAGGAAGTAAATCAATCTTATTCAGGATTGTCAGGGTCGGAATATCTGCGCAATCGATATCACTTAATGTTTCCATAACGGATTCATATTGAACAACAGCGTTTGGGTGGGATATGTCGATCATATGCAGCAGTAAATCCGCCTCGCTAATCTCTTCAAGGGTGGCGCGAAAGGCAGCAACAAGATCAGTCGGCAATTTCTGAATAAAACCGACCGTGTCGGTCAGTAAAATTTCGGTATTTGAGGGCAAAATGACCTTGCGAGTGGTCGGATCAAGGGTGGCGAACAATTTATCGGCAACATAAACCCTGGCATCGGTCAGGAGGTTCAACAAGGTGGACTTACCTGCATTCGTATAGCCAACAAGGGCAACCGTCGGAATTTGTTGTATTTTCCGCGCTTTGCGATGGCGGGCACGATGGGCTCGGACTTTTTCCAGTTCGTCTTTGAGGAAGCTGATTCGACGAAGGATTTCACGGCGGTCAATTTCCAATTGGGTTTCACCAGGGCCACGCAGGCCAACACCGCCATTGCCGGACCGGCCGCCAGAACCGCCGGCCTGACGTGCCAGGTGGGTCCATGCGCGTGTCAATCTGGGTAACCGGTATTGGTATTGAGCTAATTCAACCTGGAGTTTGCCTTCGCTGGTATTGGCATGCAAAGCAAAGATATCCAAAATCAATGCTGTGCGGTCAATAACGTGGATGCGGTCTTCGCCCAACGATTCTTCAAGACGTTTTTCAATTTCACGAAGGTGGCGCGGAGAGAGCTCATTATCGAAGATGATGACATCGGCATGAAATTCTTCTACCAGCAAGATTACTTCTTGCAATTTGCCGGTTCCGATATAAGTGGAAGCATTTGGCCGTGTTAATTTTTGAAAGATTTCACCGACGACTTCAAGCCCTGCTGTTTCAGCCAGAAGAGCCAATTCTTCCAAGGAATCTTCAACCGGCAACAGGGTTTTTTCTATGGCAAAGTCCACTCCTACAAGGAATGCCTTCTGCCTTGGTGCCCGGGTGGGCAAGGTGTTAGTTTTATTCATACAATCAATTATACCTGAGACAACATCCAGGTTTGCAATCGATGCATCGCCTCTTCAATTTTTTGTGTTTCGCAACCAAAGCTGATGCGAAAATATCCTTCTCCATGATTCCCATAAAGGATGCCTGGCGCAAAACTCACCCCAATTTCCTGCAGGCATTGGTCACAAAAAATAGAGGAATCTGTGAATCCTTTGGGAATGGGTGACCAGACATACAGGGCTGCTTTGGGTGTGTTCGGATGTAGCCCGATCGTGTTAAGACTGGCCATTATGATGTCGCGTCTTTTTTGATAGACCTCGTTGCGCTCGACCAGCCAGGATTGGTCTGATGCCAGTGCAAAAGCGCCTGCGTCGAGAATAGGCATGAAATTGGCAGAGTCCTGTTGAGACTTGTAGGTTTTTAGATATCCAAGTACCTGGGCATTGCCGGCTGCAAAGCCAACCCGCCATCCGGCCATGTTGTATGTCTTTGAGAGTGAATTGAACTCGACGGTTACTTCTTTCGCTCCTGGGATTTGGAGGATGCTGTCCGCCGTGTAACCGTCAAAACAAACATCAGTATAAGGCGCATCTGATGCAAGCAAGATGTGATTCTGTCGGGCGAAATCTATCGCTTCACGATAAAAATCTTGTGTGGCGATTGCCCCGGTTGGATTGTTGGGGTAGTTCAACCACAACATTTTGGCTTTCATTGCAATTTCTTGTGGTATTGCCTTTAAGTCCGGTAAGTAATTGTTCTCTTTTAAGAGAGGCATGGTTACAACGGTAGCGCCGGCAATTTTGGCTGCGGCTGAATAAACGGGATAACCAGGATCAGGCACCAGAACGATATCGCCAGGGTTGAGAAAAGCCTGCGACAGGTTGAACAAACCTTCTTTTGATCCAATCAAGGCAAGGATTTCGCTTTCGGGGTCCAGTTTAATGTGAAAACGGTGCTGCAGATATGCAGCAACAGCATTGCGAAATTTCTGGGTGCCATTGTGCATGGTATAACCATGGGTGGTGGGTAGCTTTGCTGATTTATAGAGTGTCTCAACAATTTCGCTGGTTGGCGGCAGGTCTGGAGACCCGATATCCAGACGGATGATGTCTCTGCCCTGTTTGCGCAGCGATTGTATGGTTTCGCCTAATCGCCCAAAATAATACGACTGAAAAGATGCGATTCGGTCAGCAGGTGAAAAATTCATACTCTTTATCCTTCTATTTCAGGTTGATCTGATGAGGCGGTTTCATCGGCAGGGTTATGGTGAAGGTAGTACCGGGGAATCGTTCTTCATCATATCCGGGTGAATACACATTGATGCTGCCGTGATGAGCGTCTATAATGCCTTTAGCGATATAGAGGCCTAAACCGGGCCCTCCGCCTTTGAAATCTGTTTTGGTCGTTGAATAATGAGAAATATCACCCAGATAATTGAATTTATTGAACAAACGAATCTGGTTGGTTTTGGAGATACCAATTCCGTTGTCTTCGATTTCGATAATAAACTTGTTGTTTGAGTCGCGTAAGGTGACGGTCACTTTTCCGCCATCAGGTGTGAATTTAATGGCGTTGGTTATAATATTTTCCAAGGCCTGACGCAACCTGAATGGGTCGCCGACAATCATTTTTTCGCGAGAACCACTGCCTTTTAAGTAGAATTTTATGTTTCTACGGCTGAAAGACTTTTCTTGTTCTTCATGTATGCCCTGCAGAATTTTTCCTATCCAAACTGGCTGCAAGCTCAAATCGAGACGGTTGTTGTCGATCATCGCCACCAAAAGCATGTTGTTGATGATCTCATTCAGACGATTTACCCCCTGGTTGATGCCATTGACCAGGCGTTGTTCAGGTTCGTGTTCGGCATCAAGAGGAATACTCGACTGCAGCATGTTAGCATAGCCTTTGATTAATGAGATTGGTGTCCGCAACTCATGGGCTGTAATTTCGATGAAGGCGGATTTGCTCAATTCTAAACGCTGGGAGCCTCTTTCAATCGCTGCGATGTTAACATCCGCTTGTTTAATGTTTACTTGCGCTTGATATTCACTGGCGTATTGAAACGCATACACAAAAAAGTTAACAACATTTTCATAAGTTGCGGTTAGGCGATTTCCGGAGAGGAAAGTTTGACAAGTTATGTACGTTGCTTGCATTAACTGCTTAAGAAACATGATTACGGAAATTTTTTCTCCCAGCAACTCGCTGGGAAGAGCCTGGTCAATCCAGCGTTTGATCATGGTATTGCTGGTAGATGGATCTCGCGTGTCAATTGCTTCGATCATCACATCAAAAAATTCGTCCAGCAAATCCAGGGTAGATTCTCGTTGTCCAACCCCCCAACCGGTTGCTTCCAGTGCCTGTGACACCCAGGTTGATTTATGGTTGTTTAACCATTCAGCTTCCGTAAGTCGCATGTCTCTCCTGCCTTAATGAACACGATCAATTCAACGGTTTTAGTGTAGCATGAATGTTAAAACAGTGGGGTTATTTTACGTGGTTGTCAACAGAAGCCAGGTAGGTTTCCAATGAATGTATTGCCCTTTCGGCATAAGCAGCAGCCCGGCTACGTTTTCCTTTGATCTCTTCAGGCAATGGCGGAAGGATGCCGAAATTGGCCTTCATGGGCTGAAAGGTAACCAGTGGCGCTGTGGTTATGTAGTTCACCAGTGCGCCTAACATAGTATCAGGAGGCATTTTAGTCAAAGGTTGATCGAATACTAAATTGGCTGCATTCATGCCAGCCAACAAGCCGGTAGCGGCGTTACCGATGTAGCCTTCGACACCTGTGATTTGACCCGCAAAGAAGATTCTCTGGTTTTCTCTTAATTGCAATGTTGAGGTGAGAAATTTTGGTGAGGCAATAAAGGTGTTGCGATGCATTTGGCCGTACCGGTGGAATTCAGCGTTTTCCAGGCCGGGAATCAGTCTGAAGATGCGCTTCTGCTCTGAATAGGTCAGATTGGTTTGAAATCCGACGAGGTTAAACAAACTACCGCTAAGATCATCCTGGCGGAGTTGGACCACTGCGTAAGGGCGATGGTTTGTGTGTGGGTTGAAGATGCCAATGGGCCGCATCGGACCAAAGGCAAGTGATTGGCTACCACGTTCAGCCATGATTTCGATCGGTAAACAGCCTTCAAAAAAGGTATGCATACCAGCTCTTACGCCATCTGTAATGGCTGCTTCAAAGGATTTTAGCTGTATGCGCTGGGCGTTGATTAACTCATGAATAAAGTGATGATACTGTTCTTCGGTGAAAGGGCAGTTGATATAATCACCCTGTTGTTGTTCTCCCCGTTGATAACGGGAACCCCGAAAAGCAATATTCATGTTGATTGAATCAGCTGCGACGATAGGGGCGATGGCATCAAAAAATGCCATCCCTTCATCCTCTAAAAGGTTTTGAATAGCGTTGGCAAGTTTAGGCGAGGTTAAAGGGCCGCTGGCAATGATACAGACATCGTCAGGAATTTCGGTGACTTCTTCGCGAATGATCTCGATATTGGGATGGGCCTGGATTTTCTGGGTTACCAGGTCTGCGAACGCTTCACGGTCGACTGCCAAAGCACCGCCAGCAGGAACCTGGGTTTGATATGCACAAGATAGTATCAAAGAACCCATACGTTGGATTTCTTCTTGCAACAAACCAGTAGCACGATCAGGCAGTTTTGAACCCAATGAGTTTGAACAGACAAGTTCTGATAGCTTTTCGGTCTGGTGGGCGCTGGTTGTTGTAGACGGACGCATCTCATACAGGGTTACATGGATGTGGCGATTGGCAGCTTGCCAGGCTGCTTCACAGCCTGATAAACCGCCGCCAATTACAATGAGGTTTTTTTCGGCGGATTTTGGGGGTGGCATAGAACTTGCAACATCTTTTTTGCTTGTTCTATAATGAGGACGTTGGTCATTCATAAGAGTGAACTCATTCTTTTCGGATTGCCAATTCTATGGAGGGTATTCGCTATGTTTCAAGGAAATTATACGCTAACCAACACCAGCCATCAAACTGTTACCGCCCATCTGGCGCAGACGATGACTTTGTTGAATATGAATACAGAAGAGGTGCTTCAGACCATCGAAACTGAATTGAGTGTGAATCCAGCCCTTGAAACCGAGGATTTTCGGCGTTGTCCCGCTTGCGGCAGACAATTAGGCCCGGTTGAGGTTTGTCCGGTTTGTAGTCAGGCAGCCAAAATTGCTGGTGAAGAAACGTTGGTGTTTTTATCGCCGATGCGCGAGTTTTCCTATGAAAATGCTGGCAGTTCAATAATTGTAGATGATGATGAAATAACTACTGAGGAAATTCAGGCAGGAGAATTGGATCTGACCCAGTATGTTCTCCAACAATTGGCACCTGATTGTAATCCGTTGGAATATGAAATAGCAGAGCATATCCTGTGTAATCTGGATGATCGTGGGTTATTGTCTGCTCCATTGGACGAGATTGGCCGTTATTTCCATGTGGATTTAGCCTTAGTGGAATCGGTGAAAACAAAGGTACAGTTCTGCGATCCCGCCGGCATCGCTTCAGAGAATTCAAGTGAAGCGCTAAAAATCCAGGTGCAAATTTTACAAACCTTGATGGATGTACCGGATTTTGTCTTTGTGATCGTGAACGATTATCTGGATGCGTTACTGCACAGGGATTTTGAAGAAATAACGGCAGACACGGGTGCCTCTTACAGCGATATTTGTGATGTGATGGAATTCATGGCAGAAAACCTGAATCCCTATCCGGCAAATGCCAAATGGGGCAATGTACGTACGCCAGCAAAAGATCAATTGCAGACTTATCAACATCCTGATGCTATTGTCCATTACATAAACAATGATCCAAAGCAAGGAATCATGGTTGAGGTTGTGCTTCCCTATGTCAGGCAAATCAATGTAAATAAACTGTTCAAAGAGGCCATGGATGTTGTACCGACTGCCAGGTTGGAGAAATGGGAGCAGGATTATCAAAAAGCTTCATTATTGGTAAAGTGCCTGCAACAGCGATCGGTGGCAATCCTGCGGTTGGTGCAATATCTTGTGGATTATCAAAAGCCCTTCATTGTCGAAGGTGAAAAGTTTCTCAAACCTTTGACCAGGGCAGCCGTAGCAGAGACATTGGGTGTTCATGAGTCCACTATTTCGCGGGCGGTTTCGTCCAAGATCATGCAACTTCCCAGTGGACAGATCATTCCCTTGTCAAAATTTTTCACCCGAAATCTGAGTGTGCGTTGTGTGCTTAAAGAAATAATTGAAGATGAAGAGAAACCGTTGAGTGACAGTAAATTGGTGGGCTTACTATCGGAGCGCGGTTATAATGTTGCCAGAAGAACTGTCGCTAAATACCGAATGATGGAAGGCATTTTGCCGGCACACCTACGAAGAAGAATAAATCATGATTCTACCCTCCCTCGATCCGTCTAAGCAACCCCCATTATTTTCTGAATTGCAGGATTCAAATGGTGGGAATTTATTAGAACACAATTTTGATGATGAGACGCCGTCATTAATATTTAACGGTAAATATGGCATGGTTATTCTGGCGAATGATGCCATGTGGAGTCTTCTGGAAACGCCAGTGGAAGACACACACACCGTTCATATTCGACACATATTCCCTTTGTTTGATGAAACGGTTATCGAGGATCACTCATTTTATAACCTTGACCTGGTGACATCCAAACGGGCAGTGTATGACTGTGGCGTCAGCGTCGACTTTATTACCACAGACGGCGAAACACTTTTGCTTCGTATTCGCCGAAAAAAGCTAAAAACCTCACCTCTGTCAAAAAAGCCAGGCGGTAGGTTTGGGTTAATTCTGTCGCTGGCCAAGTTAATTGAGCTGCCAACCCTTGAGTCAGCAGAAAACCAAGCTGTATCGTTGATCAGCCGTTTATTGAACGCAAATTCGGTAGGGATCTATTGGGTGGATGACAAGCGTCCGATAATAAGGTTGTCTTCATCCTCTCAAGCAAACGGGCGATTGCCCATAAATTTGCCGATTTCAGATATTCATCTATTGTCAAAACCGATTATTTGGCGCAAAGATCGGCAGTTGCCATTATTTGACTCTGAATGGTCGCCGGTATTGGACATGAATTTTCTGATTGCTATTCCCATTTTTTCCGGTGAAGGAATCATTGGGTTCGTACTGGCTGGTGATCCCGCCAAAGAGCCCTTGCCTGAAATTAACTGGTTGGTGGAGTATGTGCGGGTTGTCATGGGTACAATCGTGGCCCATTTTCTTTCTGAAGGCAATTTGCGTCAGGAAATCCACCGGTTGAGTAACGTAGTGGCTGAAAAGAATGTGCAGATCCAAAGCCTGCGTGACGCAATCATTATGTTATCTCATGATGGACATATTATTGATATGAACTCGGCAGCAGAATTGTTATTGGGCTTCAGCCTCGATGATGTTCTTGGACGGCCAGTTGAAGACATTGTCATTGCTCCTTCCATTTTTTCCACATCGCTTGATAATGCCATGAATGGCACGCCAATTCATGATATGGGGGTTATTAAGATACACCATCGAACAGGTTTTTCAATTCCTGTTAAAATGGAACTTATTCCTGTTTTGCACGGAACCAAGACGCCAAAAATCATGGTATTGATGAAAGATATGAGTGAAATTACTGAAATTTCTCTCCGTTCTGAACAGTTGGAACACCGTGCCTTGTTAGGTGAATTTATTGCAGCTTTTGCTCATGACGCCAGAAATCCAATCAATAACATCACCAGTTCATTGCAGCTTTTAACTTACCAGTTGCCGGAGAACGATCCGAACCGCCAGATAGTAACTCGTTTGGAGGAAGATTGCGACAGATTGTCTCAGATGATGGAATCATTTTTATCATTCTCGCGGTTGGTCGATTCACGCAATTTCGTGCCTGTGGATCTGGTCGCTTTATTGGAGCGGATAACCAATAAATGGAAACCAAATTTCGATAATCAAGGAATTCACTTCACCTTCACAGTCGAAGGTCAGATTCCACATATTTTGGGCGATAAACGGTCATTGGAGAGGGTTTTTGTGAATTTGGTCTCAAACGCCGTTGAAGCGATGGAAGCGAACGATGTGGAGCCGGTGTTGAGTGTAAAAATTTCTGTGAACGATGAGAAAAAGATTGAAGTCACTGTCGCTGACAATGGCAAAGGGATGCCTGTGAAAATTCTTGACCAAATTTTTACCCCATTCTTTTCCACAAAATCCAAAGGGACAGGATTGGGTTTGGCGATAAGCAAGCAGATTATAACCGCCCATCACGGTGTAATCACTGTTGAATCATTTGCGGGGGGCACGATCTTTCAGGTAAAATTACCGGTGGAGGAAAAATATGGGGTTAACCATTCTGGTCGTTGATGATGCAATTAATTTTCGGGAAAATATCAATCAGTATTTAACTTCAAAAGGCCATGAAGTTCTGCAAGCTGGCTCAATTGCTGAAGCAAGAGAATTCATAAAGAAAGACATGGCGGAATTAATTCTGCTCGATATTGAATTGCCCGATGGGTATGGCCCGGATTTATTGACTGAATTATCCCGTATTGATATCCGTCCACTGGTCATCATGGTTACAGGGTACGGCGATATAGAAACCGCTGTCGAGGTGATGAAATCCGGGGCGCATGATTTTTTGACCAAACCAGTGAAATTTGACCGACTCGATTTGTCAATCAAGCGGGCGGCTGATCTCATCCGCATGCGGAGAGAGTTGATTCATTACCGACAACTGCAAGGTCAGGAGTCTTTTTTTGTCGCCGGTAAATCGAAAGAAATGTTAGATTTGATAGAAAAGGCGAAACGCACTGCCGCTACAAACACATCTGTTCTTCTAACTGGAGAAACCGGCACAGGCAAAGAGGTTATAGCCAGATACATACACAAAGCCGGCAATCGTGCTTCGAAACCCTTCATTGCCATTGATTCAGGTGCCATGCAACCTACTGTTGTTGAGTCAGAATTATTTGGGTACGAATCAGGTGCTTTTACCAGTGCCCAAAAGAGGAAATTGGGGCTGATGGAAGTGGCTGATACGGGCATTTTATTCTTCGATGAAATTGCCTCTATGTCAACGGAAATGCAAACGAAACTTTTAAGGGCACTTGAAGAAAGGCACATTCGCCGGGTGGGAGGCGCAAATGAAATTCCCATTGATGTACAGGTGATTGCTGCTTCGAATAGAGACCTGCATGCGTTGATGAAAAAGGGTGAATTTCGGGAAGATTTATTCTATCGATTAAATGTTGTTGGACTTGCGATTCCCCCCTTGAGGAACCGCAAGGAAGATATTCCTGAGTTGGTTGGATTCTTTCTGAGAAAATTCAACAGCCAAATGGGTATGAACATCAGGCAAATCAGCGAGTCAGCTCTCGATGCGTTGATGAATTATGATTGGCCAGGGAATGTTCGCGAATTGAAAAATGTCATTGAACGTGCCATCATTTTCTGTGATGGAGACACTATAGACCTTTCACAGCTACCAAAAGACCTGATCGCTTTGTAAGCCGCTGATTGCTGGTACAGAACTTGCATTAAATCTTCTGAAAGTATTGTAATTTCAGGAGAGAGAAAGTGATTCCATTTGAGTCTGAGCAATTGCTTGTCCTGTTTGTCATCGGCTTGATCGGGCTGGGGGTGATATCGATTCTTGGCGGAATTTTTGTACTGGTAAGAAAGTCATTCAGCAAAGAGGTTCATGTTATTGCCGATCAGGTTACCAAGCTGGCAAAGGCTGGGGTAAATAATGATATGTCGGGATTGGTGGGAAACGCCTCATCCTTGATTGACTCGCTTAATCAATTAACCAAGACCGCTACGGGTATTGGCATCTTTTTGGTTCTGATCGGCTGCCTGTTATTTGTCGGGGCAGGTTATTTGATCTTTCAATTTTAATGAATCATGTTAACTGAGTTGCCTGGAAAAACACCCGCGAACGTCATAGAAAATGATTGTGTGCGCAACCAATCGTTTCGCGAAGACATTGTGACGTTGGGTGGTGCGGTGGAATTTAAGGCTACCGATACCCAATTATGGATTGATCTGACGAATTGTTACCAGAATATTCAGCGATGTGATCTAGCTCAGCACACACTTGAAAAGGGATTAAGGCACAATCCGGCGAGTAAGGAGTTGTCTTTTGCTCTTATTCGATTGTTGATAAAGCAGGAAAAGTGGGGCGAAGCGTTGGTGATGTTGAGGTCTTGCGAGAAGGATCTTATCACTGATATGCCTCTCTTTGCTGAATATTGTGCTTTGCTCTGGGAATACGACCAGATTGCTGCATTGGAGAAGGTCCTCGCGCGGTGGTCAGAAGAGATTAACGAGGAGCATTTTTATGTTTATTACCAAATAAAAATTCTCTTGCTGCAACAAAAATCGGAAGAAGCAACCACGATGCTGGCGGATTTCTTTGAGCGCAAGCCAACAACACGAGAATTCACGGATTTGCTTGAAGAAGTTTGTCACACACTTTTTCCTTATAAATTCCCCCTGCTATTTGAATGTGAGCGCTCCCTAATTAGCCGCCTCAGAAAAATTGGTGAATCTTTGATGCAGGCAGAAGAAGCAAATCCTGGCATTGTATTGTTTTTGATCAAACTCGTAGTGGTGGAACAGCAGTATGAAAAAGCCATGCAAGCGGTTGATCATGCCCGTCAACTCGTTGCGCATTATGAATCAGAATCATTCCAGTCATCAATTGATTACTATGCAGATTTGTGCACGATTATGACTTCTGGATGTGAAAGTGGAATAAACAAGCCCGTGTCGCTGCTGGAAAACCACGCCAGCGATGTCGATTCGGTGATGCTAAGGCTTCTGTACCACTGGCAAAGTGGTATGAGCGAAGAATGGCCCAAAGATGTTCAGTCCTTGATTGCATTTGCTGAACAGGATGAGACACCAATTTTGTGGTGTTTGCAGTTCATCCGTGAACATGGTCAACTTGAACAAGCGTTGATGGTAGCTGAGCTGTGGAAAAAGATGTGTCCTCATGCTATCCAGGCGGCCATACAGGTTGCTGATGTATTGGCTGGTATGGGTCGCATTGATGACTCGGTGGCGGGAATTCAAGGAATCCTCGGACAAGAAGAATATATCTCGGGCGATAATCGCACATCGTTGATGAGAATTGCCCTTAAAACGGGAAATTTACTCCTCTTAGAACAAATCGCAATTTCCGGAGATGAAATTGGCAACCTATCACTCCCGGAATGTGTGAATTATTATCGGATGTTGATGGATCATGGTAAATACGGTGAATGTATAGAATTGGTGGGGACTCGTCAGGCAAGGAATGAGGCAGAAGAAATTCTGTTGGGGAACTTGTTGTGTGACGCCTATCATTATGCCAACGAAAATGATGCGGCCTTGAGAGTACTGAACAAGGCAGCGGCATTTCTCGGGATTTATGCAGAACGGTCAATAACAGATGAAAATAGTCCAGAGAAAAAAGAGGCACTGCCACAAGAATTGCTTTTTCAGACAACACCAGCATCTGTCTATTTACGTTTGGCTGTACTACATCGTGATATTGGTGATCTTCAAAATCACGCAGCCTGTATTGAGAAAGCTTATGGCCTTGCGCCAGATCATCCAATCTGCCAGTATGCCTGGCAAGTTTGCCATAACCAAATTATAACGGAAGCATCAAAAGTAGAGTTCAATTATTCACAAGGTGACACTAACGAGAATCTGACAGATCGTAATGGAAATTCAGACAACTTTTTTCGAGAACTGTTAACAGCAGAACAAATCCAAACCAATTCGCTTGAGGACGGGGTGGATACAAGGCCTTTGTCCTATGTGAAGACAGCCAGATTATCCTATGCATTGCTCTCGCCTTCTGACAAGTTCCTCGCTCTTTGCCCACCCAAAGTGGGAGAATTTTCGGCCCGAATCATGCAAGAGATTGGTTTGGGTGATACATGGCAAGCTGAGTATGGAGAAAACTCAATCTTCTTTTCGTTGCTAAAAGATGATCGATGGTTTCACCGAGAAAAGGAATTATCGCACTTTTTACCATATCGGCTAAGATTGGCCGAACAGTATCTGGAGCACAATCCGGTGTCCGGCGATGCAAAAGCAGCCTATCGGGATGCTGTGATTCGAGCCTATTTCTGGCAAACTTTTCTTGGTGAACTGGGTATTCAAGCAGACCAATCGACACGGATTGATGAAAGCCTCGTTAGGGCTTCTTTTGATCAAGAAGAACCAGATTCGGTAGAGCCTCAAATCCAAATGTTGTGGGCGTGGTTTCAAGCCATTCATTCGAATCAAGTAATCTTGGTAGATAAAACCGTAATTGATAGATTTACCGATGAATTTTTCGCGTATTATCTCGTTGCGATTAGAAAAACAAATACAAGAGTTCAGGTAGAGCAATTGACAGCGAGAGCTGATTCAGATAATTTCTTTCTGCTGCTGCAACTGGCTTTTTCAATGATTGAATTTGGTGAAAAAGAAAAAGCGTTGGAGATTCTCAATGTTTTTCCAACGAAGCTGCCAGATGACCCCGTTCTGCACTATGTACTTGCCAGAGCCTTTGCGTTAAATCATATGCTTGGGGAGGCTATCTGCCATTTGGATGCAGCCTTATCACAGTACTGGCATGTGACGGAATGGCACGAGTGCATGGCAGGGTGGGCTTATGAATATGAAGACAATGGCAAAGCAGCACTTCATCTTGAGGTATTACACAACCAAAATCAAGGTAACACCAGTGTTGGTATCCTGTTGACACATAGCTACTTGCGGGACAAACGGCTTAATAAAGCGAAAAAGCTGCTGGATCAATTGATTAAGGGGGATGGTAATCATGATGACGAGAACAAAGGAGATGTTGAGGCTCTGAAAGTTCTCTATTTCGCGCTGAAAAAAGACCTCGATATGTGCTTTCGTTATCTGGCAGGCAAATCATGTAACTCGCCGTTATTGCGGGATGGGTATCTTGCTGCAGCCAATCTGGCGGTTGATCAAGAAAAAAGCGACCTTGCCATGCGCTTTGTGCGGATTGCTTATGGGTATCAACCATCTCATCACGCGACCTTGATCACACTGGCAAAGGTACTGATTGCTTTACATCACCTTGATGATGCAAGAAAAATTCTTGACCAGGTGAATATGTCTATCAATCCATCGGTGTGTTTTGAAAAATTAAAGTTGCTGGAAACCATTCACGAGGATAATCATTATTCTGAGCAACTATTATTGGCATATGACCTCTTCCCTCAGCATCCCGGAATAATGTATCGATTGGCGCAATATTTGGCAAAAACCGAAAGAGGGCAGAAAGCGTCAGAATTGCTTGGCACATTGTTTGCACACAGTAAACCTACGGTTGAGCAACTGGTGTTCGCCGGAGAACTGCACTTGAAATTGGGAAATCTTGATAAAGCGATAGCTTACATGAGCGATGTGATCCAAATTGATTCTGATAATATCAAAGCATACTTAACCCTGGCGTCTGCCTATGTTCAGCAACGGCAATATAGTGCTGCCATGGATATTTTCGAACGCGCTATCACGCAGCAGCTTGATGATCACCAGCCTTATTATCAAGCAGGTATCCTATTGCGTGATTTGAAACGTTTTCAAGAAGCAGAGTCATTCTTGCAAAAAGCTGTCAAACTCGCACCAAACAATTGGGAAATTCGCAATCAGTTAGGGGCTGTGATGGCCTTGAATTTTATTGATCATCACCATTAACCCGAAAGAGGAGACGATTCGATGCGCTACATGGAAATCCAACGGGAGAAATTCCTGACACTCATGGCTATTGCTTTTGAGATGCGGGAATATCGCTTTGCCTCAGAGGCTTTGGACATCTGGCTTGAAAAATACCCGGGCGACCTGCAGGCGAATATGATGAAAGCGGTGAATTTGCACACGATCGGAGAATTTCAGGAAGCCAAGGAGAAACTGCGGTCTCTGATTTCGGTCGATCCTGCTTTCTTTGAAGCTTATCTGGCAATTGCAGACATTTATGCTGAAGATGACAATATCTGGGCATATCTTTTTGCGATCAGTGGCCAGCAATTTGCAAACCACAAAATATTGGCATGGGGTAAAGCCGTACACTCCTTTCTAACCAAAGTAAAGAATGAACAGTGGAAGGCGTGTGAAGAGAACCTGCCTCGCTTGTTGAAGCACTCAGGGCGTAATGCGCTGGTCGACCTCGTTCACTTGTTGTATGTTTACAAAACCCAGGATCCTGAAACTACACTTACACTGGCATCTATTTATCGGGAACGCTGGCCGCAGTGCAACCAAATCCAATTAATGCAGAGTGATTGCAAAATGCGAACCGGAGAACTTGTGGAAGCTTTTGAGGGGCTGTCGCACTGTGCTCAAGTTGATATGGCTGGACAGACAGCCAGGTGGGCATGGGATGAGGGAAATCCTTACCAATCGATGTGGCCAACTATTTCAACGATAGACCTGACAATTCAAATGCCTGCAGCCATATCTGAACGATTTGGCTGGAATCTGCTAACCGAGGGGGATGAGCCTAATCAGGAAGGTAGACAGCAGAGGGCGAAAAAAATAGTCTATTCAGAACCTGATGTTGATCAACAGAAGGAGATAGATGAGGTTCGATCTGTCTTTGAAAAATTGGCCAAGGTATTAAATGCGAAATCTAACCGCGAGGTTGATGAGCGTTTTCCTTACTATGTAGTGATGAGCTCATTCAGCAGACTGTCGAAAAAATACGGCAGCAATAGCGCGAAAGTTTTGGCCGCACAGATGCAACGGATATGCGACACCGTTGCTCAACAACACAACATTGGCGCCCTGCTTTTTATGCCGGATGACGCCAACAGCATGAATGACCTTGGGATGGACACCCTCAAACGACTTGATCCGTGGTCATTAAAACTGGCTTTGCACGATTTGGATGAAAATTTGGCACAGAAAGGCGGCATGATTGGCTGGTTATTGATCGTGGGGGGGGATGATATCATACCTTTTCATATGCTGCCGAATCCAACCGATGATGTGGATGAAAACATCCTTTCAGACAATCCATATGGCAGCAGTAATGCTAATTACTTTGTGCCTGAATGGCCGGTTGGCAGATTGCCGGGTGAAAAAGGCAATGATTGCGGCTTGTTGCTTGCCCAGTTACGCCGCATAATAAAAGACCATCAAGAGGCGCAAAAAAAAGAGAAGTTGGCCTCAAAAGCATTCACCGCTCCTTTCACCATGCTGATGGATTTCTTCCGCTTAATTTTCAGGACTGACCGTTATCAGACCAAAGAGGTCAGTGTTGGTTATACCGCAGCAATTTGGAGACGCGCTTCGATGGCCGTTTATCGGCCTATTGGTGCTGCGAATATGATGGCGGTATCTCCTCCGTTGTCAGTGTCAAGCGTTGACATGACTGCCTTAATGGGGGCGAAACTTGCCTATTATAATTTGCACGGTTTGGTCGACAGTGGCGAGTGGTTTGGGCAGAAAGACTACATCACATCCGATAATGGCAGCGACTTTCCTGTCGCTCTGACGCCTTCTACGTTTTCGATGGCTCCTCAGTTTCAGCAATTCATCTTCTCAGAAGCTTGTTACGGGGCATACACAATAGACAAAACAAGCGAGGATGCTCTTAGCCTGAAATTTATGTCATTCGATGCAAAAGCATTCGTGGGTTCGACAGGAATCGCGTATGGCTCCATCCAACCCCCCTTGATTGGCGCAGATTTATTGGCAAAGAATTACTGGGACAATTTGGTGGCTGGAATGACGACAGGTGAATGTCTGCTGAGGGCGAAAAAACAACTGGCTGTTGAGATGCAAAATCGTCAGAATTATTTGGATGGAGAGGACCAAAAAACGCTGTTAACTTTCGTATTATTCGGGGATCCGCTGGCGCGATATGATGGCAGCCTGAGCGCTGATAGTAAGATATTTATGGGAAGGTCAAAAGAAAACTTCGATACCATGGTATTAACCGAGGTTGAAGCGAAACCTGGTGGTTATGAAGCCAAAATTGACGAAAGTTCTCTGCAAGAGATCAGGGATGCGCTCGCTGCATATTTGCCGGGTTTGAAGGAAGCAGGTTGTTCTATTCGGGAGCAATATATTCTTGGTGAAGAGAGCCTTGCGGCGAAGCTCAGCTTCAATCCACCCGAGCGGCTATCGCGCTCTAGCAATGGCAATGTTGTTCTGAGTTTCGAACAAAAATATCCTGCTTATAAAGGGAACCACAAAATTTTCACGAAAGTGACGGTTGATGATCTGGGGAAAATGTTAAAAATTTCTGTATCCAGATAAATTCAAGTTTCTGTGGTGCTTTGCTGGCGCTACCGGTTGCGCTGTTGGGTGCAATCTTTTATAATGTTGGTCTGAATCAGAACCAACATGAGAGGTTTGCATGAATGAGCACATGACAGGCGCAGAGATACGCGAGAGTTTTATCCAATTTTTTAAGGAAAAAAAAGGGCATACCTTTGTGCCATCATCCTCCCTGGTGCCGGGTGGTGATCAGACCTTGTTGTTTACCAATGCTGGTATGGTGCAGTTTAAGGATATTTTTTTGGGAGAAGAGGCACCGGTATACACGCGCGCGGTTAATTCACAAAAATGCTTGCGTGTAGCCGGCAAACACAATGATCTTGATGATGTAGGGCGTGATAATACTCATCATACATTCTTTGAGATGCTTGGCAACTGGTCATTCGGTGACTATTACAAGGCTGAGGCGATTGCCTGGGCATGGGAACTTCTGACTGAAGTGTGGGGGTTAGATAAAACGCGGTTATGGACCACCACTTTCGTAGACGAACTAGGAGAGATTGCCGCAGATGAAGAGGCTTATCGAGAATGGCGCAAACAACCGGGCATTGATTCTGCTCATATCCTGCCATTTGGACGCAAAGATAATTTTTGGGCTATGGCGGATACCGGCCCTTGCGGACCAGACAGCGAGATTCATTATGATCTTGGATTAGAGTTCTGCGATAAACAAAACGACCTAAATCACTCCTGTCAGGTGAATGGAGATTGTCCGCGCTTCGTTGAAATTTGGAACCTGGTTTTTATTCAATACAATCGTACAACTGCAGGTGTCCTTGTACCTTTACCCAAAAAGCATGTAGACACAGGCATGGGGTTTGAGCGTATCGTCAGCATACTACAGGGAGTCTACTCGAACTATAAAACTGATTTGTTTACGGCGATGTTTGCGACGATCAAAGATCTTGCCAAACACACTGACAGAGACATGCAACAATTCCTAACTCCTTATCGTGTTATCGCTGATCATGCACGAGCAGCAGCTTTCTTAATCGCAGACGGTGTCGTCCCCGGTAATACCGGCAGGAATTATATCTGCCGCATGATCATACGAAGAGCCTATCGGTTTGGCGCACAGATTGGCCTTACCCAGCCTTTTATGGCAAAAGTGGCGGCGAGTGTCATCAGTGAGTATGGTGATTTTTACAAAGAATTGTCAGCCAATCAAACCGCGATTCTCGACACAATCACGCGAGAAGAAGAGCGTTTTCAAAAAACACTGGATGCTGGATTGTCTCAATTAGAAGACCTGATTAACCAGTTATTCAAAAAACAGAAAACAACAGTGTCTGGCGAACAGGCATTTGATTTGTACGCTACGCATGGTATTCCCTTTGAAATAACGAGAGATATTTTACGCGAAAGAGGACTCAAGGTGTCAGAAGATGGTTTCCACGCAGCAATGGAAACTCACAGGCTGGCATCTGGCGGCGGCAAGGCCATGGGAGCATTGGGTGGAAATGAAGCTGAGTTGTTCGGCTTATTGTTCAATTCACTGGTGGTGAATGGGAAACTGAGCGAGAGTGGCGTTACCTATGATCCTTACCACGCAAAACCCCAATCAGGCGTAATTTTGGCGATTGTGTCTGATGGTCAATCCGTTGACGTCGCACATTCGGGCGATGAAGTTGATGTGGTTCTGCCGAAGACCAATTTCTATTTGGAAAGTGGCGGGCAGGTCAGTGATACGGGCAAGATTGTGGATAAGAACGGTCAGTGGGAAATCGATATTGTTGAAGCCAGAAAACCCGCTGCCGGAATCATCACGCACCATGGGGTAGTCAAAACCGGGAAAGTGGCGATCGGCGATCAATACGTTCTGTTGGTTGATGAAAGTCGACGGCTTGATATCATGCGAAACCACACTGCCACCCACCTGCTGCATGCCGTTCTTCGCAATGTGTTGGGCGATCATGCCCGCCAGGCGGGTTCGTTGGTTGCGCCAGATCGCTTGCGGTTTGACTTCACCCATCCCGAAGCACTGACGCCGCAACAAATGCAGGCGATTGAAGCAGGCGTGAATGACATTATCCTTGGCAATTTACCACTGGCTATTCAAGAGAAGGATCGTGAAACTGCATTCTCGGAAGGTGTCACAGCCTTGTTTGGCGAAAAATATGGCCAGACCGTCCGTACAGTGCGCATTGAAGGTAGTGACACAATTTCGTATGAATTGTGTGGTGGCACCCACGTGGAAGAAACAGGATTGATTGGCACCTTCATTCTGCTTAATGAATCCAGTGTTGCAGCGGGCATTCGCCGCATTGAAGCAGTCACCGGCAGAAAGTCGTATGAATTATCCAGAAAACGGTTCTCTTTGCTGAAAGAAGCCGCCATGGTGCTGGATTGCGCCCCCAACGAAGTGCCTGTCAGGGTAGAGGGTGTTATCAATGATCTGCATCAAACCGAAAAAGAATTGGCCCAACTGCGTCAGCAGCTTGCTATGCAAGATTTTGAATCATCATTGTCGGACATCCAAACGGTCGATGGAACACAATATCTGGCAACCGAAATTGCCAATGTGTCTGTGGATGATCTGAGGATTTTGGCAGATCGTTTCAGGGATAAAGTGGTTTCCGGGATTGCAGCATTGGCGACAGTCATCGATGAAAAACCTCTTTTCATCGTGGTTGTGACTGATGATCTTGTCAAGAAAGGCTATCATGCGGGGAATCTGGTCAAAGAAATGGCAAAAGTGGTCGGTGGTGGGGGAGGCGGGCGGCCTAACCTGGCGCAGGCCGGCGGACGAGATGCTTCCAAACTACAAGATGCACTTGCTGCACTGCCTGCCTTGATCGGCCAGCAAGGGAAATGAAATAAAAATGCCGCCCACCCGGGCGGCATTTACCTGAAGGGCATCTTATTATTGGTCGTACTGTGGCAAGCAGCACACATTAAGCATTTTGGCTGCTTTGACTTCATCCAGCCTACCAATGGAAGTGGATTGCGGGGCAGCATGAAGCAATTCGGGTTCTTCTCGTGCTTCCTTGGCGATCGATTTCATAGCGGCAATGAACGCATCCAGGGTGTCTTTGGATTCAGTTTCGGTCGGTTCGATCATCAAGGCGTCATGAACGATGAGCGGGAAGTAATTGGTAGGCGGGTGGAAACCGTAATCGATCAAACGTTTGGCGATATCCAGAGCATGTATGTCGGGTAAATCTTTCCAGACACCTTCCAGCACGAATTCATGCTTGCATAGTCCATCGTAGGGTACAACATAGATGTCACGCAGGTTGGCCAGCAGATAATTGGCATTCAGCACCGCGTATTCACTGACCCTGCGCAATCCTTCAGCGCCCAACATGGTGATATAGGTGAAGGCTTTGACCAGTACGCCGAATTGACCTTGAAACGCTTTGACCCGCCCGATGGTTTTTTCTGGGATGAGATAACCGTATAAGGGAGCGGTGTCTTCTGTTTCCTCTTCCAAAATAGTCACAATTGGGCCAGGTAAATATAGCGCCAATTGGTCGGTGGTAACGACGGGGCCGGCGCCAGGTCCGCCACCGCCATGCGGTGTTGAGAAGGTTTTGTGCAGATTGAGATGCATTACATCAATTCCGAAGTCTGCGGGTTTGGCGACACCAAGCAAGGCATTCATATTGGCGCCATCTCCATACACCAGACCGCCTGCTGCATGAACCAATCTGGTTATATCGAGGATGTCTTTCTCGAAAAGCCCAAGTGTGTTGGGGTTGGTGATCATGATGCCTGCGATGTCATCACGCTGGCATAACTCCGCTAACACATCCATATCGATGGTGCCGTTGCTGTTACTTGGCACGGGCAGGGTGTCGAAGCCGTTCATGGTTGCCGAAGCGGGGTTGGTGCCGTGGGCAGAATCGGGAATCAGCAATTTGTTGCGGTGTGATTGTCCATGTTCCTCGAGATAGCGTTTGATCATTTTTACGCCGACGAATTCACCATGGGCGCCTGCTGCCGGGGTCAACGAAACAGCTGCAAACCCGGTAATTTCCTTCAGGTATTCCTGCAGGTGGTACATGAGGTAGAGATTACCCTGAATGGTGGTTATGGGCTGTAAGGGGTGGGTGTATAGAAAACCGGGAAATCGTGCTACCTGCTCATTGATCTTGGGGTTGTACTTCATCGTACAAGAACCCAATGGGTAGAAACCGGTATCAACCGAATAATTTTTTTGAGCTAACTGGCTAAAGTGGCGCACGGCATCAATTTCTGAGAGTTCAGGCAACGGGAGCTCTTTGCGCATAAATATCTCGGGAAGGGGGATTTCCGGCACATCTGGTTGCGGATAACGAACACCCTGGCGGCCTTCTACAGAAATTTCATAAATGGTTGGTTCATGCATGGCTGAACTCCCTTAACACTTCAACGAGGGTATCGATTTGTTCGCGGTCATTGAGTTCTGTTAAGGCAAACAGAACAGGGTTATTGTACTCTGGATACATTTCGCTGAGGTCCAATCCGCCCAGAATACCATGATCCAGCAGGTGATCGTTAATCTCATTGACCGGCACCGGGCAGGAAATGACAAATTCGTGATAGAAGGCTTCGGTATTTATGAGCGTGTAACCATCTATTGCCTGAATTTCTTGCGCGGCATAGTGAGCGTTCTGGTAACAGGTGTTTGCCACCTGTTGTAATCCATGTTTGCCCAAAGCGCTAAGGTAAACGGTGGCTGCCAAAGCCAGCAAAGCCTGGTTGGTGCATATGTTTGAGGTGGCTTTCTCACGGCGGATATGCTGTTCTCTGGCGGTGAGTGTGAGTACATAGCCTCTGTTGCCGTTGGCATCGGTGGTTTCGCCGCTGATTCTTCCGGCAATTTTCCGGATCATGTTCTTGCTGGTAGCAAAAAATCCCAGCCCCGGTCCGCCAAACCACAAGGGAATTCCAAGGGGCTGGCCTTCGCCCACCACGATGTCGGCACCCCATTCACCGGGAGGGGTTAGCAAACCAAGCGCGATTGGATTGACTATCACACAGATCAATGCTCCGTGTTCGTGGGCAGTATTTACAATGGCTGAGTAATCTTTGATGTTCCCCAAGAAGTCAGGATACTGCAATACAATCAAAGCGGTTTCGTTATCGATCAACGAGGGAATTTCGCCATCCTCTGTGGTGTGATGAATGATGTTCACCTGCGGAAGATCTGAGGCATAGGTATCGATCACTGCAGCATACTGAGGGTTGATGAAGTGCGACAGGATTACTTTTGGCCGTTTTTTATTGAACTGATAAAAGGCGGTCAGTACTGCTTCGGCAGCAGCGGTAGCTCCATCGTAGTGGGAAGCGTTGCTGGCTTCCATGCCTGTCAAGGCGCAGATCAAGGATTGGTATTCATAGATAACCTGTAGTGTTCCCTGCGAAATTTCCGGCTGGTAGGGGGTATAGGCTGAATAAAACGATCCGATACGCAGCATACTGTCAACGATGGCAGGTGAGTAATGATTATAATAACCAGCGCCTAAAAAACACATCATGTCCTGTGTGGTTTCGTTGGCTTGACTGATCTCCTCCAGGTATTTGGATACTTCCATCTCTGTCAATGCTTCCGGCAAATCGAGATTGGTATTTCTCAATGGTGCTGGAATATCGGAGAACAATTCATCAATATGCTCAAAACCTATCGTTTTGAGCATGGATATAGTTTCTTCGTAGGTGTGGGGAATAAACATGCGGTATTTTTTATCCTTCGGACTGATCCTGGTATTCTTCGGCGGTTAAGAGTCCTTCTACCTCGGTTGGATCTGACATTTCGATTTTGAACATCCAACCATTGCCATAGGGATCGGTATTGATAATTTCAGGTTCATCTTCCAGGTCGCCATTGATTTCGATAATCTCTCCGGAAACAGGACTCAATACATCGCCTGCAGATTTAACCGACTCGACTGTGGCTAGATTGCCTTCTGCTTCCACGGTATCGCCAATTTCTACCAGGGATTCAAAATACACCAGATCAGACAGCTGATCCTGGGCAAAGTCAGAGAGTCCTACGGTGGCAATGTTGCCTTTTACGCGAACCCACTCATCAGTTTCGGTATATCGCAGTTCTTTTGGGAATTCCATGGTTTATTTCTCCTTTTTTTATCAGGCAATGTAAGTTAGTGTAAATATTCTTTTTCCTGATCGGGTAACTCTCCAGTATCAGGTGTACTCAATGGTAATAGGTTCAAACTCTTTTCTTCAGTTATCATGATTGTACTAAGCACCTCAGATATTTACAAGTCAAAGCATATTGAATGAAATATACAATGGTTATCATGCCAGAAGACTATATAATTTGTATATGCAAACCATTATTCATATTGACTTGGACGCGTTCTTTTGTGCGGTTGAGGAAAGACAGAATCCTGCATTGTCTGGTAAGTGTTTTGCTGTTGGCGGATCACCAGAAGGCAGAGGGGTTGTCGCCTCTTGTTCCTATGCCGCTCGTACCTATGGCGTTCATTCGGCTATGTCGATGGCCCGAGCTAAACTTCTGTGTCCTTCATTAATCGTGCTCAATCATCATCGGGGGAATTACCGGCAGGCTTCTCAACATGTGGTCGCCATCTTGCGCAAATTCACCAACCAGATCGAACAAGTTTCCATTGACGAAGCATTTTTAGAAGTCAGCTTGCTGGAGAAAACCAGGGAAGAAACCGGACGGTTGATCCAGGCGGCTGTCAATGAAAACACCAAACTGCCCTGTAGTTTGGGGATTGCCAACAATAAATTAACTGCGAAGATCGCCAATGATTATGGGAAGAAAAGATACAAGGGTCTACATTATCCCAATGCGGTCACGGTGGTGCCGCCGGGCAGAGAAAGGGAATTTCTGGCACCTCTGCCTCTTCCTTACCTGTGGGGGGTTGGTGAGAAAACCACTGCAAAATTGGCGGGACATGGCATAAAAACCATAGGTGATTTGGCAGAAATTCCATTGGCGCAACTTTCTGAGTGGTTGGGAGCAAATGCTGCCTGGCTGCACAAAGCTGCCCAGGGGATTGATGATCGTCCGGTGGTTGCTGAGGAAGCACAAGCCAAATCAATCAGCAACGAGACCACCTTTGATCATGATACGATAGATGCTTGGTTACTCGAAACGACGATCGAATCAATCGCAAAAGGGTTGGCAAAGCGATTGGCCGAGGAAAGATTGCGGGCAACCGTGATTAAGATTAAAATTCGCTGGTCTGATTTCACCACAATAACCAAACAAACAACTATTACTGTCACAGATGAGTATTCGGTGCTGGCTAAGATCGGAAAAAGTTTATTGCATTCAGCATGGAATGGCAGCCAACCTGTTCGTCTGATTGGCCTGGGAGTCTCAGGTATCGTCAAGCGCAGTGAACAACTGGCTTTGTGGGATGAAGAAGTTGAGAAGAATCAGAGCCTGGCGGAAGCACTTTTTGAGATAGAAGATCGATTCGGGAAGGCTGCCATCAGGTTTGGCAAGCACCGAGATAAGGATGAGAATGATCCATCTCCGTGAAGTAATTTTTCCGGCCAATAAGCGGGAACGAGGGTTTCCCTATGATTTACCTGTGTTACAGGATTGCAGAAAAATCTTGTTTATGCACCCTGTGACATTCTTTGTCGGTGAAAATGGCTCCGGCAAATCTACGATTTTGGAAGCAATCGCACTGGCATATAATGCTATAACGATCGGTTCTTCTGATGTAAACGGTGATAAAACCTTAGGACATTTGCGCGCTTTTGCCAACGACCTTTCTCTGGTTTGGACAAAGAAGAACCGCAAAGGATTTTTTCTGCGTGCCGAAGATTTTTTCGGATATATCAGCCGATTACATCACCAACGGCAAGATATGGAAGATGAATTGAAAAGAATTGATAAGGACTATCAGGGTCGGTCGGCGTTCGCCATAGCGCAGGCGCGCACGCCTTCGTTGTCCGGCTTGTCTGATATCGAGCAGCGTTATGGCGAGCGTGGCCTTGATGGCTATTCCCATGGCGAATCCTTCCTTACCTTATTTCAAAACAGGTTTGTGCCTGGCGGGCTGTACTTATTGGATGAGCCAGAGGTACCTTTATCTCCTCTGCGTCAGTTATCTTTGATTGCGATGATGAAGGCGATGGTTGATCAAGAATCACAGTTTATTATCTGCACCCACTCGCCTATTTTGATGGCGTTTCCTGGCGCGAAAATATACTGTTTCGATGATGGCAAAATTACTGAACCCTCTTACGATGAGTTGGAACATGTAAATTTAACGCGGGATTTCTTGAATAATCCCAATGCTTTTTTACGTCATTTATGAATTATTTGCGAACCAATGCAATTGCATCGATCACAGCCTCACCGTCTTCATTGGCGGGGACACTCATTTCTATCGCTACCCTGACTGTTTCTCCAAAGCGTTCAGGAATTGCCCAGGTGCCAAGAAAGAGCCACTGTGCATTTACGTACTGCCCCTGGCCATTGTTGAATTCCACGGCAGATACCCCAGCATCATTTTCCATTAGCAAACCTGACGCAAACAGTGAATAACTGACAGGAATGGTGCCATTGAGTCTCGGTATCCATGCATAGATTTCATAATCTCCATTGGGAATTCCCTGGTGATACCTGAATGTTGCAGTGGCATCTACTGGCGGCGAATCGATCACCTGACATTCCTGCCCCCAGCATTCATTATTCTCCCAAAAATTCCAGTACTGACCTGAAGTAACCTCTGCTGCGGTATCATCCATAAGGTAAATGTCTCCTTGAATGGGTAGTTGTGACAACATGAGGCGGGCGAGTTCGTCATGTTTGACGATCAGGACGCGGTCGACTGCAACGATACTTAACTCCTCTCGTGCTTCCCATGACGTGCTAACAGAGAGTATGCCGGGTGATTGCAGATCGTAAATTCCTATGCTGCGCCACTCATCCTGCAATTGAGGGAAGGTGTCCTGGGTGGTATTGTAGCGAAGACGGGTGCTGCCAGTGACTGGTTGCAGGTCTGTGCCATTGAGGTCGACAGAGAATTCCAATATTCCACCAGAGGAATAGAGGGTGTCAAGGATGAAAATCTCATACAAAGCGGGTGCAAGAGGCTGGTCCATGAACCAGCGAATTGAACCTGGCCCACGTGTAGCATAATATAGCTCAGAAAAAGTTCTCCCAAGATCACGGCCAATTTGGTCAGAACTTGTCCACTGAAAGTGATCAAGCGGAGGGTTCACTTCGGCGTCAAGTTCGTCAATAATATAGACGAAATCAGACTGCACCGGGTTGTCAGGACGGATATCAATGACATTTTCAACCTGGTATTGAGAAACGGGAAAAGGTGTGTTTGTTATTGTGGGGGTTGGTGTCAAGGTAGGGGTTGCTGTAGGCCGAGGCGTTGCAGTGTGAAACACTTCTGTGGCTGTTGGGGTCGGCGTATTTGTGGGATCACCAGCGGTCAATGCCTGCCACAGTTGGGGCATCGGGTAAAAGAGGTTTAGCATTAAGAACAGCACAACAAGGGCTGCTGTGAAGCCAGCCAACATCTTTACGAAAACCGTAGGGGTGTAAGGGGTAGGGCTTTGTTTTTCTGTCATTAGAATCGAATCCTAATCGCGACCCCATCATACCATAGTCGTGATAGAAAGCATGTAACCATTTCTCTCCAGTGAGCAAATGGCATGGAATCGTAAGGTCAAAAGTCTACGGTTAATCTCTGCTGGTATGCTGGCAACGAGTGGTATAATTTTCTCATTAATTAATCTGAATGTATAAGGAGATCGACTATGTCCGGTCATTCCAAGTGGAGCACGATTAAACGCAAAAAAGGTGCAGAGGATGCGAAGCGCGGAAAGATATTCACGCGGCTTACCCGTGAAATCGTTCTGGCTGCCCGAGAAGGCGGCAGCGATATCAATACCAATTTTAAACTACGGCTGGCGGTAGACAAAGCCCGTGCCGAAAACATGCCTAAGGAGAACATTGATCGCGCCATTAAACGAGGAAGTGGTGAAGACAAGGACGGGGCGAGTTATGAAGAGGTCACTTATGAGGGCTACGCCAATGGTGGTGGGGCTTTAATAATTCAATGCGTAACCGAAAATCGCAACAGGACCGTTGCTGAAGTGCGCCATATGTTATCCAGGGCAGGCGGCAGTCTGGGTGAAAATGGATCGGTCTCCTGGCAATTCACACCAAAAGCCTGGTTCACCTTCTCCGCTGAGGGACATGATTTTGACGAGGTGTTTTTATTGGCCGCAGATGGCGGGGCAGAAGATATTATTGAAGAAGATGGTGAGATCGAAGTATTTGGCCCCTCGAAAAGTTTCAAGATTCTGAGTGACACACTTGAACAAGGCGGCATAAAGATTGAGACTGCGGAATTACGCATGGTCCCGAACCAACCGCTAGATTTATCAGTTGAAGATATCGTCAAGGTGATGAAGACTATTGAACAATTAGAAGATCTGGATGATGTGCAGAATGTATTTACCAATGTCAACATCACCGATGAAGCAATCGCCAGGATGGAAGCCTGAGAAATCATGATCACTATTGGCATTGATCCTGGCCTTGGGACCACCGGGTATGGGATCGTCCAATTGACCTCAATTAATAGCTATGTTCCCATAGATTATGGAGCAATTTTGACACCGGTTAAGCAACCACTTTCATTGAGATTGCAGGTGTTATATGACAGCCTTACCGAATTGCTGCATCATTATCAGCCCGATTATGCCGCGGTTGAACGCCTTTTTTTTGCGCGCAACATTACTACCGCAATCACGGTCGGTCAGGCGCGCGGGGTTGCCATGTTAGCATTGGCACAAGCCGGGCTGGACGTGGTTGAGTATTCTCCGCCGGAAATCAAAGAAGCAGTTACCGGTTATGGAAATGCTGATAAACATCAGATACAGGTGATGGTACAGTCACTGCTGGGGCTTAAAGAAACGCCAAAACCAGACGATGCAGCCGACGGACTGGCAATCGCTATCTGTCACTTGCAGCGTGTGAATTTTACACGTTTGGTCGATGAAGCGGAACAATGAAGCACATACAGAGTCCTGCCAATAATGCACTTAAGGCTGTTCGCAAGCTTCACAATCGAAAAGCTCGCGAAGAGAGCGATCTGTTCTTTGTCGAAGGTATCCGCATCGTAGCAGACGCCATTGACTATTCAACTTCTGTTCAGCAGATTTTTTTTTGTCCGGCACTATTAAATAGTGACTTTGCCAAAAAAAAGATTGAGCAAGCCGTTGCGCAGCATATCGAAGTTGTCGAATTGTCTGAGGCTGCCTTTCTGAGCATTGCCGCCAGGGACAATCCCCAAGGCATTGCGGCTGTGGCTGGCAGAAGTTATCTATCTTTGGCGGATATACCGATTGAGCAGGATGGCATTTGGGTGGTGTTGGATACCATTCGTGATCCAGGCAATGTCGGCACGATCTTGCGGACTTTGGATGGGGTTAACGGGACGGGAATAATCCTTTTGGATGATTGTGTAGATGCGTATGATCCAACGGCGGTAAGAGCCAGTATGGGAGCGATTTTCACGAGAAAAATCATAACAGCAACGTTTCATGAGTTTGTTCAATGGAAGGAAACAAACCCAATTGCGTTGGTTGGCACATCCGATCATGAAGGCAAGCATCATTACCGCGATTTCTCCTATCACGCCCCAACCTTTTTGTTGATGGGCAGTGAGCGCGAAGGCTTGCCGGAAGCACATGTGAGCCTGTGTGAAGATTTGGTGTATATTCCTATGTGTGGTGTGTGTGATTCCTTGAACCTGGCGATTGCTACCGGTATCATTTTATATGAGGTTCTGCATCAAAGAATGGAAGGGAAATAATATGATTTCAACCCTTAATGGCCTGGTTCAGTCCAAAGAGAAGGATGCGTTGGTAATCAATGTTGGTGGTGTTGGGTTTCATGTCTTTGTGCCTGCTGCTACCCTGGATGGCTGCGAATTGAATCACAATGTGGGTCTCTTCACATACCTTTTGGTTCGCGAGAATATCTTGGCGTTATATGGTTTCGAATCAGAAGAACAGCGACAGTATTTTCTGCTGTTGTTGGAGGTGAATGGGGTAGGCCCCAAGGTAGCTCTGGCAATCTTATCATCACTTTCTCTTGACAACATCCGCAATGCAGTTACTGCAGAAGAGCCGGCGATTTTTAGCAGGGTTCCCGGCGTAGGAAGAAAAACCGCTGAGAAAATTCTGCTTCACCTCAAAGACAAACTTCCAACAATCCCGGGGGGTACAGGCTTGCAGGAATTTTCTGATGTCGATGGCGAGGTTCTGGATGCGCTGACATCGCTTGGTTATAGCGTTGTAGAGGCACAGAGGGCGATTCAATCAATCCCAAAGGATGTTCCGCAAGATGTAGAAAGCAAATTGCTTCAGGCTTTGAAATATTTCTCTTAAAGGAAACACCTCCCAGGAAAAGGGAGGTGTTTTGGTCTAACAGCTGTATCACGCGCCAGCAGCAATAAATTCGGCCTCTTCTTTTTCTGCGATTTTGATAGCGTCTTGTTCTTTGACCCGTGACAGTAAGAAACCGCCTGTTATGAAGAAGATGATCAATGAGACAATGCTCAAACGGCTGTTGCCCATGATCTTGCTGACTATACCAAAGAGGAGTGGACCAACCGTACCAGCAATTTTTTCTGATACACTGAAAAAGGCATAGAACTCAGCTGATTTACTTTTCGGGAGCATTCTGCCGAATAACGACCGGCTGAGCGCCTGGCTGCCGCCTTGCACGGTGGCAACAAAAAAACCAAGCACCCAAAAGTGCCATTCCTGCATCAAGAAGTAACCACCAATGGCAATCAATGAGTAGACAAAGATTGACAATAAGATAGATCTTTTTGTACCGATCTTATCACCAAGCCAGCCAAACAAAAAGGCAAAGGGAATGGCTACGAATTGCACCATCAGGAGGGTGCCGATGGTGGTTATTTCCGAAAAACCCAATTCTGTGCCGTAGATAACGGCCATGTAGATGATGGTGCCGATGCCATTGTTGTAAAGCCAAAAGGCGACAATGAATTTCATCAGTTCTTTAAATTTTTTCAGGTCTTTAAACGTGTGGTATAGCCGAGAGAAGCTGGCCTGGACAGGGTTAAAATTCTCCTCGCCAATGCGAATGTGGCGGGTTGGTTCAGGTACATGGCGCCAGAGCGGAATGGTGAAAACCAACCACCAGACTGCTACCATTAAAAACGATATTCGCGACATCCACTCTGTCAGATGATCGGGAGCAAACATGATCATGCCAAGGTTAATGGCAAGCATGATGCCACCACCAAGGTATCCCAGGGCGTATCCTTTTGAAGAAACCCTGTCAATGTTTTCCGGGGTGGTGATATGCGGGAGAAGGGAGTCGTAAAACACATTGGCCCCCGAAAAACCTATGCTTCCAAGGATGTAACAAAGCGAAGCCAGAACCCAATCACCAGTGCTGACAAGGATCAATAAGGCTGTGCCTGTTACACCCAATATCACGAAGTATGTGAAGTAACGCTTTTTTGCACCGCTGAAATCTGCCATGGCGCCCAAGATTGGCGAAAGAATCGCTACGATGACCAGGGCAATGGTTGTGGTGAATGCCCAGTTAGCGGTTGCATCGGCAGGATTCAATCCGGCTGAGGCTACCTTTGAATAGTATACGGGAAGAACAGCTGCCATCACCGTGGTGGCAAATACAGAGTTCGCCCAGTCATACATCGTCCAGGCATTGATGGTTTTCTTCACCTGTTCTTTTACTTTCCGTTGTTGAGGAGTTTCGCGCAGCATCTCCTGAAAAGTTGACATGGTTCATCCTTTTGTGTTTGATAGGCAATTTTCATAATTATACTCATCAATCAACACTTGGAACCGTTAACAATTGGTTAAGTGTAAAAAAGGGACCTGGCGGCTTTAGTCTATCCCTGGTAGCTATCGTAGAGATGGGTGATAGTCAATTTCTTTTCGATTTCCTGCTTACTAAGCGGGATTGGCAGTTGACAGGTGATTGTCCTGCTCTCATTCGAGGGAATGTCAAAGAAGTTGTCTGAGAATACGGTATCGACCCCAGTTAGTTTGACCTCAACAAATCTTGCCAGATTCACGGCAGAAATGTGAATGGTTAGCTCTACTCCATCGATAGTGATATCATGCGACAAGTCTGGATTTATCAACCGAAGGTGTTTGTTGGGCACGAAGGTAACGATCTGGGTGGAGATCAGGCGTTCTCCTTCGAATAATTCGGTGATGAAGACCGTATTAAACCTTTCATCTTCGGATAAAGTGATTTTTTTTGCTTCTAACAGCATGGATTGATCGGCAGCAATGGAGGCAGGAAATACCCCTTTGTCTTTTACCGCGCCTGTCGTTGTTGTTATCTGCCAGCAAACTTCTCCTTGCCATTCGTGTTGCAAGTCAGAGGTCAGGTAAATTTCCACAACATCATCATGGTCATAAAGCGAGAGCAGCACAGGCGCATAGAACTTTTTGGCCGCATAGTGCAGGGCTTTCCAACGTCCGAAGTAATCAATCGACGACCAGGAAGCAACCGGCCAGCAATCATTTAGCTGCCAGTACAGGATTCCGCTGGTGCGATGTTTATTTCTGCGCCAATGTTCCACCCCGTACCGAATTCCCTCTGCCTGCAATACCTGGCTGGCATACATGAGTTTGGAAAAAGAGGAGGGGATTCGGTAATTATCCGTCATCTGATTGATAATCAGGCGGTTTCCGCTTTTGTTTTTCTGGTGCAACTCCATAACATAGGAAGTGAGGTTTTGCTCTTCTTGCGAGGCGTAGAAGTTGATGGTTTCCATAGGAGGGAAAGCCTGAAAACCGAATTCGCTCATAAAACGCGGGTATTGCTCGCGGTATGCCGTGAAAGGTTGCCCCCCATGCCAGACCGACCAGTAGTGCGCGTCACCACTATTATTGGAATTTGACTGCTTGAAGGGTGTGTTTGAGGAGGGGGAACTGGGCCAATAAGGCGTGTCAGGGTCGAGATCCTGCAACCATTTGGGTAAAAGGTGATGGAAAAAAATGTCATACCCACTTTTCAGGGTTGCATTTTCATCGGTATCCCACACCCAGGCTTCCCAACCCCACTCCATTTCGTTGTTGCCGCACCATAATGCCAGAGATGCACGATGGCGTATTCGTTTTACATTGTCATTTACTTCCTGTTGAACGTTTTTGAGATATTCCTCTTCGTCCATGGGATAGATTTTGCAGGCGAAGGTGAAATCCTGCCAGACCAAAACGCCATATTTGTCACAAAGGTCATAGAAGTCTTCGGTTTCATAGATACCGCCACCCCATACCCGCAGCATGTTATGGTTTGCTGCCACTGCATCTGCAATCCATCGTTCCAGGCGCTCGTTTGTTATTCTCGTTGGGAACGAATCAGCTGGTATCCAGTTGGACCCTTTGGCGAAGACGGGAATTCCATTGACGACAAATGTGAACGATTTACCCCATTCATCATCTTCTTGTTGAAGTTCGATTGTTCGCAAACCAACCTGATACTGTCGGGTATCCAGGCTTGTTTGACCTGACTGTAATTGAAATGTGATCTGGTAGAGTGGTTGATCACCGTAGCCTGCCGGATACCAAAGTTGAGGGTTGGCAATCGTGTGAGCTATTTGACTTTGGTCCGTAATATTGTGGTCTATCTGGAAGGTTTGGCCATCCGGGTTGGTTATGGACATCGTTAACTTTAGTTCATTGGCGCTCCAAAGTTCAACAGCAATGTCAGCAATGAGCTGAACAGAACCATCTTGCTGGTGAATTTGTCGAAGATGGATGTCGTCAAACTGTGCTTCTGATCTTCCAACAAGTTCAATATTTTTCCAGATACCAATCGGTGGAAGTTTCGGGCCCCAATCCCAGCCAAAATGGCAGGGGGCTTTGCGCATGTAATGCCCGCCCTCGATGCCCATTTTGGACGTATCGTCGATAAAGCGCCGCTCATATTGGGCTGCCAGGTGTTTCGAAAGCGAAGGAAAGCGGAGAGACAGGGTATTGTTATCTGAGCGGATCGAATTTGTCACATCGAACTCATATATACGAAACATATTGTCCGTTGAGCCAATCAATTCACCATTCAGAATTATTTCTGCGACTGTGTCGATACCTTCACAGCGGAGAATTACTTTCTCGTGGGCGATAAGGTTGTCATCAACTGAAAAAGTTAACTGATATTCCCAATCCTCATCAAAGATCCATTGCACTTTTTCCTCGTTTGGGCCGACAAATGGATCAGGGATTAAACCGGCATGCATGAGATCAAGCTCGACACAACCGGGAACAAAAGCTTTGATCCATGTATTGTCTTTTGTATTATGTAACTGCCATTGACCGTTGAGTGATTGCATATTCATGAGATTCTCCTAGGTGTGATTTCGAGAGGATTATACAATTGTTGGGAATGATATGTCAGTGATAATCGTACTTGATTATTGGAAACCTGGCCTTCTTAATTCTTGTTTTTCTCGTTTCATGTTAATATGAAAAGATGGTGAGTGTTAAATGAATAATTTATTAGAGCGTTTTATTCTTCCGCAGGCATTGTCGGAGTGGTTAATATGGTGGGCAACCCTTGCCAGCATGTTGTTCTTCTTTATCAATCGCATAAAAGCCAATTGGCGGATTGAGAAAAATACGAATTGGGGTTTGCTGGTCGTAGTCGGAATTGGCATTTTTCTGTTGGGTCTTGCAACCGGTTTTCTACTCACTCGTTCGCTGTTCACACCTTTAGAATTTTTAGGGTTCTATTTATTAATCCTCTCGATTCTTCAGGCGAGAAAACGGGACACCCGGACAGGTCGCTATAATTATCTTTGGCTTTTTGGCGCTTCGTCGCATATTCTCTCTTTCGTGATTTCGTTTTTGATGGCTGAATCGCCAATTGCGGTACGAGTAGATTATGCCTTGACGCGTGGTTACATTCGCTGGCTGGTATTATTCGCTATATCTTTGGTCGTTCTGGCAGTTATATCGGTTGCGAAAAGAGAGAGAAGGTTTTTATTCAACAAGGCCTCCACAGACAAACGATTCGGAAATCAGGTATCTTCGCAGCATGGGTATAGAGTCATCCTGTTCACCTTTGCGATTTTTCTACTGGTAAGTTCGCTGGTTTGGGGAATCGTAAAACCTACGATGATGCGCAGCATAGACCAAGAGCTTATCACCCAAACAGAGGAGTTGGTCAACAACTCCTTCGCGTATTATGAAATGGGGCAGGCTCTCATCCAATTAACGGGTAATGCATTGCAGGAGCCAGCAGAATCAAGGTTGAGCGAGCAGGATCTGAGCCAGATTATTAACCGTTTCCCGCTGTTTTCTCAATTGCTATTGGTGAATGGCGGCGAGATATCCGCCAGATATCCTCAGGATGGATATCGTCTTGATAGCAATTGGCTGGAAGAGAGCTGTGAAAAGGCTGCCAAAGCTGGCACAATTTCCAGCGTTATAAAGCCCGGCGATACCCTGCCCATCAATGCTTTCATTGCTTCAACAGGGGCTGGACAGTGTGTTGTTGGTTTGTCTTCTTATGAGGACACCTTGTTTTTTTCGGGCCTTATTAAAAAAATTAATGAGCTCTCCGCTGATTGGGCGTATCTTGATCAGTATGGCGCGGGTATAGTCTATGGAGAACCCGGAAATATTCATTTCGCACAGAATTCTTTAGACTTATCAGTTTCGCCACGTTTTTCAATAGGGCAGGTTGGCAATACCATTGTTCCATGGGTGCAATGGCAGCACAACGTTGCTAAGGGGCAATGGCAGCATTCCATAATTATTGTGATTTCACCAGCATTGTTAATGAACAGGTTATCACCGGCATTATTTATATCCCTGGTAATTTCCGGGATTTTTACTTTTAGCCTGATGGGCGTTGTGTTAAGCCAACAAAAAGAATATTCGGGTGAAATTGCCTCTATATATGCGCAAATCAAAAGCCTGGCAGATGGTAAGGGGGAAACCTCACCTGCTGTAGGGAAGGATGTAACAAGGGATAGCTCATTCGGGGGGCTCAATACGGCAATAGAGGAATTTCGTCACCAAGCGGCGATCAATAAACACCTATTGTTGCAGATGGAGCAGATACATGAGGCTGAATCCATACAAACACTCGTTAATCTTCTAAAAAACGATTCAATCCTGCGCACCACGGGCGAAATTCAATTGGCCATTTATCCTCAGTTGGGTAATCAGACAGTCTTTTACATTACCGCTGGCGCTATGGCTGTGCCGCCTGTTTCGATCTCGTCTGGAGAATTAAACCACGATCATCATCCTTATACGTACTTTATTGATCATGAAGTCAGCGGCAAGGCAATCCATCGGTATGTATTTCATAACAACGGAGAGAAATTGGGCTCATTCTCCTGTATGCACGAGGAAGAGAGCCTTTCCCATGGTAACCAGGTGTATTTGGATACGATTGCCAGGCAAATTTCACGTTTTTTGGTTCAGCAAGAGTTGTCAGCACGGTTTAAGAATAAAGACGAACAGTGGCAGAAGGTGTTTGATAAATTCCCATTTCCGGCCATGATACTTAATAGCCAGGCTGAGTTGTTGCATATTAATCATTTGGCCCAAAACATGGATTTGATCAACGAGGATCTCGTGTCAAATAATAATGTTCGCTTGCAGGCTTTTCTGAATAATCAGGATATGGTTCGGCAGATACAGCAGGCTATGAATCCTCCGTCCGTTACAACGTCTGTGAATGTTATTGAGCATGGAAAATATATCATCCATGTGTCGAAGATTGAACAACAGGAACATGAATCAAATCAAAAAAACATTGTTTGGTTTCAGGATATTTCTGAAGAAACGGAAAAATTTTCATTTCAAGCGAATATTTTAACAACTACTCTGCACAGATTGCGTAAGGAATTCGATACACTGCGGGGAAGGCTTCAATTGTTCGCTGCTTCGGGTTCATTGAATCAAAGCCAGGCACTTCACTATAAGGAAATTTCGCGTTCGCTGGATGAGATCAACGCTTTTATGCAGGCAACTTCCCTTGAGGAGAGATTTTCGACAGAAGCGAACCTGGTACTCCGTCCCATTAATATGATTGATGTGATAATTCAGGCTATCCGAAACCTGAAACCATTCGCGGATCAGAACAAAGTTGCGGTGTCATTTTCGAACAAAATTGAGCGGACTGACATACTGGTGCTGGCTGATCAAATGATGATTATGGAGGCGTGCAAACATCTTCTTGATAATGCAATTCGGTACAATACCATAGGGGGGCATGTGAGTATTGTAGTGACTGAAGATGAGTCAGACGTGGCTGTCACTATACAAGATACGGGTGCAGGATTGTCTGCGCTTGATATGGCTAGAATCAACTCTGACCAACCATTAAGCATCACACCAGAGGGAACGATCAAGTTCGGCTCCGGCCTTCGATTGGCAAAATCAATCATCAACAAACATGGAGGGAAGCTTTCAGTCGATAGTGTTTTGGGGGAGGGAACTACTTCGCGGATAACAATCCCAAAGCTGTCCCGAAATGAGAATTTCCTCTGAAAAAATAGGTTGCATCTTATATTTTTGATGGTATAATATTCATTTGCATGCCTATTATTTTGTTGACGTTTGTAATTGAATGGTATAGCCTGGATGAATCTTCTTGCTCAGGAGGCAATTGGTGGAAACGAAAGATTTAGTAGCTCTTCGTATTAGTCTTGCGTCCCCCGAAACGATACGGGGTTGGTCATATGGGGAAGTAACAAAGCCTGAAACAATCAACTACCGCAGATTGCGCCCAGAAAAAGACGGGTTGTTCTGCGAAGCGATTTTTGGACCCACCCGTGATTGGCAGTGTTATTGCGGAAAGTATAAGAATCCTCGTTATAAGGGAATTATTTGTGATAAATGTGGCGTTGAAGTAACCCGTTCTTCTGTTCGTCGTGAAAGAATGGGACATATTGAGCTTGCCTCGCCCGTTGCGCATATCTGGTATACCCGTCGAATCCCTTCCTATTTGGGCTTGCTATTGTCCATATCGCGGCGAAATTTGGATCGCGTCCTCTATTTTGCCCAGTACATCGTCACTTATGTAGACGAAGACGCAAGAGACAAAGCATTAGATCGCTTGAATTCAGAGCTGGAAACCATTGGAACTGAGCAAGACCTTGAGATCAATGCGCGTATAGATCAAATTAAAGTTGCCAGAGATGAAAAGCTGGCTGAATTGTCAGCCGAACAGACTGCATTAGAGGCGCAGGCTGATGAAGAAATTGCCAAAAAGCTGCAGCCAATCATGGCTGAGGGTCAGCGGTTAGAGCAAGAACTACGTGAGAAGATTGGCCAACAGACAACCAAGCCCATCATTTTTTCACAGGCTGATGTTGTCATCGTAAAAGCCAATGAAGTGATCGATAACAAGCATGTTGCTGCGGTTCAAAAAGCCGTGAAAACCCAACTTGACGAGATGGAAAGTGAGGCGCGTTCACAGCATCAGCGTGAAATCGAACAGATCAAACTCTCAAAAGAAGAGGTCAAAGCAGAATCTGACAGGCAGATGCAAGAACTTCAAATCAATTTGGCTGATGAGGCGGCAGAAAAGCAAGAGCGAAACGCCAGACTGCGCGATGAACTGATGGAATTGCAGTCATTTACTTTCCTTAGCGAAGCAAGATATCGTGAGTTGAAAAATCGTTGGGGACAGGTATTTCGCGCTGACATGGGTGCTGAAGCCTTTTACGACATCCTCAAACGCCTGGATCTGGACAAGCTTACCGAAGATCTTTGGCATGAAATGAGAACTACCAAGAGCAAACAAAAACGCAAACGAGCAACTACGCGGCTTAAGGTGGCAGAAGCATTTCGTCAGTCAGGAAACAAACCCGAATGGATGATCATGACGGTTTTGCCAGTAATTCCTCCGGATCTGCGCCCAATGGTTCAGCTCGATGGCGGCAGATTTGCTACCTCTGACTTGAATGATCTTTATCGGCGCGTGATTAATCGCAATAACCGCTTGAAACGGTTACTGGAATTGGGTGCGCCCGATGTGATTGTTCGTAACGAGAAGCGTATGCTGCAAGAGGCTGTAGATAGTCTGATCGACAATTCGCAACGAGGGAAGGCATTGTCACGGCGTGGCCGGCGCGAATTAAAATCGCTTTCAGATATGTTGAAGGGGAAGAAAGGCCGTTTTCGACGCAATTTGCTGGGAAAACGTGTCGATTATTCAGGCCGCTCGGTGATTGTGGTTGGCCCGCAGCTTAAGTTATACCAATGCGGTCTTCCAAAATCGATGGCTTTAGAGTTGTACCGCCCCTTCGTTATCAGCCGACTGGTAAGCAAAGAATATGTGTTAAATGTCAAAGGCGCCCGACGCTTTATCGAAAGAAATCGTCCTGAAGTTTGGGAGGTTCTGGAGGAAGTGATTCAAGAGCGACCAGTGCTTCTTAACCGTGCGCCAACGTTGCACCGTTTAGGCATTCAAGCCTTTGAGCCTATTCTGATTGAGGGGAGCGCTATTCAGTTGCATCCATTGGTAACCACTGCCTTCAACGCTGATTTCGATGGCGACCAGATGGCGGTGCACGTGCCTTTGTCTGAGAAAGCAGTGTGGGAAGCGCGCAACTTGATGCTGGCATCCAAGAACCTGCTCAAGCCGGCTGATGGCGAACCAATTATCAGCCCTTCGAAAGACATGGTGTTAGGTGTTTATTACCTGACTATGGAAAATGCAAAATTTCCAAAGGAGAATCTGACCACATACTCTGATTTCGATGAGGTTGAGTTGGATCATTCCGTCAACCATTTGTCTTTACATCAGCCCATCAAAATTTACCATACAACCTGGTATGATGAGCAGGAAAATCGCCTGGACACACCAGTTAAGCGCACAATCACAACAACCGTCGGCCGTGTGATTTTTAATCGTATTTTACCGGAAGAGGTCCACTTTACCAACAAAGTATTGGAAAAAGGCGGCGTAAAAGACCTGATTGCAGAAATTTATGAATATGCCGGTCCTGAAAAAACTATTGCTGTGGTCGATGAAATCAAAGATATTGGTTTCAAATATGCCATGACTTCTGGCTTTACAATCGCAGTTGGTGATATCACCGTTCCCGCAGAAAAAGAGCAAATTATTCAAGAGTCACAGCAAGAAGTTGACAAAATTAACCGCTCTTACCGCCGTGGTTTGTTGACCGAACAGGAACGCGATGATCGCACTGTTGATATCTGGCAGAAGACCACCAAAAAGGTTGGCCAGGCAGTTCGTGATAACATGGACCCAATGGGAAATCTTTCCACAATGGCTATCTCTGGAGCAACCAAAGGCGGGTTCGGTCCTATTGCTCAGTTAGCAGGTATGCGTGGCTTGATGGCAGACCCCAGCGGCCGCATTATTCTACTGCCGATTCGTTCCAATTTCCGCGAAGGTTTGACTGCCCTGGAATATTTTATTTCCACACATGGTTCCCGAAAAGGTTTGGCTGACACTGCCTTGCGTACGGCCGATGCTGGTTATCTGACGCGTCGACTGGTAGACATTGCGCAAGACCTTATTATTAACGAACATGATTGCGGCACAGAAAGTGGCATCTGGCTGCGGCGGTCTGATGATATTGCCGGACAAGATTATGGCACTCGCTTGATTGGCCGCCGTTTGGCCAAGAGAGTGGTTGATCCGCAGACGGGAGAGATTCTGGCCGAAAGAAATGCGATACTGGAACGGAAATTGGTTCGAAAAATTGTATCGTCTTCTACCGAAGAGGTATATGTGCGGTCGTCTCTGGCCTGCGAATCCACGCATGGTTTATGCGCCTATTGTTATGGTATGGACCTTGGTTCTGGCAAAGAGGTTGAGCTTGGCGCAGCGGTTGGTACCGTAGCGGCGCAATCTATTGGTGAACCAGGCACTCAGCTTACATTGCGCACCTTCCATTCAGGTGGTGTCGCTTCAACGGCTGACATTACCACCGGTTTGCCGCGTGTCGAAGAGCTGTTTGAAGCCCGGCGCACACCCAAAGGTGAAGCATTAATCTCCGAAATTGGCGGGAAAGTAACCATCACGCAATCTGATCGATATAGTGATCAAAGAATCATCAATATCGTCAGCAGTGAATTGATGAGTGACGTGTATGAAATTCCTGACGGCTGGGAATTGAAGGTGGAAGATGGTGGTGAAATATCAGCCAAAGATGTGATTGCTTCGTTGGAGGGAATCGAGATCACCAGTCAGCATGCCGGCAGAATTCGCATTGAAGGTGATCGCGTAGTGGTTTCATGGGACAAGATAGAGGAACAGGATTACGATGTTCCCTCCAATGCTCGATTGCTGGTAAAAGATGGAGCGATGATTGAAGCAGGCACGCAGTTGACTGAAGGTTCTATCAATCCGCACAAAATTCTCACCATTAAAGGCCGCGAAGCCTGCCAGGTATACTTACTAAATGAAATTCAAACTGTTTACCGTGCACAGGGCCAGAATATCAATGACAAGCACTTTGAGGTGATTATTCGGAAAATGCTGGGGCGTGTTCAGGTTACGGAGTCGGGCGATTCAGAATACTTGCCCAATGATTTGGTAGACGCGATGGAGTTGCGCAAAGCCAATGAAGCCTTGGAGGCTGAGGGTAAGGCGCCAGCACAATATATTGATGTATTACTTGGCATTACGAAAGCCTCGCTAAGCACCGATTCCTGGCTATCCGCCTCATCCTTCCAGCATACGATCAAGGTGTTGGCTGGTGCATCGATTGCTTCCACTGCCGATCCTTTGTGGGGTCTTAAAGAAAACGTTATCATCGGTAAATTGATCCCTGCTGGAACCGGATTCATTCCTGGTAAATTCGAGGACCAAAGACTAATCGACTTGATAGCAGACTCGGATCCACATTTAAACCGGCCAACGGCTTCTGATTAACCCCATGCATGTTTGGTACACATAACGAAACAGGCTCCCGAAAGGGGGCCTGTTTATGTAATTTTCTATGTATAATCTACATATACTGAGAGTACTTTCTGTTTACTCAACCTATTGCAGATTACTGACAGATGTAAAGCGAGGGTCCTATGGCTGAAAAACATGATGTTCCTGAAGAAAATGAATTCCGGTATCGAAAAGGCCTGACTGTATCAGGCGAAAAGAAGCTCAAATCTAGTTTCTACAATGAGGAGCTTCGCAGGCTTCAAATTGAATTGGTAAAGATGCAGGAATGGGTAAAATACAAAGGGTTAAAAGTCATTGTTATTTTTGAAGGCCGGGATGCAGCCGGAAAAGGGGGCACCATAAAGCGAATAACAGAATGTTTGAATCCGCGCAATGCGCGCGTAACAGCCTTGCCAGTCCCTACTGATCGAGAAAAAGGACAATGGTATTTTCAACGTTATATTCAACATTTTCCAACAGCGGGCGAGATCGTTCTATTTGATCGCAGTTGGTATAACCGGCCGGGCGTTGAGCGCGTCAATGGCTTCTGCACCGAAGAGCAAGTTCAGGAGTTTTTCCGTTCCTGTCCCCAGTTGGAACAAATGTTGATCAGGTCGGGCATAAAACTGATTAAGTACTGGTTCTCAGTCAGTGATGAAGAGCAAGAAAAGCGCTTTTTTGGCCGGATAAATGACCCGACAAAGCGGTGGAAATTGAGCCCGATGGATTTGACTGCCCGTACCAAATGGGTGGACTATTCACGTGCTAAAGATGAAATGTTCGCTTATACCGACACCAAATGGAGCCCTTGGTGGGTTGTTAATGCTGATGACAAAAAAAGAGCAAGGTTAAACTGTATTGCTCACTTATTGTCACAAATAGATTATGCAGATTTAACCCCTGAATCTATAGAACTTCCAACCAGACAGAACGAACAAAGCTATGTGAGGCCACCGATCGAGGAACAGACGTTTGTGCCCGAGGTCTATTGACGCTTCTACGCTGCATCAGGATCATAAAATTTACCAGTATCTGGATCGCATTGACTGACTAACCAATCGATCCACCGTGTGAAACCCTCTTCATCTGTTGTATGGAGCGTTCCAAACTGGAATGAAATTGGGTTGGCACTGCTTTTCGTCACCATTTCCAATCGCCATCGCATATCTTCCTCTGCTATCCCAACCGTCCTGACCAGAAAAACTTCTTCCTGTCCGATGTCTATTGTTACCGGGTCAACACTGGCATCACTGAGGAAAAAAATGATGTCGGTATCATCCAGGTCAAGAGAGGCCAGGTATTGAGCAACTGTTTGAGGGGTCAGGGGGTTGCTTGGGCAGGGAGAGAAGGATTTTGGGAAAACAACTGGATGTATTGTCGGAAACGATGCGCCGATGGTCTGGTTTACGAATGCGGGCAGGAGGTCGTTTTCATCTGATAACAGAATCACAGAATAAATGTTATTCGCGCGCATTGTCATGCGGTTTACATGGGCAATTTCGTCATTTATCAGTTGATTTATTTCCATTGGGAGCCCTCACAAAAAATAAACGAGATGCTATGAGTGTAGCATCTCGTTTGATAAATGACCTAGTAAAAATTAATCGCGACTGATGGTTTGGATAGTTTCGCCACTTTTGTCAATGACATCAATGACGATTGGCATCTGACCAACCGCGTGTGTGGAGCACGATAAACATGGGTCATGCGCGCGTACGGCAGCCTCTACACGGTTCAGCATGCCTTCCGTAATGCCATGATCCTTGACATATTCCTTTGCGACCATATCAACAGATTTACACATGGCATAGTTATTATGGCCGGTTGATACAATCAGGTTGACCATGGTGAGACGGCGATCTTCTGTGGCGCGATAATGATGGAACAGGGTTCCGCGCGGTGCTTCCAGACAGCCTACACCTTCACCCTGGAAATTCTCTTTGGTGTTTAAAATATCGGTGCTCATGATATCGGGGTCTTGCAGCAGCATTTCAATTTTTTCTACGCTATGTAATACCTCGATCATTCTGGCATAATGATAGTAGAGGGTGTTTTCTACGGGTTTACCACCGTTTAGTGTTTTGAAGATTTTATGGTCCTGGCCAGCGAGTGGGGTATCAATGGAATCTGCCATGTTCAAACGACCCAGCGGTCCAACCCGATATGAGCCATCCGGCCAGCCCATTGGTTTGTAATAAGGGAATTTCAGGTATGACCAGTTTTCGACATGTTCAGCAATGTGATCAAGATAAGCTTCGGGAGCGAATTTTACCAATTCATTCCCGTCCTGGCCAACAAGGCGCACCATTCCATCGTACATCTCCAACTGATTATCAGGGTTGACAAGGCCAAAGTAACCGGTGGGGAATACTGCGAAGCGATCGATATCTTTATGATTTCTTTCGGCCCAACCTTTCATGATGAAAATACCAAGTTGAGCGGTTTTTTTGGTCTCTTCCAAATCGGCCAATATGGTCTCACGCTCTTTGGGTGAAAGAGTTTTGTTGACACCACCCGGAACTGCAAATGTGGGGTGAATACGGCGGCCGCCCAGTATCGCAATCACTTCCTGGCCGAATTTACGTAGGTTGATGGCTTTCAAGGTAAGCTCAGGATTTTCTTCTGCCATTCCTACTACATTGCGTATGGCGGGATCGGCATCAAAACCCAACAAAAGATCAGGGCCTGCCAATTCAAAAAAGTGCATGCCGGAACTTTGAATAATTTGACCATGATGCATCAATTCTCGAAGCAGATTGGCGGGGCGTGGAGGAGTCATACCAAGCACCTGGTCAGCCGCTTTGGCGGCAGCCAGGTGGTGACTGATCGGGCAGATACCGCAAATGCGCGGGGTGATCTGGGGCATTTCGCTGAGTAAGCGACCTTCACAGAACTTCTCAAAGCCACGAAATTCATTGATATGCAAGCGAGCCATATCGATGCTGCCATCGTCATTGACGTGAACGGTAATTTTAGCGTGGCCTTCAATTCTGGTTACTGGTTCAATGGTTATTTTTTGCGTAGCCATATTCGTTCCTTTCTAATGCCAGTTAAGTAAGTCGCCAGTTAATTTGGGCATGCGCCTCTTGGCTAACTCACTGAGTGTATAAAAGATGGCATCCGCACTGGGTGGGCATCCAGGAAGAAAGACATCCACCTTTACGACTTCGCTGATGGCCTGGACACGAGTCATAACGGCCACTTCGGGGTCGTTGGGGATTTTTCCGCTTTCGTCGGTGCTGATGGTGTCAACATACACGTAGTGCAGCGTTTCTTGTAAGTCGAAGAAGTTGCGCATAGCCGGCACGCCACCAAACACAGCACAATCGCCGAAAGCGACCAGGTATTTGCTGCGTTCCCGCATGCGTTTTACAACCTCAATGTGGGTTAAGTTGTTGATGCCGCCTTCAATGATGCCAATTTGCACACCATCTTCGTCGGGATGTTTCAGGTCGGTAAAAGGGGTGGCACGGATGTCTGCCAGATTGACCAATTCCAGTAATCGCTCGTCCATGTCAAGGAATGACATGTGGCAACCTGAGCAGCCCGCACACCAATCAGAAGAAACTTTTGGTTTTGCCATTGATTTACTCCTTTATTGAATCTTAACACTGGCTGGTGTTGCCGTGAGAGCTTCGCGCCAGTAGGTAGGAATTGTGAAATCGAGGTGTTTGGCGAGTAAACTGAGTACTTCTGCGGTAGTTTTTACATTTAGATCCGCATCCACCAGTTTCTCCCGCCACTGAATCTTGCCTTCAAAGTTCACGAAGTGGCCTTGCTCCTGCGCCCAATTGCAAACCGGCAAGACAATATCAGCGCTCCGTGTGAATTCTGTTTGATATGTCGCCAAAACAATTGTGTTGTTAGCGCCCTTGGCTAATTTTGACCATTTATCGTTTAATTTGTCGTCAGCGAGTACTGCAACAAGGGTTTCGCCTTTTTTGGCAATTTTCTGTATGTTGTCAAGGCCATATTGAGAGGCGGCCAGGCTGTTGGCTTTGCCTTTCACTGTAATCAGTTTACCATTGAGCATCTTGTTAAGGCACAGTAGAGTCGTCAATGCTTTTGCTTTGGGATCATCTGTGATGGCGCCGCCAAAGAGAATCACTGGTTTGGCAGAAGTGCCAATCGCATACGCAACGTCAAGGATGCTGTCTGAGGGGATACCACAAGCTTTTGCTGCCGCCTGGACAATCGCATCTGGATCTGTGCAGTCATCGCAGTCACAGGTTTTGAGGCCAAGTTTGACCAATGCTGCCACAAGGCCTTTGATGATTTCTTTTTCGGTGCCAGGAGAAATATTCAAGAAATTCTTCGAGTATTTTTCGTAAGAAGAATTGTCAGAATCGATGCAGACCAACTTTGCCTCATTGTTGCTGAGATTTCGTTTGATCATGAAGCCAACAACTTCATGGTGTTTGATCAGGTCTTCACCGATCGTGATGATGCAATCAGCTGTATCAATTGATGCCAAAGAGTCTTCAAAGCTTCCGCCAATTTCTTCAGCAATCCTTTTCAAGGCGGTCGAGTGACGGGGACCTTCAACACTTGTGACTATTTTGGCAGAAAGGTGGTCTTTAAATAAGCTGATGAATCCATACAAAGATTGGCAAGTGAGTTCACTGGAAATCACTGCGGCGAGATCATCTTGGGTGGATTTAATCAGCTCGGAGGTTTTTTGAAGGGCTTCTTCCCATGATGCAGGTTCAAGTTTACCGTTGGTGCGAATCATTGGGGTCGTAAATTTTTCTGCTTCGTCAAACTCGTATAATTTGGTCCAACGTCCGAATTTACAAATTACGCCGGTATTGATCGGGTTGTCATAATCGCCGTCTATCTTGATGATGTTGTTGTCGCGGTAGAAGACTTCAATGCCACAGCCGATAGAGCAGCCGGTGCATATACTTTTTACAGATTCTGCCTCTTTGGTTAGGCCAAGGTAAGCAGAACGATTGTCCATCATGGCGCCTGTCGGGCAATTTTGCACACACATGCCGCACGAAACGCAGGTGCTTTCGCCCAAGGGCACATTCAAATCAGCGATAATCATGCTGGAAGCGCCGCGCATCTCGATACCCAGGGTGTTGTTGCCTACCATTTCGTTGCAGGTGCGCACACATCGGCGGCACAGAATGCAGCGGTTGGCCTCGTGGGTGAACCAGGGGTGTGAGGCATCAACACGGAATGTAGACCAGTTGGGTTGGATCATCCAATGGGTCATTTCCTGTTCGTAAGCAGAGTTTTGCAATTCGCAGTCGCCGCCACTAACCTGGCAATAGGGGCAGAAGTGGTTACGCTCTGAGAAAATCATCGATAATACGAATTTTCGCGCTTCGGTGATTTTGGGTGTAGTGGTTGTAACTTCCATGCCCTCGCTTGCGGGGATGGTGCAGGAAGGCATTAAGGTGCGTGCGCCTTTAACTTCAACCAGGCACAACCGGCAGCCGCCGTAGGGGGCAAGGTGTGGATGGTCACACAGGGTTGGGATGTGAATTCCGTTGTGTTGGGCGGCACGCAGAACGGTAGTTCCTTCTGCTACTTCTATTTGTTTTCCATCAATTGTCAGATGAATCATAATTTCTCTCCAATTCTATTGTGCGATTTCAATGTGCATGGACTAAATAATGTCAACGGCATTGAAATTACAAACCGATTCACAGATACCGCAGCGGGTGCAGATATCGGGGTCGATTACATGCACCTTTTTTCGTTCACCGGTGATTGCGTTCACAGGGCAGTTGATCGCGCACAGCGTACAACCAGTACAATTTTCTTCGTTGATGACGAATTTGATCAGAGCACGGCAGGTTTTTGCGGGACAACGTTTCTCGTATATATGGGCTTCATATTCATGGCGGAAATGTTCCAGGGTGCTGAGCACCGGGTTGGGGGCGCCCTGTCCAAGGCCGCACAAGCTGTCCTGGATGATTTCACGGCAGAGGGTTTCGAGCAATTCCAAATCACCTTCCCGTCCTTCGCCATCGCAAATTCTGGTCAATATCTCAAGGATGCGACGAGTACCTACACGGCAGGGGACGCATTTTCCACAGGATTCGTCCTGGGTGAATTCCATGAAGAAACGGGCGATATCAACCATGCAGGTGTCTTCGTCCATGACGATCATACCGCCAGAACCCATGATTGATCCGGCTGCTGTAAGCGATTTATAGTCAACGGGAATATCAAGGAATTTCTCTGGTAAACAACCGCCCATGGGCCCGCCGGTCTGTACAGCTTTGAAACCTTTGCCATCCTTTATGCCACCACCTACCTCAAAGATAATTTCACGCAAGGTAATGCCGAACGGGACTTCGATAAGGCCTGGTTTATTCAGATCTCCTGCCAGGGCGAAGGTTTTCGAACCTTTGCAGTTCTCGGTGCCCATAGACGCAAACCATTTTGCTCCTTTTAGAATGATCTGCGGGACATTTCCGTATGTTTCCACATTGTTAATGTTGGTAGGTTTACGCCATAGGCCGCTCTGCGCGGGGAAGGGGGGGCGTGGACGGGGTTCACCGCGGCGCCCTTCTACAGAAGACATCAATGCGGTTTCTTCACCACAAACAAACGCACCTGCGCCCATACGGACTTCAAGATCAAAAGAAAAGTCGCTGCCAAGAATGTTATTGCCGAGAAGACCAGCACCGCGTGCTTGTTCAATGGCATGCATCATGGTTTTCACAGCCTGGGGATATTCTGCGCGGCAGTAGATATACCCTTGTGAAGAACCAACAGCATATGCACCGATCAGCATACCTTCGATGACTGCATGCGGGTCAGTCTCCAATAAGAGGCGGTTCATGAATGCCCCGGGATCTCCTTCGTCTGCGTTGCAGATCATATACTTCGGTGATCCCTGTGCACCGCGGGCGAAACGCCATTTCAAGCCTGCGGGAAAGCCTGCACCACCGCGGCCTAAGAGGCCAGAGGCAAGCACTTCCTCAATCACCTCTTCAGGAGTCATGGATTGAAGGACTTTGCTGATAGCGAGGTAACCATCTTTGGCAATATATTCATGGATGTCGTAAGGATCAATTAAACCGCTGTTACGAAGGACAACTCGCACTTCTTTCTCTGTAGGCCCTTTCAGTTCATCTGATCCCTGAATTTGAAAGTCTGGCGATGATCTCTTTTGTTCAAAATCCAAAACAGCTTGTTTATGGATTTGGGTTAATTTTTCATGGGTTTCAAGTAAAGTCATAATCATTCTCCTCATGAATAAGTGAAGGCATTAGTCCTGATATTTCTTCAATAATTTCGGCATTTTGCTGGCGGTCTGTTTGCCGAACAATTCTTCATCGATGGCAACGACAGGGGCTTGCGAACAAGCGCCAACGCAACGACAGGTCTCTATTGTTATCGCTCCATCGGGGGTTGTTTCGCCAATTCTAATCCCTAAAACTTGTTCGGCTTTTTCGATCAGTTGGTCAGCTCCACCAACATAGCAGGCGGTGCCAAGGCAGAATTTTATGGAGTGTCTCCCGCGTGGGGTTGCCGTGAAAAAAGAATAAAAAGTAACGACGCCACGAATAGAGCTCAACGGAACGCTCAGTTCGCTGGCAACATATTCTTGTAATGGTGCTGATAGATAACCGATCTCATTTTGTAACTCTGTGCAGACCACCATACTGGCACCAGGTTTGTTGCGGTTTCTTTCAATAATGGAATCAATCAATGCTTTCTGCTCAGGAATTGTCAGCGGGTTGGGGATTGTAGTTGATACTGTTTCCATATAAACTCCATTCATTGTGATCGACTTGCCAAATCATTGGGTAAAAAATGCCTGCAGTGGTGATGATTGTGTGAACTACTGCCAGGTGGGGTTGTGTGATTTTTCTTTATTAACGAATTTCTTATAACTCTGTTCGAAAATTCACAATGCCAAACAGCATTATAACATCATTCTTTCCGGAGGTTTGCTATAATAAGTCATGTTTAAACAGACATTAATCCCACAAATAGAGGTGTTTTTTCATGCAGCCATCGCCAGTGCAACCCATTAAAGGAACCCGCGACTTTTATCCCGAGCTGATGCAAACCCGACAGTGGTTGGCATCCAAAATAATTAAGGTGTCTGAAGCTTTCGGTTACCAACCATATGAAGGTCCTTACCTTGAGAAATTAGAGCTTTACGCTGCCAAATCGGGTGATGAACTGGTGAAAGAACAGGCGTTTTGTTTTGAAGATAGGGGAGGAGACTTCATCACCCTGCGGCCAGAACTGACCCCCACACTCGCCCGCATGGTGGCGCAGAAGCAGAGACAACTGGCTTTCCCCTTACGGTGGTACCAATTTGGGCCGTTTTGGCGCTATGAACGCCCGCAAAGGGGAAGATCAAGAGAATTTTTCCAGTGGAATATCGATCTGTTGGGGGTCAATTCTGCAATCGCTGATGCCGAGATGATTTGCCTGTGTGCTGCCTTTTTTGATTCGGTTGGGCTGACACCTGACACAACCAAGATACGGATCAACCATCGCGGATTAATGGACGGAGAACTTAACCAAATAGGGATTGCGCCTGAACGGAAAAAGGATGTGTTTCGCTTGATCGACCGCCGCGGAAAAATGAATGAAGCAGCATGGCGCAAGTATGCTGTCGATTTAGGACTGGAAAACGCTCAAATCGATGGTATAGCTGAATTATTGTTGAATAGCGATCTTTGGAAATCGTCTGAGGGTTTGGTGATGATCAATGAGGTGGTCGAGGCGGCAGGATATGAGGCTTATGTGGAGTTTACCCCGACCATCATCCGTGGATTGGATTACTACACGGGTACGGTGTTTGAAGCAATGGATATTCGCGGTGGTAGAGCCCTTTTAGGTGGGGGACACTATGATAATCTGGTGGGAGATGTAGGTGGAGAACCATTGCCTGGCGTCGGGTTCGCTATGGGCGATGTGATGATCTTGGTTGTGTTGGAAGATTATGGTTTGCTGCCTGACTATAAAGGTCAATCAGATACTGTGATGGTGACTATCTTCGATGAAACCACGCAATCGGCAAGTCTTGCTTTGGCAAGTAAGTTGAGGTCGCATGGTTTGAAGGTCTGTGTGTACCCTGAATGTGATAAATTGGTGAAGCAATTCAAGTATGCTGACAGGATGGGGATGACGGTAGCGCTGGTACTTGGACCTGATGAAATCGCCAATGGTACGATCGCATTAAAAGACCTGCGATCCCGCGAGCAAGTTGATGTGTCTGCCGATAGTGTCGTAGAGACAGTACAAAAGTATCTTGCTTAAGTCGCGTGTCGTGTGATATACTCTTGTGCGCTGTCGATGGTGGCTGTAGCTCAATGGCAGAGCACTGCACTGTGGATGCAGTTGTTGTGGGTTCAAGTCCCATCAGCCACCCTTCATGAAACCGCTAACTTAAGCGGTTTCTTTTGTTCGCTTACCTTTGCTTGTAATGAACCTCTGGCATAGACCGCAGCATTTCGGCTGCTGTTTCTGCTGTGATATCACGCTGGGGCATTCCTAACATTTCAAAACCGACCATGAATTTTTTTACGGCAGCTGATCGAAGCAGAGGTGGGTAAAAATGTGCATGGAAATGCCATTCCGGATGGGTTTTATTGTCATAAGGAGTACCATGGAAACCCATTGAATAGGGAAACGATGTTTCAAACAGATTGTCATATTTGATCGTCAAGCGGCGTATTATGTCTGCCATGTCGGTGCGTTGACTATCGTTCAGGCCTGGCATGCTGCCGACATGTTCATTGGGGAGCAGCAAGGTTTCAAACGGCCACACCGCCCAAAAAGGCACCACAACGGTGAACGAGTCATTTTGAAGGACAATCCTTTCGGTTTCTCCTTGCTCCTGAATGAGGTAATCACACAGCAGGCAGGCGTTATGGCTATTGAGATATTGCTGTTGTTGTTCGGTTTCCTTGGCCGGCTCATCCGGCACATGGCCTGTTGCCCAGATTTGACTGTGGGGGTGGGGTTGTGAACAGCCCATTACAGCGCCTTTGTTTTCAAAAACCTGCACATATTGAATGAAATGTTTTTCACTAAGATCAGTTGTTTGCTCTGCCCAGGTGTTGATGACAGGCAGTATCTCTTGCGTGGTCATTTCCGGCAAACTCAGGTTATGTTTGGGCGAGAAACATACCACCCGACAGATGCCGGGCACTTCCTCAGCGATAAAAAAGCGTTGATCTCTGGCCTGTATAGCTGATTCATCTGACGGAGGTAACAGCGCCGGAAAATCATTGTCAAAAACAAATGTCGTGGTGTATTGATCGTTCACAGCCCCTGAATTTCTGGTATTTCCCGGGCACAGGTAACAACCAGGATCATAAGCGGGGAGATTTTCTCCGGGCGATTTCTCCTTTTGGCCTGACCAGGGTCGGCTGGCTCGATGGGGAGATACCAGCACCCATTGGTCTGTTAATGGATTGTACCGGCGGTGAGGACTTTGCGTATTCATTGGTCTCCTGTGTTGGCTCATTTTTGCCTGGCTTGATTGAAATCAGCGGTCATAAACAAGAAGGCTCCGCCCATCAACATGAACAAGGGTATTATGTTCATGATTAATCGACCACGCAGAAAACTTTCCAGCAGGATGTATGTAAGGGGTGATAAAAATGCGACCAGTCCACCAGCGACCTCAAACTGAAAACTTAATCCTACGCTTAGAATGAATAAAAACATGCAGATAACCTGGCTGATGCGAATCCAGTTTGAGGCCATCATACGCAGATCGGCGCCGGTTATATTGCGGAATTGGAAAAGCAAGATAAGTACTAAGGGCACTGATATGAGGAATCCTACAAAACGAACTGTTTTTCTGGCAACCATTCACAACTCCTTCCCAATTCTGGTGCTTGATAACAAACTTTATTATACGCATCAATGTGTATCTGGGTGATGCCTTGTGGGGATATGATTCAGTTCTTCGTAAATCTCATGAGCATTCAGTCCTAATATTTCCAGGCATTCTCCGGTTGGGAGGTCAATGTTGCCTCTAAATCGCCAATCAGCCAGGAGTTTGTCAACATCTAAATGTTTTTGTAGCAGGCCACGAATATGCAGGTTGTATAACAGGATGCCAAAAGGAGTTTCCAGATCGTATTTCGACAGCGGTATTGCCATACTGTTGTTCAAATGGTCATTTGAAGGGGTATGGTCAGGATTGGTTTCAGGGAGCAGCGCGCCTACCTCTGACAGCCATACAGAGAGGTTAGCAGACAAAGAATTGCGTATAGCCAATTCCGTCGAGGCAACATCACGCATTTCGCCTGGATCAGATGCCACATGGTAGAGTTCTTCACGTTCATCTTCAAAGAAGCGGATCAGTTTCCAATCACCTTTGCGGATAGCAGCGGACGGGGAGCCGCCCTGGTTGCCATAATGGGGATAATGCCAAAAGATACCACCCCTTTCAAGGAAGTTATCGCCAGAGAGCAGGGGTTTAAGGCTCATGCCATCAAAAGACTGTTCTGATGGCAAAGGCAACTGCGCAATGTCAAGGATTGTTGGATAATAGTCAGGGCTGGACACTGGCACGTGACAGTATGTAGATGGCTGAATCACGTCAGTCCAGCGGATAAAAAGTGGTTCCCGGGTACCTCCCTCGTACATCCAGCCTTTCCCCTCACTGAAGGGGAGGTTTGAGGTAGGGCTACCTTCTGAGGTTGACAAACCGCCGTTGACGGAGGCAAAGATGACAACGGTGTTCTCACCAAGTCCCTGCTGTTTGACCGATTCTAACAACCGCCCGATGTTTGCATCCAAGGCATTGATCATGGCGGCATACTGAGGATCAGATTGAATAACCCTTCGCATAATGCGGCGATCTTTTTTGTGATCACATGGAAAATGTTCTCCTGCGATAAACGGGTTCAGTACATCCAACCCCATCGCATGTGCCTTCTGTTGAAAATATGCCACATACTCTTGCGGTGCTTGTATGGGGTTATGAACACTGTAGTAGCAGAGGTTGAGAAAGAAGGGGCGGTCGGTTTGGCGGTTATTAACCAGTGAAATTGCCTCATCAGTTAATCGGTTTGTAAGATATTCTCCATCCGGTCCATCCTCCAAGGTAGGAATGTGATACGGGCTGAAATAACCGGCAGGTGGATGTCCAAATTGGCAGCCAGCGATATTGATATCAAAGCCGTGGTGTTCGGGGTAGTATGGTTCATCACCAAGACGCCAGTTACCGATATGCCAGGTCTGATAACCGCCTTCAGACAATGATGCTGCCAGGCTTTTAACGCTCAGTGGTAAATGATCTATGTAGGGTGTGTCAATCAGCCTGCCTTTAGAAGGGTGATCTTGGCTTGAACCGATGTAATTGGTGACACCAATTCTGGCTGGATATTGGCCTGACATTATGCTTGCGCGGGTGGGTGAACAGACCGGGCAGGCAGCATAGGCATCGGTGAATACCATACTTTCACGGGCGAGACGGTCAAGATTGGGGGTTTCGTAAAAAGTGGAGCCATAGAAACCAATATCCTGACGGCCAAGGTCATCCACGAGGATGAGAATAATATTGGGTTGTTGGCTGGTGATATGCATATCAAAAAAATTATAATATGAAATGTTAGCGTGAATCGGTTTTACTTTGCATACGCCTATCTACTATAATTTCCGTATTATGTTGACCGCAATGAAGTATATTCGCCAGTTCTATTTGTTTCTAGTTCTCCTTCTCGGTACCACCTTGTATGGGTGTGGTTTTACTTACGTAACGCCAGGTATTCAGACAAGCACAGCCATTCAAGAGGATGGTCAAACCATATTTGTTGCCCCGATGCCTCAACAAGCTTCCACCTTGACACCGACCATTGAATCAGGCGCAAAAACACCTGAAGGGCCCACTTTTACCGCAACTTCCCCTGAGATAAAGGAGGAGGCCACAGATTCAACGCCAACCCCTGCATTGATTTTTACACATACGCCCAACCCATATATAACCGCCACCCCGCAGGCCTCAGGTATCCAAAATGAAAACCTCAACCCTTTATCCGGGTTATTGGTTGACGATAGTGCCGTATTAGCCCGTTCGCCTGTCCTTGTAAAAATTTCTAATTTCCCGCGCGAGATCAGACCACAAAGCGGATTGTCAAAGGCAGATATTGTCTTTGAATATTACATTGGGGGATTTATGAACCGGTTTTTGGCTGTGTATTACGGCGATAATGCCGAATGGGCCGGCCCGATTCGTTCTGGCAGGTTGATAGATGCGCAATTAGCTAAAAATTATCAGGGAATTTTGGTGTATGGCGGTGCAGATGAGCGGGTGAATGCTGTAATAATTTCTGAGGAATTTTTGGGCGATAGGGCAATCGATACCCGGTATTTTTCCTCCTGTCCGCCGATCTGTGGAACTGACACCCATTCGCTTGAGGGGGTCTATGTTGACACAGCCATGATGTCAGAATGGGCGTTTATGGTGGAAAGCGACATTCATCAACGCCCAGGCAATCTGGACACACTCAATCATAGCGAGGATTTACCCCCGGCAGAAGACCTGGTTGAGGCAACAGAAATCGAAGTCATAATCAGTGTCATTTGCCGATCTAAGTGGATATATGATCCCCTTACAGTCTCTTATTTACGTTGGGAAGAATCAGATGATAGATCAGAGGAATATATTGCGAGTGTTGATGTGGCAGCCAATTTTCTGCAAGTCGACACACAGAATATTCTGATACTGTTTGCGGACTATGTCGTTTACGACGCTATGTTGCATGACATACGCATTCACTACGCAGATGGTGTTATGCCCGCAATCTTTTTTCGGAATGGTTACCAGTTCAAAGGATATTGGTCAGGATTAGATCCTTCGATGCCACTGCAATTTTATGATACGGATTTTGCGCCTTACTCCCTCGCTCCCGGTAAAGCCTGGGTTGTATTTGTAACGCCAGATTCTGAAATTATTTCTTCAGATGCTCCTGGAACCTGGCAGGTTAATTTTGCCAGACCATGAAAATTGAACCTTATCGATAATCGTAATGAATGGTGTTATACTGTTTGGAGGTAAAACAATGACGAGAACTTCTTATGCGTGCACTGGTAATTTCTGATATTCATGGCAATGTAGTTGCCTTAAGAGCAGTCCTCCGGGCCGCCAAAGAAATTGGTTATGACATGGTCTACTGCCTTGGTGATCTGGTCGGTTATGGCCCGGAGCCTGACGAATGTGTTTCAAGGATTCGGGAATTACCGGAATTAACCTGCGTAATGGGTAACCATGATGCAGCGGTATCTGGCTATATTTCTATAGATAGTTTCAATCAAGATGCCCAGGAGTCTGTACACTGGGTAGTAGAGCACATGGGTGCTGAAAACTTGCAATTCTTGAACCATCTGCCTGATTTGATGGTAAAGGACGGGGGAACGATCACTCATGGGAGCCCGCGGAATCCGATTTGGGAATATATTTTGGATTCGTACACGGCACGCATGAATTATGAATTCTTTGAGACACAATTCTGTTTTATTGGGCATTCTCACCAGCCCATTGTTTTTCGTTATCGTCAGATGGATGGCATCTTGCCCAACTGGTATATTCCGATCAATGGCGAGATATTTGAATTCACAGATGAACGGGTGATTTTGAATCCAGGCTCGGTAGGGCAGCCAAGGGACCGAGACCCAAGGGCATCTTTTGGAATTTTCGATTTGTCACAGTTGACATGGACAGTTCATCGTGTCACATATAATATCGAGAAGGTCCAGAAACAAATAGAGGAATCAGGTTTGCCAGAACGAAATGCGATCCGTTTGTCCGAAGGCTGGTAGGGGGAACTTGTTGTTTGGAATTTCCGTCTTAGTAGAAATTCAACAATTCAGGATTCGGAGGAAATAATGATGAAGAAAAAATTTTGGATCACCATCAGTATGGCAGTTGTCTTGTTTGCCTTATTGGGGTGTGCGGCGGCAAAATCAGAGGAGATGATAGTAAGTGAAGAAGCATTTGATGATTCTGTCAGGTATGGGCTGGATGCGCCAGCGATAGCAGTAAATTTCAGTGGGGAAAGCGATGTTTACCCACAAGAGAAACCTATAGATGATGCCGGCTTTTCATCAGATGGAACTGAGGCGCAACAAGAGCGAATTGTGTTGAAAAACGCAAATATAACCATCAAGGTCGAAGATCCGGCTGAGGTTATAAATCGCATCGCTTTTCTGGCAGAACGCAGAGGCGGGTTTGTGGTTTCGTCCAGCACCTACCAATCGTACTATTATGATGCCGAGAAACAACTCACCCAGGGATATATTCAGGTTCGCGTGCCTGCAGAAGACCTGAATGCTGCTCTGGATGAAATCCGGGGATATACAACCGAGCCCAAATTTGACGTCAGTTCTGAAAACATCAGCGGCCAGGATGTTACCAGCGAATACACCAATTTAGAATCCAGATTGCGCAACCTGGAAGATGCAGAAGAACAATTAAGAGGTTTCCTTGATGATGCCGAAGATACCGAGGCGGTGTTACAGGTCTACAATCAGCTAAAAGGCGTCAACGAAGAAATTGAGATCATCAAAGGTCAGCTGAAGTATTACAGCGAGTCAGCTGCCATGTCATCGATCTATGTGGAAGTGTTGCCCAAATACAAAGTCACCGAGATTCAAATCGGTGGATGGAACCCGCAAGGGGTAGCAAAACAGGCCATTCAACGCCTGATCAATGCATCGCAGACCATCGTCAATGCTTTTATCTGGATAGTATTATTCGTCTTGCCGGTTTTGATCTTACTGGCGCTGCCGGTTGTGATCTTTGTAGTGATTCTGCGGGCATTGATCCGTCGCCGCAAGAAGGTGAAGAATGCACAACCGCCCAAAGCGGATGAGGTATGATTGAAAGAAAAAGAGGGCTGGCAATTTTGCCAGCCCTCATCTTTTCAGCAGTCCAATTTGCTTTTCAACCAATCAATCATCTGCTGGGGCATGTAGGGTTTCAGATAGAATTGGTCAGCCCCAGATGATATACATTCGTTTTGAAGATTAACGCCTGATGCCATGATGATTATTGGTTGATCTATGGTGTTTTCATTTCGGATGGCTGACGCCAGGTCAATGCCACTGAATCTCTTGAGGTGTACATCAATTAATAAAGCTTCAGGTCGATGTTTCCTAACTAACCGCAAGGCATCATCGATGCTTGTTGGTTCAATGGCATAGGTATTGTATCCCTCTAATTGAAATAGAGTCTCAAGCAATGAGCGCATTGTGTTGTCATCTTCTATGAGAAATATTGTTTTGGGCGCCATAGAATTCCACCAAAAGTTATGATCTGTGATGTATTATACAGCAGTTCCTTAATGATTCATTGTATGAGCGAATATTTTTGGGTTATGGGTGGATTTCTGGGTGTGCTTTCCAGAGAAGGTCGACTTTATCAGTCAATGTCAACACTTTTCTGCTTTTCTGATAGGAAAGAAAATGCGCCTCATCGTATTGCCAACGATCATGGTTCATGGTTTTGGATTGTGTCCCGATCGGAGCACCTGAGGGGGTGGTTTGGTGGATCAAACAACGGTCGCGAATCAAACCCTTGGGCAATGCCGGGGGTCCCTGGTGTTCTTCGCCAGAGCGGAGATAATGAGCGATCCACCAATCAAAACGATTCAGCCAGGCAGGTGGGTGTCCTTTGGCGGTGATGTGCTCGTCAATAAAGGAAGCCCGGCTATATAATATGGGTTTCTGCGAGGTAACATTCTCAACGATCGCGGCACACTCCAACAACACAGCGGCAATCTCATCCGCGGGTTGGTTGTGGGCGAGCTCGATATCAAGAACCAGGGGCAACTCGCCAAAGTCATCCCCGACAACCTTTAGGAAATTGTCCATTTGTTGTTTGGCTGAAACGCCAGGGTAGACGACATGATAGGCGGCCCGAGCAATGCCGATGCGTTGGGCTTCTGACCAGTTGCGGTTAAACCATCCATCCATATAAGCCCAGCTGATGGTGGCGCGTATACCTGCAAATTGAACTTTGGGCTCATAAATGGCAACGGCATCCCAATTGATGCTGCCTTGCCAGCGTGACACGTCGATTCCAAACGGTTTCGTTGACATAGATACACCTCTATCGTTATGAATTGTAACCAATCTTGCAATTTTTATGCCGGGTCAAGCACCATTCTTTTATGTGGCATTTTTACAAATACAATTGAAATCAAAGCAGTAATGAGGGCGAAAACAGCCGCCAGCACAAAGGTGGTTTGATACGAGAAGCCATCAGCTATCCAGCCGCCCAGCAATTGAGCGACAAGGGTGGAAGGAGCAATAAGTGTATTTACAAGCCCAATATAAACGGGACGCGTCTGGTTGTCGCCAAATTCAAGGCTGAAGGCAAGAAACACGCTCCAAAAGGACCCGTGAATGATTCCGGTAAGAATGAAAACGATGTAGAAGAAGGCAAGCGATTGGGCAAAAAAGGCAAGCAAAGGGGCAATCGCCATGATGATGAAACACAACACCAGAGCGAACTTTCTGCCAATGTGGTCAGATATCCAGCCTAAAATCAGGCCAGAAACCACCGTGGAGATGAACAATACCGAAGTCATGATGCCAACAGTTTGCTCATCAATTTCAAAGGTCTTAACCAGGTAGATGACATAAAAAGCCGACGCCATGGTCGCAAATGGTGTCAAAAATCGAATAATGACGAAAGAGCGAAAGTTCTTGTCTTCCTTCAGGATTTTCATCGCAGACCTTAGCAAAGGAGTTCTTTCGTTGACTTCATTTTGGGTTATCTCTGGTTGTTCACGAGTCTTTCCTATTAAAGCATAGGAAATCATCATCGCCACGAATGCCACTAAAAAGCTGATGGCATATCCGGTTGTGCCGGGTTGATTTTCTAATAGAAGGCCGGCTAACAGAGCACCGACACTCATCAGGAGATTCACCCCCGCACCTTGAATGCTGAAAAATGTGCTGCGGATGTCGGTTGGTATAATTTTTACAATCATGTTCTGCCAGGCATTTCCAGTGATACCGCTGCCAATTCCCTGCCAGATGAGCATAAGGAAGATCAGGGTGATCACAATTGCTGGTGGCATGGACTCAGCAAACAGCGCGATGATGGCAAGACCAAGGAAAGGCACGCGCTCATGAATGGTCAATCTCATCATAAATGGGACGATACGTTTTTGCGAAGCGACCCGATTTGCCATAAATAACTGAGGCAATTGAAATCCGATGGTTTGAATGGCAGGAATCAATCCGAACAGAATCGCAGAATCTGTGTATTTAGATAAAAAGAGCGGTAAGACCGCCGCGGTTGAAGCCAGCCCTGCGCCAAGTCCCCAGAAGGAAGCTTCGGTTATGTTAAGTGCGTAATTAAATTTTAGATCTTTTTGTGCCTTATCACTCATGGTTTACCCTGGCTTGATGCGATGTGTTTCGATGACGTTGGGCAATGCTTCGATGCGAGTCAATATTTTGCTCAATTTTGAGATGTCACTGACTTCCAGTGTCAACTGAATGGTAGCAATGTTGTGGCCTGGCCGCACATTTACATCAATGATGTTGACATTCTCGTCACGCAAGACATTGGAGATATCTCCAATGAGTCCCTGGCGGTCATAAGCGCGAATCAAGATAGAGACTGGATAGGTTTTTTGCGGTTCACCCCATGCGACTTTGATTATCCGTTCACGCTCTGAATCCTGTAGGCGCAAAATGTTCGGGCAGTCTGCACGATGAATGGTAACACCTCTGCCGCGGGTAATATACCCCAAAATTTCATCACCAGGTGCTGGAGCGCAGCACGAGGAAAAACTGGTCAGCAGATCTCTTAACCCAAGCACCGAAACAGCATTTTTGTCTTCCTGCTTCTCTGCGGGATGAATGGCCATCAACAACGGATCGTCTTCATCGCGATAGTATTCGGACAGCAGATTGATGACGCGTTGCAGTGAAAGGTCTCCGCAACCAATGGCGATATAGATATCTTCAATAGTCTTGAAATCCAAAGTTTTCAGAAGTATTGAAAGTTCACAATGCTCAAGCCCCAGTTTTTGCAGTTCTTTTTCGAGGATGGCTTGCCCTTGGGTCAAGTTTTGTTCGCGCGCTTGATTTTTAAACCAATGACGGATTTTTGATCTGGCTCGAGCTGTGTTTACCAAACCCAGGCTTGGGTTCAACCAGTCACGGCTTGGGCCACCCTGTTTGGCTGTCAGAATTTGCACCTGGTCACCTGTCTGGAGGCGGTGGTCGAGTGACACCAATCGGCCATTGACTTTAGCACCACGGCAACGATGACCGACACTGGTATGTACCGCATAAGCAAAGTCGATTGGTGTGGCTCCATTGGGCAGGTCTTTTATATCACCCTGGGGAGTGAACACATATATCCGCTCCTGCAGCAAATCTGATTTCAGCATGCTCAGAAATGTTTCTGGATCTTCTTCGGCGTTGCTGTCTTCTTCTTGGGGCTCCTCCAGCATCAGGCGCAGCCATTTGATTTTGTTCTCCATTGCGATGTCACGTTTGCCGCTATGGCTGTCTTTATAGATCCAGTGGGCGGCAACACCAAATTCAGCTTCATTATGCATATCGAGGGTACGAATTTGGAATTCTACAATGTCATTCTTATCGGGCCCGTACTTCACTGATGTATGCAGTGATTGGTATCCAGAGGGCAGTTTCATTCCGATGTAGTCATCGAATTCACCGGGAATGGGCGACCAGGTAGCATGGATCAAGCCTAACACCGCATAGCAATCCGGGATATTGGGAACGATGATGCGGATGCCTAATTTGTCATAAATGGCATCCAGACCTTTCCCCTGGTATTTTGGTTTTTGCATTTTGTTGTAGATCGAATAAATGTATTTGCGGCGTCCGGTAACCTGAAAGGTAGAAGGATCCAGGTTAGATTCCACCATTATTTTCTTGACCTTATCTATCAAACCATTGAGAATGGCGCGATGCTCTTCACGGGATTTTTCCATCTCGTACAAAATTTGCTGATAGATTTCGGGTTCAAGGCACTTGAATGCAAGATCTTCCAATTCACCTTTGATGCTCCAGATGCCCATTCGTTCTGCGATCGGCGCATAAATTTCCAGGGTTTCTTTGGCAGTTTTGACCTGACGATCACGGGGCAACGGGGCAATGGTGCGTAAATTATGAAGACGGTCGGCAAGTTTGACGACAATTACCCTTGGGTCATCTACAATGGCGAGAAAAAGTTTCTTGATTGATTCAGCATCATTGGAGCCAGGGCTTTCGTATTGTTTCAGTGTTGTCACACCATCAACGATCCTGGCAATCTGATCGCCGAATCCAGAGGAGATATCGTCCAATGTTACTTCGGTGTCTTCGACCACGTCATGCAGTAAACTGGCCATGATAGATTCCACATCCATGCCAAGACTAACGAGGATTTTCGAAACTGCCAGAGGATGGCTTAAAAATGGATCACCAGACAACCGCAGCTGCTTATCATGCGCTTTTTTTGCGAACTCATAAGCCAGCCAGATCCCCTTCATTTCATCTTCTGCATATTGAATGGGTGAATTGTCTTGTTCGTAATAACTTACCAATTCCTCAATGGTGAGGGGCAGGATCTCAAATTTTTCAAGTAACATGCCTGATTGCCAGTCTGTCGTTCTTAAAATCAAATTTAGTATAATTCAATCAAAATTCATTGTATCATCGAAAAGTTTTCCCTTCATACATCTCAGGTTCGTTGAAAAGGACAGCGTAATGAAACGAGAAGAGGTACTTGAAACACTGGTCTGGTTGTCGCGAGAATTGGGGGTTGAGGAAAGGAATCTGGTAATTTTAGGAGAGGGCAACACCAGCGCGGATAATGGTGACGGCACCTTTTGGGTGAAAGCATCAGGCTACGAATTGAGTTGTATCGATAAAAAAGGTTTCAGTTTAATCGATATTGACGCGGCGTTGGCGTACCTAGAAGGCTCACCATTGGATGATCAGGCCGTCTCGAATGCCTTGAAAGCATCACAGGTGGATCCCTCGCACGCAAAACCTTCTGTAGAGACCTTCTTGCACGCCTTATGCATTAAAGAGTGTGGAGTAAAGTTTATTGCGCATTCTCATGCGGTATCTGTAAATCAGATCCTTTGCAGCACCCTCGCTGCGGAACCATTTCGGGGCAATATTTGTCCTGATCAAATCGTGGTATGCGGTTCTGCTCCAGCGATTGTGCCCTATATTGATCCTGGGTTCCATCTGGCCGTGGCTGTCAGAGATGAACTCAGACGTTACATGGATGTGCATGGCAATCCGCCAAAAGTTCTTTTTATGCTTAACCATGGTGTTGTGTCACTCGGAAAAACTGCCAAAGAAGCCTTGAATATCCAGCTGATGACAGACAAATGGGCAAAAATTTTGGTGGGAGCATTATCGATTGGCGGGATACAATACATGAATGAAGCAGATGTGTTGAGGATCAGCAGCCGCCTGGACGAGAAATATCGCCAGACATTATTGGAGAAGTAGGAGCATTGATGTCTGTAAATCAACAAATCGGTCACTTTGAAAATCAACTGAATAGCTTTGACCCGGTTCAACGCCGCCAGGCGCTGAGCTCTTTGGTTCAATTGGCTGAAAGGGGCGAAGTGAGCGTTAAACCCTCAAGTGAAATCGCCAACATGCATTGCCATTCATTCTTCTCATACAATGGTTATGACATGTCTCCCTCAGGTTTGGCATGGATGGCAAAAAGAGAAGGCATTAAGCTGTTGGGGATCGTTGATTTCGATGTGCTGGATGGGGTGGAAGAGTTTTTGGATGCCTGTGAACTGCTCAATGTTCGCGGAACCGCAGGATTGGAGACACGCGTTTTTCTGGAAGAATTTAAGAATGACGAGTTGAACTCACCAGGAGAACCCGGCATCAGTTATCACATGGGAGTCGGCTTTTGTAGAAATTCTCTGCAAACAAGTGGACAAGCTATCATAGAAGATATGCGCAAACGGGCAGATAATCGCAATCGCGCGATGATTTCAAGGCTGAATCAGTATCTTTCACCTCTTCACCTGGATTATGACGTAGACGTTCGTCCCCTGACACCTGCCGGAAATGCCACCGAACGGCATATGCTTACTGCTTTGGTGGAAAAGTCTCGCACTACGATTCCTGACTTTGTTGGCTTTTGGTCGCAGAAATTGGACATCTCTTTCTCATCAGTGGAGGAAATGGCGAGAGACATTCCGAAATTTAAAAATGCGGTCAGGGCGAAATTGATGAAACGCGGCGGAGTGGCCTACATGCAGCCTGACGAATCAACCTTCCCGGGTGTTGATGAGGCACATCAACTCATCACAGGTGCTGGCGCAATCCCTTGTATCACCTGGTTGGACGGGACCTCATCGGGCGAACAGAAGTTCGAAGAATTGTTAGCGCTGTTGATCGGAAAGGGTGCAGGGGCTTTGAATATCGTGCCTGATAGAAACTGGAATATTGAAGATCCAGCGATCAAAAAAGTAAAACTTGCGAATCTGTATACGGTGGTAGCCCTCGCTGATCAGTTTGATCTGCCTGTTTTGGCGGGCACTGAGATGAATGCGCCGGGCCAGAAGTTCGTCGATGATTTCGATGTCCCTGAATTAGCGCCAGTTTGCGATGCTTTCCTGCGAGGGGCTTACTTTTTGTACGGGCACACCATGTTGGAGAGATTTGCCGGCATGGGATATCAAAGCATATGGGCTGATAGAGAGTTGGGATCGAGAAAGAACAAAAATGACTTTTTCGAGAAGGCCGGCATTCAGGTAGAGCCTAAAGATGCGAGCAGAATATTAGGAAAAATTGATACGACAATGACGTCGGATGAAGTATTGGCAGTAATTAATTGAAGTGGAAAATGTTGAAACGGAGAAAACAATGGATATGCTAGAGCAATATAAAAAAGCACAAAATGAACTGCCGGAGAAATACATGGCATTGCCCGTATATGGCGCGGGTTTGGAGAATGTTGGTGATGAGACCGGGCGACCAATTTATCTGCCAATGAACAAAATCGGCCCAGACGAACTGTTAATTCGACACGATGCCGACAGCATATGCTTTTCTGATATCAAGGTGATTAACCAGGGACAGGACCACCCCCGGATTTACCAGAACATGGCTGAAGATCCGGTGGTTCTCGGACATGAACTGACCATGACGATTGTCAAAGTTGGTGACAATCTCAAAGATCAATACAAACCTGGGCAGCGATTCACCATTCAGGCCGATATTTATGAGGACGGCGTCAGTTATGCCTATGGTTATTACTACCAGGGAGCGATGTCGCAGTATGGTGTGGTTGATAAAAGGGTTCTCAGCAGCGATGGGGGCAATAACAATCTTCTGCTGCTGGAAGATACAACCGGCTATGCGGAGGGAGCCCTGGCAGAACCATGGGCATGTGTCGTCGCTGCGTATGGGCTTGATTATCGGAACACTCTTCAGCCTGGTGGTACCGTCTGGTTCATTGGCGCCAATGATAATCGGGAGTTTGTGATCGATGTTGGCTTCGTCAAAACAGCAAAGCCTAAGAAGATTCTGGTCACAAATATCCCGGAGGAACTGACTGACAGGATCAAATCCCTCGCAAATGAACTGGGGATTCAGTTTGATCATGTTAGTTATATCAACAGTCTGGACGATGAGGTGGTGGATGACATCATTTTGTTTGGACATGACGCAGTTATCATTGCAACAGCAAGCCAGAAGTTGAAAAGTCACGGTGTATTCTGTATTATGACAGATCAGAAGATCACAGATCCTGTTCCGGTTGACCTGGGCAGGGTGCACTACCAGCGATGGCTGTATGTTGCGGATTCCGGCCTGGATTTTTCACAGGCTTATCAAAACGGATTAAAGCGGAATACCCTCAAGCCAGGTGGAAAAGTCTTGTTTGCGGGTGCTGGAGGACCGATTGGCAGAATGCATGTGCAACGGGCAATCGAATTTAAAAACCCTCCTGCCACCATTGTCTGCACTGATGTCAGTGACCTTCGGCTGGATGATTTGCGTGATACTTACGCAGAACAAGCAATTCAGCGCGGTATCAATCTTATTTGCTCAAATCCAACTGTAAAGGAATCCTATCAGGAGACCATTGGGCAAATTATGGCAAATGGCGGGTTTGACGATATTGTTGTTTTGGCACCGGTGCCACGATTGATCGAAGAAATTACCGGCTATGTTGCCAAGGATGGATTGGTGAATGTGTTTGCCGGTATTGCGCGTGGAACGACGGTAAACATTGATTTTCACAAAATCGTACATGAAGGTGTCCGTTATATCGGCCATTCTGGCTCTGCACTGGAAGATATGCAGATGACGCTTGACAAAATTCAATCTAAAGAATTAAACGCGGGAAGGACCATAGCGGCGGTGGGTTCACTTCATTATGGAAAAGAAGGTTTGCAAGCTGTAAAGGATGCTCAATATCCGGGGAAGGTGGTTATATTCAACCATATCAAAGAATTCCCAATTACCCCATTGGAAGATTTCAAGGATAAATTACCCTCTGTGTATGCTCTTTTTAACAACGGCGAATGGACCAACGCCGCTGAAGAAGAATTTTTACGCATCATGTTGGCTTGATTATAGAATTGAGCCATCAGAAAGATGATATATACCCTGACGCTGAATCCCGCTATCGACCGCACCTATTTTGTGGATGGCATGGTTATTGATGGTGTAAATCGTGTTCATGATGTTCGAAATGAATGGGGCGGGAAGGGTATCAATGTTGCCAGGGCTCTTAAGAAGAGCGGGGTTTCCGCAAAGGCAGTAGCGTTGTTGGGTGGAATCAATGGAATGCAATTAGCAGAAGGGACCAGGGCGGAAGGGATAGACCTGATTGCTCTGAATATCGAAGCCAACACCCGCGTGAATCATGTATTTAAGGCTAATGGAGAAGGCTCCATAAAATTCAATGAGCCTGGACCCTTCGTGACCATTGAAGAAATAAATCATGTCCTTCGACTCGTGGAAAGTTTTCATAAAGACCAAGACATTTGGGTGTTATCCGGCAGCCTGCCACACGGCGTACCTACGGCTATTTACCGTCAATTAACCGAAACAATTCACTCGTTTGGTGGTAAGGTTTTTTTGGACACGAGCGGAATGGCATTTCAGGAGGGATTGGATGGGCTGCCAGATTGGGTCAAACCCAATTATGAGGAGGCAATGACCTTGTTTCCGAGCGAAAAGTCACCCAAAAAGCTGTGTGAGTTATTGATGCAGAAAGGGGCTTCTAATGTGCTGTTGTCTATGGGGGCTGATGGTATGTTTTTTTCTTCGGGCGAGGTTTTTCTCCATGTGCGGGTGCCACCATTGAATGTGAAAAATCCGGTTGCTGCAGGTGATGCCGCTGTTGCGGGGTTTCTATTTGGATTTATGCGGCAAGAGAACCCCGTAGAATGCGCCAAATGGGCGGCAGCTTTTGGCACAGCGGCAGCCGCTTCGTATACCAATTGTTTTCAATCAATGTCTACAGTGAATTTTTATTTCGAGCAATTAAAGGTGGAATAAGTTCGATGATTCTTGACAAACAAGGCAACAGCAAGCCCTCCTGGATAATGACTTCTGATCGGGGGTCTTTCGCTGAATACACGATTAAGGTTAGAAAACAAGAAATAATCGACAAAATTCTAACAGATAATGCTTATCCATCGGTCATCGTAGAAGAACTTGATCGGTTCAAGCAGGAGATCGCCACGGGAACAATCTGCGGCTTAACCGAAAATACCCCGGACCAGCTGGCCTGGAATCGACTGATTGACTTATATGGCCAAGTTTCCTGGTTTTCTCTGCCATGGTATTTTGCAGAGTCTTATTTTTATCGTCGGGTGTTGGAAATTATCCAGTATTATAAACCTGCCTCTCCGTATTATTTACACGATCCTTTTCGAGAACAGAAGCATCAACTATCTGCCAATGATCTCAACTGTTTGGAGCAGGTGATGAATTCCGCGAAAAGAGGAGACCCCGAGACATTTTTGTCGAACTATTTATATGGAGCTTTATGGGCGAATCGCGCAGATCTAAGCAATAACTCGATTAAAATGGCGAAAGAATTTCACAGTGAAGCATGCGGGGGAGACCATTTATTCATGCTGGTTGATGATACCGAAAAGTTAAAAAGATATCTATCTAACCAATGCAAGAAGATTGCTTATTTTGTTGACAACGTGGGGCGTGAATTCTATTCCGATTTGCTGTTGATTGACTATCTGATCGATCATGGTTTTGCTGGTGAAGTTGTCGTATTTGTCAAATCTGCCCCTTTGTTTGTTTCAGATGTCACAGAACAGGATGTGCAGGTTGCCTTTGATTTTCTGTTGAGATCATCGATGGATGCGGTCAAGAAATTAGGCGTGAGGGTGCAGGCGTATATCGCAGAAGGGCGGATTCGGGTGCGAGCTGAACAGTTGCTGAACCTGCCCTTGATGATTGAAGAAATGCCACAAACCTTCCTCCGGGAATTGAGTAATTATGATCTTGTTGTTTTCAAGGGCGACGCCAATTATCGCAGGGTGTTGGGTGATCGGCACTGGCCGTTGACTACAAATCTGGGTGAAATTGTGGCTTATTTTCCTGTGAATTTACTTTTGATCCGTACTTTGAAGTCAGAAATGGCAGCGGGGTTATCAGAAGAGATGATTATAAAGATGGAATCCCAGGCAACCGACTGGTTGATCAACGGTACATGCGGGGTAATCCAGTTTGTGGATAATTGTGATTTGAGGGAGCAAAAATAATGAACGAATTCAAGAATAAAACAGTAATTGTTACCGGCGGAGCACAAGGACTGGGGGCGCATTTGTGTGAGCGTTTTGCCAGCGAAGGAGCCAATGTGGTGATTGCAGATTTGCAAATTGAGATGGCAAGCGAGCTGGCGCAGAACTTGATGGAAAAATATGGCGTTAGTTGTCTGGCGGTCGCTGTTGATGTCACAGCGGAGACTACCGTAGAAGCCATGGTTGAGTTGACGGTAAAGGAATTCGGCAGTATTGACATGCTGGTTGCCAACGCGGGTATCGTGATTGCCGGAGACACGCCGAATTTCGAAGTGGCAAAGTGGCGCAAAGTGATCGATGTGGATCTGGTCGGTTATTTCATATGTGCCAAACAAGTGCTCAAGGTCATGATGCAGCAAAAAAGCGGTGTGATCATTCAGATCAATTCGAAATCAGGCAAAGAGGGCAGTTATAAAAATTCTGCCTACGCAGCCGCGAAATTCGGCGGAATCGGTTTGACCCAGAGCCTTGCCCTTGAAGTAGCAGAATTGGGGATACGGGTGAATGCAGTATGTCCGGGCAACTTACTGGATTCGCCGTTGTGGGTCAATTCACTGTATAAACAGTATTCAGAGAAGCTGGGGATTCCTGAGGCGGAGGTAAGAAAACTGTATGAGGACAAAGTGCCCATGAAACGCGGCTGCACCTTCGACAATGTCGCTGACCTGGTGCTGTTTCTATCCTCTGATAGGGCGGATTACATCACAGGTCAGGCAATCAATGTAACCGGCGGACAAGTTATGCATTAATTTCAAGTGGTTTTTACAGAAGAGATGGTTTTTATTGGGAGCCATCTCTTTTTATTTTGCTTAATTTAGGATATAATCGTAAGTAAACGAAAGCAAACGAAGATAATTCTGATATGCAAAAGCCGTTATTCCCCGAAATTCGCCGAAGAGAAATATTAAAGTTGTTGGAAAAAACAAGACAAATTTCCGTAAGGGAATTAAGCCGTCAATATAATGTGTCAGAGGTAACCATCCGGTCCGATCTGGAACTATTGGCCGAAAAGCAATTGATTCAGCGCACTCATGGTGGGGCGATGGCTTTGAGCCGGGATGTAGCATTGTTGATAAGCCATAGAAAAAGCCAGCAGGTGCAAGAAAAAGAAAGAATAGGCGCTTACTGTGCTTCCCTGGTGGAGAATGGTGACTCAATTTTTCTCGATATCAGCACAACGGCTCTCGCTTTGAGTCGCCACCTCAAAGACCACCAGAACCTTACTGTGGTTACCAACAGTCTTACTACTGCCCAGGAGTTGCTCGAGGCGGACGGTGTCAATGTGCTTGTACCAGGCGGAAACCTGCGAAAAGAAACCCTATCAATTACAGGAATGGAGGGGCTCGAATGGCTTCATGGGTATCACTTTACCAAAGGTTTTTTTGGGGCTCATGGGATCACGATTGAGGACGGCCTTACTGATGTCAGTTTGTACGAAGCCGAAGTGAAGAGGCACATGGTGAAACAATGCAAACAAGTCATTGGCATTTTTGACTCCACCAAGTGGGGGCGGGTTGGGTTTGCCTCTTTTGCTGCCTTAGCCGATGTGGATTTAATTGTCACGGACGCGGGTGCCAGGCCAGAATTGGTTGATGGTGTAAGAATGAAAAATATTGATGTCAAATTGGTTTAGGAAAATCAGGAGAATAATATTATGCCCGAAACAAAAGAAGAGTTATTTGCCCGTGTTTCTGCTTTGATCGAAGAACAATCTCTGACCAAAGAAGAGGTGTTAACCTACATGCGCCAGATCCTGGAAATACGCGCATTTGAGGACAATATCGCAGAATTATTGGGGCGGGCGGTGCTAAAAGGCGCGTCACATTTGTATGCCGGACAGGAAGCGGTTGCCGTGGGGGCAATTGCGGCTCTAAACAAAGATGATCTCATTACCAGCACCCACAGGGGCCATGGTCATGCGCACGCCCATGGTGATTCTGTCGCAGAAACCGAACAGGAGAAACAAACCCATTACAACAAGATGATGGCTGAAGTATTGGGAAAATCGGGTGGTTACTGCAAAGGCAAAGGCGGTTCTATGCATATCGCCGATGTGTCGCATGGTAACCTGGGGGCGACCGGAATTGTGGGTGGCAACATTCCTGTGGCTGTCGGTGCGGCCCTGGCACAAAAACTGATGAATACCGGAAAAGTTGTCTTGTGTTTTTTTGGTGATGGCGCGACAAATACGGGAAATTTCCATGAAGCGATGAATATGGCTTCCATCTGGGATTTGCCAGTCATATTTATTGTCGAAAATAACCAATATGCTATGTCCGTGCCATGGAAAAAGGCCAGTAAACTTCCCAATGCCGCCGACAGGGCTGCTGCCTATGGTATGCCGGGTGTTGTGGTTGATGGGATGGACGTATTGGCGGTTCGTGGTGCTGTGCTCTCGGCAGTAGAACGAGCACGCACAGGGGAAGGCCCTTCACTGGTAGAGGCGAAGACTTATCGCTGGTATGGGCACAGTCATTCTGACCCGCGCACCTACCGGACGCGTGAGGAAGAAAAAGAATGGCGCGCTCGTGACCCAATCGAAGTGTTGAAGGAAGAAATGGCTGCTTTGGGCTGGTTAGGCGATGAGGAATTGGCCGATATGACCGAAGTGGTCGATAGAAAATTAGAAACCGCCATGGAGTACAGCCAGCAGTCGGCAGAACCAGATCGAGCAGAAGTAAATACTGATGTATTCGCCCCGGCGAAGTTTACACAAGGCGATTATGACCGCGACAAGCAACTGCGAGGAAAGATCGCAAAGGGTGAAATTTCAAGAGAAATTTCTTATGCCCAGGCACTTTCAGAGGCGTTGCGCGAGGAAATGAAAAGCGATCCAAGTGTATTCGTCATGGGCGAAGATGTAGGATTGTATGGCGGTGCTTATGGCGCGACCCGCGGGTTGTATGAAGAATTTGGTGAATGGCGCGTTCTCGACACGCCTATTTCAGAAGCAACTATTGGCGGTGCGGCTGTTGGCGCAGCCATGTGCGGTATGCGGCCTGTGGCTGAGATTATGTACGTGGATTTCACACCGTTATGTATGGATCAAGTTGCCAACCAGGGAGCGAAAAACCGTTATATGTTCGGTGGTCTGACGAAAGTTCCCATGGTCATCCGCACCGAAGGCGGTGCCGGCCGTGCCATTGCTGCGCATCATTCACAGAGCCTGGAATCATTGTGGACCCACTTTCCTGGCATCTATGTCGTCATGCCATCCACCCCGTATGATGCGAAAGGATTACTGAAGGCTGCCATTCGTGATGATAATCCGGTTATGTTCATCGAACATAAGATGCTTTACAAAAACAATGGTCCGGTTCCAGAAGAAGAATATATCATTCCCTTTGGTGTGGCGGATATCAAACGCACCGGCAAAGATGTTACGCTAATCAGCTATTCTCGGATGGTATTGCGGGGTTTAGAAGCCGCTGAAGAATTGGCAAACGAGGGCATTGATGTTGAGGTCATAGACCTGCGGACATTGAATCCTCTGGACATGGCAACCATTGTCACGTCGGTTCGAAAAACCGGCCGGGTGGTGTGTCTAACAGAAGCTTATCAAAACACCAGTTTCATCAACGAGGTGATGGCGCGCATAAACGAACAGGCATTTGACTGGCTGGATGCCCCCATGATTCGGGTAGCTGCTGCTGACGTGCCGGTTCCGCGTGCAGAGGCGTTAGAAGACGAGGCGATTCCCAATGTTGGCAGGATCATCGCAGCATGCAAAAAGGTGGTGAGCTGATGGCAAAAGAATTATTCATCCCCAAATTAGGCCAGACCGTTGAAGAAGTCACGTTGGTGAAATGGTTGAGAAGTGATGGTGATGCCGTTAAGAGGGGTGACGAGGTGTTGGAAGTCGAGACAGATAAAGCCATCTTTCCCGTGGAAGCCAATGGCAATGGCGTCCTACACCTGGGGCCATACAATGCTGGTGATGTGCTGCCGATCTTGACAGTTGTTGCCATTATTGGCAAAGCAGATGAAGAATTCCAAACGATGGTTGTTTCCGGTGAAAATGAAGCTCAGCCTGCTGCGGAAGAAGAAGCCAGTATTGTGAAAAGCTCTACCGCACAAAAGGAAGTCACAAACCAGTTGCAGTCGTCTGATGGGAAGATATTTGTCTCACCGCGGGCAAAGAAAACCGCCAATGAACTTGGTGTTGATCTCTCCAATGTGATGGCGACCGGTGCAGGAGGAAAAAGGATTGTTGAGGCGGATGTACTTCGGCACGTCGAGGGACAACTGAAAATTTCACCAGTCGCTCAAAAAATGGCAGAAGCGCATGGCCTGGATTGGAAATCGATCAGCGGAAGCGGAACAGAAGGAAAAATCGTTAAGCAGGATGTTCAAAGCGCCCTTCAACCCACCGCGGTCCCTGCTGAAACAGATATGGCAGTTGGTGGAAACCGAACACCTCTCACAAAAATGCGCCGTTTGATCGCTGATAAAATGGCGGCGAGTGTGCATACCAATGCAAGCGTCACATTGGTGTCCGAGGTTGACGCCACTGGTTTGGTGAGCGCAAGAGACAGGTTAAAAGCTGAAGTTGCAACCGCCTGGGGGTTTGCGCCGGGCTACAATGAGTTCCTCATTAAGATTGTCGCACTGGCTTTGGCCAAATTTCCCTACATGAATTCGCAGTTGCAGGCTGAAGAAATTGTCACGTTTGAGGAGATTCACATTGGTATTGCCGTCGATACGGAGCGAGGATTGCTTGTTCCTGTAATCAGGCATGCAAACACCAAATCTTTACGCGAGATTGGCCAAGAAATTCGCGGAGTTTCGGAAAGAGCCCGAAATAACCGCATAATGCCCGATGAATTGGAGGGCGGTACATTCACTATCACGAACCTGGGCATGTATGACATTGATGCGTTCACCCCGGTAATCAATTTACCCCAGGCAGCCATACTGGGGGTCGGTAAAATTCAAAAAAAGCCGGTTTGCATTCAAGAGGCAATTGTGGCACGTGACATGATGACCTTAAGCCTGGTATTCGATCATCGCATCATTGATGGGGCTCCGGCTGCCCGGTTCTTGCAATACATAAAAAACATTATTGAAGATCCTTTTACGTTGTTGCACTGAAAAAGAGAGCATCAAAAATAGAGGGATGGAGGAGAATTTCTCCATCCCTTTGTTTTATGAAAACTTATTAAGAATCCAGTATAATGAACAAAACCATAATAAGGAGAAGCTAAAACGTATCATGCTATTAGGGCAATGGGTTTTTGTCATTTTGTCCAGCTTGGTTCTTTTGTTTGAAGTTGTTGGGTTGATAACGCTGCGCAAAGAACGCAACAATCCAAAAACCAGAATATTCTGCGCAACAGTTACATTGTTAGCTCTGTGGTTATTTTTTAATTTGATGGAATTGCTGGCGTTGAATGATACCTGGACTGTCAATTTCATGAAAATATCGTTTGTTCCGTTGATGCTTTTTGCGCCGACCTGGCTGTATCTGGCAGCGGTGTATACCAGTTCTGAAAAAAGGTGGGTGTTTTGGTTTTATCTGCCTGCTGTAGTTCTGATTGCGCTCATGTTGACCAATGATTTACACTATCTGTTTTGGCGCTCTTATGAATTTTCACAACAAGGATTGGTAACAAGCATCAAAACCACGTATAACCTCTTCTTCTATGGTTTTGTTTTTTATAATTATCTGCTATTTGTCTTTTGCGTTGGGTACTTGTTGTCGAATTTTATTAATGTGACCAAATTTTATCGCCGCCAGACGATCATTGCATTACTTTTGGTTGGCGCCTCAATTCTTTATAGTGTTGCTTATGTGGCGGGTTTGATAAATCTGAATAAAGATTTAAGCCCTTTGATTTATAACATGATAGCCCTGGTGCTCGTAATGGCGATGATACGATATAGGATCTACGATATTTTCGTGGTATCGCGTCAGAGTATGTTTGACAAAATTAGCGAGGGAATCATCATCTTTGATCAAGGCGGCCGTATCATTGATTTTAATAATACAGGCAGGGAGAATGTAGGTCTGGATTCGCGGGCTTATGGGAAAACCGTATTTGACTCGCTTCCTTTTTGGCACCAGTTAGATTTCTCGCTGCCGAAGGATGCAGCATCAATCAAAAATGGTGATTTGGTTTCGAAAGTTGTCTCCATGGAGGCTGGTGAAGAAGTCAATTATTTCGATATTGCGATACGTTATGTTGAGGGTGGATTTGTTTTAACCATGCAGGATGTAACGCAATTGCAGCGGTTGATGATTCAAATTGAAGAAATGGCAAATTTCGATTCTTTAACCAAGCTCCGCAATCGCCGATCGTTTTTTAATGCGGCTGAGGTCTTTATTGCCTCGTTGCAGCGGAATCGACAGGCGCTGGCAATTATGTTAATCGATATTGATAATTTCAAAGCGATCAATGACCGCTTTGGTCACATGGTTGGAGATCAAGTATTGGTAGATTTTGCCGGTTTATTGAATACAAACCTGAGAGCTGTAGACGTTAGAGCCAGGTACGGTGGTGATGAATTCATCGTCATGCTCCCACAAACTACCCCTGAAGATGCGTTGATCGTGGCTGCCAAGCTGCAGGAAAACTTTATCGGTCATCTGGACAAGGCGGTCACCAACCAGATCCATGTGTCCTTAAGTATTGGCATAAGTGGGCGGAATGTCTTTTCCAGGCGCGATACGCTGGAGGATGTCCTGGAAGAAGCTGATAAAGCCATGTATGCAGTTAAGAACCAGGGCAAAGGCAGCGCTAAACGATTTGCCGAGTTGTAAACTCACCAGCGTGGGAATGGACAATATTATCAACCAGGTTTGTTCAGTAACAAAGCGCAATGCCAAGAAGGTATATGAGATACTTGCAGTGGGATTGATCGTATTAAATGTCGCATTTATTGTAAATCGCGCCTGGGTCAGCGACGACAGTTACATCACATTCCGTGTTGTAGATAACTTTCTCAATGGTTATGGGTTGACGTGGAATGTGAATGAACGGGTGCAGGTGTTTACACATCCTCTATGGTTATTTCTCTCATCGGTAATGCGCGTAGCCATACAAAATACCTATATTGCATCTATTCTCACCGGAATTATACTCAGTACGCTTACCATGGTTATTTTTGCCATTTCGGAACGCAGAAACAAAGGTTTGATTCCGGGTTTACTCCTGTTGGGTTTTTCTAATGCTTTTGTTGATTACTCAACATCGGGCTTGGAAAATCCACTGTCACATCTGTTGTTACTGCTATTTGTCCTATACTTTCTAAGACTAAGTGAGAAGCCCTCTGGTGAGGTGGGTGATAAAGACTTGTTTTTGTTGTCACTTTTGGCCAGTTTGGGCACATTAACAAGATGGGACAATGTGTTATTTTTTATTCCCCCATTGATCTATGCTCTGGTAAAACGCAAGTTTACTATTATGAGGGCGATTTCAAGTATCTTGCTGGGGTTTCTGCCGCTGTTTTTTTGGATGCTATTCTCTACCTTCTACTATGGATTTCCACTGCCGAACACCTTTTATGCAAAAGTAGGTGATTGGCTGCCTCGCGGGGTTTTTCTCAGACAGGGTGTTTATTATTTTGTTCATTCATTCTTCAATGATCCCATCACTGCGTTGACAATGGTAGCGGGTATCGTTATGAGTTTTTTCAATCGTTCGCCGCAGCGATGGATGGTAACCGCTGGAGGATTGCTCTACTTTGGTTATGTGGTATATATTGGCGGTGATTTCATGGGGGGGCGATTTTTTACCAGCATTTTCTTAATTTTCGTATACCTGTTAGTTCATTTTGATTTTCAGGCTCTCTCATTGAGAAATCATGGCTGGCTGATTGCGATCCTGATCGTACTCAACCTTGCTGGAAGCGTGCCAACCTGGAAGGCTGAGTCGGCAAGCTATGTTGAAAACTGGCGCTATGGCATTGTCAATGAAAGGATGTTTTATTATCCAACCACAGGCATGCTGCGAGGCGGGCAGATGAACACTGTCCCCGAACATCCGTGGGTCTTTGAGGGTGAAAAATTACAGAAATTGGCTGGTGGTGAGACGAGGGTGGTCGAGGCATGGTCGATCGGTTTTGTTGGCTATTATGCCGGACCAAATGTGCATATTGTGGATCGATATGGATTGGCAGATGCATTAATCGCTCGAATTCCACCGATCAAGCGTGAAGATTGGCGGATTGGGCATTTCGAACGCGAAATCTCACCAGGTTACCTTGACTTCCTGTGCACGAATGACCTTAATGCGATTAAAAATGAAAATATCCGACTCTATGTCGACAAGATGAATGTCCTTATTAGGGCAGATTTGACGGAAAGAGGCAGGCTGCGGCACATCTGGGTTTTCAATCGCGGAACTTATGACCATTTCATCAAATCTGTGTATGCTAATGAACATTGATACAGTATAATTTCGAGGCTGGGGCTTTGAAAGACTTTTATCCAGATGCAATACTTTCGGTATTACCAGGAGAAAACAATGAGAACTGAAACCGGTTGGGAAATTATTTACGATCAATTTGTACCTGATACTATGAACCATCTGGAAACTGTAACCATGGTAGGGAACGGTTACCTTGGAACAAGAGGGAGCTTTGCTGAAGGGTATCCTGGCGCCAATCGGGCAACATTTGTTCATGGCGTATTTGACGATACCCCGATTGTTTTCACAGAGCTGGCAAACACCCCTGATTGGACAGCGTTGCTGATCAAATTGAATGAACAGGTGTTTTCACTGCGAGATGGGACGCTGCACTCCTTCTTTACCAGCCTTAATCTTAAAAATGGCGTCCTGACACGACAGGTTGATTGGGAGAGTGCGGACAATCAAAGAATCACGATAACTTTTGAGCGTTTTGCCTGCCTGCATAATGTTCACTTGCTGATGCAGCGGGTGCGTATTTGCTCTCAGAATTTTGATGGTCAGGTTGAAATCCAGGCTCCGATCAACGGATACGCGCTGAATGAACAGATCATGCACTGGCAGCATTTCGCCAATAATCAACATCCTAATGCAAACCAACTGGTGATCAAAACAATTGCATCAAATATCACTGTCTCCGTTACACAGGATTATCGCTACCAGGGAGATCTAACCCAAAAGTCAATTTGGAATGTGCCCATGCAGCCGACGGCGGTCTTCTCATTTGATCTCACAGCCGGAGAATCGGTAACTTTCGAAAAAAGAACAGCTTTGTTTACGAGCCGCGACACAGCAAATCCGTCACAAGCCGGCTTTGATTTATTAGTTCATTCCGCAGATCTGAAGTGGGATCAAATTCGAGAACAGCATGATGATGCATGGAACGCACTGTGGTCTACGAGCGACGTGAAAATTGACAGCGACGATGATGTACAAATTATGGTTCGTTTCTGCCTGTATCAGTTATTGATTGCCGGCCCGCAACATGATGACCAGGTCAATATTGGCGCAAAAACATTGAGCGGATATGGGTATCGCGGGCATGTTTTTTGGGATACAGAAATCTTCATGCTGCCATTCTTTACTTTTACCCAGCCGCAAATTGCTCGCAATTTGCTGTCGTATCGCTATCACCGCTTGCCTGGCGCTCGTAAAAAGGCAAAAGCGAACGGGTTTGATGGTGCCCAATTTCCCTGGGAAAGCGCCGATACTGGCGAAGAAGTGACGCCAACCTGGGTTCCTGCCTGGGTTGACAACGAAGACGGGAAGAGCATGGAACTTGTAAGAATCTGGACCGGCGATATTCAAATTCACATCACTGCTGACGTGGCATACGCCATCATGCAATATTGGAAAATCACCGGTGATGATGAATTTATGTTGAATCACGGGGCTCAGATTATCCTGGAAACTGCCAATTTCTGGGCGAGCCGGTTGGAATGGAACCAATCAAAAGAAAGATACGAAATCACCGATGTGATCGGACCGGATGAAAACCACGATCATATTGATAACAATGCCTTTACCAACCGACTGGTTGTCTGGCATTTACAGACAGCGCAGGAGATCGTGAATTGGCTGGTAATGAATCCTGACAAGCAAGCTGACGAACTATTATCGAAGTTGGGAATTACCCAGGCTGTTAGCCAGCAATGGCAGAAGAAAGCTGCTCTTGTATATTTTCCTCCACTCACAGATGAAGGTATCATTGAGCAATTCGATGGCTTTTTCGATCTTGATTTTGTGGATTTTTCGCAATATGCTGACAGAACAAAATCAATGCAAGAGATATTTGGCATTGAAGGCACGCAAAAGGTCATGGCGTTAAAACAAGCAGATGTAGTCATGCTGTTGTATCTGCTGCGCGATGAATTCGATCTGACAACGATTGAAGCCAATTATGATTATTACAATATCCGGACTGACCATGAATATGGCTCATCCCTTGGGCCGGCCATGCACGCGATTGTGGCCGCGATGATTGGACGGCGTGAAGACGCTTACCAACATTTTCTGCGGGCGGCAAAGGCAGATTTGTATGATGTGCGCGGAAATATCAAAGATGGAATTCATGCCGCCTCTTTGGGCGGTGTCTGGCAGGCGGTTGTGTTTGGCTTTGCAGGCTTGAGAGTCGATCAGGATGGATGGTCTGTCCACCCGACACTGCCAGAAGGTTGGCGGTCGGTAGAATTTTCGTTTTATCACAAAGGCGAACTTCAGCGCGTTCGTGTGAATGAATAGCCACGGAACAAGGCGATTGCGAGCTACTGTTTATGTGTGTTACAGCCAATTGATTTGAATCGGGTTCTCTCTGATAATGCCCGATGGAATTTCATACAATTTTGTCAGCATTTGAGAAGTTAACAGCTCTTTGGGCTGCCCAATGATAACTTCGCTGTTGGGAGAAAACAATATGACAGAATCTGAGATGGCTTCTGCGATCTGGGGATCATGCGTGGAAAAAATGATGGTGTGATCTGCTGCCAGATCACGAATCAATCTAAGAACCTGTAATGTATTTTTCAGGTCCAACTCGGCTGCAATTTCATCCAAAAACAAGAAGGGAGCTTGTTGTGCAAGTGCTCTGGCGAAGGCAACTAGCTGCTGTTCACCGCCACTCAACTCCTGCAATGATCTTTCAGCGAACGTTTCGATTCCAATTTTCCTCAATATTTCTTCAGCAACGGCAGTGTCACTGGCTGTTGGCATTTGAATCAGACGATTTTTGCCGGTACGGCCAAGCAGCACATAGTCAAATACAGACAGGTGATAGGGGAAGCTTTCAGATTGGGGGACATAAGCCACGTAGTTGCCAATTTGATGGACGGGCACTTTTTTCACAGGAAGGTCGCCATTGAACAAAATATCTCCTGCCGTTGGTGCCAGAAATCCCATGCATAATTTGATAAAGGTGCTTTTGCCTGATCCATTGGGTCCTAACAGGGTGATGACCTGGTTGCCAAATAAGCGCAGGTTTACAGTCTCGAATATGGGCTTTTGGTCAGGGTAAGAAAAAGTTACATTCTGCAAGGCGATGGCTATCATAACGCTTTCCTCCTTCGAAAGATGACCACAATGAGGAATGAGAGACTACCCAGGAGCGCTGATAACACACCAAGAGGAACTTCGCCAGCAAACAATGCCCTTGCAATTGTGTCGCAAATCAAAACAAAGATGGCTCCATTGATCATAGAGGCTGGTAATGTGAAGCGGGCATTGCCCCCAAATAATGTGCGACTGATGATAGGTACAATCAGTCCAACCCAATTTACAATACCGGCGATTGATGTCAGCAGGGCAACACCAATCACAGCAAAAAATAAAAACAAAGGTTTTTCTATTTTGACATTGAATCCACTGGTGAATGCCACCCGGTCATCCAGACCCATTAAGTTGATACGCCAACGGAAGATGAGTAGAACCAGAAAAGACGCCATTACCGGGAGAATGATGGGGATGATCCTCGGCCAGGCTGCTGACCACAAACCTCCCAAAAGCCAGAAGGTGATCTCAGGCAATTGACTCAAAGGGTCAGCTATGTATTTGATAATACCCAGTCCAGCTGAAAAAAGGGCCGAAACTATGATCCCGCTGAAGACAAGGTTTAGTTTGTAATTGTTGTCAGGGATGATTCTGGCAATGAGGAGAGAGAGCACTAAACCGCCAAGTGAAAAAATTATTGCGAATGTTTGAATTAAGAAAAATTGACCAGAAAACAATAAAATAGCCAGGGCAGACCCAAAAGCGGCTCCCGGTGAAACGCCAAGAAACCCCGGTTCAACCAGAGGATTTGAGAAACTCTGCTGGAAAATGAAGCCAGCCCCACCAAGTGCCATGCCCAGGAGGATGGCAGCAATGACTCTCGGTGTTCGCAAATTGAAAATGATGGACTGACCCAGCGGGTCGGTTGCCAAGGCGAATGGGTTTGTAATGCCCGGTGATGGGTATCTGCCAAAGAAAAGAGCCAACAATGCGATTACAGCCAATAAGGCCGTCAGCAGAAGCAGTCCTTTTGTCTTACTCGATTTTGTACTGTCTTGAGACATAAGTTTTTAGTCAATGTCTCCCTGCAAAATAGGCCGGATTACCTGCTCATATTTATCAGGTGACCAGCCGTAGAACAAGGCATAAAAGTCATTAGCAAGTAAATGGAAGTCATAGTCCAAGTAATTTTGCGGATTAATCTTCTGGGCATACCATAGTTGCGCGATACCCCAGCGGGTGTGTGGTTGATCCCAGGCATAAAAGGCGGTTGGGATTGCATAGATATTCCCGGAATCCACGGCTGATAATGCTTGCCACTGAGGGTCATCTACCAGTTGCTGTTTAATCTGGTCAACATTGTCGAAATAGGCCGTGAGAAAAATGATATCAGGATTCCAAGCGGCAACTTGTTCGAAATTGACAATTGTCCAGTTATTTTCAAGCGGTATCGACGACCAAACCAGATTGCCTCCAGCCCTTCTTACCATCTCTGATTGCGCCCATTGCAGGGGAGGTACATTGAATGCTACCGTGCCGTCCCTGGATGAATAGTACAAAAAAAGGACTGTAGGCTTTTCTGCAATTTCTTGAGTTTTCTGTTCGACTTCTGTAACAATATCTGCATAGTAGGCTGCGAGCACTTCTGCCCGTTGTGCGTCTCCCAAAAGCGTTCCCATGGTGAGTAATTCATTCTGGTACTCTTCGAAAGTTTCCATGCTGAAATAGACCACGGGTATAGAAAGCAGGTCGAGAGCATTGCCCAGTTCCTGCATGTAGGTTTTTAATAGCACTACATCAGGCTGATGCGATGCGATTTCTTCTGCAGACGCGTCATTGGCAAAGACAGTGTCAAGTGCAGGCAGCAAAACCTGCGTAAATGAACCTTTTCCCTGATCAGTTTTCGCATAGGCAACCAATCGTTGTTGCCCTTCGGGAAAAGCAAGAAGAGCATCAACGATGATGATGGTGCCTCTTCCGGCGATAACAATTCTTTCTGGCAAATCAGAAAAGGTCACTTCACGGTCGAGAGCATCAGTTATTGTGATGGTTGATTCACCGGTGTTGGGGGTGAGGGGATTGCAACCCGCCATTAATGAAATCGCCACCACGATAAGTAAAAGAAACAGAGAGTATTTTTGCATTGTTAAATCCAAGCCTTTGCTTTTATCAGTATTCTAAAATGTCTTTGATGGCTTTTATCTGTGACGCTGTCAGCATATTGCCTGCCATATTGATCATTTCAGGATTCTCCAAAATATTGGGCAGTTGTGCATCAATACTTACTTTAATCCAAGAATCCATATACGCCTCTTTGAGGAACTTCTTCAATAATTCTAATCGGCGGTCTCTTGCTGATAATTTGCCAAAGACTTCAGATGTTATGGTAACACTGTCCTGCGGTGAACAGTCAATACCATCAATAGATAGCATCTCTTTGATTGGGTAATGGGTAAACCTGGCAGGTATTGGTTTGTCATTGACCATTACTGTTGGGGCGAACTCTTCATTGACGCCGTATATGTTCAAGTGGAAGCTGCGACTTGCTGGCAGCAGAGAAATGTCGCCCGAGGGAGGAGCGATTTCGAGTGTAAATGTATTTTCATTACATTGTTGGGTGATGGTGGTGACTGCATAAGCGTCTTGTTGATAGGCAAGACTGTTGCCATCGTCCTCGAATAGCTCAAATGAATTCGTGCTGCCGATGAAGACATCAATTTCTAATTCAGCTGGATTCTGAAGGCCCGCCCCCCAACCTTGTTGTTTGTCTTTTGGAATGATCGCGCCGGCAGGCGCAAACACCGGAACTTCACTCAGGTTGCCATACACGGTGATGTGCCGGTTTCCCTCAAATTTTTGTCCGCTAAAGAAATCAAACCAGGTGCCTTGTGGCAGCCAGACAGTCGCGCTTGCCAGGTTGGTGTCTTTGTCTTTTGGTGAGACAAAGGGCGATACCATCAATTCGCTGCCGAAGTAGTACTGGTTGCGGGCGTAGTAGGCTTCTTCTCTGTCGGGATCGAGATAATACAGAGGGAGGATGAAGGGGATGTCATGCTGGTGATTTCGCCATGACATCGAGTAGATATACGGGATTAATTGGTGACGTAAGCGCATGTAATCAGCGGCAATGGTTTCTACTTCTTTTCCAAAGCTCCAGGGGGTTCTGTCCTGGTATGGATTTTTGGTGCAATGCAGGCGAAAGATCGGGCTGAAAACGCCAAATTGAACCCAGCGGGTATATAACTCTCCAGATTCTATGCCGCCCATGTGACCGCCAATATCATGGCTCCACCAGCTATAGGCGACATTGGAGGCTGTTGCCGTGAAATATGGTTGAAATGCTAATGACTCCCAGCTGACGACAGTGTCGCCTGAAAAGCCTATAGGATAGCGATGGTTGCCAAAACCGCCCCAGCGGCTGAAGATGAATCCTCTTTTTTGACCATCTCTTTGCAGGTCATAAAAATGTAAATGATTGAGCCACCATAATGGGTCGATATGTTTCGAATCGGGGTGCTTTGAGTTCTTGACCCTGGCGCCTTGCTGCCAATCCATCCACCAAAAGTCGATGCCGTCATTTTCTTCCTTTGGGTGGTGCAGAATCGAAAAATAATGGTCGGCAAATTCGGGGTCGGCGATGTCAAAGGCAACAGGTTCTTTGCTGGCAGGTTCTGCGCCCATAGCGGATGCCATCTTTTCATAATCTGTTTCATGGGGATGAATTCCGTCAGCAGGATGCAGGTTAAGCGCGGTTTTGAGTTGTTTTTCGTGTAGCCAGGCAATGAATGCCTGGGGATCGGGAAACAGATCCTTATTCCATGTGTAGCCAGTCCATCCAGAAGATGTGTTGCCCGTGTCAGTAATGTGCCAATCCATATCTATTATGCAAACGGAAAGAGGAATATCCTTCTGAATGAAGGCGTTCATCAAGCTGGTCAGCGATTCAGCCGAGAATGCCCAGTAGCGACTCCACCAATTTCCTAAAACCCAGCGTGGGAGGAGGGGAACCTTTCCGGTAATTCGGCAGTATTCTTGGATACAGGTTAGATAATCGCTGCCATAACCAAAGAAATAAATGTCGACGATATCAGGCGACCGGCCTGCCACTGCATCACGGGCAGCAATCCAGCCATTTTCATCGAGAACCAAAGATTGAGAGTCATCGAGCACCGCCCACCCTTTGCGGGAGATCAAACCGGGTTCCAGGCGAATCTCACCATCTGCTTCGTCAAGGGTTCTTCCGGTGCCGCGGAGATTTGAATAATCACGTTCGCCAAAATGCCAATCCGTATCCGTTTCCTTTACATGTATGGATAGGTTTACTCCGGACAGGGTGCTGCCATCTTTCTTGTGGGTCAAACGAAGGTAGTTCGTCTCGATGATAACTTCATCATCGGTTTCGTGAAATTCATATGTTGGTACAGGTTGATTTCGGTACCAGATCGCCTGACTGGCCCGGTCTTCAAAATTCTCAGTCGGATCCTGCTCAATACGGATTAAACGCTCTGTTAATACGGTGAATCTCAATGATCCAATTTGAACAATGGCATTTGCTGATGCCATGGGATTTAAAGTTGGCTGTAGGGTTTTGTATGACATCTTTATCCTTTTGGTTCGAACATCAATGAACAAAATTATAGCATTGCACCTGGTGGTTTCCAAAATGAAGTGTCGTTAATGGAATTCTGATAAAAAAATTACATGCTTATTTTGTAGGCTCGTTAAAATTTGACATATATAATGACATTGAGGTGAAATATGACTTTATCAGAACCTGTAAACGTAATGGATGCATCATTTGAAGCTACGGTTTTACAATCGGAAATTCCTGTGGTTGTTGATTTCTGGGCTCCATGGTGTGGTCCATGCCGAATGGTTGCCCCAGTTTTGGAAAAAATTGCTAAAGAACAAGCCGGCAGAGTGCTGGTAGCCAAGGTGAACGTTGACGAAAACCAGGAATGGGCAGGCAAATATGGTGTTCAATCTATACCAACCATGCTGTTTTTTCTGAACGGAAAAATTGTACACAGTCAAATTGGCGCATTGCCAGAAAATTTACTGAGAACAACGCTGGATCAGGTGCTTTCGTTAGCGGAATGATTTTTCATAGAACAAAGAGGCAGGTCTACGATTGGGTGCGGGAGATTCTGGCACTCAATTTTTTTAATTTTTCATCAACCCGCTCATATCCGCGGTCTATTTGTTGGATATTTCGAATGATCGATGTCCCTTCAGCAGAGAGGGCGGCCAGTAAAATTGCCATGCCGGCTCTGATGTCGGGGCTTTCCAGTGTTTCGCCATACAGCTGCGTTGGTCCTTGAACGATACAGCGATGGGGATCGCACAAGACAATTTGCGCCCCCATGCTAACCAGTTTGTCTGTGAAAAACATGCGCCCATTAAACATCCAGTTGTGGAACAGAACGCTGCCTTTTGCTTGGGTTGCGACCACGATGGCGATACTCATCAGGTCTGTCGGGAAGGCAGGCCACGGCATGACATTGATTGAGGGGATTGCATCCCCGATATCATGAACAACTTCAAGGGTCTGGTCTTTTGGCACGATGATATCATCTCCATCATTTTGCCAATCGACTCCGAGTCGGTTGAAAGTCATGCGGATCATTTCCAGATGTTCGGTTCCTGCATTTTTGATGCGGATTGATCCTTTGGTAACAATAGCGGCACTGATAAAGCTGACCACTTCCAAATAATCTGGACAGATGGTGAATTCACCACCTCCAAGACTTTCGACACCTTCGATGACCAGCCTGTTTGAACCGATTCCGTTGATATTTGCTCCCAGAAGATTCAGGAACTTGCATAGGTCCTGGACATGTGGTTCTGAGGCTGCGTTACGGAGGATTGTATTTCCTTCAGCAAGTACTGCTGCCATGATGGCATTTTCAGTGGCAGTGACACTGGCTTCGTCCAGAAGGATATCTGCTCCACGGAGTTTATCCTTCCAGAAAATGAAATTCTTGTTTAAATCGTTTTTAATTCCCAACTTTTCAAGCACATAAAAATGGGTATCCAGACGCCGCCTGCCGATGATGTCACCACCTGGCGGTGGGATTTCTATTCTGCCGTAGCGGGCTGCCATGGGGCCCGCCAACAAAATCGAAGCACGTATGTTTTTGCATAATTCTTTGTCGAGCTTTGCGGGGGAGATAGCATCAGCTTGCAAGCGCCAACAGTGAGGAGAAATTTCTGTGATTATCACCCCAAGGGTTTCTAATAGCCGCCGCATTGTCAATACATCCTGGATGATGGGGATGTTGTGTAATGTCACTGGTTCACTTGTTAATAGACAAGCAGCTAACAAAGGAAGGGCAGCGTTTTTATTGCCCGAAGGTGTAACGGTGCCTGAAAGCGGAACTCCACCATCTATTTGAAAGAATTCCATGTCATTCTCCTTACATATATTCTTGCGATTATTGTACTATAACGAAGATATGAATTCTGGACGTTCTGCCAGTGTTTGCTATATGGACTGTATTTGCGGCCATCATAACAGGATGTGTGGGTATAATTGCCCTATCTGGCACATTGCGAGTTGATTGTATGAAAAAAATCCGCCGAATAATATCGTTTATCCCTCCAAAAGTACAGCTCTTTTTAAAATGGCTACTCTTTTACATTGCGATAATCGTACTGATCGTTACTGTCCAAGGGCTAAATTATCGTTATCTTTCAAATTCTCAGCAACTTAGTAACTTCCTCACGCCATGGTATTCATTCAGGGCTTTTTTGATCGATGGAACAAATCCCTATGGTGAGGAAATGAGAGAAAGCATCGCGAATTTTGCAAACACCACTTACGGTGTAACCTACACAGCGAAAAATGAGAATTTATTTTTAAGAACCCCCCTGTATGGTTTGGTCTTTTTTCTACCCTTTTTGTTTGTGCAGGACTTTATGGTTGCTGCCTCGTGGTGGATGACCTTACAATTGCTTTGCCTGGTATTCGTTGCCATTTCGGGAGTCTCGCTCATTAAGCAAATACGTAGACGCAACTTCTTTTATTTTGCAGCAGGAGTAAGCGTTATTTTGGTGGCTTATCCCTCATTTCTCGCCGTAACTGGCGGAAGCAGCATAGCAATCGCCTTCTTCTTTCTATTTGCTGCAATGGTGGCAATAAAACGACAAGCAGATGAACTGGCTGGTGTACTGTTGGCACTAATGACAATGTTTCCGTTTTGGGGTTGGTTAACCATGCTTTTTCTGCTTGTTTGGTCAATTCGGCAAAAACGATTGGCTCTTACGGGGTGGTTCCTGGGGACGATTATTTTATTAGGATTTGCTGTAGCATTATTGGATGCGGGTTGGTTTGTCGGCTACTTACGTATGTGGTTTGTTTATTTTGGTCAATATGGATTTGGTCTCTTGCCGGAAGTGTTGAGAGAGATTTTGCCGTCCTCTTTCTTGCTGCCTCAATTTGTTTTCGGTTTAGCGCTTTTGATTCTTTTGGTCGAATGGGTACTTGCGAAATTTTCAGAATACACCCCGTTCCTTTGGACATTCCACCTTACTCTGGTACTGGAATCTCTGTTGACTTTGTGGTTAAAACCGATCAATCTGCTGCCTGTGGCAACAACGCTTTTATTCCTGCTCATAATTTGGGAGGATAGACGAAAAAGCGGCGGACGGTGGATTGGGGTAGTGATACTTTCGCTGACTTTGGCGTATCCCTGGCTGCTTAATCGACTGCCTGATATAACATCTTTCCTCTTTGTTTTTCCGATAGCCGTTTTCCTGGCAGTAAACCTATATTGGGTTCGGTGGTGGTTGTTCCGTAATGTAAAGCTTTGGTATCATGAGATGTATACGTTGGAACATCCAGGCGAAAACTATGAGTTGTGAAAGGTTCTCAAAAGCCGAATTCCTTACCCACCTGATTTTATTCCTATTGAGCCTTTCCCTTTTTCTGATCACAGCGAGTATTCGTGGTGCACCGGGCTACATGGATGAATCTTATTACGCTGTCGGTGCCCGGTCGCTCTACGCTGGTGAAGGTTTTTGGGATCAATTTATCTGGCATTATCTTGACGATCCTGCGGGACTCCCTAATCCGTCCCATACTTATTGGATGCCGTTGCCTTCCATTCTCGCTGCCAGCGGGATGGTGCTTTTTGCCCAAAACACCTACCTGGCAGGCGCTCTACCAATGGCGCTTATCAGCGCTTTTATTCCCCTTCTTGTTTACCGTTACGCAGGTAGAACTTCGCTTGAAAAAAAATACGCTTTTGCAGCAGCGTTGATTGCCATGTTTGGGGGGTATTACCTGGTCTATTATTCAGCCATTGAATCCTTCGGCTTGGTGATGGTTGCCGGTTTCGGGTATTTTTATTGTTTGTCAACTGTTTGCCGTAAATCACCCAAAAGCCCTTTGTTTGTAAATGCCGCTGTTGCCGGGCTTTTGGCGGGATTGTTGCATCTATCAAGGGCGGAGGGTCTCCTTTGGGCGATTATGATCCCGGTGTTCTATTTTGTCACCTTCTATAAGTGCCGTGGGAGTGCCGGGTACCCTTGGAAAGCTTACATTGCTGTATCGCTAACCTCTGTTGGCACCTATTTGTTGGTTATGTTTCCCTGGTACATGCGCAATGTCTCGTTGTGGGGAAGCTTAACACCGCCTGGCTCATCGCTAAGCCTTTGGCTGACCAATTACAACGATCTATTCTCCTTTCCTGCCAGCGTTTTAACACCACAGCGATGGCTTTCCCAAGGGACCTTATCTATTATTTCAGCACGACTGTCATCTTTGGGTAATAATTTCTTGACTTTTGCTGGTGTGCAGACCATGATCATTTTTCTCCCTTTTTTTGTAGTTGGTGTGATGAAGAAAAAACACCAGACCTGGGTTATCAACAATCTGATTGGTTACGGAATTCTGTTGGGCTTTATGAGTATGCTTTTCCCCTTTGCTGCCAGCCGGGGAGGTTTTTTACACGCATCCAGTGCTTTTTCTGTCTTTGTATGGATCATGACGGCAGTCGGACTGAAGGAAGTTATTACGAAATTACCGACAAACAAAAACGTGGCAAAACACCAGTTGGAAAACTTGGTGTTGGTGATGCTTGTAGTGATAACGGGAGTAATTTCCTTGTATTTATTCTCAATACGTGTGGTCGGAGAGTTTGATCAACCGTTGGCTTGGAGGCAACCTGCGAAAGAATTTATAGCTATAGATAAAGGACTCTCCATGAATGGTGTTTGGGAGGAGGACATCATCTTTATCAATGACCCACCCAGCTTTCACTGGGTATCAAACCGGCCTGCGCTGGTCATTCCCAATGGCGATGAAAAAGTGCTTTTGGCAGCAATGAACCGTTATCGAGGAACATATTTGGTTTTACAAAAAAACCATCCGCCAGGTCTGTCAGATTTGTTTGCCAATCCAGAACTCAGTGATTCTTTCGTGGTGATCGAACAAACCTCTGAATGGAAAATATTGGAAACCAAATGATATGAATTTCAAAAGTGATCGGGCGATTTATCTGGTTTTAATTATCGTGGGTTTGGTCTCATGTGGCGTTTACCTGGCGGTGTCTCACGACTACATCGGAGAATTTGGTTATCCTTTAGACGATGCGTGGATTCACCAGACCTACGCACGCAACCTGGCTGTCTTTGGAGAATTTTCTTTTGTCCCCGGTAAAACTTCCGGGGGTTCCACCGCGCCGCTTTGGACAGGATTGTTAGCAGTCTTCCATTTGCTTGGCAGTGGTCCGTTTTGGGGAACATTCGTCGTTGGTCTCACTTTATTTGTGAGTGCAGCCTTCTGTTTTCAACAACTTGCCATCAGCCTGATAAAAAGCGATCGAATGAGCTCAGTTAACCGTTCCGTAGTTTTTGGGTTTGGTGCCTTCTTCTTGCTTGAATGGCACATGATCTGGGCAGCGCTTTCGGGCATGGAAATTATGTTGTTTGTGGCTTTGTTTTTATTTGTGGCACTGCTTTTGGCGAAGGGAAATTATTACGCACTCATCGGCTTTCTTTCAGGTGTCATTATCTGGGTGCGTCCTGATGGGCTTACATTGCTTGGGCCTGTTATGTTCACCATTATCCTTTCAAAAAAGAGACACGAAATTTTGCTTGCCATCAGTAAATTCTTGTTAGGGTGGCTGCCGGTTGTGGCTGGTTATCTGGCCTTTAATTTTCAAACGGCTGGTACACTGTTCCCCAATACTTTCTACGCCAAACAGGCGGAATATGCCGTATTGTTCAATCAGCCATTACTATCAAGGTTTGGCAATCTGCTTTTTCAACCTTTTGTTGGCGCTGCTGTTCTGCTAATCCCTGGTATTATCTTTGAAGTTTTCTTTGCCATTAAGAAAAGGAGATGGCTGGAAGTCGCTTTGTTTTTATGGGCAGTGGGCTATGTGGCAATCTATGCGTTGCGCTTGCCAGTAACTTATCACCATGGGCGCTACATGATGCCGGTGATGCCCGTATTCTTTTTGTTGGGCTTGCTGGGAACATTCCGGGGATTGATGGCCATACGGGTGACTGAGCGAACAAAAAAACTGATTCAATTTGGTGTTGGAGCTTCCATCAGCCTGCTGACGGCAGGCTTCTGGTGGTTGGGTATGGAGACGTATCGTGATGATGTTGCCATTATCCATGAAGAGATGGTGGTGACAGCCAGATGGGTTCAGATGAATCTTCCTGATGATGCTTATATAGCCGCCCATGATATCGGTGCTTTGGGATATTTCGGAGATCGTGACATTTTTGATCTGGCGGGATTAATATCTCCTGAAGTAATCCCTGTAATTCGAGATGAAGAAGCTTTGATTAGGCTGATTGAAAAAAGTGGAGCAGAATATCTGATGACATTTCCCGAGTGGTATAACACCTTAACGTTAAAAACTGACTTAATCTACCAATCAGAAGGCGAAACAGTCCGCCTCCATGAACATGCAAATATGGCGGTTTACCAATATAATTGGACTGAAAAGGATGAACCAAATCGTGAGTAACAAACCAATTCTGCCGCTTGTCTTCTTCTGCACTCTTCTCTCTCTGATTGGATGGAGCGGGCTTGGATTGATCATTTTATATCTTCCGCCCACAATTGGCCCCCGCTGGTTATTCTTCTTTGCGTTATTCATTGCTGTTTCAGCGATGTTCATACCGATTTTTTCTTTAATCAACCAGCGCATAGAACGTGACAGAGAACTCAGTATCATCCCCTCCATTCGTGAGAGTCTGGAGATGGCGTTTTACATAAATTTGCTGGTGTGGCTGTTGATGGGGAAGGTTTTTGACGGGGTAACAGCTTTTTTGCTTCTTGTTGTCCTGGTGGGAATAGAGGCTTTAATTCGGATGATTGAACGCAGCCGTTTCAATCCAACTAAAAAGGCAGGAGATACAGAAACTTATGAAGAATGAAATTCCACAATTGATGGCCACTAAGGATGTTGATGCTATCTGGGTAACTGGTGCGGGGCAACACAATCCCTTCATGGTGTACCTGACAGGGTCGGGGCATGTAACCAATGCTGATGTTGTAATTGTGAAAGGTGCGGAACCGGTGATTTTCTGCGGAGCGATGGAACGCGAGGAAGCACTAAAATCTGGTTTTGCCGTGAAATTATATGATGAATTCCCGCTCAAGCAATTTTTAAAGCAAGCCAATAACGATGAAGATATAGCGATAGCAAATCGCTTGGCAGCCATGTTCCAAAGCGTTGGTTTCAAACAGGGAGGGATTTTGCTCTATGGTGAAAAGGAGTTGAATAGCTTTCTGCCTCTGGTGGATAATTTTCGATCGTTGTATCCCGAATATCGATTTATTGGCAATCGGAAAAGCAATGTTTTACAAAAAGCAATGCTTACCAAAGATTCGGAAGAAATCGACCATATCAAGCAAGTCGGGGAGGGAACCGTTGAGGTTGTATCACGCGTAGAGAATTACCTTGCCGGCTGCAGAGAAGAAAAAGGTGTTTTGGTAGATTCACAGGACGATCCAGTCACCATTGGTATGGTTAAACGCAAAATTGACCTCTGGCTGAATGAAGTAGGATTGGAAAATCCCGAAGGTGTGATCTTTTCCATTGGCCGTGATGCCGGTATTCCGCACAGCGCGGGGAATCCTGAGGATTATATTAAAACCGGAGAAACGATCGTTTTTGATATTTTTCCCTGCGAACGAGGCGGAGGATACTATCATGATTTTACGCGGACGTGGTGCGTCGGTTACGCGCCGGATCATATCCAGGCTGCTTACGACCGAGTAAAGGATGCCTATCAGCGTGTTGTGAAAGAGTTAACCATCAATGCGCCTTTTAGAGACAGCCAAAAACTGACCTGTGAAATTTTTCGGGAGATGGGATATCCAACTATCGAGAATGTACCGGGTACACAGGAAGGATATGTACATAGTGTCGGCCATGGCATTGGTATGCATGTGCATGAATCGCCTTTTTGTGGCATGACCGCCAGCGAAGATGATACATTGCAACCGGGTGCAGTGTTCACCATTGAGCCGGGATTATACTTTCCATCCCAGGGGTTTGGTATCCGCCTGGAAGATACCTTTGTGATGAAGAATGACGGCGATTTTGAGACCCTTGTTGATTATCCTATGGAGTTGGTGATACACTTAAAGTCATGAACACGACAGATACCGTTCGAATTTTGGGTATAGAGACATCATGTGATGAAACCGCCGCCTCGGTTGTGGAAAACGGGCGAAAGATATTGTCAAATATTGTGGCTTCCCAGGTCGAATTACACGCCCAATATGGCGGTGTGTTTCCAGAAATGGCCTCGCGGCAGCATGTTGTGACAATCTATTCCGTAGTCGAAAAGGCATTAAAAGATGCTCATCTGTCGATATCCGATATCGACGCCATCGCAGTTACACAGGGTCCGGGCTTGGCCGGGTCTCTTGTTGTGGGAATCAATATGGCAAAAGGTCTTGCTCAATCCACCGGCATTCCTTTGATTAACCTGAACCATCTAGAAGGCCATATCTATGCTTCCTGGTTGTATGAAGAAGAAGAAAAAAAGGTGCCGGGATTTCCAATTATGGCATTGATTGTTTCTGGCGGTCATACTGAGTTGAATTTGGTAAAGGATCACCTCGATTATACAAGGTTGGGCGCTACGCTTGACGATGCTGCTGGTGAAGCTTTTGATAAAGTTGCAAGGTTGCTGGGGCTGGGATATCCCGGAGGGCCGGCCATACAAAAAGCTGCCCATTCAGGAAACCCGCAAGCGATCCATTTTCCACGTGCTTTGATGGATCAATCCTGGGATTTTTCCTTTTCCGGCCTCAAAACCGCAGTTTTGCGTTTGGTGAAAGAGTATGAGCTGCAAAATTCAGAGCACATCAGTCGTGCTATTCCGGTGAATGATATTGCTGCCAGCTTTGAAGCGGCGGTTGTTGATGTTCTGGTAGCAAAAACTATCAGGGCGGCGGAAGCAACTGGTGCGAAATCGATCCTCATCGCTGGTGGGGTTTCAGCCAACGTCAGGTTGCGAAAAGAGATTGTTGAACATAGCCCGGTTGATGTTTTCATCCCGCCGCTTAAATATTGTACAGACAATGCTGCCATGATTGCAGCGGCCGGGTATTATCGCTTGGTGAAAGGCATTGAGCCTTCGTTGGAATTGGACGTACGCCCTTCGTGGCGGTTGGCAGCAAAAGGAGATTGATTAGTATGGATGCAAAAGTTACCTGGAACGGTGAGGGCATGTCCTTCACCGGTATATCTGAAAAAGAGTTTCCCGTGAAAATGGGTGGGAAAGAAGAGTCTGAACCAAGCCCAATGGAAATGGTATTGATGGGACTTGGCGGCTGTACCGGCATGGACTGTATGTCCGTGTTGCTTAAGAAGCGTGAAAAGGTCAAAGAATTTGAAATTGCGATTCGGACAGAACGGGCAGATTCCTATCCCCAGAAGTTCACACGGATCGAAATGGAATACATTTTCAAAGGTGAAGAACTGGACCGGGATAAGGTTGAAAAAGCGGTTGATTTATCTGCCAATAAATATTGTTCGGTGAAAGCCAGCCTGGATCCTGCGATAGAATTCGTCACGAGAATTACTATTATTGAAGCATAGATAGGTAGTAACATAAAACAAGCCTGCCAATTTTTTGGCAGGCTTGTTTTATGCGGGATTGATGCTGTCATTGTGATTGACACAACGTGGTGTAATCCGTATTATTAAGAGACCTCGTAGTGAGGAATTCGGTGTGAGGTATAGGTAGGATGAGTGATATATTATCGGAATTAAGGTGGCGCGGATTAATTCAAGAAGAAACCGAAGGGGTTGATGATTATTTAGATTCAAGGAGAGTCACCCTGTACAACGGTTTTGACCCAACAGGTGACAGTCTCCATATCGGCAATCTGGTTCCTCTGTTGGCGTTGGCGCGCTTTCAACGCATGGGGCATACACCCATTGCTCTTGCGGGCGGGGGCACTGCTTTGATTGGGGATCCTTCAGGTAAATCGGCGGAACGGCCGTTATTATCCATTGAGGAAATTCATGCGAACACAGAGAATTTACGACCCCAATTGGCGAAGTTGCTGGACTTCGAGGTCAAATCAAACCCCGCCAAGTTGCTCAATAACATAGATTGGCTGCAACCATTGAGCATGTTTGACTATTTGCGAGAGGTAGGAAAACACTTTACAGTTAATTATATGATGGCAAAAGATTCTGTTAAGAGCCGTACTGAACGCGATCAAGGCATTTCTTACACAGAATTTTCCTATATGCTGCTTCAGGCCTATGATTTTCTGCATCTGCAGCGCACACATGGCTGCACATTACAAACAGGGGGTAGCGACCAATGGGGTAATATCACCGCCGGTATAGAGTTGAATCGCCGTGCGGACGCGAAAAAAGTCCATGCACTGGCATACCCTCTCATCACCAGGGCGGATGGAACGAAATTCGGGAAAACGGCTTCTGGTGAGTCTGTGTGGCTGGACGAAAAGAAAACCTCACCCTATAAATTCTACCAATTCTGGTATAACGTCGACGATCGTGACGTTGTCTCCTATCTAAAAATCTTTACCTGGCTGTCGAAGGAAGAGATTGATTCGTTACAACATGAAATGGAGCAAACTCCAGAAGCCAGAATTCCTCAAAAGGAACTGGCAGTATCTGTCACGAAAATGATACACGGCGAAAGCGGTTTGGCGAAGGCTGAAAGAGCTTCAGCGGTTCTCTTTGGTGGTGATATCGAAGGTTTGAATGCTGATGATATCAGTGACATCTTTTCAGATGTACCGAGAGCAAAAGTTACCAAATCCAAGCTGCTGACTCCTGATTATTATGTCACCGATCTCATAATGGATACTGGCTTGAGTTCGTCAAAAGGGGAAGCACGTCGCCTGATAAAAAATGGAGGAATTTCGATAAATAATAACCGCATCGATGACGAAAAAGTTTTGATCGATTTGCCGATGCTGGTAGAGGGAAAATATCTTGTGCTTCGCCGTGGGAAAAGAGAATACAGGTTGGTTGAGGTTGACGATTGAGTTTGTCACAATACTAGTGAAATTCTAACAATGAGATGCTATTGTTAACAAGTATATATGTAGGAACGCAGGAGAACGTAACGTATGGCTTCAGTTTCATTTATTCGACCACCAGAACCTGAAATCAACTATTCTGTTGGAGACTCAGTCGAAGTCATTTGTGATCATGAACGCGGCGAAGATCGAGTACATGACTGGTTAGAGGGTATCGTGGTGCAGGTTGATGCCAAGTTGGTCGCGGTTCAGTTCAATCAAGATGTTTATCTAACTGATGGTTGGATGGTACCTGATCGTATCCTTTGGTTTCCTTACCAATCGCCTAATATCCGTCCATTAACTGATGACATAGGCATGGATTACTAAACAAGAAAAACGCCCCAAATTTGGGGTGTTTTTCTTGTTTAGTAATCCAATTATTTCTTGGCCATAATGCCGCCGACAACTTTTGTCATGACCAGTTTTCCGTCTCGTTCAAACCATTCTTCTGCAACCTGTGTGATTTTATCAATCACCTTTTCAAAATCTTCTTCTTCATCGAACAGATTATTCCATAACTTACGGTCTTCAGAAATTGAAGCTTTCGTGTATTCTAAGAATGGTCTGGGGCTGTCGTCGAAAACGAGCGGATTTTCGAAAACCAACATTTCGGTAGATGGGAAAGTTTCTTCGACAGTGTTCATGATTTCAGAATCGAAGCGTGAACTACCCGGCATGGGCGGGATTTCCTTGCCGGTTGCAGCAGTAAGGATGTCGTAGAACATTTGTTTATTGGCGGGCAATGGGCCTGTGGTAAAAAATGTTCCGCCAGGTTTGAGCACCCGGTGGATTTCTTTGATGGTAAATGGCATATCCTCAGCATAGTAGATGGCGAAGCAGCAGGTAATTAAATCAAATTCGTTGTCATTGAAGGGGAACGGTTTGTTGAAATCCAACACCTGGAAAGTGATATCAACTTCATTTTCAACGGCTGTCAGCTGCCCCTGGGTTAACAGTTCTTCTGAAACGTCTCCGCCGATGATGTCGCAATCGCCATCGAGATGATAATAGAAGAGAAAGCATTGTTTGCCAGCGCCGCAACCAATATCGAGAATGCGCATTCCCTGTTGCATTGGTAAAACTTCCAGCATCCATTCATCAATGTTTCTTTGCCCATATTTGGTATGTATGTCAATTCTGGTTTGCAAATCATTGGTAGTCTCTTTGTAATTAAACTTCATGTCATTTCCTCCTCATTTTGCGATAATTATAAATCAATCGGCATGTTTATACTTTTGAAGTTCTTCGAATTCGGGGGAATCTCTGTAGTAGTGATCCAGCGGGTAACACCCAGAAATCAATCCGCATCTTGGTGCTGTGGTGCAATCTGAAAAAGTACGGCAAAGCCTTTTTTTGTCTGGTTTCTGGTCTTTTAGTATCACTGATGGATATTCGGGGTATGAAAGCACCATACGCCCCAAACCAACAAAATCCACCGCCTTGGCAGTAACCGCCGATATAGCAACCGTTGGGAGCCACTCCTGCAAGTAGCTATATCCAGTGCCTACAATGGCCAAATTGGGAAATTCTGCCTTCAATGCGGCTGTAACCCCAATTTGCCTTAAAACGCCTAAAATGGGGTCTTCTGGCGGTTTATAGCCATCGCTTGGGGGAAACATAGCCGGGCGCTGGATGTGAGGATTGTAGTAGGGGCTGCCAGCAGTCAGGTTGATTAATTGAATACCAAGATCTTCACATAGTTGCAGGAATTGCCGGGTTTCTGTGAGATCAATCTGAAGAAAATCCTGTTCGGCGGCACCAAAAGGCTGTAGATAGCCATTCGTTTGCACGGGGCAGCCGATTTTGGTGTCAGGATGTGGAGAAAAAGCAATCAAATCAAAGGCGCTTAACCTGACACCAATAGAAAGAGAGGGCGCAAGTTGACGGATACCGGCGACGATTTCCCGAAGGAAACGAGTTCTGTTTGCGAAACTGCCGCCAAATCGTCCTGGTCTTGTTCTGGCTGAGAGAAATTCATGACCGAGGTATCCGTGGCAATGTTTTATATCGGCAAATTGAAAACCAATTTGCTCTGCAAGTATGGCAGCGTGGATAAATTGTTGAATGATTGCCTCAATTTCTTCATCACTCAATATATGCGCTGATTGCTGTGTGTGAAATTTCTCTTCTAAGTAAGGGTGTCGGTAGAGTGTCTTGGGCTCAAATTTGTCAGAGCGGTTGGGTTTTGAAAAACGCCCCGAATGTGTCAGTTGCAGGCCCACAAGGAGGTCATCGGTTGTGCCATAATTTTGCTTATGGGAATCAATGAGTTCTCGCAGTAATTTCTGGAGATGTGGTGCTGTTTCCTGGTTGATTAATAGTTGGTTCGGATTGGCGCGCCCTTCATGGCTTACGGCTACAGCTTCTCCACCCCAGATTAATTTCGCTCCACTGACTCCAAAATTTCGCCAGCGGCGTGTTGTATGAGTGGTGGGTTTGCCATCAGAGGTGCCGTCCCAGCCTTCCATTGGATGGATGCAAAAACGGTTGCCAATCACAAACCCATTCTTCAAGGTGAATGACTCAGCCAGCGGTGATGATTCCGTCGCATCAAGAAGAGGAAAAGGAAGATCCATACCTAAATTGCGCAATTTGGTGTGCAATGCCTCTGTAGTTTTAATGGTTGCTATGGATTTGTATTTCATTACTGATTCCTTTTGCTGCCAAAATTGTATCAGAATTATCTGCTTGACAGAGGACATACTCCTTTTAGAATTAGACTATACTATCATTGAACCTGTGGAAAATCGAGGATAAGGAGTGATCATGAGTAAGTATGCTATCGGCGTTGATTTTGGTACATTATCGGGAAGGGCATTGCTGGTTGATGTCAATACTGGCGAAGAATTGGCAAAGGCAGTATTTGATTATGCCAATGGGGTGATAGATGAATATCTCCCCGGTACCACCATACAACTGGAACCGGACTGGGCATTGCAGGACCCGAACGATTACCTTGAAACAATCAAGGTCACTATTCCATCTATCATTAAAAAAAGTGGCGTTGATCCTGCAGATATTATTGGACTCGGCATTGATTTCACCGCGTGCACTATGCTGCCAACAAAGTCTGATGGCACCCCCTTGTGTTTTTTGGACGAATGGCGCCATTATCCCCATGCCTGGGTGAAGTTATGGAAACATCATGCCGCACAACCAGAAGCGAATCGGTTAAACCAAATTGCTGAAGAGCATGGCTATGACTTCTTGCAGCGGTATGGCGGCAAGATCAGCTCAGAATGGTTCTTCCCCAAAGCTATGCAGATTCTTGATGAAGCACCTGAGGTTTATACAGCAGCTGATCGGTTGATCGAGGCAGCAGATTGGGTAATCTGGCAGCTCACCGGTAAAGAAAAAAGAAATTCGTGTACGGCAGGCTATAAGGCGATGTGGTCAAAGCGGGAAGGATATCCGCCAAAAGAATTCTTTAAATTGCTTGATCCTCGTCTTGAAAATATCGTGGAAGAAAAGATGTCCACTGACATTTTTCCGATTGGCAGCAAGGCTGGTGAACTGACAAAGGAAGGGGCGGCCTGGACCGGGTTGTTGCCGGGAACGGCGGTTGCCGTTGCCAATGTTGACGCGCATGTTTCGGTGCCTGCCGCTACGGTGGTTGATGCGGGCAAAATGGTTATCATCATGGGCACCTCCAACTGCCATATGGTGTGCGCAGAAGATGAAAAATTGGTGCCGGGTATTTGCGGATATGTTGAGGATGGTATTTTGCCAGGATTGATTGGATACGAAGCGGGGCAATCATGTGTCGGTGATCATTTTATGTGGTTCGTTGACAATTGTGTGCCTGCGCAGTATGTGGATGAGGCAGAAATAAATGGGATTAGCATCCATGCACTCCTGACCCGGAAGGCAAAATTGCTTAAGCCAGGCGAGTCAGGCCTGGTAGCTTTGGATTGGTGGAACGGGAACCGCAGTGTATTGGTTGATGTTGACCTGACTGGCATGATGATCGGGATGACATTGGCGACGAAACCCGAAGAAATGTATCGAGCCTTGATGGAAGCAACGGCCTATGGCACCCGCATGATAATCGAGACTATGGAACAACATGGTGTGGTGGTTACCGAAATCGTAGCGGCTGGCGGGTTGCCAAAGAAAAATGAACTACTCATGCAAATCTATGCGGATATCACTGGTCGTGAGATCAAAGTGATCGGTACGTCACAATCAGGGGCGCTGGGTGCGGCTTTGATGGGTGCCGTGGCTGCCGGGTCAGAAGTCGGCGGATATGACTCGATTGCTGAGGCGAGTAGAGCTATGGCAACACTGTCCGAAGAAGAGTATGTGCCAAATCACGAAGCCAGTCAAGTCTACGATGCATTGTTTGCTGAGTATAGAATCCTCCATGATACTTTTGGTCGAGGTGTCAACGATGTCATGAAGCGATTAAAGCGCCTAAGCGCGAGCATGAGATAACAGTTCTTGAAAATAACGCCCGTCCACGGAGGTTATTTTTCTCAGTACCATCCTGCTTCGTATCCGGTTTCGTAGAGTGCAATGATATTGTCAATGGGGGTGTTTGGTTGGATATTGTGGCAGGGAGCCAGGATATACCCTCCATTGCGTCCCAGTATGGCAATATTTTCAATTACCTCATTCCCGACATCCTCAGGTGTGCCAAAAGGCAGTGTATGTTGATTGTCTACTGCCCCATGAAAGACGAGTTGATCCCCGTAGGTGTCTTTCAACCATTGGCGGTCCATGCCATCAGCGCGCCATTGAATGGGGTTGAGTATATCGATGCCCAGTTCGATAAGATCAGGCAGGATTTTGCTAACATTGCCATCATCGTGGTGAAATACCTTAGCGCCAATCTGGTGCGTGAGGTCAATCATTCTTTTCATGCCGGGGAATAGAAACTCTTTTATGTGTGTGGGCGAATACATGAGATTTTTTTGTCCGCCGAGGTCTTCTGCTACATAAGTGTATGTTGGATTGGTTCCCTGTGGCAAAGCTTCATACAGTCTCAAGGTTTGCTGGTATGCCAGATCAAAGAGTTTTTCGAGGCAATAATGGGCAATATCCGGATGCAACGCCAGATCCATCATTGCCTGTGCTTCCCCCCGTAAATTTTTGTAAAGCAGCATGGGTTCTGAACCACCAACTACTAAAGGTTGGTCAGCGAATCTCTCAACTTGTTCAAGCACATTGGAAGTGTCCCACCAATCTGCAGATGGCCATCGGTAATTTTCTATGATTTCGTCCACCGAAAGATATTCTGCCAGGGGAGCGTGGCAAGCTTCTCGATAAGTCCCATCACTGTAATCGACCGTTCGGTAACGGATACCGAAGATGTCATGGTCGGGCGGGGGTTCGGGACCAACGTACGTTGCATAAACTGAGTATGCAAGATCAATATGTAATTTTCGCGCCAACTCGTAACGATCCTCGGTTTGAAAGTACCGCATGATCTTCTGTGAAATTTCGGGCGTGCCCCAATAATCCATCGGCACACGATCAGGCAAGCCGCCATTTAAAACGATTTCCCAGCGTTCTTTTGGTGTGTAAAGGTCTTTTTTCATCTTTTCTCCCGTGACGAAATGGCGATATTGAGATTATACTAGGTGATGTCAATAATTGGAGAATGACAACCAAAGGAGTATCAAATGAGAATCCTAATGATCGACATTGACACACTCAGGCCGGATCACTTGGGCTGTTATGGCTACCATCGCAACACCAGCCCAAACATTGACAGCATCGCTGCACGAGGTGTGCGATTCACCAATAATTACATCACGGATGCGCCCTGTCTGCCTTCACGCAGCGCCCTTTGGAGCGGCAGGACCGGTTTCCATACCGGTGTTGTCGGGCATGGCGGAACAGCGGCTGACCCACATGTTGAGGGGCATTTTCGAGGATTTCGAGACCGATATCACGCGACAAGTTTTACTTCGGCTTTGCGAAAAGCCGGCTATTACACTACGACTGTGAGCACGTTTGGCGAACGCCACGCTGCCTGGTGGTGGTATGCAGGCTGGAACGAGGTATTCAACTGTGGAGGTGGCGGTATGGAAATTGCTGACAATGTAACGCCACACGCTCTTTCTTGGCTAGATGAACATGCGGAAGAGGATAACTGGTTTTTACATGTAAATTATTGGGATCCTCACACCCCATACCGAACCCCGGAAGGCTTTGGTAATCCGTTTGAAGATGAACCTCTTGACCCGTGGTATACGGAGGAATTGCGGCAACGGTGCTTTGAAGGTTTCGGGTCTCATAGCGCACAGGAACTCCATAATTACCCATCTCCGGAACTGTTCAAATGGATAAATTCATTTCCACGCATTAATATGTCATCTTTGTCAAGCATGGCAGAAGTGAAACGCTGGATTGATGGGTATGATGTGGGTATTCGCTACGCAGATACACATGTGGGATACTTGCTGGAAAAATTGCGTGATAAAGGCATTGCTGATGATGTTGCCATTGTCCTCACTTCTGATCATGGTGAGAACCAAGGTGAATTGAATGTGTGGGGAGACCACCAGTCAGCGGATGATATCACCTGTCGGGTTCCTCTGATCATTTCATGGCCGGGGGTTGTTGATGAACCACGAGTAGACAAAGCACTACATCAGCATTTCGATTGGGCTGCTACTGTGCTTGAACTTGCTGGTGGCAGCGTGCCGGAAAAATGGGATGGCTGCAGCTTTGCTAAGGAAATGAAAGAGCAACAAGAAGCAGGCAGGGACTACGTTGTTACCTCGCAGGCTGCCTGGGCTTGCCAACGAGGAGTGAGGTTTGACCATGATGGAAAAGAATACATCTGCTTACGCACTTACCATGATGGTCACAAGGACTTTGATGAGGTGATGCTGTATTGCCTGACAGATGATCCACGTGAAGAAAACAACCTGGCAAAGGAAAAACCCGCATTGGTGCAACAAGCGATGGCATACCTGGCGGATTGGCATCATGAGCAAATGGTAACCGCAGATTCAGATGTTGACCCTATGGTCACTGTTCTTTGCGAAGGAGGACCCTACCATACCAGGGGTATGCTAAAGAACTATATCAAAGTACTCGAAGATACCGGCAGGGTTGTACATGCGGAAACTTTGAAAAAACGGCATCCGGACGAATTGTCAGAGGTTTACCCCTATTAACAAAACTCTATTCATTTGCGAAGTCCTGGGCGGTAGATAATTAACCGGAGATGAAAAAGAGCAGTTATAATTGAGGTTAGTGGATGGTATTCAGACTGAAGCAGGAGGATGATCGATGCAATTCAAAAAAGTGGGCGTATTGACAAGCGGCGGTGACGCTCCGGGTATGAATGCTGCTATTCGCAGCGTTGTGCGCACCGGTATTCACAAAGGGTGGCAGATGGTTGGTGTCCGCAATGGTTACCAGGGTTTGATTTCGGAAAACTTTCAACCCTTGGGTGTTCGTGATGTGGGGGGTATCATGCATCAAGGAGGAACGATCCTGGGAAGCGCGAGATGTTTGGAATTTACAACCCTGGACGGTCAACGTAAAGCAGTCAGAAATCTCAATCGCCATGACATTGATGGTCTCGTTGTCATTGGGGGTAATGGGTCTCAAACAGGTTCATACGCCCTATCGAAATTAGATTATCCTGTTGTTGGGGTTGCATCCACCATTGATAATGACCTGTACGGTTCTGATATCACTATTGGCGTTGATACTGCCTTGAATATCGCCGTTGAGGCGATTGACCGATTAAAGATCACCGCCTCATCGCACCAACGGGCATTTCTGGTGGAGGTGATGGGGCGCGATTGCGGTTATTTAGCGCTTATGGCAGCCATTGCCGGCGGCGCTGAAAAAGTATTGATACCGGAAGTGGATTTCGAGCCGGAAGATGTGGCAAGAGAAATTTCAGAAGCCTATGACAAGGGCAAAGCCCATGCCATTATTGTGGTGGCAGAAGGCGCAAAATACAACGTAGAGCAATTAAAAGATTATTTTGCCGCCAATAAAGAGAGGCTGGGCTTCTCTATTCGTATTTCCATCCTGGGGCACACCCAACGCGGGGGTAATCCGACTGCTTATGACAGAACCCTCGCCAGCCGTCTGGGGGCTGGGGCGACTGCCGCCCTGGAAAGAGGGGAAACAGGCGTTCTGGTAGGCATGATTAAAAGCGAAATCGTTACAACCCCTCTGGTAGAGGTGTGCAACAACAAGAAACCAATTGATCTGGCTTTATTTGAGTTGCAAAGAATTCTTG
>CAYMNB010000002.1:66750-144894 GCA_964391725.1 uncultured Anaerolineaceae bacterium | reverse complement strand
CATCGCGTTGGCATCATCGATCACGGAAAACTGATTGCGCTGGGAACACAAAAAGAATTGACCACCCTCATAGGCGAAAATGAAACCCTGCGGTTGCACACCCGGGAAGAACAACACATCCCCGATGAATTTTTAACCGCCTTGCTTGCGCTGCCCGGGGTTGTGTACGCGTCAAAGAACGATGGTGAAATTATAGTCAACGTACAGCAGGCGCAAGCAAGCATCGCCGGCACGATTTCACTCGCCAACCAACACAATGTCAATATCACCAGCGTTGATATTGAGGAGCCGAACTTAGAAGCGGTTTTTCTGCATCTAACCGGCCGCGCATTACGGGATTAGGGGTGACGCATGAAGATATTGAAAATTGCCTGGAAAGACTTCAAAATTACCTACCGCGACATTACTGCCCTGCTATTAATGGTTGCTGCCCCTCTGGCGATGACTTTGGTGATGGCTTTTGCGTTTGGAACTTCCTCTGATTCTGGTTTCACAGTCATTCCAGTTGCCCTCGTTTCCAATGGCAGCGACACCTTCAGTCAAGTTTTCGAAGATATTCTTACCAGTGAACAAATCCAAGAATATCTGGCAATCGAGAAATTTCCTGATATTGAGACAGCCCAAAAAGAACTAAGCCGCGATAGGTTTGCGGCAGTGATTGTTGAACCTGAAGGCATGATTCAGAGTCTTGAATCCATGAATGACGCTTCAATAAATACACCGTTAGACCTCAGCCAAACTATCACCATCTATACCAATCCGACTCGCCCCATATCATCCATGATTGTCGAATCGATTCTTGACTCCATCATCATTCGTCTAAATGCCTGTTTTGCTGGCGCGACCATTGGCTTTTCAGACCTGCTGGCAGTAGGATCAGTCTCACCACAAGACTTGGAAGAAGGGTTGGGTGAAGAAATCAGCCAGAATTTAACCCCCATTTTTGAAGAGAACCAGTCACAGTTATCCCTGGAAGTTTCCTATTGGGAAACAGGTAGTTCGAATGAGTTCAGCTGGTTGGCATACATGGCCCCTTCCATGTCAATTCTTTTCCTAAGTTTTTCAATGACAGCCAGCGCCAGGACGATATTGAGTGAAAAAGAGGTTGGCACCTTCGGCAGATTGTTAACCAGCCCGACCAGGTCCATCTCAATCATTGTCGGAAAAATGCTTGGCATCTATCTGATCGGTGTCATCCAGGTTTTTGCCTTCATACTGCTGAGTTCACTTATTCTGAATCTTTCCTGGGGGCCGCTGCCTGTCGTCATCCTCTTCACACTGTCACTTGTGTTGGGCAGTGCCAGTTGGGGAATTTTGGTCGCTTCTTTGGCGAAGAACAGCGGGCAGGCATCCGCACTTGGCATGGCTGTAAATCTCGTTTTCGCTGCAGTGACAGGCAATTTCGTTCCTCGAGTCAATTATCCCCAATGGCTCAAGGATTTAGGGGTAATCACCCCCAACGCCTGGGGGATAGAAGGTTTTATGGCCCTGATCAATGGGGGAGGCTTTCATGATGTGCGAACCGCTATTCTGGTGTTGACAGCCATGGCGGTGATACTCATCAGTATTGCTACTTTTTTGTTCACATGGCAATATGGGCACATTCGCATTTTGAGGAAAAACCATGCATAAACTCTGGTCAATCATAAAAATGGAGTTCAGACTTGAGTTCGCCTACCCAATCACCTGGGTGTTCTTTCTCGTACTTCCCATCGTATTTACTATGGCAATCGGCGCTGCACTGGGTGGATCAGCCGCCATGCAGCCACAGAATGGAGAGCGTGACCTGCGGCCATTCCTGCTGATCTATGACCAGGATCATACAGGGCTGTCAACGGCCTTGACCGGACATCTCCTCGAGAGTCAAACCATCAATGCCCAGGTTATTTACCAGAGCAAAGAATTCTCTGAAGACCTTCGCAATCAACTGCAAGGTTATCTGGTTATTCCGCAAGGATTCGGTGATCAATTAATCACAAACCAACCAACCTTGCTAAAGCTAAAGGTCGCGGAGGCAGATTTCTCCTCGGTTTCGATTGAAAACAGCATTCGTTCCGCCACACAACACACAACGGCGTCAATGTCTGCAGCACAAGGGGCTTTGCTGGTCTATGGCGATCTCAATCCGCAGATGTCACCAGAAGAACAGCAACAGTACATAGCGAAATCAATGGAGCAGGCGCAGATCCTTTTGGCAGAATCTCCCATGTTCACACTTGAGGTCATCCGAAGTAATGTTAACAATGAGAACCCAAATGGTTTGGCGGGTTTTAACCAATCTTCGGCCGGCCAGCTGGTAACCTGGAGTCTGATCACCCTTGTTGGTGGTTCAGTCATATTTGCCCGAGACCGGGAGAATGGTACCTATCAACGCCAATTCACAACACCCACACCCAAAAGCGTCTATTTTTCAGGGAAGATCCTCTCGCGCCTATTGATGGGGTTGATCCAGATGGTCATCCTCGTACTTTTCGGTGTGTATGTGCTTAATGTAAATTGGGGAAATGATCCGCTATTGCTACTATTGTTCCTGTCAGTATTCTCGTTCACTGGAACCGCCCTGGGATTGATGCTGGGTGCGTTTGCCAAAACAGCCAAACAAGCAGACAATATCACCCCGCTTGTTTCTATGTTAATGGCTGCGCTGGGTGGTGCCTGGTGGCCGCTTGAAATCACCCCGCCTCTTTACCAGACAGTGGTGAGAGCACTACCGTCTACCTGGGCGATGCTGGGATTCAATGGAATCATCCTGAAAGGATACAGCTTCATAGACGTATTGCCGGAAATTTTAGTAATCCTAACTTTCGGCATTGCCTTCAGTGTGATTGGCATCTGGCGGTTAAGCAGGCAGGACTAGGGAGCAGATTACTCTCCATCGTTTTGTGTCAACCGGTAGGCATATTCTGCCTGCAATACCCACTCACCCGTTTGGGTATCTTGATCCCAGGATGACCGGTCAAAATACAAGTGAAAAATCTGATCATCATCAGTAAGCACCTGGTAATGAAACCTGCCTATGCCGCGGGAACCTCGTTTAGCTGCCTTTAGTTGAGAACTCGGCCGCATATTGTGGGAAGATTTCCCGCGCCTCTCAAAATCTTTCCATTCCAGCATGACCTCTTTAACACCATACTCTTTCTCTTGCCAAATGAATCCTTGAGGTGGTGTCGGTGTCTTGGCATATAACAGCGGTTGGGCGTGTTGCACCTCAATCACTTCATTGATGAATCGAATGGGAATCAGTTTGTACATATGGGTAGTATAACCAAGAAATCACGAACCAATCAATGCCGGTTGAAAAGGCAGTCTACTCCCATTGACCAACAAGTATGGCGCTGCTCTGCCAAGAATCACCCCCACCCGGTTTAAATCTCCCTCCGACTTGAATGGATTTTTATACCTGGTTACTATTATCTGATTTGCCCCTTTCAGACCAATACCTGGTATATGCAACAACTCCTCCCGGCTGGCAGTATTGACCTCAACAGGCTGTTCTTTCAAAAACACCTCAGCCCATGCCTGCTTGGGGTCGCGGTCAAGAGGCAGCCGTCCCTGATGGTCAAAAACCATATCTTCCATTTGAAATGGATAATCGCGCAGTAAAAAACTGGCCTGAAAAAGCCGATACCTTCTCCAGTCATTCTCTGCCTGACGATTCTCCAAAGGTGTGCCAGGAATGGGAGAAAATGCCGAATAATACGTTCTCGACAGATGTAGGTGAGAATATAAAAATTCTGATATCTGCAGCAACTCAACATCATTTTCGTCAGTCCCCCCCACCACAAACTGCGTGCAGGTGGATGGCCAGCGTCCATTCCAAGTTACAGCCGGCGACATATTTTTGCGAATATCATCAACCCATTTCAAGGGATCTAACAAATGTTGATGAAATTGCTTCATCGGCGCCAATTCATACAACCGTTTGGGGTTAGCACCTTCCAGATTGGTTGACACCCGGTCTGCCAGTTTCATTGATTGCAGCACCTGTTCATACTCTGACCCGGGCATGACCTTCAAATGCAGATAATCGCGATAGTGAAACTTGAATCGCAAAATTTCTGCTGTCTTAATCAACAGATCCTGTGTTCTGGCACCCCCGCCAACCACACCGGAACTTAAAAATATACCCTTTACATACCCCCTTTGATACATCATCATGAACAACCTTGCTAATTCATCAGGTTTGAAGGTCTCTCGCCTGATATTACTGGCGGATCGACAGCCGCAATAATGACAATCATTCTCACAGGCGGATGTCAGCAGGGTTTTTAAGAGAGGAATTTTTCTACCCCCGGGCAATGTGGCATACGAAATATGAGGTAATTCATCTATACCCATCCTCTCGATAGTTTTCCCGGGATTTGGGCGAACATACAACGGACAACCGGGGGAATCGTCCAGTTCATACCCGACATGCTCAGCCAGCAAATGAAGTTTTTTTAGTGGTGCTGTCATAAACCTATTATAGAACATTATTTCTATTTTTGCAATCATCACTCAATTCCTCATATCTTGTATAATTATCCCAATAAATCCTATGGTGAAAGTATGTCCCCAAGAAAAATAACAGATCCCAAAGAAAATCTGCGATTTGAGTTATTACAACAATTAAAGCAATCACGCAGTCAAAGAATCGATCATTTTGTTAATTCCGGTCGCTTCAATTATTCACCTGTGATCGCATCACAAAGCAAAGACACATTGGTTCAGTCTGGGAGCAACCCCCGACAAAACGAAAAAACAATACGCAAACCCTGGTATGACAGACTGCTGGTTATGATTGAAGTGATGGCTGTGATTCTTTTATTCTTCTTGATCATCAATAGCGTGTCTGCCCTCCAAAATCTGAACCAGGAATTTGCCAGCGCACTGGCACAGCCAACTATCACGCCCACCCCATTAATCTCAGCAGCTGTATTGCCTTCAGGCCACACATTCTCTGAGGATGGCAGTGGAATCCCTCTGCCAAACGAATCAGAAATCCCCGAGCACTTGCGCCCCATAGTACAGGCAATGGCTGCCATTCCCATCCCCACCCAAAGTCCTGCCAACGCTGTCAGGATGCAAATACCAGCCATCAAAGTAGATGCCCCTATTGTTATGGGAGACGGATGGGAACAGCTGAAAAAAGGCGTAGGGCAGCATATCGGTTCTCCCAACCCCGGGGAGGGCGGCAACCTGATTCTCTCGGCGCACAATGATATTTATGGTGAACTCTTCCGCGATCTTGACCGGCTGCAGCCTGGAGATATCGTAAAGGTATTCACCAATCAACTCACCTATGAATTTGTGGTGTACCAGACACAGATCGTGGAACCGACCTTTGTAGAGGTTTTACGTCAGACCAATGAGTCCATCGTCACGCTTATTTCCTGCTATCCCTATGGCGTCAACAACCAGAGGATTGTGGTTACTGGCCAACTAAAATAAAGGAAAAAGAAACCATGAGTCCATTATTTATCCCAGGACCTGTCGACATCCATCCTGATGTGTTGGCCGCCCTTTCTCAACCCATGATGTACCATCGTGGCGCAGAATTTGAAACTCTCTACCACCAGGTAGAGAAAAAAGCACGTCCATTATTTTCCACATCGCGTCATGTCTATATAACTTCATTTTCTGGCACCGGCACTATGGAATTGGCTATGCGCAGTTTTGTCGAGAATGATGTCCTGATTTGTGTCAGTGGCGGCTTCTCAAGTCGCTGGTATGATATCGCCCTTGCCAATGGAAAACGAGCCACGTTGCTTCAAGTAGAACCCGGTAAGCCTATTTTGCCTGAATTCATTGAACAACAACTCCGAAAACAATTCTTCGAGGCGGTTGCCATTGTTCACAACGAAACCTCCAGCGGCGTGGAGAATCCAATCGCAGAGATCGCGGCCCTTATCCATGACCAATCACCTGAAACATTAATCCTGCTGGATTGCGTTTCCTCTATGGGCGGAGCTCCGATTTTATTCGATGAGTGGCAGTTAGATTACGCTTTCGGCTCCATCAACAAATGCCTGGCTGTGCCGCCCGGCCTTGCCATTTCGGTGGCTTCTGAGAAAGCCCTTGCAAAGGCAGACAAAGTCAACAACCGCGGATGGTTTCTTGATGTCCTCCGCCTTGAAAAGCACCATGCCCTTAATACTGTACCTTCCACCCCGGCGGTCTCACTATTTTATGCCCTGTCAGTCCAACTGGATCGCATTCAACAGGAAGGGCTGCAGAATCGCTTTGATCGCCATCAACAGATGGCGGAAAGGATCGCAGCCTGGGGAGAACAAAACAACATGGCCTCCATCGCTGAGAAACCCTATCGTTCCAAAACAATGACCACCATGAAAAATGGTCATCACTTGAATTTCTTTGATCTGCGCAGGTATTTGATGGCACATAATCTCGAAATTGCGAATGGCTATGACGAACTGAAGGATGTCACCTTCCGCATCGCCAATATGGGCGAACTGCAAATGACCGATGTGGACCATTTGCTTCACACCCTGGAAGCATACATCGCAGAGAATAAAAGAGGCTGACAATTCACCTTATCAGCCTCTCAACCCGGTTGTTTATTTTTTTTTAGGTGCCTTCTGTCCAGGAATTCAAATAGATCTGCTGCTCTTCGGTCAGTACATCGATATCGACGCCCATCGAAGCCAACTTCAACCGCGCAATTTCACGGTCGATGTCTTCAGGAACCCCATAAACTTCGTTGTCAAGTTCTTCACGGTGCGTGAGCAGATACTCCGCAGCCAAAGCCTGGTTGGCGAAACTCATATCCATAACACTGGCGGGATGGCCTTCAGCCGCTGCCAGGTTAATCAAACGGCCTTCACCCAGAATGTGAAGACGGCGTCCATCTTCCATCACATATTCATCCACGAACGGGCGCACACGCCGTTTAGAGACCGCCATATCTTCCAACGCAGGAATATTGATCTCGACATTGAAATGCCCTGAATTGCCAATCAAAGCCCCGTCTTTCATCACTTCAAAGTGATGTTTATCGACCACATTGATGTCTCCCGTCAATGTTATAAAAATATCACCAATCTTGGCGGCTTCCATCATTGGCATCACCCGGTAGCCGTCCATTACCGCTTCCAGCGCTTTCAGCGGATCAACTTCTGTAACGATCACACTGGCACCCAGGCCACGCGCACGCATGGCTAATCCGCGAGAGCACCAACCATAACCGCCTACTACAAAATTTTTGCCGGCGATCAAAGCGTTGGTGGCGCGAATCACCCCGTCCATGGTGGATTGACCGGTTCCGTAACGATTGTCAAAGAAATGTTTGGTCATGGCGTCATTCACAGCGACAACCGGGAAAGCCAAAGCCTTGTCCTTTGCCATCGCACGCAAACGGATGACGCCGGTGGTGGTCTCTTCGGTACCGCCGATCACATCAGGCAGTTGGTCGCGATGCTCGCGATGAATCAAAGATACCAGATCACAGCCGTCATCCATGGTCATTTGCGGTTTATGGGCAACGGCGGCTTCTAAATGCTTGTAATAGGTGACATTGTCTTCGCCTTTTATCGCATACACCGGGATTTCATCGTGGACGACCAGCGAAGCGGCCACATCATCCTGGGTTGAGAGCGGGTTGGATGCCACCAAAACCACATCCGCACCACCTGCTTGCAACGCTTTCATCAGATTAGCTGTTTCAGTCGTAACATGCATACACGCTGAAATTCGAATGCCCTCCAGGGGTCTTTCTTTAGCAAATCGCTCCTGAATACTGCGCAGAACCGGCATATCGCGTTCTGCCCACTCAATTCTCAGACGTCCGCCTTCAGCAAGATTTTTATCTTTAATGTCAAATTCCATCAAATTCCTCCAAATCGTTAGTTGATTTTGAATAACACAGACAACCTCGAAGAATCGCCAAAATTGTCTTCATATCGTTTGATAAATGACTCAACGGTGTAATAGTGCACCTGCGTCCCTCGGTGTTCCAGGCAATAGGTAGCTGCCAGCGCCCCCATTTGACCGGAAGTCTGGTAATCCAGGCCACGTGCAATTCCGCTCAAAAATCCGCCCCGAAAGGCATCACCCACACCGGTGGGGTCCAGAATGCTCTCTGTCTTGACAACAGGAATCGAATATTCTTCTTCCTCGACATAGATGGTTGCTCCATCTTCTCCACGCGTTATAACCATGTAATCCAGCGTTGACCGCAGTTCTTCTTCTGTCAGACCGGTGTGTTTTCGGATCAGATCATATTCGTAATCGTTCAGAAACAAACTATGCGCATTGATTGCGCCACGCCGTAACTCTTCTGGTGCGCTTCGCACAACTTGTTGCCCAGGGTCATATATATAGGGGATTTTCAAGTCGATGCATTCCCGTACATACATGTCCATGGCCTCGGGATCATTGGGCGATACAACCACCAGGTCAGGTGCAGGATCTTTAATCGATAGCAGACTGACTTCTGTAGCGAATTTCATGGCACCGGTATAAAAACTGGCAATTTGGGCGTTGGAAAGATCAGTGTTGGCAAAGAAGGAGGCTGTGAACACGCCATCAATTTTCTTGGCAAAGGTTGTGTCCACACCAGCATTTTCAAGGAGCAATCGATATTCAGAAAAATCTTCACCAACTGTCCCTACCAGGTACGATGGAACTCCCAACAAGGCCAGTGTGTAACATATGTTTGGTGCTGTACCCCCTCGCTGACGTATCATAGAGTCAACCAGGAATGAAAGGCTAATTTTGTTCAAACTCTCGGGCAGAATATGCTCTTTGAAGTACCCCGGGAAAGTCATCAGGTAATCAAATGCAATGGATCCTGTACAGGCAATTTTCATGCGCCTACCGCCTCTTCATCAAATAACAGGTCAATTATACGTCATTAAACAGCACCACGTGTCATTTCCACGGGCGCAGAGCGACAAAAATATATCATGAAGCCGTATCGTTGTCAAAACACAGGTTCTGTGGGCAGATGATATAATCAAACAATAGTATTTTGGGTAAAAATATATGATAAATTCAACGAGAAAAATAGTCCCGCTCTTCATCATACTGATCATTCTTTTGTTAGGTTGCAACCGCACCTGGGGAACCAATGAGCCGATCCGCCCAACCACGCTGCCAGATTCGGTCGAAACCGGTAGCCTTTTCGAATCATCCGAACCGGCACAGCCTTTGAATGAACAAACAGATGAACAAATACCAACCCAGGATATTTCGCCCACTTCTGATCTCTCGGCTGCTGACGTCTACACACCGACAGACGAAGAATGGCTCATCTATCTCGGGCAATTCGACCAGGCCAGCTCTCTTTTTCAAGCCGTCTTAGCAAACCCGCAAGCCACCTCGGTTGAAAAAAGCCGCGCCCTACTCGGTTTGGGACGAATCTCCCTGCTGAAACGCGAACAAGGGGCAGCAATTGATTACTTTGACACCCTGATCAATCAATATCCACTGTCAGATGAAGCGCACAATGCGTACTACTTTTTGGGTGAAGTCTACTCTGCGCTGGGTAACAATGAAGTAGCTGTAAGGGCTTACGAGAATTTTGTTGCATTCACGCCTGCTATTATCGATGATCTAATTTATGAAAAAATTGGTAACGCTTATCGATCATTGGGGCAATACCAGGCAGCGATAGAAGCCTACCAGGTCGCATTAATCGCCAGTCAGGATCCAACAACAAGGGACGAGTTGAAGATCAGCATTGCCCAGTTGTATCTGCTAATGAATGATGTCGACCTTGCGCTGCAATTTTTTACAGACGCCTACAACAATACCCAAAACCCCTATATCAATGCCAAAGTGAATTTACTGCTGGGACAGTACTACGAGCAGATTGGTGATATTGACACTGCTTATGAGAAATACCAGGAAAACATCAACCTTTGGCCCTATGCTTTCGATTCCTATACCAGTCTTGTCAGATTGGTTGAGGCTGGCCAGGTCGTTGACGAATACCAAAGAGGATTAACCAACTACTATGCAGGCTCATACGGTTTTGCCATAACCGCTTTCAATCGTTACATAGACTCTACATCAAACGTTGACCGCAATGGCGATGTCCATTATTTTAATGGTCTGGCATACATGAATTTGGAACAATATGACAATGCCTTTGCGCAATGGCAGATTCTGTATCTTGATTACAAAAACAGCCAATATTGGTCTAACGCCATAGACCGTACAGCCTTTGTACAATGGGTCTATCTTCAAAACCCGAAGTCTGCCGCTGAATCCTACCTTGCCTTTGTGGCCGACTACCCCAACCATCAGGACAGTCCAGGATTTTTGTATTCAGCTGCCCGAAATTATGAACGTGCTGATGAGCTTGTGCTTGCAGCAGAAACCTGGTCCCGGCTATTGGTCGAATACCCGGGCTACCAGGATGCTTTCCGGGCACAGCACCTCGCTGCGGTGTCTTATTACCGTGCTGCGGATTACGAAAACACCATTTCACAATTAAACGCCTTGCTGACCTATGCCACCACCCCTGAACAACAATCCGCCGCCTATTTCTGGTTAGGGAAAACCTACCAGACATTAGGACAGAGCAGCGAAGCACAATCAAATTGGCAAAGTGCTTATACAACCTCCCCGTTCACCTATTTTGGTATTCGCGCTCAACAGGTTCTGAATAATCAGGCGCCATTCGCCAGTGACCCTAATTTCAATCCCGTGATCGATCTTGCTACAGAACGCCAACAGGCTGCTCTCTGGCTGCAAAACACTTTCGACATTGCTGATACTGTTGATCTTTCAGCACTGAGTGTATTGGCGGGCAATTCCTTCGCAGCACGCGGCGACATTTTATGGTCATTAGGTTTGTACCAACAAGCCCAAGACGAATATGAAAAACTACGTGAAGAAAATCTCAACAATGCCTTAAACACGTTCCGTTTGATAGAACGCCTGGTGGATCTCGGGTTCTATCGGTCAGCGGCTTTCGCCAGCCGCCACTTGTTAGACCTGGCGAACATTTCGCCAACAGATTTTTTGTTGGCGCCAAGGTACCTTTCTCACTTACGCTATGCCGTCCATTATGAGCCGATCATCAGCGAAGTGTCAGCCGCATACGATATCTCTCTTCAATTGATTTTCAGCCAAATACGACAAGAAAGCCTTTTTGACAGCCGTATCGGTTCATCTGCTGGCGCTCTGGGGTTAATGCAGATCATCCCGTCCACCGGAACCTATATCAACAACCAGTTGCAATGGGATGAGGCCTATGACACTCCCGATCTCTATCTGCCCATAACAAATATCAACATGGGTGTCTATTACATCGACCTGCAGCGGGATTATTTCGATGGCGAATGGTTTCCCGCACTGGCTGCTTACAACGCCGGTCCAGGCAACGCTGCCACCTGGTTTGCCATGGCAGGAGAAGATATTGACCTTTTCGTAGAGATCATTCGGTTTACCGAAACGCGCAACTACATTCAATTTATCCTGGAAACCTATACGTATTACAGCATCTTGTACAGCGAAAATTAGTTAATGCAAAACGAGGCTGTATCATTTTTTTTTCGACAGCCTCGTTTTTTGTTATCTTTAATTTAGAATCTTACTTACGGTGCTTCAGCGCAGCATGAGCAGCAGCCAGGCGGGCCACTGGCACACGGAACGGTGAGCAGCTCACGTAGTTATTGCCAACCATGTGGCAGAACTCAATCGAAGATGGATCACCGCCATGTTCACCGCAGATGCCAACCTCAAGGTCGGGGCGAGCTGAACGGCCGTCAGCCACTGCCATCGCCATCAGCTTGCCGACACCTTCGCGGTCGATTTGCTGGAAGGGATTAACTTTCAGAACACCTTCTTCGATGTATCGAACCAGGAAGGCGCGCTCTGCATCGTCACGACTGTACCCAAAGGTCATCTGGGTCAGATCGTTGGTGCCAAATGAGAAGAACTCGGCCATTTCAGCGATTTCATTGGCAGTCACTGCAGCACGCGGGATTTCGATCATGGTGCCGAATTTATATTCAAATTCAACGCCTTTTTCTTCCATCACCGCTTTCGCAATGCGCACCAGGCGCGGTTGAATCCAACGAAGCTCTTCAATCGTACCGGTCAAAGGAATCATCACTTCGGGTTTCGGTTCAAAGCCGTTGATCTTGGCATCAGCAGCCGCTTCAAAGATTGCCCGAACCTGCATTTCTACCAGTGCCGGCATCACAATCGAAAGACGCACGCCGCGCATACCCATCATCGGGTTGCTCTCGTGCATGGCGCGGATCGCATTGAGCAGTTGCTCTTTTTCTGCCAATCCTTCTGTTTCACCCTTCACGCGCATAGTGATCACTTCTTCGAAGATCTCATCTTCATTGGGCATGAATTCATGCAGCGGTGGATCAATCAAACGGATGATTACCGGCAAGCCGGTCATCGCTTCGAACAAACCGTAGAAGTCAGAGCGCTGATAAGGTAGAAGTTCGTTGATTTTCTCGGTACGGGTCTCTTCGTCTTTGGCAAGAATGAAAGCCTGCACGGTCGGTAGACGTTCCGGTTCAAAGAACATATGCTCCGTACGGCACAAACCGATACCCTGAGCGCCATAAATACGGGCGCGTCTGGCGTCAGCCGGATAATCCGCATTGGCCCAAACCTGCAAACCACGGGTAGGCGAGCCATTAACCGATTCACGAATACCTTCAGTCGCAGCGATTTCATCTGCCCACCCCAACAGAGTCAACAATTCAACCTGTTCTTCCAACTCGGGAGCAATCACGTCAACAACGCCAAGGAAAACCTCACCGGTGGTGCCGTCAACGGAAATCCAATCACCTTCTGTGACAGTGACACCGTTAGAGGAAATTTCACGTTTTGCCATGTCGATTTTTGCGGTGGAAGCACCCACCACACACGGAACACCGAATTGGCGGGCAACAACCGCTGCATGAGAGGTAGCGCCACCTTCTGTGGTCAGGATGCCTTTTGAGGCCAACATACCGTGTACATCATCAGGTTTTGTGAAGGGACGAACCATGATCACGTCCTGGCCTTCCTTAGCTTTTTCTTCAGCCAGGTCGGCATCAAAGTAAGCACGACCAACCGCAGCACCTGGAGAAGCATTGACGCCACTGACAAAGAAGCGCCCTTCATCGCGAGCAACATTCATGGTTTCCATATTGAACTGAGGGTGCAGCAAAGTATCAACGTGATCAGTGTCAACACGCTTGACGGCTTCTTCCTTGGTGATCAAACCCTCGTTGACCATATCGACGGCAATTTTCACGGCTGATTTGGCAGTTCGTTTGCCATCACGTGTTTGCAGCATCCAAAGAGTGCCGCGTTCAATGGTGAATTCCACGTCCTGCATGTTGTGATAATGCTGCTCGAGCGTATCGGAGATATCCATGAATTGGTGATAAGCCTCTGGCAGATCTTCTTTCATTTGAACGATGGGGTTGGCATTACGGATTCCTGCCACAACATCCTCACCCTGTGCGTTCAACAAGTATTCACCAAACATGACTTTCTCGCCAGTCTGTGGGTCACGGGTGAATGCTACACCGGTGCCTGAATCATCACCCATGTTGCCAAACACCATGGTGCAAATATTGACTGCCGTACCAAGGTCGTCAGCAATGTTGGCGCGGCGGCGGTAAGCGATTGCGCGTGCGCCGTTCCATGAGCTAAAAACAGCTTCGGTAGCCAAACGCACCTGCTCATAAGGATCTTGCGGGAAATCAAACCCTTTGGCTTCACGGGTGACAACTTTGAATTCCTCGACAAGTTCTTTGAGATGATCCGCAGTCAGGTCAGTATCAGCCTTGGTGCCGGCTTTTTCTTTCATCTCATCAAGCTTCTTTTCAAACAATTCATCATTGATATCCAGCACAACGGAACCGAACATAGCAATCAGACGTCGGTAAGCATCAAAAACAAATCGCTCATTACCGGTAAGTTTCACCATGCCTTTGGCGGTTTCGTCGTTCAAGCCAACATTTAGAACAGTGTCCATCATGCCAGGCATGGAGAATTTTGCACCAGAGCGGACTGACACCAACAAAGGATTACTTGGATCACCAAAGGTTTTACCGGCTTTGGCTTCAATGCCCTTCATGGCATCTAACATCTGCTCCCACATACCAGCAGGAAATTGATTCCCTTCTTTGATATAAGCAATACAACCTTCCGTTGTTACGGTGAAAAAGGGAGGAACCGGAATTCCAATGCGGGTCATTTCGGCCAGGTTTGCGCCTTTGCCCCCCAACAAACCCCGCACACCGTCCCAACTGCCCGCGTATTCTTCCGCTTGCTCCACTTCATTATAGAGATACACCCATTTTTTTGACACTTGATAGCCTCCTGAATAATTTGATCATCAGTTTGTTAATAAAATTCACATGTTACAACTTATGAATTTTACCATAATGAACAATCTCGCTTTTTGAGATATATGAGAAATTAACGAATGTCGCCATGGAATTGGCTATTTGTCACCCGCACCCAATTTCTTCTCTCGGAGCATTTCTTTTACGAATGACAATGCATCTTCTCTATCATTGATAATCCCAGCTGCTTGCTCCTCACGGACACCTTCCAGCACTGTTTGAAACAGAGGTCCTGGGGTAAGGGAGAAGATAGTGATCAAGTCATCTCCAGTGATCAGAGTCTGCGGTTCGATGGTACTCTCCCATTTTATGAAGTAATGATGGATCAGTTGTTTGCAAACCAAAACTGCTCGGGGCCAGCTTTCTGTGTCAGAGTCGCCCGATGCTCCCAGCATGCTTTTTGCCAGGAATATTAGGCAAAGCCCCACACCACTCTCTTCCGTCTCTCGAAAGAATTTATAAATGGTCTTTCCATCCAGTTCTGGGTTTCTGGCGGTCAATGCAGGCACACAATCTCTGTTTTGGATTATCTGCCGAAGAAAATTCATTTCACGGTTGCTCAAAGCAAGACGTTGGCAAAAGGTACTGAGAAATTTTTTCGTGAAGGCCCTATCAGCTGTTGTGTCCTGTTCATCAATTGAAAGCCAGGCCAACCCGGCAAAAAACAGCAATATAGCCCTTTTCCGGCCTTCAACAATGTCTTTATCCAAATAGGCTGCCAATTCTCCTTGATAGGGCAAAAAGGCTGCTTGGAGCGTCGATGTGGTATCGTCAGCAGCGATATCTTCGCCGATGACTGTTTTTATGATTATCGACAACTTTCGCGCGAAATTTGCTGTTGCATGATTTTCATCAAACCGTAAGCCAGGGAAAAGGGCAGGGAGTGCATCATACTCTCTGAGCAGATCAAAACCGTCTGCTGCCAATTGCGGTTCAAAGATCTTGAATAATTCGTCACGCTTCCGTTCGTCAGACACCATAGCGAGCAAGGTTGGTTGTTTCATTTGCCGCTTGGTTTCGTCGTCAATAACAAAACCAAACACCAATTTCAGGCGGATACCGCGCAGAATACGGATAGGATCGGAAACAATCGAATCGGTTCCACATACGCGAATGACACCCTTCTGCAGATCTTCTTGGCCCCGACACGGATCAATTATATCGAAATTTGCACCATGTGTGACATCTATTGCCATCGCGTTGATGGTGAAATCTCTATCACGCAAATCTTCTTCTAAGGATTCTCCACGCAACTCACTGATATCAAGATGGCCCTTAATTAACTCACAATCACATAATACTCTCATGGCAGCATGTTCGTCATCTAACTGATACACAGCGCCACTTATCTGGTCGGCGACTGCACGGCTTATCCTTTTTGCGTTCCCTTTGATCACAAAATCAAGATCTTCCGGTGTTTTCCTCAACAAGAGATCCCGCACGGCTCCGCCCACCAGGAATATACAGTCCCCAGGCAGTAAATGCTCGCGCAATGATGTAAAAAAGTCTTGTTGGAGATATTCCAGGGGAATCAAAATCACTCCTAAGCCTATTCGCTTAAATCAAATTATTCGGGATTGTACTTATCAAGATCAACAACACCTACAAAATCGAGGTTGCGATAGTATTCGTCTAAATCCAGCCCATAGCCGAACACAAATTCATTAGGAATTTGAAAGCCGCTATAGCGAATTGGGATATCCACCTCTCTGCGTTCGGTTTTATCAAGCAGCACACAAACGCCCAGGGATCTTGGGGAGCGGCTCCCCAATAGAGCTACCAGCGAGTGCAGCGTGTGTCCGCTGTCAATGATGTCTTCAATGATCAGCACATCGCGGCCATGAATGTCGGTATTTAAATCCAGGCTGATGCGTGCCTGTCCTGAAGAACTGCGTTTTCCAACGCCATAAGACGACACAGCCATAAAATCAACCATATGCGGAACTGTTAAGCGCCGCATCAAATCAACCAGAAACATCACGCCCCCGCGCAATACACATACCAGGAGTAACTCGCCTTCGGCATCCGCAAAATCTCGGTTGATATCTTCTGCCAATTCCGTTATCCTTCGCTGAAGCAACTCCTGCGGGATCAACTCCTTCTCCAAAACATTGCGATAATCTACAACCATCTTATCCTCCGTCAATTTACTCGCCTTGGTACCTCGTGGTGAATACGGCAGCGCGCTTCATACATTTCTGCGGCCCCGACGATAACCACCGGATCTTCGAAATAGGCAGGCTGCCCGTTCACCAGGCGCTGTGTTCTGGTGGCTGGTTCGCCGCATACCATGCAAATTGCCTGTAATTTATCCACTCTCTCTGCCTTCGCCAATAACACAGGCATGATACCAAAAGGTTCGCCCCTGAAGTTCATGTCCAAACCAGCAGCAATAACACGCGCTCCTCCATTGACCAGGGTATCGATCACGTCGATCAAGCCTTCATCAAAAAATTGCGCTTCATCAATACCAATGACCGAAACCCCTTCGATAATCTGGCTCAACAGCTCCGCAGAAGATTCCACCGGTGAACAGGCAATTTCATAACCAGAATGGGAGGTAACCTTCTGGACACCTCCATAGCGAGCATCAATAATTGGTTTAAAGACCTGAATAGAGCGCTTTGCGATGACAGCTCTTCGCGACCGGCGTATCAGTTCTTCAGACTTTCCACAAAACATTGAACCGCAAATGACTTCCAGACTCCCCGAATGACCTTCCATATTCCACTCCATATACTTTATTTCCCACATTGTACCGTATTCAATTCATTTTGACATTGGTGGTTTTTCTACATCGTTAATACTTAAGTCGTATAATTCACTTACCATTATGAATATAATAAATGTAAAAATAGCAATAATTACTAAAGTACAAAAAGAAGCAAAGGAATTAGGAACCTATGAATCCACGAAAAATATCTGAAAATGTTTACTTGCTTGGTGCTATTGACTGGGACCGAACCCTGTTTGATTCTCTGATCCCCCTGCCACAGGGAACCTCATACAACTCTTACCTTATCCAGGGCAGTGAAAAAACTGTACTGATCGACACCGTTGAACCTGACAAAGCTTATATTCTGAAGAATCAGTTGCAGCAATTTCCGAAAATCGACTATATTATTTCACTGCATGCTGAACAAGACCATTCAGGCACCATTCCTCAATTGCTCGAACAATATCCTGATGCCCAGGTCTTTACTTCCGTACGTGAAAAACCGATGTTGACCGACCTTATGCCAGAACTCGATCCGGGACGAATTACGACAGTCGAGGATGGAGAGACATTGTCGATCGGTGATTTCACCTTTGAATTCCTCTATACCCCCTGGGTGCATTGGCCTGAAACTATGTCAGCCTACCTGCGTGAAAAGAAATACCTTTTTAGTTGTGACTTTTTTGGCGCCCACCTGGCGACATCGGAAATGTTTGCAAACGAAGACCCATTGGTGTTGGCAAGCAACAAGCTGTATTATGCCCAGATCATGCAGCCCTTACGCAATTTCGTCACCAAGAACTTGGAAAAGGTAAACACTTACGACATTGAGATGATCCTGCCCAGCCATGGCCCAATTTATAACGTGCCGTCATTCATCCTGGATGCCTATGACGAATGGGTCAATGGACCCACCAAGAACGAGGTCGTTATCCCTTATGTCAGCATGCATCACAGCACGCTTAAGATGGTGGAACACCTGATGACAGCACTGACAGATCGCGGAATACAGGTGCAGCCGTATAACCTGACCGTGGCGGATCTGGGCCAGATCGCCATGTCTATGGTTGATGCCAGCACGATTATTCTGGCTTCGCCAACCCTGTTGGGTAACACTCACCCGTTGATGGCAAATGCCATCGCCGTCGCGGCCTTATTGAAACCAAAGGCCCACTTCATTGGCTTTATAGGTTCCTATGGCTGGAGCGACAATGTCCCCAAAAAAGTGGCCGATATGGTAGCCCCTCTACACAAAGAACCGCTGCCTTTCGTAAACTTCCGCGGTTATCCAACCAAAGAAGCCCACAAACAACTGGAGGAATTGGCAGACATCATTCAACAAAAGCACCAGCAAATCGGTGTGATTAACTAAATCAAAAAACCGTCCGGTACAAATTGCGCCGGACGGTTTTTTTTATGGTGATTATTCGATTAGCATTCGCTGTATCCGCAAGAATAACATTTGCAACAGCCTTCTTCCATGATCAATGTCGCCTGGCCGCATTCAGGGCACAGGTCACCGATTTCCGGCAGCGTCAGCTGCTGGATCACAGCACTTTTCCCTGTTTGCTTTTTCAGGCCATTGGCACGCGTATCAACTTCGCCTGTTTGAATGCGCTCGTCACGTTGAAGTAAATACTCTTGCAACACAGTTGCCACACCATCCGGGAATGAATTTACCCGGTTAGGGCCAAAACCAAGCGCACGCACACCACCGATTCCACCCAATTGCTGAATAATTAATTCAAGCCGTTTCACTGGTTCGATTGGCGATGCCTGACGCAGAACCTGCGAGATCAACCTGCCGATAGCCTCAGACATGGCTGCGGTATCAGAGCCTGCCTTTGCGCTGTTGATGAAGACTTCAAAGGGTTGGTTGCCGCCATTTTCGTTCACCGTGACAAACGCCTTCCCCAACGGAGTCTGGATCACATATGTGTATCCCGGCAAAGCGCGCGGGCGTGGTTTGCGATCATCGTGCCACATCATCGGTTGTTCAGCATAGTTGGCAGGTTCTTTTTGTTTCGCGGTTTGTTTGGTCTCCAACACCACCACATCGCGTGAACCAGTCACGTAAACTGTAATGCCCTTACATCCCAGGCGCCATGCCAACCGGTAAGCCTCTGCCACGTCCTCCTCAGTCGCATTGGGTGGAAAATTGATAGTTTTGCTGATGCTGTTATCAACAAAAGCCTGCATAGCCGCCTGCATACGCACATGCTCTTCAGCCGATATGTCAGAGGAAACCACAAATACATGGCGAATGCGCTCAGGTAATTCCTGAATATTCTGGCAGGTGCCCAATTCCATCACCAGGCTCAGGATATGTTTTTGATCTTCCACAGAAATTTCCGCTTCATCTAAGGCTGTCTGGAAGTATTTCGGCACATAGGTCAGCTGAAGATCCTGCCCTTTATCGTTCACATGGCGAATATATGCAAGGGCGAATACCGGTTCGCAACCATAGCCTTCGACCCCTGCCACCGTTGCGATGGTGCCGGTAGGTGCAATAGTGGTTTGGGCCGCATTACGAATACCGTGGGCTTTGATGCCATCATAGATCTGCTGCCAATCCAATGCAGGACGACCCCAATCATGGGAATAGTCAACCAGAGGTACAGGAACATTCCAGGTGATGTTTTCAGGGTCATAAATACTGCCCTTGATGGCCGGAAATGCACCGCGCTCTTGTGCCAACACCACACTGGTTCGCATAGCATGATAGCGCACAAATTCCATCAATTGAGAGGCAAATTCCTGCCCTTCGATTGAACCATAACGCACCCCCACATGATAAAGAAGGTCTGCAAATCCCATGATTCCCAGGCCTATTCTGCGCGCTCTTTGGGCAGACTCTTTCAGTTGCGGCACTGCTGGCACATAACTATTGGCATCCACAACATCATCCAGGAACCGGGTGGAAAGGCAGATGTCTTCTTCCAATTTCTCCCAATTGACTGAATGATTTTCGCCCATGTGTTGAGCCAGGTTGATAGAACCCAAACAGCAGCTCTCAAAGGGGCCAAGCCACTGTTCGCCGCACGGATTGGTCGATTCCAGATGATACAAATGCGGGACAGGATTGTCACGATTGGCGGCATCCAAAAATAACATGCCCGGCTCACCATTGTGGTGCGCTTGTTGGACAATCTTGTCAAAGATATCCCGTGCCCTCACTGTCTTATAAACCTTTAGGGGAACCCCCTGTTCAATAGCATCTTCAAGCGTGCCATCGAAACCATCATATTCCGGTGAATGCACATCCGGAAACAGAAGATCCCAATCTTCATCATTCTCGACTGCTCTCATAAACGCATCGGTGATGCCAACGGAAATATTAAAGTTGGTAATGGAATGTTCTTCGGTCTTAGCGCTGATGAACTCTTCCACATCCGGATGGTCGACCCGCAAAACCGCCATGTTAGCGCCGCGGCGTGTGCCGCCTTGTGCAATTTCACCGAAGGCATTGTCATATACCCGTAAAAATCCATTGGGACCCGTAGCCTGGCCGGCAGAAGACCGTACCAGCGCACCTGATGGGCGCAAACGCGAGAAGGCAAAACCATTGCCGCCGCCGGTTTGTTGGATTAACGCGGCATTGCGAAGACTCTCAAAAATCCCGGTGCCATTGCGTCCCATGTCATCACTGATAGGAAGAACAAAACACGCCGCCAACTGCCCAAGAGGGGTGCCAGCCCCCGTGAATGTGGGAGAATTTGGAAAGAAAGTTTTACTAACCAGCAACCGATAATATTGTTTGGCCAACTCCACAAAATTCGGATTGCTTTCTTCCTCCACCTTGGCAATATGATAAGCAACACGCCAGAACATGCCATCGGCTGTTTCGACAGGTTCGCCATTGCCATCATGGCGGATATATCTGCGCTTGAGAACCTCCAAAGAATTTGATGTTAATACAACGCCTGGTAAATCCTCTGGTAACGGAGGGGTTGGCAAAAGTTTTCCGCGAGAACTGGTTGCTGATGACATGAATTATCCTCCTGCACCTTCTAATAACTTGTCAATTTCTTGCCTAAGATCATGTAAATCCGTTAATCGCAAATAAACAATGGCATATCGAATATAGGCAATTTGATCCAGTTCCTTCAAGCCATCGATCACAAGATCGCCTATGGCTCTTGAAGAAACCTCAGATCTTCCCAACTTCTGCAATTTGACCTCGATCTCTCCCACCAACCGCTCAATATCAGCCGCTGACACCGGACGTTTTGCGCAACTGATGCGAATACCGCGCGTTAATTTGTCCCGATCAAATTCTTCCCGGGTGCCATCTTGTTTAATGATCAAAGGTGTCGCAAGAATCGCGCGTTCGTACGTTGAAAACCGCTGCTGGCATTTCAAACATTCTCGCCGACGGCGAATACCCCCATGCGAGTCTTTGGTGGTGTCAATTACTTTCGTTTGTTTATGCTGGCAATAGGGACAATACATTCCAGACCTCCTTCATTCTCGTCAGGTGGTAAGCATTATTGCTGATTGGTTCGATTTTCTAGGAAAATCAACCCCCATATATGGGGGTGCTGTGTTTCGTTACCCTTATATTTAGGATGTAGGAAAAATAATAGCATAACCCCGAAATCATTACAAGGTGGATAAAGGGGCAATTTGCCTTAAAATTTTGTGAGGTAATGGATTCTAACATGCCCGGCTCTTCATCCGAACACGAATAATAAATTTTGGTTATAATGACGTCTATGATGGTTGTTGCGAAAAGATCTTTTGCGTTTTTGGTAATGAGTGTATTTCTGTGCTTCCTCATTGCAGGTTGCAACCAGCCCATGCAGATTGGAACCATTCCCACGCAAGGGCTGGATTTCACCCAGGAAGCAACCGATGATACCCAGAGCGACCCTGCAACCCCTGAAGAAGTAATTCCTACCATAACAACCACCCCTATTACGCCAGCTATCATCGTGAATGGAGAACTTTACCCCGAGGAATCATTCAAAAACGACTTGCTGCGCTTTATGATGGCCAATCCTGAAGCCGATAGCAGTGATGCCTATGAACATGTTACCCAAAACCAAATTGATTCGATGCTTTTTGCACAAGCGGCTTTTCAAAACGGTTTTGCCATTACAGAAGAAGCCATCACCGCGCGAGAAAATCAATTGATGGAGCAGATGGCCGGAGCAGACACCTTCCAGCTCTGGCTGAACAATAACTATTACACCCAACAAACCTTCCGAGAAGCCCTGCGCACCGAATTGGCAGTCCAATACCAAAAACAGTTTCTTTTCGATGAGCTTCCAGCCGAAATTGAGCAAGTGGAACTAAGCCAAATCCTTGTGTACGACCGCGCAGATGCCGAACGAATCCTGGCAGCTTTAGAAAGCGGAGCAACTCAATTTGCATGGCAGACAGAAATTTACCATCCGGTTACCAAAGGGTATCTGGGTTGGAATCCGCGGGGTGGCATGCTGCCAAACGCAGTGGAAGACGCCGCCTTCACATTAGAAGTTGACCAGGTAAGTGGTGTTATTGAAACCGAATTTGGTTACCACATCATTTATCTACAAAACCGCCAAATCCATCACTTATCATTGGCAAATTTGCAACTTCTGCAGACACAAACCTTGAATGAATGGGTGGAACATCAGAAGGAAACCGCTGATATCCAAATTTTTGCCACACATGAACCATGAAAAACCGAGAATCGTCCAGAAATCTTCTCCTAAACCTTTTGACTGCCACCTTGATCTTGCTATCGATTGCGTTCACTGGAATCGTTTTCATCATTTATCAATCCCCTTTAGTAATTTTGAACCCCTTTCCTCCCATTGAGCCGACCATCGAACTTCCTTTTGATATAGTAGCAGCAGCATTGACCAAAACCCTGCAAAGTCTACCAACGGAAACAATAGCTACACGATCAACATCAACAGCAACGATCACGCCATCTCCTACCCCATTGCCGACAGCAACGCCAACACAAACACCAATCCCATTGATAGTTGCCTCCAACACCCCAGATCCTTCAAAGGTGAGATTCAATTCGGTGCCAGTTGCAGAAAACGTTGATGCGTTTGCTCTTACCATAACCCCAACGGCTTACGCCGGTTATCTCTATGAATTTGTCATGTTGAAAGAAGCCAGGTTCTACGAGTCACCCCTGAATGATTTCGTCAGCAACCCGTTGTTGAATTGCAAGTGGATCGGTGTCGGTGGACAGGTATTTGATTTTTACGGACGTCCCCTCTCAGGCGCTCGTGTGAAACTGGGGGGTTCTTATCCTGAAACAAACCAACAAGTACAAGAATATGCCATCACCGCTGATGAACATATGCTGGGCGATGGCGGGTATGACTTTCCATTAGGCGACAAGCCATTCACCTCGAACAATGCATTTTGGGTGCAGGTCGTCGATGAGAATGACGAGGCAATCAGCGCCAAAGCCCGCTTCTCAACCACCATTCACTGCAATCTGAATCTGATCCGCATTGATTTCATTCAGGTAAAGTAATCCTCAGAGTTGCGTTGAACGCATGATCTCGTACATAGCAATGCTTCCAGCAATGGCTGCATTTAAGGATTCTGCTTCACCAGGCATCGGGATCGTGATCAAACGATCTGCGAGGGATAAGCCTGCCTCAGAAACACCATGGGCTTCACTGCCAATGACCAACGCCAGCGGGAAGGCTTGTTTTGATCCCCAAATTGGGCTGCCCCCCTCAACAACAGTACATACGATGGTGAATGGTATAGTCTGGCCATGTTTCAAATGTGAGACTATCTCGCTCCATTCCATCTCAACCAGCGGTAACGAAAAATGAGCGCCCATACCGGACCTGACCACCTTGGGTGAATGCAGATCAACCGTGCCCGGCGTGGAAATGACGGCATCAATCCCCATTGCCAGAGCCGAACGCAGCAAAGTGCCCGCGTTGCCAGGATCACTCACCCCATCCAATATAAGCACAAATGTTGGCTTATCTGGAAACTTTATGCCTACATCGAACACCCCGACCACACCCTGGGTGGTTTGGGTGTCACCGATTTTCTCGAATAACCGCTCTGGCAATGTATAAACCTCAGCCGTCATTTTTTCTAAAGAGCGCAACAGGTCAAAAGCCCTGGGTGATAATTCATCAGAGCAAAATATCATTTTGGGACGATAGTCATGCCGAACCGCTTCTTCCAACAACCGCACACCCTCTGCAACAAAGACCCCTTCTTGTTGGCGCAGTTTCTTTTTTTCAACAACGGAACGAAGCCATTTTACTTTTGGGTTTGATGGGGAAGAAATTTCCATGACTACAGTATACAAGATTGATAAAAAAACAGGAGGGTTCAATGCCTCCTGTTTCATTCACTCGTTTGTTGTTTCTACTGGTTAGATTTATTTTCCAAATGCCTGATTGACAACCGCGGTAAAAGCAGCGGGATCATGAACAGCAATGTCTGCCAGCATTTTTCGGTTAATGGTGATATCCGCCTCTCGTAGGGCATGCACCAGGCGGCTATACGTCACGCCATTCAACCGTGCGGCAGCATTGATACGCGCAATCCATAATCGGCGCAAGTCGCGTTTGCGTGCGCGGCGATCCCGGTAGGCATACCATAAGCTCTTCATCATCGCTTCATTGGCGCGGCGGAAAAGTTTGCTGCGTGTGCCATATTGACCAGATGTGATCTTTAATACTTTTTTATGTCGGCGATAGCCTTGCGGGCCACCTTTTACTCTTGCCATTTTACACTCCTTTGCCTGCCCCTGGGCGCCAGTCTTTTGACTTGTTCGATGCACCCAACAGCCGCAATTCTTAATTTATTTTTGCTTTTTTAAATAAGGTGCCAGACGATGAACGCGTTTGATGATGCTCTTTCCTTCTACAGGAATCATTTCATCCAACTGCATTCTCGCCCGCTTTGATCGACGGCGCCGAAAGTGGCTTTTGCCACCCTTGGTCCGCAATAATATGCCTGAACCCGACACTTGAAATCGTTTCGAAGTGGCTTTGTGGGTCTTCAGCTTATATTTGGGGGGTTTTTGCTTTGCTGACACAGCAAACTCCTCTCTTTCCAAAATGTATTTGTAGAAACAACGAGTGTTTTTATTTTACCAATTTTTGAGGTGACAACAGCATCGACATTGAACGGCCTTCCATAATTGGTTTTTGTTCAACTTTCGAGATGTCTGCCAATTCCTCAGCAATCTCTTTTAAATCTTCCAGCGCAATTTCGGGATAATGCACCTCGCGGCCTCGGAAACGAATGGTTACACGAACCTTCATTCCATCATCCAACCAGCGCCTCGCATCTCGAGTCTTAAACCCGCGATGATGCTCATTGGTTTTCGGCCTCAACCGAATTTCTTTAACCTCAATTTTGGTTTGCGCTTTTTTGGCTTCACGCTCTTTTTTTGTGCGCTCATATAAGAACTTCCCATAATCCATCACCCTGCATACAGGCGGTTCTGAGTTTGGGGCAACCTCCACCAGGTCCAATTCGGCATCGCGCGCAATTTGTAACGCCTTGTTGCGTTTGACTACACCGATATTTTCACCCTCCGGGCCGATTAAACGAACTTCAGGCGCGGTTACTTGTTCATTGACATTTAAATCTGACGTACTTATGAGCTTGCTCCTTTACTACATATATTGAACACAACAGTTACGCCACGTGTCGCCACCTGACGCAACCTACATGATACCATATATCTTAAGAAAATCAAACAACAACCCCATGTTTTTCCCTACCTAACTTTGACAGCACCTGCTGCATTCTTTATAATCCGGCTATGAAAACGAACAAACGCAATCCATCCGACACCTGGCAAATTGGCAACACGACCATATCCGGTCAAGTGATCCTCGCCCCCATGGAAGGAATCTCCGATCAGCCATACCGAACCATCTGCCGCAGATTGGGTTCTGCCATAAGTTACTCAGAATTTATCAACGCCATGGATGTTTTGCACAGTCATCCCTATCGGGTCGATCAACGAGCAAGTTTCTTGCCTTCCGAACGGCCCGTATCAATTCAATTATTTGACAACGAACCAGACAGGATCATCAAAGCGGCTGAGGTCATAGCACAACTTGAGCCTGATTTCATCGATATCAACATGGGTTGTTCGGCAAAGAAGGTATCGAATCGAGGGGCTGGCGCTGGCCTTTTGAAGGCCCCACAGAAAATTGAAACCATATTTCGCGAGTTAAGCCACCGTCTTCCCATCCCTGTCACAGGCAAGATTCGCCTTGGGTGGGACGGCGGCTCAAAAAACTATCTGGAAATCGCGCGGATCATCGAACAGAATGGTGGCGCTGCCATTGCTATCCATGGGCGCACCCGCAAACAAGCCTATTCAGGTTATGCCGATTGGGACGCCATTGGTGAAGTGAAACAAAATGCTACCATACCAATCATTGCCAATGGCGACGTGAAGACCAACGCAGACGTAGACAAAATACTGGCGCATACCGGTTGCGATGCGGTCATGATCGGCCGTGCTGCCGTTGGCAATCCATGGATATTCAACAGGGTAGATGCACCCCAGGTCCCCTACACCGCCAGGTATCAATTGATGAAAGAACACTTGCTGGCGATGACACAATTCTACGGCGCCGAAACTGGCGTTGTTCTATTTCGAAAACATGCGGTTTATTACCTTAAACAGTACCCCATGACGAGAGAAGAAAAACGCAAATTAATGTCTACACGCAGTTTTTTGGCTTTCTTTTCAACCTTAGATGAGCTAAATTTAGGCCAACGAGAAGTTTGCCCCTAACCCTGCATCAGGCTGCGCCGCAGTTCATCGATCATGCCGATCGCTTTGGCAGCACCTTCTGCCGTACAGGTATAGGGATTATCCACGCGGTATGCAGGAATACCCAGCGACTTGGTAAGGTATTTTTCCATACCGCGCAGCAATGAGGTGCCACCGCATATCGCTACCCCACGGTCGATGATGTCAGAGATCAATTCTGGCGGTGTCTTTTCAAGCACCTTTTTCACATTCTCGACAATCTGTTGTAGCGGCTGGTGCAGAGCATCCACGATATCATCTGTCGACAATGTGATCGGCTTGGGCAGACCGCTGACCTGGTCCTGCCCCTGCACCTCCATGGACAGGACATCTTTCTGCGGCAGGGCCGCCCCAATACGGATCTTCAGAAGTTCTGCAGTCGGCTGCCCGATGATGATGCCATATTTCTTCCGCACATAACTGATAATTGACTCGTCCATCTGTAGACCAGCAGCCCGGGTTGTGCCCGCCGAAATGACTGTGTTCATGGCCATCACAGCCGCTTGCGATGTTCCCCCGCCCAATGACAAGAGCATGCTGCCAGAAGGGGTCGAAATCGGTAGATCGATGCCGATGGCGGCTGCCATTGGCTGTTGGATCAAATACACATCCCGGCTGCCGGAACCTAACCCGGCCTCATGCACCGCCCTCCTTTCAACACTCGTGACTCCATGGGGAACAGTCAACATCAGTGTCGGGCGAAACAGCAACATCGGACCGCAGAGACGTTTCACAATATCAGTCAATAAATTTTCTGTAATCTCATACTCAGCAATGACACCGTGTCGTAACGGACGCACCACTTCAATCTGATCTTCCGGCACCCGGCCGTACATATCTTTGGCAGTTTGTCCCCAGGCTACCATTTTCAACTCTGCAATGACAATAGCCACGATGGTTGGTTCTTCTAAAAGTATCTGGCGGTTTTCAGCCACCACTGTGTTGATCGTGCCCAGATCAATTCCTAATTTTCGTGCGAATAATGGCATGGAGACAAATTCCTTTCAAGTTCATTGATGATTCGCTGCGGCAATTGTAGCCGAAAAATGAAAGTCCAAGGCTTCTACACCTGATAGATTTGTGACGTTTCGGCTTGTTTTGCCCTTCACCCTCACCCAATCAATTCATAAAGCTCGACCAACACGCCACCGGTACTTTTAGGGTGGACAAAGGCCAGCCTTCTGCCTGGTAGTTCTAATGGTTCTTTGTTAATCAATTGAACGCCTTTTTCCTGCATAACAGCCAATGAGGCATCAATATCTTCCACCTCAAAACACAGGTGATGCATGCCTGGACCACGTGACTCAAGGAATTTACCCACACCGCTTTCTGGATCGGTTGGCTGCACCAGTTCAATCTCACTATCACCCACCGGGAAGAACGCTACATTGGCTTTTTGTGAGGGCACTTGTTCAACATGATCCAGGGTTAATCCCAAAACATCACGCCAGAAAGACAGGGATGAATCCAGATCATTTACCGCTATCGCGACATGGTTGATTTTAATTACATTGCTCATACCTAACTCACTCTCAATAATTTAATCTCTGGCGGTGTATTCGCCCCATTCTTTACGCAGCACATGACAAATTTCCCCCAATGTCACCTTGTTTTCAACACAATGGATCAACAGTGGCATTAAGTTATCGTCTGATTTCGCAGCGATAGCCAACTGGTCTTTGAGGGCTGACACAGCATCCTGATCGCGATCTGCCTTAAATGTTTGCAAGCGATCTACCTGTTCTTTTTCCACAGCTGGATCCAAAGTCAGTGGTTCCAGTTCTATTTTCTCTTCAATTTTATAACTGTTAACCCCAACAATCGTCTCATCACCCTGCTCAAGACCCTTCTGGAACTCATAGGCGGCATTCTGAATTTCATTTTGGATATATCCCTGCTCGATCGCTGTCATAGCTCCGCCGATTGAATCAATTTTTTCAATGTATGCCAACGCTCTTTGATGAATTTCCTCGGTCAAATGTTCGATCAGATACGATCCACCCAGAGGATCCACACTATCAGCCACCCCGCTCTCATGCGCAATGATCTGCTGGGTGCGCAGCGCTGTCCTGACGGATTTTTCTGTCGGCAGCCATAAGGCTTCATCCATCGAGTTGGTGTGCAGTGACTGTGTGCCTCCCAAAACGGCCGCCAATGCCTGCAAAGTCACCCGCACAACGTTGTTTTCTGGCTGTTGTGCCGTTAGGGTCGATCCGGCTGTCTGGGTATGGAATCGCAGCCTCATTGATTGATCAGACTGCGCATTGAACCGTTCACGCATGATTTCAGCCCACAAACGACGTGCCGCCCTAAATTTCGCCACTTCTTCAAAAAAGTTATTGTGTGCGTTGAAGAAGAAGGAAAGCTGTTGCGCAAAAGAATCAACTTCCAACCCGGTTTTCAACGCCGCTTCAACATAGGCGATAGCGTTAGCAAGCGTGAATGCCACTTCCTGTACTGCAGTAGAGCCGGCTTCCCGGATATGATATCCAGAAATGCTGATGGTATTCCAGCGTGGTACTTCTGTAGAACAGTAAGCGAAAATATCTGTTATCAACCGCATGGAAGGCTTCGGAGGAAAAATATAAGTGCCCCGTGCAATGTACTCCTTCAATATGTCATTTTGAATGGTACCGCGCAGTTGTTTGGGTTCTATGTTATTTTGTTTGGCTACCGCAATATACATGGCAAGCAGCACAGCGGCTGGCGCGTTGATGGTCATACTGGTTGATACTCTGTCAAGCGGTATCCCATCAAATAATTTCGACATATCATCAAGACTGCTGATGGAAACGCCGACTTTGCCAACCTCGCCCAGCGACATAGGATCATCAGTATCATAACCAATTTGGGTTGGCAGGTCAAAAGCTACTGACAAACCTGTCTGCCCCTGGTCCAACAAATAGCGATACCGTTTGTTCGATTCTTCAGCGGTTGCATATCCTGCATACTGCCGCATGGTCCACAACCGGCCGCGATACATGGTCGGTTGAATACCGCGTGTGTATGGATAGTCACCGGGATACCCTAAGCAGGTTTCATAATCGAATTCAGCTGGTATAGCAACCCGGGGCATTTCAATACCGGAGGATGTGGCAAAATGCTCCTGCCTTTCACCGAATCGCCCCATGACCGGTTCCAGGGTGTTTTCTTCCCATCGCTCAAATGAATCCTGAAGTGACATGGCAGTCCTTTCAATATATTATCAATTCTCATTGGATGAAAAAAGTATACCTTAAAGGCGGTATTCTTGTTGACTTATACGGGTATGGTTGGTAAAATCCTTCTGCTGTCCACGTAGTACCCTTCGTGGAAAAATAAAATTCAGAAAGGGCTTGAAAATGAAAGTATTGTTATTAAAAGATGTATACAAGTTGGGGCGCGCAGGGGAAGTGAAAAAAGTCGCCAATGGCTATGGCCGCAATTTCCTCCTCCCGCAAGGTTTGGCAGAACTGGCAACCGCAAAAGCTTTGACCAAAGCTGACGCCATCCGCGAAGAAGCAGAGCGGGAACGCGCCATTCTCAATAAACAGATGGAAGGCGTTTTTCGGCAAATTGAGGGGGTTGTCCTTTACTTTGCTGCCAAAGCTGGTGAAACCGGCAAACTCTATGGCTCCATCACCACCCACATGATCGGTGAAAAGCTGAACAAGAAGCTGGGGGCTGAGATCGTTGATCATCGCCACATCGAAACCCAGCCGATTCGTTCATTGGGTGAACACAAAGCCGAAGTTCGTTTGACGATGGATCTGATCCCTGAAATTACTGTCGTGGTCTATCGTGAGGGTGACTCACTTGACACCATCAAAGCACTCTACGAGGCTGGTGAAGAAATTCCAGGCGCAGAAGAACAGGAAGTCGAATACGTTGAAATTTTTGATGAAGAGATCATTGACCTTGACGAGTCCTTGATCGAAGATGAAAGTGATGAGGAAGAGGAATAAACTTCCGAACGCCTAAATCGTAAACAAAAAGCCTGAGATTGATATTCCCAGGCTTTTTTCATCTTATTGCGCCTATAGTTTATAATCACTAAGAAAAAAGCGGTGTGCAAACAAGTAAAATGACTGAAACAACTGGACTTCAACTAAGAACAGCCCGTGAAAAAAAGGGCATCACCATTCAGCAGGTGGCAGAAGAACTGCATATCCGTGAACGATATTTGCTTGCCCTGGAGAGTGATGAACCTGCCCAAATCCCCTCAGACATCCAGGCAAAGGGGTTTCTCAGGTTGTATGCCGAATTTCTGGATATCACACTGATGCCCGCTGATCATATCAATGAAAAGGCGCCAACCCCGGTCGACAGCGAGATTGATCAACCGGACTTAGCAACTGGAGGCGAAGATTTGGAGCCTTCCACTTCTGGCCGTTTTGGAAAGCTTTTTGTTGAGAAACGCCAGCAACTTGGCAAAGAATTCGATGATGTTCACAATGAATTGCGTATCAACCCAACCTACCTTGCGGCGATAGAGCAAGAAAATATGGCACAACTACCGCCAGCCTCCCAGGCGAAAGGAATGATCGAGCGTTATACTGATTATCTTGGGTTGGATCGCGATGAAGTTCTGGGGTTATATTCGGATCTCTTGATCCAAAAGCAGGCTGAGGGAGTTTCACCAACAGAGAAGAAAAAACGCGCAGCGCGCAAAGTAGATGGCGCCAAACAGTTTATCACACCAGACTTGGTCATTGGTTTTATATTAATCGCTATCATCCTTTTTATTGGATTTCTCAGCATACGCCAAATCATGCAAACCCGTTCAGATATTACTGCGTTTGCCACACTCGAAGCCTTATCTACAGATGACTCAATGCCCGAAGAAACTCCCCTCTCCATCGAGGAGGAAGGTGATAATACTGAGAACACTGAGTTGCTAATTCAGGTGCCAACTGCAACGCTGCCGGTGATCCTCCCGCAAGAAGGTGAACAGCCCCCGCAATCATCTCGTCTCATTGTCCAGATGGTCGCCAACCAGCGTGCATATCTTCGCGTTATCGCAGATGATGAAATCGTTTTTGAAGGCCGTGTACTGCCCGGTAATATCTACGAGTTTTTCGGAGATCGAGAAATTTCGGTTGTGACCGGCAACGCATCCGCATTTGATATCACCCTGATTCAGGATAACCAAACTACCCAATTGGGCAGAATGGGTCTGGTTGGTGAAATCCTCGATATCACCTTCCAGCCAGACACAATCATCACGCCCACGCCTCTGCCAACCCAAACCCCGACCATAACCAATACACCACAGATCACTGCCACACCTACCGCCACACCGGAGCCTGTAGAATGAAAACCTACCACCTTATCTCTTTGGGTTGCGCCAAAAATACCGTTGATTCTGAGGCGATCGCCTTGTTGTTAAACCAGATGGGAATGCGGGCACAGGAAAAGGCAAGCAAGGCCGATTTGCTTTTGGTAAACACCTGTGGTTTTATAAATCCTGCTCGCCAGGAATCGATAGAAGTGCTCTCTGAACTTGCCCAGTCGAAACAAAAAGGCCAGGTGCTTGTGGCAGCCGGTTGCATGGCACAACTCTTTTCGGATGCCATCAAAGAAAAAGTCCCGGCAGTCGACATTGTCATCGGCTCTCAACAATGGCACACGATCCCGCAGCAATTAACCCAATTTTGGGACAAACATGGGTATCATGCCGAATACCATCTGCCCTCTGAAGTCCAGACGCCACGCGTTGCCAAACAAGGCGGCAGTGCTTATTTGGAGATTTCTTACGGGTGCCGGCGGCAATGTGCGTTTTGTTCAATTCCTTTCATCAAAGGGACACTGCGCAGCAGACCACCTGAACAGATCTTTGCGGATGCCAGCCTATTAGCATCAGCAAATGTCAAAGAATTGGTGTTAATTGCCCAGGATACATCAGAATATGGCAAAGATATCAATCCACACTATGGCATTGTTAATTTGATCAAAGACTTAATCCAACGAGTGCCTCAAATTCCATGGCTGCGCCTGCTCTACACCTTTCCCGGCGTTTTAAACCCGTCATTTATCGATTTGATGAAGACCGAACCGCGCTTTTTGAATTACCTCGATATCCCTCTACAGCATGCTGATCCGTCAGTTCTCCGCAGCATGCAACGGCCTTCCGACATCAGCCGCACAAAAGATCAACTCCTGCAACTGCGTGAAGCCATCCCAGACATCACCTTGCGCACTACCTTCATCGTTGGCTACCCAACCGAAGGAGAGAAAGAATTTGCAAATCTGCTGACTTTCTTAGAAGAAATTCGGTTTGATCGTGTAGGCGTTTTCCCATTCTCTTATGAGGACAACACCCCCAGCGCTCCTCTTGGCGATCCAATCCCAATGGAGACAAAATTAGAGCGGTTGGATATCTTGATGCGTCTCCAGCAGGAAATTTCATTACAGAAGAACCAGTCCTGTGTGGGTATGAGGCTGCCAGTATTGATTGAAGGGGTAGACCACAATGAAAAAGTATCAATCGGCCGTTCTTACCGCGATGCCCCCGAAATTGATGGACTGGTTTTTGTAGATGGTGTTCATCCTGTCGGAGAATTCGTGGAAACCATTATCACAGAAGCGTTGGAATACGACCTGATTGGAAGCCCCGCCTGATTAAGGCGTTGGTTCTTCCTCTTCTCCACCACCACCGGGGTCTTCTTCCTCTTCGATTGGTTCGTCCTCAATTTCTTCTTCTGGCGTTGGGGTATTTTCAATCACCGGTTCACCCGCCTCACATTTGTTTCGGGCTTCTTCCATTTTATCCGCCAAACCCTCTTCGGTAGGTACAAGATCATAAGCGACCTGATAATAGTCAATCGACGCACAAGATTCACCGGTTGCAACCAACAGATCTCCATAAGACATGTTGGCAACCGCGTACCGTCTGACAGTAGTAAAATTCGACCCATCCCGCAGGTTCGGCAGCGCTTCATACACCAACCCAAAGTAATATATACTTTGCAGCCAATCTACTTCCCAAAAAGCCGCACCTGTAATGTAAAACCGGGCAAAGGATCGATAACTATCTGATTCCCAATCCAGGGGTCCAAATCTGCTGGCTATTGACAGGTCATAGATACCGCCTTCTAAATTGCCATCAAATAAAATCTTCTTGACACCATTGTTGCGGTAAGCGATGTAATACATACCATCAACCTTCAAAGGCAAATAATCAGGGTACTCCAGGCGCAGTTTATCAAGCAATGGTATAGCTTCGTCCCAACTCTCTTCAGCTATCAGTCTTTGGGCATCTAAATACAAACCATCTCTGACCTGTGGGTCAAACGTGGGAGTAACCTTTACCTCAGCGGTCGGCGTCTCGGTCGGCAACGCAGCAATGAATGGTGTTGGTTCTTTGCTCTCCGAAACCGCCAGTCCAATCAACGCTTCTTGAAGTTTCTCCCCAACACCTGGGAAGTTAGGATCAACCTTGATCACATATTCAAAACGCTTTTTCGCAATCTCAAATTGCTCATTCTCTAGGTCAATTACCCCCAATTGAAACTGAGCAGTGGCGGCGATAATTTCTTGTTCGAGTTGTTTCGCCATGCGTATATTGATACCCTGGCGATACCCCAGGTAAATGCCAAGTAGAGAGAGAAGTAAAACTGCAACCAATCCAAAAAGGATGATACGGAAGAGTCGTTTTTTCTCTTTTGCAGGTTGTATTGTTTCGGGTGTTTGCAGTTCTGTCATGACTCACATTATACTTGATAATGAAAAATGAAAAACTACGATATCCGCACTAAACCAATACAATGTTTGTGCTTGACCTGCTTATGAAAAACATGTAAACTCTTGGTGGATTGAAGGAAATTGAAGTGGAGGCAATGTTGTGAATATCAATGCATCAAAACATGATAGATTTGGCTGCCAAGCATTGCGCCTCCTGGAAAGAAAGGTTCCGAGGTAACGGAACCTTCAACCATCGACAAAAATAATTCCGTGGGTGCAGTCAACATCCCGCGGTTTTTTTTGTCACAACAACAATCGCAGTCAGGAAGAAAAGAAGGAAGTTTTTTAACAAAGGAGAAAAAAGTTGTTAGCAGCGAACTATAAAGAAAAACAATTTGATTTAGCCAAAGTATTGGGAAACAAGAAACTGCCAGCCATTATCGCGATGGTGAAATCTTATGGCTGGAAATATCTGGGGGCATCAATTGCGGTTGGCATCTCTGCCCTGGGCAGCACAGCTCAATTTTTCTTGCTCCAATATTTTATCGATGACTACCTTTCAGCCCGCACAGCAACTGTTGGCCTTCTGCCGATTGCCCTTTCATTCGTTCTGCTAACGTTGATCAGGGGTATTGGCAGTTTTTTCTCTGGCAAATGGACCGTTGAAATTTCTGAAGGCCTGACCAAACGATTGCGTGATTTCTTGTTTGATCATCTTCAACACCTGCCCTACGCCTATCACAATGAAACGGACACGGGCGAGCTCATTCAGCGTGTCACTTCAGATGTCGATGCCCTGCGATTATTCCTTGGCAACAACGTCATCGATATCGCCAGAACGTTAATCTTGTTCATCGTCAATTTTATCGCCATAGGATTGCTCAACTGGCGCCTTGCAGGTTTATCGATCATCGCCATCCCCGTGGTGATTCTTGTTTCCATATTCTTCTTCAAGAAAATTTCAAAGGTTTACGAAGTTTACCAGGAAAAAGAAGCCACGCTTTCGACCACCCTCCAGGAAAATCTGGCAGGGGTGCGCGTGGTAAAAGCCTTCTCCCGTGAAGAGTACGAAATCGATAAATTCGGAAAAAACAACCGAGACCGCTATACTGCGGGCTTGAAGCTCAACCGCATGCACGCATTCTTCTGGCCGGTGTCTGATATTATTTGTAGTATTCAGATCGTGGCTGGATTCTACATCGGTGGCATGATGGCATTGAACGGCACAATCACCATTGGCTCCTATCTGGCATACACCGGCATGATCTTCTGGATTATCTTTCCTATGCGCAACCTGGGTCGTTTGATCGTAGATATGTCCCGTGGATTTGTGTCGTTCGAGCGCGTTCGCGATATCTTGAAAGTAGCCCGCGAGCCATTGGAACAGGGCGATTACATGCCTGAGCAGATTGAAGGTAAAGTGGCTTTTCAAAACATCACTTTTTCCTACGAAGATGGTCACCATGTGCTTGAGGACATCACCTTCGAAGCAAAAGCAGGACACTCAATCGCACTGATTGGCTCAACTGGTTCGGGTAAAACCACCCTGGTGAACCTCCTGCCGCGCTTTTTTGAATATACCAACGGTTCAATTACGTTGGATGGCGTGGATTTAAACCGGTACCCGCGCTCGTTTTTACGAAAAAATATTGGAATCGTTGAGCAAGAACCATTTTTGTTCTCGAGGTCCATTCGCGACAACATTCGGTACGGGGTTTCTCGTGATGTCACTGAGGAAGAGATGATTGAGGCTGCCAAAGCAGCTGCAATCCATGATGTCATCCTCACATTTCCCCATGGATACGATACACTGGTTGGTGAGCGTGGTGTAACCCTCTCTGGCGGACAAAAACAACGCGTCGCCATCGCGCGAACATTGTTGAAGAACCCGAAGATACTGATCATGGATGATTCGACCTCGTCTGTTGACACAGAAACCGAAGCAGATATCCGTGAAGCCTTGAATCATTTGATGAAAACCCGCACCACATTTATCATTGCTCATCGCATCCAGTCCATCATCAATGCAGATTTAATCCTCGTACTTGATAAACAACGCATTGTTCAAAGCGGAACCCATGAAGAATTGGTACAGCAGGAAGGGCTGTATCGAGAGATCTTTAATATTCAAACAAAGATCGAAGATGATTTGAAAAAGGAGATTGATAGTGTCAACTAATTATTTTGAAGAAGAGGAGTTTACCACTACCTTCAACGGGCAAACATTCCTGCGTCTCGTAAAGGAATTAAAACCTGTCTGGTTCTATCTGGCAGGCATCCTCATCAGTATTGGTTTCACTTCAGTATTTGACAGCCTATTCACCTATCTGAACAAATTACTCGTGGATGATGGCATCCTCGCTGGAGATCCCTCCCAAATCCGCCTCAACCTGATCCGATATGGTGTCCTTGCCTTGCTGCAAGCAGTGTTTGTTTTTGCTTTCATTGTTCTTGCCGGCATTGTAGGAGAAAAGGTTCAACTATCACTGCGACAACGCTTGTTCTCTCACCTGCAGAAGCTGTCTCTGTCCTACTACAGCGTCACACCAGTTGGCTGGATCATGTCACGTGTAACATCAGATGTGAATCGCGTGGCAAACCTGCTCACCTGGGGTGTCATCGATGTTTCCTGGGGTATTTTGAATATCATCGCTGCCACCATTTTTATGTTGATCATTAACTGGCGCATGGCATTAGTGGTGGTCTTCTCCATTCCGATCCTGATCGTAGTAGCCATTAAATTCAGAACCAGCATCCTCAAACAATATCGTCAGGTACGAAAACAGAATTCCGTCATCACCGGGCAATACAATGAAATGATCACCGGCGTGCGGGTTATCAAAGCCTTGGGAAGGGAACAAGGCAGCCTGCAGGAGTTCCGCAAGGAGTCCCTGACAATGTACAACTCTTCCTATCGAGCGGCAGTTCTCAGTGCCCTTTTCCTGCCGACGATCCAGTTGATTTCGTCTTTTATTCTGGCTGGTGTCGTTTACTACGCCGGATGGCAGTTTGACAATCTGCCCGGCGGTATCACGATCGGCTCAATCCAGGCGTTCATGAACTACGTCACATTCATGATGTGGCCCATCTTTGACATGGCACGCATCTTTGCCGAAATGCAGCTGGCTGTTGCTTCCGGCGAAAGGATTTTCTCCCTGCTTGATTCTGTGCCTGCTGTTCAGGATGCTGATACCGCTTATGATCCCGGCAGCATCAAAGGTGACATCATTTTCGACAACGTCACATTCTGGTACGATGACGATGAAGAAAAATTACCTGTTCTCAAACATTTCTCGTTACAGGTCAAACAAGGCGAGACGATCGCGCTGGTGGGTCCCACCGGCGGTGGCAAGACTACCACCGTCAACCTCCTGGCGCGTTTTTATGAACCAAAAGAAGGCGAGATACGCATCAACGGGAAGAACTACCGTGATTACACCCTTCATGGTATCCACTCGAGGCTGGGGATTGTCTTGCAGACACCCCACCTGTTTTCAGGCACGATCATGGAAAATATCCGCTATGGCAGGCTGGATGCTACCGATGACGAAATCATCGATGCGGCCAAACTGGCTGGCGCCCACCAATTCATCAGTGACCTTCCCAAACAGTATGAGGAAGAGGTCGGTGAAGGAGGCAATTTGCTTTCGGTCGGCCAAAAACAGCTGCTCAGTCTCGCGCGCGCTATTTTGGCTGATCCAGAAATTTTCATCATGGATGAAGCCACCAGCTCGGTAGACACCATGACCGAAGCATTGATTCAGAAAGGCATGGACAGATTGTTGCAGTCATGCACCAGTTTCGTGATCGCCCACCGCTTATCGACCATTAAGAGCGCCGACCGTATTCTGGTTATTGAAGACGGTCAAATTCAAGAAATGGGCACACACGCAGAATTGATTCGCAAAAATGGCAAATACTACCAGCTGTACACCAAACAATTCAGGCAGGAAAAAGAGGCAGCTTACAACCTGCTGACTGATGACGTGACGCCTGTCGCCGCTGATTAGAAATATCAAGAACCGAACAAACGCCCGTGAAATCACGCATGGGCGTTTTCCATTATTAACAAAAAACACAAATTCGTGATATCGTTTAGAATTGAATTATCAAAACGACCAAGGATATTCGATTAATTTATGACTGGAAGCAACATACTGGCGATTGACAATGGCACACAGAGTGTGCGGGCTTTGCTATTTTCGCCATCAGGCGCATTATTGGCCAAAAGCCGGGTTTTGTATGAACCTTATTTCTCAAAACAGCCGGGGTGGGCAGAACAAGAGCCCGAATTATTCTGGCAAAAGATATGTCAGGCTTGTAAGACCTTATTCGAAAAAGAAGACGTAAATCCTGAAAGCATTGCCGGCGTAGCTTTGACTACCCAACGCTCAACCCTGATCAATTTGGACAAAGACAAAAATCCGCTGCGACCTGCCATACATTGGTTAGATCAACGTGTTGCCAGCAAATTTAAACGTGTACGCGGCCTGTGGGGGCTTGCGTTTGATCTGATCGGCTTACGCGAAACCATTGATTATTTCCAAAGCCAGGCAGAGGCAAATTTTCTGGCTGAAAATGATCCCGAAATGTGGGAGAAAACCGAGAAATTCGTCTTCCTCTCCGGCTACCTGACCTATAAATTGACCGGCGAACTGGTGGACTCCGTTGCCTGCCAGGTCGGATTTGTTCCATTCGACTATAAAAAACTTACCTGGGCCAGTCAATCTGATTGGAAGTGGCAGGCGCTGCCACCTATCATGCCTGAATTGCTGATCCCATTGAAGCCACCCGGTGATATCCTTGGCTACATCACCCCGGAAGCATCGCATGCCACAGGCATCCCTGCCGGATTGCCCCTGGTGGCAGCTGCCGCCGACAAAGCCTGTGAGGTTTTGGGCACTGGCTGCCTATCACCCGATAAAGCCTGTCTCTCATTCGGCACCACAGCGACAGTAAATACCACCCAATTTAAATATTTAGAGGTGATTCCGCTGGTGCCGCCCTATCCTGCTGCGGTTCCCCATGCTTACAATCTTGAGGTGCAAATATATCGCGGTTATTGGATGATTGAGTGGTTCAAAAGGGAATTTGGTCAGACTGAACAAACCATGGCCGACCAGATGAACGTTGAAGTCGAATTGCTCCTCGATGATCTGATCAACCACTCAGAACCAGGTGCGATGGGCCTCGTCCTTCAGCCCTATTGGTCACCAGGCCTGAAATTCCCCGGCCCAGAAGCCAAAGGAGCCATTATTGGATTCGGTGACGTGCATAACCGCTCCCACGTCTACCGCGCTATCATCGAAGGTCTGGCGTACGGCCTGCGCGAAGGATTGGAGCGTACCGTAAAACGAACGCACCAACCCGTCAATCAGATTGTTGTGGCCGGAGGCGGTTCGCAGTCACGTGCTGCCGTCCAAACCACGGCAGACATATTCGGACTCCCCGTAGCGGTGCCATCCATTTATGAAGCCAGTGGATTAGGCGCTGCTATTGACGCCACCGTCGGTCTGGGCATTCACAGTGACTTCACTTCTGCTGTGGAATCAATGACCAGCATCGGTGAGATCATCGAGCCTGATCTTAACAACCACAGCCTATACAACGACCTCTATTACAAAGTCTATAAAAAACTATACCGGAAGCTGCAACCTTTGTACGAAAAGATCCGGGATATCACCGGCTATCCAACCCAGTTTTGAGGGCCAGTTAACCAGAAAATATTCATCGTTAATTGAATGTGACCATTATTTATCGGCCAACAATTCCAAAATGCAGGCGATTTTATCTTCGCCATTCAGGTATGCGTATTCGCCGCCGGTGTAGTCACCTCGTTGCTCAAGTTGCAATCCAAGGCCTTCCAACCTCAGGATCTCTTTTTCCATGTCTTTCACTTTGAAAGCGATGTGGTGTACACCTTGGCCGTGTTCATCCAGAAATTGCTGCCAGGTGCTTGGATTGCCGTCCGGTTGAATTAATTCCAATTGGATATTTTCGAATTGAAAAAATACCAGTTTGGCTCTTGCCGTGGTTGCCTCGCCTTTAAAACGTGTGTGAGCCTCCTCGAGTGGGTCGGTCCAATGCCCTTCAGGCACCGCAACTCCCAATACCTCAGCAATTGCATTGGCAATCATGTTGGAATCTTCGACCACCAGGGCAACCTGGGCCATTACTTTGTAATCATCGATCATTTTATTTTCCTTTATTTTGTGAATCGTTACAGTTTACACTTAAGAAGAAAATTCGTGCAGGTCAAGGTTGAAAAAGTTTACCGGATTTTCATAACACCACAAAATCGCGATATCCTTTGCTTCATCAGTTGAAAGATAGTCGATCTCAACCAGATTGCTCAGTGCAATCGCCAGGTTTTCACGTGCCATCTGCGCATGCGCCCAGGCATGGGTTGCATAACCACCCAAATCTGCGCCAAACAGGAAAATTTTTCCAGCAGGAACGCAGCTGATTGCCTGTTGAAACAGGTTCTGACAATAAAGCGGGTCAATGATATTCGCCCAACAGAAGTTCAAATACACATTCGGATAATTCTTCCCCAGGAACAACCATTCACCGCCATAGGGCCAGTTGGCATGGAACAAATCAAAGCGCACATCCCGGTGTTGTTCAAGGATTGGTGCTAACAAGATCGCATTGGCACCGGATACATCCTGTCGGGTGCCCGCCAACAGCCCGGTATGCAACTGCACTGGCAAGTCTATCTCACGCGCCATACGCAGCAATTCGTGAAACAGATAATCATCCAGCGCCTGGCGAGAACCGGGAAACTGTTCTGCAGTTCGTTGGTTTGAGAGGTAAAAATTGAATATCTTCTCTGCATCGCCTTTGGTCGGGTTTCCATAATTCAACCTGCGCCGGTAGGCGGTTTGGTCTTTGAAAGCCACTGCGCCAAATCGCTTATAAGCTTTGAAAATTTCGAAACAACCTGCAAGGTACTCATCCAATGAAGTAACCGTTCGCTTGAGGGGTTTCATATGAGACTGGATATCTTCATACGAGAAAACCCGATGATAATCCCGCAGGGGAATGGTTAGCTTCGCTCGTGGTGCCATCCGCAGAGTCCCATCCAGCACAGACTCTTGTGCCGGTTTCCCATCAACATACGGGTCCTCCCAAATATCAGCCAGCCGGATTTTAATATTGGCTTTCTCCAATATATCCTCAAATACCTGTGGATCTTCGAGTTGTAAAAGCCTGCCCTCCATCGATCTCATAGTTTCAATGGTAAGTTCATCACTTCCATAAAATTCTCGCAAAACCTTTTTGAGCATCATGCCATACCCGGTATTTTTTGTCAGCCGCCAGGCTTTTTCAAGCATAGGCCAGCGATCTTCCCAGGGTATTTCGGTATTGGTCACAAAGGCTGTAGCCTCATCTGATATCACACTGGCCAAATCCGTAAAGAAATATCCTTCGACCAGTGTATGAATCGGGTCTTTCAACACTGGACCGGCTTTGTTGGTGTGGTCATGACAATCGACCAGAGGTAACTCATTGATAGTTTCGAGTAATTGATCAAATATAACGGTTTTTCTTCGCATCGTTGATTCCTCACTTTCAGCCAACGATTGGCGGGTATGACCATTGACAGGTCAATCATATCAATAAAACCACTTAGCGACTGTAGTAAAATAAGAATTGTGACGCCAAACTTTCAAGAACCCTCAAGGATGTTACGGAATGAAATCATTTGACATTATCATCATCGGAGCCGGTGTCATCGGTGCCTCCATTGCCAGATACTTATCCAGATATAATTTTTCAATTTTATTGATCGACAAAGAATCCGATGTTGGCATGGGCACCAGTTCAGCCAATTCAGCGCTGGTTCACGCCGGTTATGACGCGGTTGCCGGCACCCTGAAGGCCAAGATGAATGTGGCTGCCTCGCCTTTGTGGGATGATTTCGCCGGTGAACTACATATTCCCTTCAAACGCTGTGGCGATTTCGTGGTTGCTATTGGCGACAAAGAAGCCCAAAAATTGGATGCTTTGCTTGAACGCGGGCAGAAAAACGGGGTGCCCGGCTTGCGAATCGTCCCCCGAGATGAACTTATCCAACATGAACCATTGATCAACCCGGCAGCTACCGCTGCCTTGTGGGCGCCTACGGGTGGTATTTGTGACCCATTCGCTGCGACCCTGGCGGCTGCAGAGAGCGCGGTGCAGAATGGTGTCAAACTCCTGCTTAACACCAGGTTTGAAGATTTCATCATGGAACAGGACAGGGTGATTGGCATTGTGACCAACCATGGTGAATTTCGTGCCAATTGGGTGATCAACGCCGCGGGCTTATTTGCTGACGCAGTCATGCACAAAGTGGGTGTCCGGCCTGAATTCAAGATCACACCCCGCAAAGGTGAATATTTCATCATCGACCGCATGGAATTAGCGCTCAACACCGTCCTTTTCCCGGTGCCAAGTGAGATCAGCAAAGGCATTCTGGTCACTGCTACCATGCATGAAAACACATTGATCGGCCCGAACGCCCAAAATCAGCTGGACAAAAGTGACAAAGAGGTCACCCACGATGGCATGGATGAGGTGTGGCATGGCGCACAGAAATTGATTCCCTCCCTGAATAAACGCCATGTGATCGCCACCTACGCCGGGTTGCGCGCTGGCGGCAATGCTTCTACGCCTGACCCCTCTGTAGATTACCACAACGATTTTGTCATCGAAATCCCTGCTGAGGTCAAGGGATTCGTCAATTTGGGCGGGATCGAATCGCCCGGTCTGACTTCTGCCCCGGCCATCGCTCTTTATGTCATCGACCTGCTTAAAGACCATGGCGTGAAATTTGAGGAAAGAGCTGACTGGAACCCAATCCGGCAATCAAGGCCGAAATTCGGACACCTGAGCACCAAAGAACAAAAAGCATTGATCGAGAAGGATCCACGCTATGGCAGGATCATCTGCCGCTGTGAGATGATTACCGAAGGTGAGATTGTGGCAGAAATTCATGGACCAATCCCTGCTGTCAATTACGACGCTATCAAACGGCGCACCTGGTTGGGCACCGGGCGCTGCCAGGGTGGCTTCGATATGCCTCTGGTGACAGAAATCCTGGCACGAGAGTTAAACCTTGCTCCAACGCAGATCTCGAAAAAGGGTGAAGGATCTGAATTTCTTTATCGCCGCACCAAACAAGTGGAGAATCCAGCATGACACAACGACGCAAATACGATGTAATCATCATTGGCAGCGGGCCGGGCGGAGTTGCCGCTGCGATGGCAGCCAAACAAACCGGTGCAGAGCATGTCATCATCATTGAAAGAGATATCGAAGCGGGTGGAATTTTGCTGCAATGCATCCACAACGGCTTCGGGCTGGAGAATCTGGGCGAAGACCTGCCTGGGCCAACCTATGCCCAGAAATACATTGAACAAGCGCGCGAACTTGGTGTAGAATTCATGCTCGAAACCATGGTGCTGGATTTCACCCCTGAACGAAAAGTGTTTGCCACCAACAAATACGAAGGCGTGATCGAACTGGAGGCGGGCGCCATTGTGTTGTCCATGGGCTGCCGCGAACGCACCCGCGCCCAGATCCAATTGCCCGGCAGCCGACCGGCAGGTGTTTACACGGCCGGCACCGCCCAACGCTGGGTCAACATCGAGGGCTACATGCCCGGCAAAAACTTTGTCATCCTTGGTTCGGGCGACATCGGCATGATCATGGCACGACGCTTGACCTTTGAAGGCGCCAACGTAGAACGGGTACTGGAGATCATGCCTTATCTGTCGGGATTGAGCCGCAACTATGTGCAATGTCTGTTGGATTTTGATATCCCCTTGCAGCTACAACACACCGTTAACCGCATCATTGGCAATGATCGGGTGGAAGCCATTGAGTCAGTCAGGGTTGATGAACAATTCAAACCAATCCCGGGGTCACAAGAAATCATTCCTTGTGACACTTTGTTGCTTTCTGTCGGCTTGATTCCCGAAAATGAATTATCAAAAAAAGCGGGCGTACGGTTAGATACACGTATCGGCGGGCCAATCGTCGATGACGAGTATCAAACCAGCGTTTCCGGTATCTTTGCGGCTGGCAATGTCGTACATGTCTATGATCTGGCAGACTGGGTGACGCAAGCCGGCTTCCGCGCCGGGGCTGCCGCAGCAAAATACGCCATGGGAAAGCTGACAAAAAAGAACAGAACAATCACCACCAGCGGCGGCAGCCATGTCCGGTATGTCATTCCGTATTCGATCAATCCAGACAACCTGAAAGAACATGAAATTCCCTTGCAGTTACGTGTGAGTCAGCCCATCGAATCTCCTGTACGCGTGGTGGTGCGTGCTGGTGAAAAGGAAATCACCCGTAAAAACGAAATGTATGCCCGTCCTGGCGAAATGATCTCCATTATCCTGCAGGAAAAACATTACGATTCAATCATGCACACAGATGAACTGGTTGTCGACATCATAGAAAGGTAATCACATTGTCATGGAAAAAATTAATTTGATTTGTGTCAGCTGCCCCAAAGGCTGCACATTGGATGTCAGACGAGAGGGAGACACCATCGTCAGTGTTGAGGCTGGCTGCAAACGCGGTGTCACCTATGCGCACCAGGAATTGTTTGATCCCCGCCGTATGGTAGCCTCGACAGTCAAAGTTGTCGATGGCCTCCACCCGCTGGTACCGGTTGCTACTTCTGACCCTTTTCCTAAACCACAAATTCCGCAACTTCTGCAAGCATTACGTGAAGTACAGGTGCAGGCACCTGTAAAGATCGGTCAGGTGATCATTCCTTCTGTGTTAGGCACTGATGTCGATGTCATCGCCAGCCGTGACATGCCTGAAGAGCAAGCTGCTTCGATTTAGGCCTCAATGACAAGCCCTATCGGGCAATGGTCAGAACCCGTCACATCCGGCAGGATGAAGGCATCTTTCACGTTCTCTGTAAACCCTTCAGTCACAAAGAAATAATCGATACGCCAGCCTACATTCCTTTCACGGGCACGTGTTTGCAGGCTCCACCAGGTATACTGGTCTGGCTCTTCAGGATGAAACAGACGGAACGTATCTACATAACCATGAGAAAGGAACTTGTCAATCCAGGCTCGTTCTTCCGGTAAAAAACCGGATGTTTTTTCGTTTTCATCTGGCCGCGCCAGGTCGATGGGTTTATGAGCAGTATTGACATCCCCGCAGATGATTACATGATGTCCTTTTCTCACCAGCGCATCGGTGAACTCAAGACAGGTGTCATAAAAATCCATCTTGTATTTCAGGCGTTCATTCGATTGTTTACCGTTTGGATAATAGTGGTTCAGAACAACAAATTTGTCATAATAGGCAATCACAGTCCGTCCTTCGGTATCAAACCGATCAATTCCCAACCCATATTCAACTTTCAATGGCTTATTTTTGCTGAACAAGGCCACACCGCTGTACCCTTTTCGTTCAGCAGAAGAATAAAAAGCATGATAACCATCCGGGTTGGCCAGGGCATCATCCAATTGGTCTATCTGCGCTTTCGTTTCCTGCACACAAATGACATCAGCGTCCATGCCCATTAGTTCATCAAATGCGCCTTTTCGTTGAATAGCGCGTATCCCATTCACATTCCAAGATAGTAATTTATACTCAGTCATCACGCCTCCTTTTCGGTTATGTACGTCATCATCGCATCCACAACTTCTTCGCGAGTCATTGTATCCGTCATAATATGGATCGCATCCTCTGCCATGCACAACGGAGCGACTTCCCTGGTGGAATCAATCTGATCTCGATTTTTTATTGATAATAATATATCTTGAAATTCTACATCATCCCCACGCGCGATCATCTCATCATACCGCCGCTGCGCCCGTACTTCGGCGGATGCGTCGATGTAGAATTTCGCGTCAGCATCGGGCATGACCACAGTACCGATGTCACGCCCCACCATCACGACATGGCCGCGTTCACCAATCCTGCGCTGCTGCCGGGTCATTGATTCTCGCACGCCCGGATAAGCTGACACCACCGACACGTTACAATTTACATCCTCAGCACGAATCTGCCAGGTTACATCCTCACCATCCAGCAGCACATCACAAGCCCGACCATCGTCAATCGAAGGTGGTCTGACATCAATGATCATTTGACTGGCAAGCTGAACAACATCGTTTTCTGAATCAACACCATCAAGCCTGCGCAATGCTGCCAGGGTAATTGCCCGATACATTACGCCGGTATCAAAATAAAGGTAACCCAAGCGCCTGGCAAGCGTCTCTGCTGCGGTTGATTTGCCAGAAGCAGCCGGGCCATCAATGGCGATTGCGGAAAATGTCATGAGAAAAAAATCACTTTCTTAATTATTGACTAACGGTTGCGCTTGGAAACAGATCAGTACGCACCCACAAAATACCCCATTGCTGGGAATAAACGGGTAAATTTCTGAAGATGATCCATTGCTGCCATTCACGCCATGTTAATAAGGACCAGTCAGGCGTTGCACCCAGGAGAAAATCTTGCCCCGCATATTCCGCTCTCCAGAATTCTGGCTCCACCATGTCGCTAAGGATCATATCAGGCGCACTCGCGCCAGACAGGTTGATCACATTACTGACTTTCTGCTGCCGTAAATGCCATTCCACGGCGGGCAGGTCAAGTGCGAACATAAGCACCTCCTGACCCTGACGCCGTCCTCGATTCATCTCAGATATATCCTCGATCGAACCCAACAACCTGTCAGCATCTACAGGATAACTGCCCATGCGCCAAAGCTCATTTTGAGGTTGATCGCCCCAATTAGCGCTGTGCCAGCTTTGGGTGAGCAATCCAAACAGCAATAACACACTGCCTAACCCGATCAACAACCCCTGATTCGCCGTCTTAATATCCCATGAAAACCTGGTGAGCCAATAAGAGATCATAACCAACAACAAACCACCGACAATCAATCCCACACGGATCAGCAACCGTTGCGGATCAAATTCGATATTCACCGCGCCAACCCATGTGAACAAGACGAACCCTAATAGCAATAGATAGAAGCCTGCTGCGGCTACGGCGAGAGGCTGAATCTTCTCAATGCCAGAAACTATTTTTTCTATGCCAAAAGATGCCACCATCCACAAGGGAATACTGATCCACGCCAGGTCCAGCGCTGTACGATTGGCATTTAAAAGAATCACCACCAAACCCACCACAAGCCAACGCAGGCAAAAAGCTGGCAGCGCGGTTATTTCACGCCGGTAGACGGTGATTGATAAAATACTCACCACCAGCGGGAATAGCTCATAGATAACAAGAGCAAAAATTATTGCCCCGACGCCTATTGGCACTCTATAGGGATCTGAATTACCCAGCAATCTGGCTATGTCCTGAAAACCTGCCCCAATGCCAGATGGCTGCAAAAAGCCAAACGATGCCATCAATACGTAACTTATCGCAAAAGATAATAGCGCCTTCTTCCAACCAGATCGCAGCACTTCCTGCTTTAATTCTTCAGATCTATCGGATTTCTTCAGCATCCACAGCAGCGTGACGGCCAAAATGATCAGCCCGGTCAGAAAATAATTGCCCGTAAGCAGCAAGGCAGCGAAAGACACGCCCAACAATACCGGCTGCTTTTTGGAAAACGCCAGCAACAAAACAGCCATCGCAAACACCGCCAGAATAAGGCTGCTGCCAGTTTTCGAGGCTGCCATTAATGCAGGATCGAGCGCCAGCCCAACCGAGAATATCAGTTTTTGCCGATTTGTGATATTGTTTCCAAAAAACCAGGGAAATAACACCAAAAGACTGCCCGCAAGAGCAGGCAGGAACCTGGCGAGGAAATTAGTATCCTCAAACAACCAGAACAACACGCCGGTAATCTGTGAATACAATGGCTGGGTGACAATACCGCCTGACTCCATCACCATTTCTCGGACACCCATGGCAACGTTCGCTTCCACATTGTCCAAAAAAGGATGCCCCAATCCGCTGAAACGGACCAACAATCCCAAAATAAAAGGCAAAAAAATCAGCCACAGCGGAAAAACGGGTTGGTTTGTTGATTTCTGATCTTCGTGCATACATTTATCCTAACATGACTCAGGGTACGGCATCATATCCATAAATAATGACATTCCCGCTGACAAACAAAGGGGTTAAGTAGGCATCGAACACCTTGGTGGAGGCATTGTATTTTGAATACTCCAGATCGCTCAAAAATACATAGCGAATGCCATACTGATCCAATATGGTTCGGACAGTATCCCACTGCCCAGACCGGTATAACAACTCGATATCAGACTCACGCGTACCCATCTCTGCTGCCCCCCCGCGCCATTGGCTCTGGTGTCCCGGCCAACCCAACACGGTCGGTTGACCAGAATAGGTGGACACCCGCGCAAAATTCGTGTAACTGCCTCCTATCGCTTCGGCTACCGTGCCCAAAGGCGCTTCTGCCAGCCAGCCAATAGCTGCCATTTCATCCGGCAGACTGCGCTTTAGATACAAGGCGCCATCCAACGACCAGTCTGGCTGCAACTCACCTACTTGTGAGTAGATGCGTGGTTGGAAATTATGGGTCACGTCCTTAATAGCAAAGTACGGATAAATTAGCCCTATCAATATCGTGGCAACGATGAGAGTTTTCGCCAGTAAGCCCGCCACACCACGCGATTCCCGCAAGATCATAACTGTAGCATAGGCAGCCGCGATACCCCAAACAATCCAGGTTTGAAAATAAAATTTGAAAATCGTATTCATACGGGTACCGAATTGATCCAACAAGTAGATAAACTCGGGTACAAGTGTTAACCCAACACCTAATAAGACCAGCAGCAACACAAATACTGTGGCTTTATGATCTGCTTCGTCCTGCTGCCAGAAGTATGGCTTTTTGAGGTTTTCAAGTCCTTTTTGCTTGCTTTTTTTCGTAGCAAATAACAAACCAGCCACCAACACCAGCATGAATCCCAATGTGATCCAGGTCAGCGGATCCGTGAACCTTCTGGTAAGCGATTCCAGCAGCAATGTGCCGCCCTCTATGCCACCCTGAAGCCAGAAGAATAAATTGCTATTGGTTTGCAGCCTTTGAGACGGCAGCAATGGTGCAATGAAAAGTAAAATTCCCGCGAACGCATAGGAAAACAGCCACAGTCCCCCAACAATGCTGACGGCACTCACCACTCCAAATTGCGCATGAAACCCAATATCTTTCTTCTTTGCGGTCCGGAACAGCCATAGCAGGATGGGACCCAATAAGGATACGAACATGATCCAGAAATAAATGCCTTTGGTGTAGAAGATCACGCTGGGCAAAAAACCGCCTGCCTGGGAACCGAAACCCAAAAAGTAAGGCAAGTATAAAAAGACACTCAGAAAAGCTGCCAGAAGGAAGGTTTCAACAAATTCAATAATTCGATGTTTTGACCAGCCATAAGCAACGGTGTTAAATGTTAGCACACCTACAGAGAACAGCCCCAAATAGATAGGAAAGTCCCAGGTATTGAAGAAAGCAATCCCACCCAGGATCAGGGTCAGCAGCCAGAACAAAGGTTGCTTGAGCCATTGTGCAATAAACAGCTTATGCCACAAGGTCTGCCAATCGATTTCTTTTTTGAGGATGCTATCGGCTCCGGCGATGATACCCAATTTCTCGTCTGCCTTCGGGAGTAAACCCATGAAGATATTCAAAAGAACCGTCAATGCCAATAGAACCACCGGCATGGTCAGAACATGCGGATGCAGGTCTGCCAATATGTAACTGAATTGGGGAAACTCATCAATGACCAATTCTCTTACATCGTTTGCCTTAAAATCCTGCACCACCCTTGAAGCTTGCCACCACCACCAGCCACCACTGCGGTTAGGCCGCCATTGAAAGGGCAGAGAAGGTGCACGATTCACATCAGGGATGTCCAGCCAACTCCAGAAAGATGAAAACCAACTGCCATCCGGATTTTGTGACCAGCCCACACCGCCCGCATGCAGCACTTCCAGCAATCCCTGGGCGTTACTGACAAACAGAATGTACAGTGGCGCCAAAAGGCCCCATACAGGTGACAGGCCGGTTTTCTGTCCTGCTCCTTTTTTGTGGGCCAGGAGGTTGTTCAGCAGTCCAAAACTGGTGACTGCCACCAGTCCAAACAGAAGTGCGACCATCAAGTTAAAGGCGACTGTAGTGATCGTGCCTGTCATACGAATCAGCATTGAGACAATCAGGTATCCGAAGTAATAATAGGATATAGAGTAACCGGAAAGCCAGGGATCGTTGGGCGGCATTTGTGGCGATTTCAGGATGGCATTAATGAATGCCAATTCCATCGGTTTTTCCGTGCCGAGTAAAGCCGGGTTGGCAGCGCGTACCAACGCCCAGAAGCCAAAAGCGACCAAAAAGACCACTTCTACCAGCACCATCAAACGCCAATGCTCTCTCACCCACTGCTTGATTGCGTGGGCATTCTTCACAAACACAACAATGTTGGCGGTAAGTAATAAAACCAATGCGAACAGCACTCCCCCCAGATTGTTGGCGATGATCCCCAAAATCCCCAGTATCCAAAAAAGATATCCCCAGATCAATAAACCCAGAACTCTGGCAACTGCAAAACCACGGTCCCGCAGTTGTTTCAATAATACGAAACTCAGCGGAAACGTGATCAAACCAATCAATGTGACGAGAATGTACCAAAGCAAAAAATCAAGCATGGTTCCCTCAAAAATGATAGGCTTATTCTAACACTTTATACACCGTGGTATTACCAACAGAGAATACACTGGCCCAAAGTTCTCCGTCATATTCTACGAATTTCCTCAAGCCATCTTCTGGATAATTAACTCGTTCCAGCTCTCCCACAATGATGTAACCAAAACCATACCGCAGCATCAGCTGCCTGATCGTGGTCAAGTCAGTGGTTGTATAGAACAAATTAACATCATCCACCCTGCGCTGTACGGCATTCGTTTCCATATAGCCTTTTTGCTGTCGTTGGTGCCAGTTCCAGCCAACCACTGCCGGCAATCCGGTGTTGATGGAAAAACGGCTGCCCCAGCGGTATTCCGGCGCATGCCCTTCCATAATCACCGGAGATCCTTCTACATTCTCCTGAAGCCATTGGATGGTGGCAGCATCCTCTGCCAATGAATACACCACGCCCTGATCATTGAATTCTGCATATTCCATATAAGCGCTGCCGTCGATTGTATGCGGTGCGTCTTCTGCCATCCGGTCAGTGATCTTGTCGTGGCTTGCCAGGATCGGGAATAACAATCCTGAGACCAACAAAACGCTGAATACCGTGAGCAGGATGGAATCACTGGCACGATTTTCTTCGGCAGGAATGAGCCAAGAAATAAACCAGGTCAGGCCTGCTGCGGCAGCGATGGCAAACAAATTCCAAGCCTGTAAATAGAATTTGAAGACCGTATTCATGCGTCCGATATCGCCCTCTAATACAATAACCTCAACGGCAATGGTCAAGAAAAGGGCTGTGCCAGTGATGAAATATAAAAACTTCTTCACATCAGATTGTTGTTTGCGCAGCAGCAAGAGCCCCGCCCAAATTGCCAACGGGAGTGCAATGACAATGATAGAAACGCCTGCTACTAATAAGCCGACCAGCACAAAGACTGCCAGGGCAACCCCCACATAGAGCCACACTCGATAAAGAATTAGTTGGCGCAGCGCAGACACAGGCACCGATGCCAGCCACTGAATGGTTTCATGGCCAAACCAAACCAAAATCAATGTTAGAAATATGCCCCAATGCATAACATACGAGCCGATGGGAGTATGATCACCTTGCCATGGCTTGACCGATGTGTAACCGGCACCATACCAGTAGGAAAATGGCTCGTAGAACAGTATGGCCAGAATGGCAAAGCCACTGACCAATAATATTGACAAAAGAATTTTCTTTGCCTTGCCGTCCACAATTGGTGTTTCCTTCGTGAACCTCAAATTCAAGTGTTTCAGCAAGGAATAGCCCAGGCTCAACATCGCCAAAACAAGAAATACCGGCAGATCCCAGGTGTTGGTTGGGCGCAACGAACCAACAATGACAGCGCCAACGCCGATGGTGATAACCATGTTAGCCCAGTTGAACTTTCCATTCCATCGCAATCGATTCTTTAGAAGCGACAGGCACCAGGCAACCACCAACAATGTGATCGGCATCGCCAGCAAATGTGCATGAAGATCGGCGTACAGGAAAGTGAAGTAAGGAAATTCTGTGATTGGTTCACCCGGGATCATACGACTGGGGATCCAGTACCAATCACCCGGATAAAAAGGCATGCGTTGACCCGATACAAGTTTAGAAAAGCCTTTTACCAAAGCCATGAACTGGTGGCCAAAACCCATACCCACTTCGCCCGCCCCCAGCCGTGTCAATCCGCGGAAGATCATTTGTACCGTACCAAGATTGCCGATCACCAGTGAAAAGATTGCAGTGATGAGCCCGCCAACCAACGGCAGGTTGCGAACTGCGGTTGAAGTTTTATCTCTGTTCTGGTGGACAAAGAGCTCAGAGGTGACAGTAGCACCAATGACATAGGCAATCAGGCCCATGATGCTGAACAGGCTGGCCAAAACCAGGTTGTAAGCAATCGCAGGATTGATCCCCAGTGCCTTGATCGGCATACCGACAATAACGAAACCATAGTAGTAGTAATTGATGTAACCACCAGCAAACCAGGGATCATAAGGCGGGAATGTAGTACTCTTCAACACAGCATTCAGGTACGCAAAATCCATCGGCTTTTCGCCGCCTTTGTAAGGGTGCCACAAATCCGGATTGCCAACACGAACAAGCAGGAATGCCAGGAAGAAAGCCAGGCCAATGATTTCAATGCGAAATATGTCCTGTCTATGCTGCTTGATTTCATCAATGATGAGGGTACGGTTGCAAACAAATAGCCAACCATTCATTGCTGCATACGCCACAAGAATTAGCCAGACCGCCAACCGCGTCAAAGGAATGCCCGCAGAACCAGCCACCCAGCTCAACCAAGCGAATAATACCAGCCCAACCATGCGGCTGACCGCATATCCTTTGGCATGCAAGCCAGAGAAGACAATGCGTGTAATCGGGTAAGATATCACCCCCAATAGGGCAATTGCCAGGTACCAGACCACTGCCGCCGCCAATGGTGATTGATTTAGCAGAGATTGAGGTGGATATAGATCTGCCCAGGTGCCCCCAGACCTCTGTCCAGCCAGGCGCCCAGAAGGCAATAACAGATTCTTTGGCCGCAGTGGTACATCCGCCGGGATCATGTGTACAACATTGTTCAGATCAACCGCATAAAAAAGGTCTGCCACTTTCGCACGGTCATAATCGTCGGTCTTTTCAAAAACCAGTACCTTTGGATGATCGTAAACAGTGAAGGCTTCTTCAGCAAATTGCGTATTGAATGCAATGGATCCGATATTGGGATTGCTCTGAAAGACCTCTTTAAGCCGGAAGCCAAGGTTTCCTTCAAACATGCCCGGTTCAGCCACCGCATAACACCAAAACACTTCCTTTTCAGGTGGACAGCCGATTAATTCCCGGTAATACATGGTCGTCATCGGATAACGTTCAGGCACGCGTGTCGTTGTGCCCCATTGCCGATTGGAGGTCATCATGATGATGTCGGCCTGGTCGATAATGGTTAAGAATCTCTCCCGCTTGCTTTCATCATCATTCCAATACATTTCAAAGTTCAGGTTGGTTCTATAGACACCGCTTACCTCATAAAATGGATCATACCCCTGACGCCGCAACGGCACCACATCATCCCAGGAACTTTCATTGGCTTGTTTGCTGCCGTAAAGAGCAACTCCACCTTCACCCCCAAACGAGAATTCGATCTCGACGGAATCACCCCGGTTGACGAGTATACCCGGTTCGAATACAAAGACATATTCTTCTCCGCGCGCATCGGTGACCGGGGCAAACGAGCAGATAACCGAAGCAGACACCTGCCTGCCTCCCGTAAACACCTTCACCTCTAATACCTGATCATTGTCCAGTCCAGCGGTATCAACGATATGAGGAATATGAATCTGGATGATCTCACCTTCAAACATAGACTGAAAAGTGAAAAGCTTTGGCTGTTGCTGAGTGATCGGTTCTACAAACTCAGGCAGAATGATGAATGATTTACCATTCACACCAATTGAACTATCCAACAATTTCGCTACCCCAGATAAACGCACGTGGATATCGTCGCCCGCCGGCTTCACCCATAGAAAATATCGTTGATCCGCCACGAGATCAACCGGAAATTGAAAATTGACCGCCTGTTGAGTGCCAAACTGATGCTGCTCCCAACCAAATTCCCCCCACAGTTCACCGTATCCAACCACATCTTCCCCTTCGATATCAGATGATATCAACACTTCTATCCCGGTATATTCAGGCTGGTTGACATATTCCTGGCGGATATGGTCAAAGTTGAGTTGATTCACCCGCGTGGTGTCCTGCGCAATAAATGACCACACCGCTGGTAAATCGCTGCTTATTCGCAGCCCCGCCTCGTATGGCAGGACTTGCTGCTTCTCACCGTCATCAGTCTCAATAATGACATTGACGGGGCCTGGTATATTCTGGTAATACCAGTCAGAGGCTTCCACCCTGGTTGCAGGTCTTGTATAGATACGTGAAAAGGCAAACCCATAGGCGAGTGTGCCCAAAAAGACGATTGCCGTGATTACGATGGGCAAGAAGAGGAGTTTCGGTTTATGTGCCTTGAAATAGCCAAAGAGACACATACATCCCCACGCCCCAATAATTGCCAGTGTCACATAAATTTGCAGATAATAGCGCATGCTGGAGGTAAAGTTGACCGACTGCCACACAAAGAATATCACCGTGATGGTCCATATGAGGAGATGGTCTTTCCACTTACCGCGCAGGATCTGGATACTCATCAAAACAAAAGCTGCCCAGGCAGCGATCCCCAAGGGAAGGCCCAATCCCCACACTGTCAGGTTTTTAAAACCAAAGGTGATCGGCCGCCGTGACCATTGTAATGCTGGCGGGAAATCCACCAACCCTTTGCTCTGCCCTTCAAGATTCTGTAAAGTCTCGATCCAGGCTTTATCTGGAACCATATGTAGAAACCCTGGGCCCGTGAAAGCATATGGCTGACCAATTCGGAACGCCAGAAATGAGATGATTCCGGCAAATACAACCCCAAAAATGAACAGAGGAATCACATAGTCACGTTCATCCTGTGGAAGCCGGAAATAGCGCACAAGCACAGCAACCACAACTAAGAGGGCTATCGGAAGAACGCTGATTTTGCATGCCATGGCCAGACCGAAAGACACACCAAAAAGGAAAAAATGGATAATGTCCCGCCAATTTCTCCCAGTATATTTTCCCAACTTCCGAAGGAATGACCCCTCATCATCCTCCCCAATCACTTTGCCAAAGGATTCACCCTGCATCACTAACACCGCAAAATAAACTGCCGCCATGCTGAAGAAGTTCGCCATGATATCAACGGTGAAGTAATGAGATAACTGGATCGGCAAGGCGGTAAAGGCGTACAATCCAGCCGCTAACACCGCCGCCCACATTTTCTTGAATAGTTTCATCCCGATGAGGAAGGTTATTACGATGGTAAATGTATCCAAAACCGCCGATATATAGCGCCCCGTTAAATACATGTTCCAACCGGTAGCTTCACGGCCCAGGAGCATCATATCCAATCCGCTGCTGCTAAGAAAATCACTGACAAAGCGATTGACAAACAGCGGTAAGGTTCCATACACATAGAAGCGATAACCGACGTTGCCCGGATTCATCGTTGACAGCTCTGTATTGAAAAAATCACGCGGGCCATCATTGGGCTGGATCGAGGAGACCACGAAAGTCAAAAACCGTTCATCCGGATGCAAATACTCGCCATCATCCCAATCCATGCCCAGTGTTCGCAAATAACCACCGAAGACTACAACCCCTACAAGCAGGATGACCCATAACAGGTTCGCAAAACTTGATTTTCTATTATCTTTCATGAGTGAGGGTTTTTCCATAAAATCCTGCCTGCTTTGTTATGGCACCAGAAGCATATAAAAATCTCTGCCTGGAAGTTCAGACTCGAAATAGGAAAGGATGCCAATAGGATAGATGTTGGTCAGGGTATCAAATGCTTCTCTGTCATCATAACGAAAGATGAACAGTTTTTGTCCAGGAATTTCCGTCACCTGTTCGATCATATCGCGCGGTAGGGCATAATCTTTTCGTGGCTGGCCCGCGTTGATCCCGACAAGCCTTGTATCTACCCAATGTGGATAGGGGATGACATAAGCAGATTCATAATCGCCAACAGAGTTGGCATAGTTGTCGATCACTCGGCCGATATCACTGGTATTCCAGGCACCAAGGCGGAATTGCTGCGCATATTTATCAAACACCAAACCATAGTTAGCAGAAGCAGAGATAAAAAGCAAAATTACCGTTAGAAAAGCCACAAACAAGCTGCCGCCTTTGGACTTGAAGGCCTTTTTCATTGAGCCCAGAATAGCATCCATACCTACCCCAGCCAGCAGGAAAACAGGCACCATCGCAGCCGCAGGGCGATTCAAACTCGGGTTTTCCTCGGGGAAAGCCAGCGAAAGTATAGATGGCATCAGTAACAATGGAATAGCAACCAATATGCTCATCTTTTCCCACGATCTTTGCTTAATGTATGAGAGAAGGGCATAAAGAACCCCGACAAAATAAAAACCGGCCGACACAAAATCAAGCGCAGGTCGCTTAATCACAGAATGCACCCAGATATGTCCCCCATCGCTAAAGAACATCAAACTTGCGTCAAGCAAATTTTGCAGGAAAATAACAATTGGATTGCCGGGATAGTCTCTTTCGGCTGTACCCAGTCTGGTCGCCATTCGGTAACTGAACAAAGACGGATTGTCCACCCAATAGCGAAGCAAGGGCAAGAATATCACCAGGCTGACCAGCGCTATGATGAGTAACCCAAAGAGAGCGTTGTTAATCAATTTTTTCTGCTTAAGGTGATGAAGCCAGTAAAGAGCTATGGTTAGAACAACCGCAATCGGCACAAATCGAAACGAGGTGTAACCATGCAACCCCAGCCCAAGAAAAATACCGGCGATGATAAAGTCATTGCGATTTTGATGGCGCAGACCTCTCAGTAAGTGATACAAAGTTGGTGCTGTGAAAGCAGCATACAAGATATAGCGCAAGCCAACCCTCGCAATCACATTGGGCCAATATGCAACGCCGATAAACAGCAAAGCATAAAATCCGACCCGTTTATTGAATAGCTCTTTCCCCAATAAATACATATAAGGAAGCATGAGCAAGCCCATCAAAACAGTGCCGATTTTCAACGTCATTGATGTTATACCAACGCCCAGGTATCTGGCAACAAAGGCAGAAAGATACATTTGAAAGCCTTCACGGCCTGTATTGCGGGGGAAATAGATCGGATAAATACCATCCAAAACATCCTGGACATCCAGCAACTTCTCAGCATGGTCACTGAACATTTCTGCCGGCACCTGCTGCAATTGATGGGTTCGGAAGAAAATGATCAACACGGCGGTCAAAACCAACAGCACATCCCACCAGCGGATGCGAATGCGTACACCTCTGTTGTTGAAAGCTTTAGAAAATTTTTGCTTCCATATCGTCAGAAGATCGGGCACATCCGCCCAAAAACCTGTAATAACAAAAAGTATGCCAACAAGCCACGCTGTTAAATTTACAAAAGTAAACCGGTTCAACCCCATCAACAAAAAAGCCGTCAACAGAAAAGGTATGCTGCCCAGCAGAAAGACAGGCCGAACAATACTGTCAAAATTATTCGTTAGTCTGATTTTCTTTTCTTTGACAGCGAGTTCTTTTTTCAGAAAGCTCCACACCAATAAGCCAGCAGCGATTAGATAGAATGCCAGTGCCAATTGCCAGTCTGGCTCAGGCGGCTCCATAAGACTTTGGCCTGTCAAGATAAACGTGAGACTAACCAGCAATCGCCAGGGAAAAGTGGCAAAATCCCATTTTCTGGTTTTTTTTGAAACACTCAATTCCGCGGTTTCGCCTGGAGGGTTAAGAGTTAAAGCCTTCAATTCTTGTGCAATAATGTCACTACCCTCTTCATCAACAACTTCTGGGGTAATTGTTTCGAATCGTAAATACTTTGAGAAATCAATCTCACTTTTCTTCCAAAACTGAATCTTGGCTACCAAAAAATCTAGAAGGCTGGGTTCTGTAGTCATACGCTTTTCTCTTGTTCAGTTAACGTGATATTAAGCTGTTTCATAAGCAATGAATCCTTCATGAATGCAAACCACCGTTATGATTTTCGCCTGGCGACATAGAAAGTATACGCACCTTTCGGGTCATTATCAGTTTTCTCACCATACGACTTTTCTACGATTTTCCTGGTCAACCACAGGTTCCATTTGGCAGGAACCAGGATCCAACGGCCTGTTATTCGGTGAATGATCCAGGAAGGCAGTCCGAAGTAATGCCCCCATTCCAGCATAGCGAGCGATTTGGGCGAATAATAATGCCACCACCGCTCGAGGTCAAAGCCTGCCTCCTTTACCCGCTGTTCCCAAATCTCCGGCGAATCGCAGTGATAGTGCCTTGAGATTTTATTGAACCACGTACGGTAACTATTCGCCAGTTTTTTCAAACCAATGTGATCCGAGAATTTGCCAATCGACAAATTGCTCAGAAACTGATGGTTTGGCACACAGAAGAGAAATTGCCCACCCGGTTTCAATACGCGCGCAACTTCTTCTAACACAGGCGCCAGGTTTTCCACATGCTCGAGAACAGAATTCGAAATGACGGTGGCAAAATAACTGTCTGGAACCGGGAAACATGCCCCTTCATTCATAATGACATGACGATAAGCATCACGCTTTCTAGCCTCCCTCAATGGCTCAAGCCAGGGATCGATTCCCACATCCATAGGCTGATCAAAGGTAATCGCCGTGAATTGACCGTCCCCGCACCCAAGATCGAGTACAGGGTTGTTTAGCGCAAACTGCTCATAGAAACTACCTTCTACAGCCCGCAACGCTCCCCTAAAATAGGGCAGTTCACGAAGATTCAGCCAGAGATAGTCTTTGGTCGACATAGGTCAGCGAATCTCCTGCAACAACCGTTTGAACAATTGCTCGTAACGTGAAGCAACTGTTAGCGGATCATAGAATTCGGCAATAGGTTGCGGGGCTTTGATATACGCTTGTTTGTTGTTAGCGATATCGATGATGGCCTCTGCCAACGCTTTTGAATCACCAATCGGTACGACCTTTCCCATTTGGTGCTGTAACACCGGCTGGCGAACGCCCGGCAAATCTGACGCGATGGAAGGGGTTCCGTGAATCATCGCCTCAATTTGCACCAGACCAAATGATTCTGTGGAATTAAGGCTGGGAACCACAACCATATCAAGATTAGGATAAAAAGCAGCCATTTGTTCAGGCGATAAATTCCCCAGAAACTCCCATTGACCGGACTGCTCATACTGTTCAATGATGGGATACAAACGCTCAAAGTAGGCTTCTTCCCCCATGACATTCTTGTAGGTGCCTGCGAAAAGTACCTTAAATTGCGGATATTTTTCTTTTAAGATTTCCAAAGACTCAAGCAAGACCCCGATGCCCTTTTCAGAGGCAAAACGACTGGCCATGCCGATGATTGGTTGGTGGTCGTCAAGTTGATGATCCGTCCTGAATGCCTCGACGGCATCACGCGACACAGACGGCATAACAACCGGCGGTTGAATCACTTCAACTTTGCCCAAATTGCTGTTCAGATAGGGACTATGGATCGCGAAATCTTCTGTATATGCCACAAAACCGTGGGTAAAGAGCGCAGCCAAACGGTTGGCAAAAGAAACCGCGATATTGGCGGCTTTGCTGATCAATCCAGGCGGCATCAACAAATCGCAATGGTAAGTGATGATCGTGGGTTTTTTCAGAAGGCGCCCCCGCAGTGCCACACCGGCCGCATCGAATTGCGGTAAATGAAGCTGTACTACGTCGTGTGATTTCACCAGTTTTGTCGCCCAATAGCCAAACCTGGGCATGATCACCCCTTTGCTAAGCCTGAATACAACCGGAACGCGAATAATCCTCACCCCATCAACAACCTCATCAAGCGCAGTGGCGGCATCAAATTGGGAGGTTAGCACCGTAACCTGGTGCCCCAAATCTGCAAAAGCTTTGGCCAATCGTTCAGCATAAATCGTCAAACCGCTTGTATGCGGCCGGTAGTAGGTCAAAACAATCAGAATTTTCATTGCTCGTTATTTTCAAACAAAGATTTGTACTCGCGTACCCAATTAAAAAGTCTGGTAATACCCTCCTCCACACCGACTTTGGGCTCCCATTGGATAATTTTCTTGGCTTTGCGGATATCAGATACATAAATTTTCTGGTCTCCCGGCCGCCAATCGCTCCATGTCACTGGAATTTCTCTGTCAATTAACTGTTCAAGATAAGCGTGGAATTCTGCCCAAATTGACATAGTGTTGCGAGGTCCGCCACCCACATTGAAAATCTCGCCAGCGGCTTTATCGATGTTGTCGACCGCAAGATCATAGGCATTCATCAAATCGTCAATGAACAATACATCACGCACCTGTTTTCCGTCACCATAAATGGTGATTGGACGACCGACGATTGCTGCAATGATGAACCAGGCTACCCAGCCCTGATCTTCCACACCGAATTGTCTTGTCCCGTAAATACAGCTTTGGCGCATAACGACCGTCGGAATCCCATAGATGCGCGCATAATCGCGCACATACTGATCACCAGCGCCTTTTGAGCAGCCATACGGCGAATGAAAATCCAACGGCTGGTCTTCAGAAATGCCGAGAGGAAAATCTTTGTAACGGTAAGCATGATCCTCTTCGATCAATGTCATATTTTCCATACCGCCATAGACCTTGTTGGTCGACGAATAGATCACGATAGGCCGGTGTCCTGCCTTACGAACCGCTTCTAACACGGTTAAAGTTCCCCCTGCGTTCACAGAAAAGTCATACATGGGGTCTATCACCGATGATGTCACCGCTACCTGTCCTGCCAGATGTACAACGACATCGGCATTTTTGACTGCTTTATCAACTGCGGCAGCATTACGAACATCTTCGCGTATCCATTCGAATGAATTAGCACCATATTTTTCTTGAAGCCATTTGATGTTACTTTCTGTGCCGGAGCGAACAAGGTTATCAAAAATAGTGACATTCTCGCCGCGTTCAAGCAATCTTGCCGCATAATTGGAGCCAATGAATCCCGCCCCGCCTGTAATCAAATACGACCTATTCATTGTTGATCTCCCATCAGTATTTCCTCATCACTGACCTTGTGCTTTTTCACTTTCATCAGTATAGAATGAAAACTCTCGCCATATAGAATGATACCGGCTATACCTGCTGTGCCAGTCACCAGATATGCAACCAGATGCATGATTATGGCGCCAGCCAAAGCCGTTGAATATTCAACCCCCAGAATCGCCATGGCACCCACAAAGGCAGCCTCCCAAACCCCAATGTTGCCTGGAGCGGAAGGAACCGCAATCCCCAATGACACAACGCCGCCCACAAAAAGCGCCCAGGCGAATGGAGCCTGAGGAGCGGCTGTTCTGACGGCTACGAAAAATGAAGCCCAATAGCCTGCCCAGGTCAGAACAAGCCAGAAAATCGCAAGGAAGATACTTTTTCTGCGCAACGACGAATGCAAACCCCCATGGATTTGGTCCAACGCGTGCAATAATTTTTGTTCGACGGTTTCAAACCTGGCAAACAAACAATGAACAATATTCTGAAATATTCGCAGATATTTCACAAAAAAGATAATCCCGGTAATGGCTGTTCCCACCAATATGATAGCGATAATAGCGGAAGATGTGACGAATTCTCCACCGATGATGAACGGCAAAGCTATTAATAAGGTCAAAGCACCAAATCCAATATCGATCAAACGCTCCACCAAGATGGAGGGCAGGACAAAACCAATCGTCCCACCCGCTCTTTCAGCGCCAACAACAGCTCTCGCCAGTTCGCCCAGGCGAAAAGGCAGCAAATTATTCAGCAAATAGCCTATATTTTCGCAGAAAAATGCATCAATCACAGACAATCTGTTTTCCAGCAAACTGCGCCATGCCAATGACCTGAATACCAAAGAAAAAAAACTTAGCAGCGCAAGGCTTGCAACCGTTGTGATTCGTACCTGGCGGAATGAAACCCAAAACTGACCCCAGTCCACCACAAAAGCCAACGCAATAATGACAGCCAATGAAATGATGATTCCCGGCAGCCATTTATGCCAGCGGTTGGTTCTCGTTTTTGGAAAGGTCACTCATCCCCCAACTTCAATACCGCCATGAAGGCTTCCTGGGGAATTTCGACATTTCCCACCATCTTCATGCGCTTTTTGCCCTTCTTTTGCTTTTCAAGCAGCTTTTTCTTACGGGTGATATCACCGCCATAACATTTCGCAAGCACATCTTTGCGCAGTGCTTTGACATTGGCGCGGGAAATAACCCTTCCACCTGAATATGCCTGTATCGCCACATCGAACATCTGACGGGGTATGATCTTCTTTAATCGACTGACCAATGATTGCCCGCGATGGTAGGCATCTTCCCGGTGAACAATGGTTGCCAGCGCATCAACAGATTCCCCTGTAACCAATATTTCCATTTTAACCAGATCGCCCGCCCGGTATTCGGCAAAGCTGTAATCCATGGAGGCATATCCTCGGGTTCTTGACTTTAGATCGTCGAAGAAGTCCACGATCAACTCAGAAAGAGGTATCTCGTAGGTCAACTGAACACGGTTCGGCGAAGGATACTCCTGCTCAATAAATTCACCACGCCGTTTTGTCGTCAAATCCATCACCGTGCCGTAGAATTCCGTGGGGGTGAAGATCTGCAACCGCATCCAGGGTTCAGCAATCTCGGTAATTCCACCCTCGTCCGGCAGTTCTGCCGGAGAGTCGAGATAAACTTCTTCACCGGTCGTCATCACAACACGGTACTCAACCGATGGTGCTGTTATGACGATATCAAGATCATACTCGCGCTCTAATCGCTCCTGTATGATCTCCATGTGAAACAAACCCAAAAATCCACAGCGAAAACCAAAATTCAACGCCTGTGAGGTCTCCGGTTCATATACCAGGGCCGCGTCATTCATTTGCAATTTCGCCAATGATTCTTTTAAATCTATGTAATCTTCACCATCCACCGGATAGATGCCAGCATACACCATTGGTTTCGCCTGACGATAGCCTGCCAGAGGCTCGTCGGCTGGATTTCTCAACAGCGTTATCGTATCACCTACCCGACATTCCGATACTGTTTTGAGTCCAGTAGCAACATACCCCACTTCTGCATTGTCAAGCAACGTGGTTGGTTTCATGGCAGGCGCAAAATAACCGATTTCGACTGGCTTGATGGCGGTTTTATTTGACATAACCATCAATTCATCAGTATGTCTGAGCTGCCCGTCTACAATGCGGACATAGGCCACAGTGCCTTTGTAAGAATCATAATGAGAATCGAAAACCAGAGCCTTCAAGGCCCCATCAGGATTACCCTGCGGTGGCGGTATTTTCTCAACGATCGCTTCCAGCACTGCTTCTACATTGATTCCTTGTTTGGCAGAGATCCTGATAATTTCATCCGGGTCAACCCCCAGCAGGATGCTGATATCCTCTGCCACTTCATCGACACGAGCCGAGATTAAATCAATTTTGTTGATCACCGGGATAATCTCAAGGTCTGCCTCAAGCGCCAGGTACAGGTTTGCCAATGTCTGCGCCTCAATCCCCTGCGAAGCATCCACCACCAGCAAGGCCCCTTCACAGGCTGCCAAAGCACGGCTGACCTCATAGCCAAAATCGACATGACCCGGCGTATCGATCAAATTGAGATGATATTCGTTGCCATCCTGCGCCGCATATACCATACGCACCGCAGACGCTTTGATGGTGACGCCTTTTTCACGTTCAAGGTCCATAGCGTCCAACACCTGTTCCTTCATCTCACGGTCAGAAACAGTGCCAGTCAACTGCAGCATTCGATCAGCCAGGGTCGATTTACCATGGTCAATATGGGCGATAATGCAGAAATTTCTTATATGTGTGGTCATAACCTTCCAAGTTTACCTTAATCAAGGCGCATAAAGCACCCTTTATTTTACTTGACTTTGGCCTATCCAACAGTTACAGGAGGCTGATAATTTTCTCAGGCGTCTATAAACACATCGCTGATTAAGTCATCGATAGGTGGGGAGTCCTCCCGCTCACCGTTTATCACAAAGTGAGTCAAATACTCGATATTCCCTTTGGGGCCTTTAATGGGCGATTGGATCAATCCATGGATGCTGAAGCCAATGTCATCACCAAAAGATAATACCTCACGCAATACTTTTTTATGTACTTCAGCATCCAGAATTACACCATCATGTTTGGCAGCAGCTTTCCGACCAGCCTCAAATTGCGGCTTGATTAAGGCTACAATGTTGCCAGGCTGGTTTTGGAACCATCCTTTGACCACTGGTAGTAAAATTTTCAACGAGATGAAGGAGGCGTCAATCGTTGCCAGGTGAATTCGTTCAGGTAGACTATTGAGATACCGGGCATTGGTTCGCTCCATCACGATCACGCGCGGATCATTGCGCAAGTGCCAATGCAAGATGCCATAGCCAACGTCAATCGCATATACCTTGCCTGCGCCATGCTGCAACAGGCAATCAGTGAATCCTCCCGTGGAAGCACCAACATCGGCACAAATCTTTCCGATTAAGTTGGTCAATCCAAAAGAATGCAAGGCGGGTTCCAGCTTCAACCCCCCACGAGACACGAACCGCGGTTTCCCTGTCACTTCAATACGGCTGTCATCACTAACGCGGTGGGAAGGTTTCAGGTGAACAACATTATCCACCCTCACTCCACCTGCCATGATCATGCGTTGAGCAAGCGTACGGCTCTCGACAAGATTTCTTTTTACCAATTCGTTATCAAGGCGGTTATTGTTTGCCATTATCGCTGCTCCGGTATTCGTTTACTATGGTGTTGTTTGTTCTTTTGTATCATTATTTAATGATAATATATTCCCATGTTTAAAGCACTGTTGCGCTCTATGCGGCCTTACCAATGGGTCAAGAATATCATCTTGTTTGCCGCCCTCATCTTTGATCGCCAGTTATTTAACTGGCAGGGCGTATTGCGAACGCTGGCAGGCGTGATCCTGTTCTGCTTGCTTTCCAGTGCGGTTTACCTCATGAATGACCTGTTGGACATTGAAGCAGACCGCCAGCATCCTCGCAAACAACACCGCCCCATAGCTTCAGGCAAACTGCCGATTCCTATTGCTATTGCTGCCTCAGCCTTATTAGGAGTAATCAGTCTCACAAGCGGATTTTTCCTTTCCACTGCATTTTTCTTGGTGATGCTAACCTATGTGATCATTCAACTGGCCTACTCTTCGTTTCTCAAAAACCAGCCGATCATCGATGTCATGGTACTGGCATCAGGGTTCCTGCTGCGGGTTGGCGCCGGTGTTACCTTGATTCAGGTAGAACGATTCTCGCCCTGGCTCTATATGTGTACCGGACTTCTGGCTCTCTACATCGGTTTCGGCAAACGCCGCGCAGAACTGGTTTCACTACAGCTTTCTGCAGAAAACCATCGAAAATCATTACGCGGTTATTCCATCGACTTGATTGACAAGTATTTAACCATAGTTTCATCTGCAACCCTGATGGCCTATAGCCTGTACACCATATCTGCTCCCAGCGTCAGCGGCAACTTTAATATGCTGCTCACTGTGCCGTTCGTGGTCTATGGAATCTTCCGCTACAACTACCTCCTCGAATTTACAGGAGTGGGTGGCGCTCCCGAAGAAATTCTGATGACAGATCGCCCCCTGCAGATCACACTCCTGCTTTGGGGAATTTCTGTGATCATCCTTTTCTATCTGCTCTAAAGCAACAAGCAAATGATATCCGCTTCAGCACCCGGGAAGGTAATATTATTTGGCGAACATGCTGTGGTTCATGGCTATAAGGCAGCTGCCATCCCGCTGCCTGCCATCCGCGCAACCAGCAGTATTGGCAATAGATATTACAGTTTGGGCACGCACATCGTTGCGCCGATGATTGATCTTGATGCTGATTATGCAGACCTCGCTGATAGCCACCCTTTAAAATTCACCATAGATTTATTTTATGCCCGGCACCCGCACGTTGCCCTGTCGCCCATCACCATCAGTATTGAATCACAAATACCGATAAGCAGCGGAATGGGCTCAGGTGCGGCGGTAACAGCCTCACTGCTGCGAAGCCTTTTTCAATTCCACAAAATAGATTTCTCACCGCAGATCCTTTCAGAATTGGTCCATGAGGTGGAGAAAATCCACCATGGTACACCATCTGGCATCGACAATACCGTGGTTTGTTTTGAACAGCCAGTTATTTTCAAAAAGAACCAACCTCTGCAAACCTTTTCCATCACCGGTGAAGCAATTCTTGTAATTGCCAACAGCGGACACACAACCCCCACCCATGAAACCGTTGCCTATGTCAGGCAAAAGTTGGTAGATCAGCCTCAAACTGTCACAAGTATTTTTACTGCAATCGAAGAAACCTGTCTTGAGGGCGTTCAGGCACTTCAGAGCAGCAACTTCCCCTTTGCCGGTATGTCTATGCGCAAAAACCATCAATTATTGCGCGATTTAGGCGTATCAGACCCTGTGTTGGATAGACTTGTTGACACGGCTATAAAAGCTGGTGCGTGGGGTGCCAAACTCTCAGGTGGAGGTCGTGGTGGGATTATCATTGCCCTTTGCTCTCCGGATAAAGAAGATTTCGTGGGTTCGTCACTGGAAAATGCAGGAGGGGTACAGATAATGACCACCCCTATTGCGACTGACCATGGGAGCATCAATTAAGTCAGTGTACAATTCAGGTATGAATGAAACTGCAAAATCACTGGTCTTTCTGAAATTGGGTGGTTCGCTGATCACCGAAAAAGACAAACCTAACACTCCCCGCCTGGACATTATCCGCCAGGCAGTCGGTGAAATAAAAGAAATCATAGAAAATACACCCGATCTACAACTCGTGATTGGACATGGCTCGGGCTCCTATGGCCATTCGGTTGCCCACCAATTCGGAACCCGTGAAGGCGTTCACAATCAGAAAGGCTGGCAAGGTTTTTTCCAGGTGTGGCAGGCTGCCAGAGAACTGAACCTCATTGTTGTAAAAGAATGTCATCAAGCCGGGTTACCCGTGATTCCATTCCCCCTATCTTCTGCCGCCATATCTTCTGGCAAAAAGATTACGCATTGGCAAACCAGACCATTATTGGAAGCTTTGCAGCATCATTTTATACCGCTTGTGTATGGAGATGTGATTTTCGACGGGATTCTGGGCGGCACAATTATTTCGACCGAAGAAATTTTCATCCGCCTTCTCCATATACTACACCCTGAAAAAATATTGTTGGCAGGTATCGAGCCAGGCATCTGGCAGGACTTCCCCGCACAAGAACACATCATTCACGAGATAACAACGCAAACCTTTCCGGTAATAGCCAAGCATCTTGGGGCTGCCCTTGCTACAGACGTAACCGGGGGTATGTTAAGCAAGGTAGAAACAATGGTGTCCGTTGTCAACCGCTTTCCAGGTATCGAGATACAGATTTTTTCAGGGCTCGCAGCAGGCAATATCACCAAAGCTCTCCTTGGTCAAACAATCGGAACCACCATCACTGAAGGAAACTGAATATCCATGCTTATCACTCGACAGCAAATAGAACAGTGGGAGCACGAACATCTCGCTCCTTATGCTACACTCAGCGCCTCCTCAAAAGGCCGAATGTATGATGAAGCCCCGCCAAAATATCGCACTGAATATCAACGTGACCGGGACCGCATTCTACACACCACAGCGTTTCGCCGGTTGGAATACAAAACCCAGGTATTCATCAACTATGAGGGAGATCATTACCGGACAAGACTCACTCACACCCTGGAGGTAGCCCAAATCGGTAGATCGATTGCCTTGGGGTTAGCCGCGAATGTTGACCTGACAGAAGCTATCTGCCTGGTACATGACATCGGTCATCCCCCTTTCGGCCATGCTGGTGAAGAAATCTTAGATCAACTCATGGCCACTCATGGAGGATTTGAACACAACCGCCAAACCTACCGGGTTGTTACTGAACTGGAACAGAGATACCCCCATTTTGAAGGCCTCAACCTCACTTATGAGACCCTGGAAGGCATCACCAAACATAAGGCAAAAGCGAATAGTTATGAGACCAAAACCACACAGGGGCATATCGAAGCCCAGATCGCTGATGTGGCAGATTCCCTCGCTTACACCGCACATGACCTGGATGATGGCCTACGCTCAGGCATGTTGACACCAGACTCATTGAAACACCTTGCTCTCTGGCAGGCTGCATTCCATCAATCCGCTGTAACAGATGAAGGTATGTTGACTGATCGGCAGCGCCACCAGATTATCCGTGGACTGATCGGCTACGAAATTCATCAACTGCTGGAACATACAGAACTTACCATCAACCACTACCACCTGACAAATCGAGAAAAAATCATAAAGCATACATCCTATACTGTCGGTTATGATGACGTTTTGACGCAACAAAACCGGGCTCTGAAAGACTATCTATTCGAAAATCTATACCAGCATTCCCGGGTGATGCGTATGACAGTCAAAGCGGAAAAAATCATCACAGATTTGTTCCAGCAATTTATAGAAAAACCAACTATATTGCCTGAACACATACAAACGCGCATTCCTAAGGTAGGTCTTGAACGTACGGTTTGTGACTATATTGCCGGGATGACAGATCGCTATGCGATTGATGAACATCAGAAAATATTTAATAATGATATCAACCCTTAGTGATAGAATTACTTAGACATTCATTATTGATAGAAAAATAAAGGTGGTTTCCATGGCAGATGTTTCATACTTAACCAAACAGGGTGAAAAAGAATTACAAGCAGAATTGGAAAGGCTGAAAGGCCCGGCACGGGAAGAAATTGCCAAACGACTGCGTGCCGCCATTCAAATGGGCGACCTATCAGAAAACGCCGATTATGTGTCCGCCAAAGAAGATCAAGCTTTTTTGGAAGGCCGAATTAAGGAATTGGAAGCCGCTCTAAACAACGTGGTGATCATTGACCAGTTGGAGAAGAATACCAACATCGTCACCATCGGTAACACAGTCGTCATCCAGGAAGACGATTTTCCAACTGATGAATACACCATTGTGGGTTCCAAAGAAGCAGATCCTGCCAATGGCAGAATATCCTTTTCGTCTCCCATTGGTAAAGCCTTGTTGGACAAAAAAGTTGGCGATGCGGTTGTCGTCGACAGCCCTACTGGACAATACACGGTCAAAATTGTTGACATAAAGTAACGACAAAAAAAGCGCATCATCGATGATGCGCTTTTTTGATATCTAATCGGTGATTATAGATAGTGGGCGACCAGGTCAATGGTCATTTGCTGTAAATAGGTCTCACCTGTGGTCTGGTCTACCGAGTAGATCGCCTCGATGATGCTGCCATTTAGGCGATATTGTTGTGTCTCCAGGGTAAATACATTGAAATCCTGGATAGCCACTGGCTCACCTTTTCCCTCATACATCTGCAATGCTTCCGGCTTTTTAAACTGGTCTTTTGTGATCAAAACCCTGGTTTTTTGCTTTTGTTCTGGATGGCTGAACATAAAAATGTCAAAAGCCAGCGCATACTTTACACCATTAACAGTGTGCGAATTAGACATCGAAACACCATATTCCATCACTGTCCTGCTCGGATCTTCAAGAGCTTTCAGGGCATATTGTGTGTCAAGATCATTGATGCCGGTGTCGCTGTGCACATAGGTCACCGAACGCTGGATGGGGGCCACACGGGGTTTGCGTTCTGGCTCCTGATGGAAGAATTCGTCAGAAGAAGCCTGGATCGTCTCATCATAGACGTCCTCCTCAAATTCATCATCAAAAAGGATCATATCGTCATCATAATCTTGTGCGGTTTGCTGAATTGATGAACGATCTCTTTCTTGTTCTCTGCCTCTACCCGGCTTTGAAAACGGATTTTTATTACCACGGATAAAGAACAGATAGATTAATACCACGCCGCCCAAAACCAGGAAAATGAGAAATATTCCCAGCAAAGTACCGATGGTGCGTAAAGCACGACTATCACTGACCGGCTCAGTTTCTTCAGCAATAACGCCAACTTCTTCGGAGATTTCTTCGCCCACAACCGCAGGCTGTTCTTCCGCGACATCCGCAGGCTGTTCCTCTACGGCATCCAAAGGTTGTTCGTCTTCGGCAACAAAATCCACCCCCTTGGGCAGATTGCCGGTAGATTCAAGTAACCGATCAAATTTCATCAAATTTTCCGCTATGATCTCATCGTTCTCTCTCATGAGCAGATAGGTATCGGCTGCCTTCGCGCCAAACCCCAGATACACCTGTATCGCAGCATCTTCATCTGCGGTCTCAGCAAAGGCATTAACTGCTTGCTCCATCACCTGAACCCGCAGGTCTTCATGCAAATCTGGCAGGCCAGCATCATACCATCGTACTGGCCACAACCACCATCCCAAAACAACCAAACCAAAAAACAAACCAACCACAAAGCCGCTGACGGCGATGCCGATCGGTTTTTGGATAAATTCCTTGATTTTCTCGAGCATTACTGACTCCTTCACTATCGTTCCGCTGCAAGAGCTTTCATTAAATAATTGTAGTCAAATTACCAGGAATAACAAAACCAGAACCCTTACCTATTACTTACTATACAAAAAGGATAGGGGATGCCATTCACCTATCCTTTTTGCAAGTTTTATGCCCGTTACATTACTCAGCCGAATTAGTTTCTAAAACCTCAGCCAATTCTACCTTCTCACCGCATGCGAGGCAAACCGCCTCACGCTTATTATTGATTACCAGCGTGCCGCCGCAATGAGGGCATTTTGCTGCCAATGGCTGTTTCCAACTGGTGAATTGACAGTCAGGATAGCGTGAGCAGCCGTAGAAAGTGCGGCCTTTCTTTGTCCTTCGTTTAACCACTTCACCTGTTTCGCATTCCGGACAAGATACACCGATCTTTTCTAACCACGGTTCTGTATATCGGCAGGTGGGAAAGTCGCTGCAGCTGATGAATTTACCAAACCTGCCCCATCGGATGACCAGTTCGTGACCGCATTCTGGGCAATCGCGCCCCACCTTCTCAGGTTCCAGTTTTTCCTCCGGCATTTCTTGTCTGGCTTTTTCAAGATCCGGCAAAAATTGCTGGTAAAAATCAGCCACCACATGATGCCATTCTTGTTTGCCCATGGAAATTTCGTCCAGCTCGTTTTCCATCTGGCTGGTGAAGCCGACATTGATGAGATCATCAAAATAATCGACCAACAAATCATTGACCAGAATGCCGGTTTCGGTAGGGAATAATCGTTTCTCTTCACGGTATACATAATTCCTGGTTTGAATGGTGTGAATAGTCGGCGCGTAAGTGGAAGGTCTGCCAATGCCATTTTCTTCCATCGCGCGCACAAGGCTCGCCTCTGTATAGCGGGGCGGCGGTTGTGTAAAGTGCTGTTCAGGTTGCAGTTTTAACAAATCCAACAATTCCCCATCACTCAAGTCCACAGGGATGGCAATATTCTCTTCACCATTGGCCGCATCTTCGTCAATCCCCTCTTCATACACCTTCAAAAAGCCGGCAAACTTCAACACCTGCCCCGAAGCCCTGAGAAGATAGCTATTGTCGCCTTTTCCTTCCACCTCAACACTGATTGTGCTGAATACAGCAGGTTCCATCTGTGAAGCTAAAAATCTCTGCCAGATCAATTGATACAATTTGTGCTGATCTTTGGTTAGTACTTCTTTCAACGACTTGGGACTCCGCATTGTGCTGGTTGGCCTGATTGCCTCGTGTGCTTCCTGTGCTCCCTGCGCTTTGGTTTTGTATACAGGTGCTGATTCCGGCAAAAATTCTTGCCCAAAACGGTTTACGATTACCTGTCGGGCTTCTTCTTGCGCCGAGGATGATACGTTCATGCTGTCCGTACGCATATAAGTGATGAGACCGGTTTGTTCGCCTGAACCAAGTTCAATACCTTCATACAGCTGTTGAGCAATGCGCATGGTTTTATTGGTATTAAAACCAAGTTTGCGCGACGCTTCCTGTTGTAAACTGCTGGTCGTGAACGGGCCCGACGGGTTTCGTTTCCTTTCACTTTTCTTGACCCCCAGGACAACATAATGTGCCTTCTGCATGTCACCCAACAGATCGTCGACAACCTGCTGGTTGCCAAGCCTGAAATCCGCTCCGTTGATCTTCGCCAACTTCAACAGAAAGGCATCATCTTCATTCGATTCCAGTTGTTTCACCAGGGCATGAATCGACCAGTATTCTTCTGAAACGAAATTGTCAATTTCCCTTTCTCGTTCAACGATCAGCCGCAGCGCCACCGATTGCACCCTGCCAGCTGATAGGCGGCTGCGCACTTTTTGCCAAAGCAGCGGGCTGAGGCTATAACCCACCAGCCGGTCCAATACCCGCCTTGCCTGCTGGGCATCAACCAGATTCATGTCGATGTCCCTTGGCTGTGAAAAGGCTTCGTGGATGGCATCTTTTGTAATTTCATGGAAAACAACGCGTTTTGTCAATTCATCCTCGAGTTCCAACGCCTCCTGCAAGTGCCAGGCAATCGCCTCGCCCTCACGGTCAGGGTCAGTAGCGAGATAGATCTCACTGGATCGTCGTGCTTCTTTTTTTAAGGTTTTCACAACATCACGCTTATCATTCGGTACCCGGTATTTGGGTGTGAAGTCATTGTCAACATCCACTGAAAGCTGTGAGCGTAACAGATCACGTACATGCCCAACGGAGGCTTTTACAGTATAGCCTTTACCGAGATACCTCCCCACGGTTCTCGCTTTGGCAGGTGATTCCACAATCACCAATTTCCCATTCCGCCGTGAAGTTTTTTTCGCTTTGATAATTTCTTCTGATGGCTGCATGCCTTCATGCGCCGGGGTACGTCCCATGCGATTCATCTTTGTTCCGCAAACACTGCACACGCCTTTGGTGACAGGTGCCCCCGCCTTATTAAAAGCCGGTTCCGGATTCAACATTTCTTGCTTTTCATGGCATTTTACACAATACGTTTCCACCAATAAAACTCCTCTACTTACAGATACTGCTCCAAACCCAAACGTTTTAGATGCTGTACCATATCTTTTACTTTTTGTGCATCATCTTTCTTACAAACCAATAATGCGTCTTTTGTATCCACAATAATGATCTCATCCGTACCGATCGTAACGATCAGTCGGCCAGTTCCGTCGCTGCAGATGACAGAATCTTCTGTATCAAAGCCTATGTGAGACGCGGCTATTAGGATATTACTATTTTCATCTTTTTTCAAGACCGCATCCAGAGAATCCCAGCTGCCAATGTCATTCCATCCCAAATTGGCTGTCTGGATCATGACAACATTGTCCGCTTCTTCCATGATGCCATAGTCGATCGTTTCCGGATTGATGGTGGGCCACAATTGGCCGATAACGGCTTTTTCCTCATCAGTTCCCAGGCCATCTGAGATCCACTGCAGCAAGCGCCTTAGCTGCGGCATATGCAGAGAGAATTGGCGCCAGATTTCTTCTACATGCCACACAAACATACCAGAATTCCAATAAAATAACCCGGAATCAACATATTCTTGGGCGGTCTCCAGATCAGGTTTTTCGCGGAAACGTTTGACCATAAAGGCCTTCGAACCATTCAACCCATTGATTTCCTCTCCCTGCTGAAGATAACCATACCCCGTTGCTGGATAGGTCGGTTCTATCCCCAACGTAACCAGGTAATTTTGCCGGGCAAGCTCGTAAGCCTGTTGCAATAACTTGAGGAACAGCGAGCGATTCTCAATATAGTGATCTGCGGTCAACACAGCCATGACTGCATTCGGATCCCTTTTCTTAATCACAACACAAGCATATCCTACCACCGAAGCTGTCCCGCGCGGCATTGGTTCGATCAGGTAATTCTCTTGTGGAATTTGCGGGCACTCCCGCTGCAATTCTTCAACCTGATCCTGCACAGTAACAATGTAGATATGGTCAGGATCAAAGACGCTTTTCAGCCGGTCGACGGAATGTTGAAAAAGGGTGCGCTTACCGTCCAGCGAAAGCATTTGTTTCGGCCGATTCTGCCTCGATAAGGGCCAAAGTCGGGTGCCGCCACCGCCCGCCATGATAACTGCGTAAAAATCCGGTTTTCTCATCACCAATTTCCTCACTTTCCGTCTGAATCGTCATACAAAGGTCTTGATTCCATAATGGCCTGGTAATTCATATTGCCATCCTGCCGCACCAGTCCCTTCAATTCCATCATCACCAACGCCGCAGAGACGATGTTAATGCTTTGGTTACTCTTTGCACAAATATCATCGATGTGCAAAGGTTCGTTCATGATGATTTTGATAATATCTCGTTCGAACGGATCAATCTCAAACGTGGTTCGCACAGTTTTTTGCTCTTCCACCATTTCCAGGTTCAACAGAGACAACAGGTCTTCTGGTGAAATGTATGGTTGAGCTCCTTGCATGATTAATTTGTTGGTGCCTTTACTTTGTGGTGCATAAATGGGACCTGGCACTGCATACACCTCACGCCCCTGGTCAACCGCAAAGGAAGCGGTGATCAAAGCACCGCTGCGCTCGCCAGCCTCCACCACCACGGTTGCCAAGCCTAATCCAGAAATAATCCGGTTGCGCGGGGGAAAGTTCTTTGCGTCTGGCGGCGTTCCCGGCGCATAATCCGACAACAAACAGCCTGCTGACATAATCTTTTCAGCAAGTTGACGATTCTCTGGCGGGTAGATGGTTTCTACACCGCAACCCAATACAGCAATCGTGCGCCCGCCATTATCCAACGCCGCCTGATGCGCTACTGAATCTACCCCGCGGGCCATACCGCTGATAACGGTGATGCCATTTCGTGCCAAAGAGGCGGCCAATTCTTCCGTTACCTGGCGGCCATACGAGGTGAGTCTGCGGGTGCCAACAATAGCGACCGACCATTCATCCTCAAAAACGAGGCTTCCCCGATAATACAGTACCGGTGGTGGTTGATCAATTTCGCGTAAGCGGTTGGGATAGCCTTCGTCATCCCAGGTCAGGATATTGATACCGGCCGCCTGGATTTTTTCCCAATATTCTTCCACATTCAGAGAACTGCGCCTTTGCAGTATCGCATCAGACACCGTGTTATTGATCCCGGCTGCGACAAAAGCCTCTTGGGGTGCTTGCCAGGCAAGAGAAAGATCGCCGAAGTGGTCCAACAACAGCCTCAGTCTGACAGCGCCAATGCCTTTCACTGTGTTAAATGCTACCCAATAGGCTCTATTGTCCATGTCCCCGCCTATCACCTATTTTTCAATACCATTCCGGTGGCTGAACGACAATTTTCCTTTGCTTCGGTTGAATCTTGAGAACAACAGAATCAATATCTGGCAGCAGCAATTCTTTGCCGAACCGGTCACGAATCAGAAAAACATCATTCGCCCCGGTTTCCAGAATCTCTTCCAAAACCCCCAGTTCTGCACCGTCAACATCAACCACCGTCAGTCCTAACAACTCGTGATGATAAAACTCATCATCTGGGAGCGGTGGTAACTGGTCAATCGGCAGAAAAACAACCATGTTCGTAAGGGCTGCTGCTTCTTCAGGATTGGTGTACCCATCCAGGTGCAGGATTAAGCCATTCTGATGCGGCCTGAGCGTGGTAACTGTTTTGGCTGTTAACTCCTCGCCAACAAACACCTGCAGGCCTGGTTCTATGCGTTCTGGAAAATCAGTGAAAATCTCAAAAACAATGTCTCCCTGCACACCATGGCTGCGGCGAAATTTGCCAATCGCCACATATCCCCGTTCAAAAGGAGAAGCAGGCTTGTCAATCGATGCTAAGCCTGCTGATTGTTTTGATTTCCGCACTGAACCGGTGCTTTGCCGCTTCATAACTCAGGTTCAACAACAAACAAAGATGCCTGAGCGCCTTCGCGCGCTGCAGCGACACGAAGCAAGACACGCATGGAATTTGCTACCTTGCCGCCTTTGCCAATGACGCGTCCCATATCCTGTTTGTCAACCTGCAACTCGATGCGCGCACGATTGCCGGCGCGCTTCTGCGTTACCTTCACTCGCTCAGGTTCATCAGTCAGAGACCTGGCGATATAATCAATTAATTCTTTCACAATATACCTTCCTCAATCCAAAATTGTCACCATCAAATTCCCCCTTACTTTGATCGAGAAGGCTAATCATGCCTTGTTTTTGGTGACACCTGGCGATTGGCGTAAAACTCTTCGGCTTCTTTCAACACTTGTTCAGCATCCTCGCCATCTTTGACACGCTGATAACGTTCCATCAAGCCCACACTGGTGAACAGTTGCGCCACAGAGTCGCTGGGTTGTGCACCTTTCAGCATCCAATCATAGACACGATCTTCCTGCACTTCAAAAGTGAATGGCTCAGTACGAGGATTGTAATGCCCCAGAATTTCAAGGAACTTCCCATCACGAGGGCTTTCTTTGTCAGCCACCACAATGCGATAAGAGGGTTGATTTGTTGCCCCAACACGTCGTAAACGAATTCGTACCATTTCTTTATAAATCTCCTGTATATTTATGCTTCATCTTTTCATATCTGCGCAAACCCGGCAGTTTTGGAGGTTGCGGAGAAGGCCGCACAAACCTGCTTGCTTATTGCTGACATGTTCATTGGAACAGGTCTTTCGGAATCATACCGCGTCCACCTGTTTTTTTCAATCGTTTCATCAATTTCTGCGACTCACGGAATTGTTTCATCAACCGGTTCACATCCTGTACAGTTGTGCCAGATCCACTCGCAATGCGTCGCCTTCGGCTGGCATTTAATAATACCGGATTCTGCCTTTCTTTCTTCGTCATTGAATTGATGATAGCTTCTGTTTTGGATAGTTCTTTCTCTGCTTGTTGACCGTCAATTTGGGACATCATCTGCTGGTTCACACCGGGAAGCATGCTCAATATTTGCGAAAAAGGCCCCATTTTCCTTACCTGCCGCAACTGTTCAGCAAAATCCTCCAGGTTGAATTCGCCCTTTAGCAGGCGCTCCGCATTGATCTCCGCCTCATCTGCTTCAAAAGTGGTTTCCACTTTTTCGATCAAGCCAATCACGTCACCCATCCCCAAGATTCTGGAAGCCAGGCGTGATGAATCATATTGCTCGATCGCGTCAATGCCTTCGCCCGTACCCAAGAATTTAATGGGAACACCAGTCACACTGCGGATGGAAATGGATGCACCGCCACGCGCATCACCATCCATTTTTGTCAGCATTAGGCCTGTGAGCGCGATAGAATCACGAAATCCTTCAGCAATCGGCAATGCTTCCTGCCCAATCATAGCGTCAAGCACCAGCAGCGTTTCATTCACCGGCACCTTTTTATTGATATTGGCCAGCTCTTCCATGAGCATATCGTCCAATTGGGAACGCCCAGCGGTATCTACAATCACCAGACTGGTGCCATTCTTCTTTGCCAGATCATACGCATCCTTCACAATTGCGGGTGGTTTTTTGGTTTCATCACTATAGACAGGCACGCCGACTTGTTCACCCAATGTCTGCAATTGCTTAACCGCTGCCGG
>CAYMNB010000002.1:0-66650 GCA_964391725.1 uncultured Anaerolineaceae bacterium | reverse complement strand
AGACAGGCACGCCGACTTGTTCACCCAATGTCTGCAATTGCTTAACCGCTGCCGGTCGGTAGATATCGGCTGCCACCAATAACACGCGCTCACCTGAGAGGCGCAGTCTTTTTGCGATTTTGGCGGCCGCGGTCGTCTTACCGGAACCTTGTAAGCCCACCATCATCAGAACATGAGGTTTCGGACCGCTGAAAGCCAATGGTGCGGGTTCACCCAACATGGCAACCAACTCATCATGCACAATGCGGAAGATTTGTTGGGCTGGATTCAGGGCATTCGATATGGTCTGCCCAACGGTGCGTTCTTTAATTCTTGTGGTAAATTGTTTGACAACGTTGTAATGTACATCTGCTTCAAGCAACGCCAAACGGATCTCTCGCAAAGCAAAATCAACATCCTGCTCAGAAAGTTTTCCCTTTCGGCGCAGGCTGGTGAAAATTTGATCTAATCGTCCTGATAAATTTTCAAACAATTTGTCACATTCCTTAACATTAAACCAGACGAAGCTCTCAAGAGTTTCGCAGCATGCATTGTATGATGGATATGGCTTTGCGTCAAGGGAGTGTATGACACTTTTCTCATCATCCCTTCCAGTACGCCTTGGCAATAGGTACTATTTTTGAGGTCAAGTATAATGAATTTAATTGGCCACCAGGACAGAAAAGACTTTTGTGTACAAGGTGAATGTATGAATTCTATGGCAAAAATCGGTCTACAAGTTCCCACCATTCTTCTCCCCAAACAACGTGTCGATATGACCAGATGGTCGGTGGTTGCTTGTGATCAATACACGTCCGAAAAACAGTATTGGGAATCGCTGGATAACCTGGTCGGTGATGCCCCCTCAACGTTGCGCATGATCCTGCCAGAAGTATATCTGGAGGAAGAAGATATCCAAGAGCGCATCCTGCAAACCCAAAAGAAGATGAAGGAGTATCTTGAAGCAGATATATTTGTTGAACACGGGGGTTTTCTACTGGTAGAAAGGCGGCTGCCCTCCACTGGAGCGGAGGATGCTAATCCTGCCAGATATGGCTTCATCGTAGCACTCGATCTTGAACAATATGATTATTCACCAGGTTCACAGTCCTTAATACGCGCCACCGAAGGCACCATACTCGATCGTTTACCGCCCCGCATGAATATCCGCCGCGGTGCTCCGTTGGAACTCCCTCATATTCTGGTGTTAATAGACGATCCCCACATGACTGTCATAGAACCATTCGCAGCCATCAAACAACATCTTTCACGATTGTATGATTTTGATTTGAATAAAAACGGCGGCCATATTTCCGGTTATCTGCTTGACCGGCCCATTCACCAGCAGCAAGTCGCTCACGCGCTGGGAGAACTTGCTTCTCCTGATTCTTTCTACGCCAAATATCCTGTAGAACCTGAACTTCACAAGGTCTTGTTATACGCGATGGGAGATGGCAACCACTCCTTAGCTACCGCCAAAGCCATTTGGGAAGAACTCAAACCCTCCGTTGGTATGCAGCATCCTGCGCGTTATGCCCTGGTAGAAATTGAGAACATTCACAGTCCTGCCCTGACATTTGAAGCTATTCATCGCCTGGTCAGCGAACCGCGTACAAATTTCCTTACTGCCTTCCAATCATTCACCCCACACACACAAACACCATTCAAAACCTATGAATCGTTGATCGAATATGTCAAGAGAGAAACAGCAGACAATAGACAGAGGTTTGGGTTCCTGTCAAACCATGAATATATAGGCATCGAAATTCAAGTGCCCACCAAAAATCTCGCAGTTGGCACCTTGCAGGATTTTTTGGATCATTGGAAAGAGCAAGGCGGATTTGACACCATCGACTACATCCATGGCGATGATGTGCTGGACAAATTGTCGCAAAAATCTGGTAATCTCGGTTTTTATTTACCAGCCATGAAGAAAAGTGAATTATTCACAACTGTCATATTGGATGGCGCATTGCCTCGTAAGACCTTTTCAATGGGAGAAGCCCACGAAAAAAGATATTACCTGGAATGCCGTAAATTATTTTAGTGTGAACGCAGGCTTGGCATGAAAAAAACCACACACAAAACCGAATCTTCGTCACTTCGGTCATTCCTTTTTTTCATTGCCGGCATTGCAGTTTGCCTGCTGTCCTTCATCCTCTGGCAGGAGACATCACAAAAAAGGCCCGTCATTACGCCGGTACCAGATGGCCTCCTGCAAATGCAAGAGGATGTCCAATCCACACCTGAACCAGAAATTTCACTCGCCAAGGAACAACCGGCGGTAGAAGAACCACAGCAAAGCACCCCAACCTTTTCTTTTATTCCGATTGAGATGGGCCAGGAAATCGACCAGGAGTTAGATGATATCGGTGTGTTGGCTATATCCATGATGGATGGCGTATATCATAATTTATTCATATACCACCCCCATTTCTTCCCCCTCACCCGTCTGACCAATGGAAACTGGGATGATGTTGCCCCGGCATTCAGCAATGATGGATCGAAACTGGCTTATGCCTCCAATCAAAACGGGCGATGGGACATCTATATCCTTGATTTGCAAACCTATGAGTTGACCAATATCACGAACTCTAATGCGTACGATATGAATCCTGGTTGGTCGCCAGATGATCAATGGCTGGTATTCGACAGTGACCGTAATGGAAATCGCGACATCTTCCTTCAATCAATTAAGAATTTGGATCAGCAACCACTGCAACTAACGCTTAACCAGGCCAATGAATTTCTTCCAGCCTGGTCACCTGATGGCCGCAAAATCGCCTATGCCTCGCTCGAAAGCGGCACGCAACAAATCTGGGTCGCTGACCTCGATAAAGTTGAAGGTCGTTATATGAATATCAGCCAGGCGCCTGCGGTTGTCAACTCTCATCCTTTTTGGTCGAGAGAAGGTGAACTATATTGGTACAACAATCAAGGAGCAGGCCAGAACCTCGTATCAGTATCACCAATGGATGCATCGCAGGCTCTAACTTTCATGCCAGGTTCTTTTGGCAGCCACTCGCCAACCAGCTATTATATCGCGATGGTTAAACATAATCGCTCAGGTTCTGAATTGGGCATAGCAGACAGGAACACGCGCACAATGTGGTTTCCTTACCAACTGATGCCTGGTCGGATTTCAGGCATCAGTTGGGGTGCCCACAACCTTGATCTCCTATTGCCTTTGCTAAACCAGGCAACCCTACCCATGGCGCCGGCAGAATGGAGCGATCAAACTGTTAACACTATGAATATACCTTATGGTCGCAGTGGATTGATTCAGCTGCAGGCGATAAACGCCCCCTATCCTTACATGCATAACGATGTAAGTGGTAGTTTTTTGGCGTTAAAGCAAGCTGTTATTGATTTGATTGGTTGGGATTTCCTTGCCACGCTCAATAATGCCTACATGCCAATCACCGATCCTTCATCTCCGCATATCATTGAAAATTGGTTTTATACTGGCAGAGCCTTCGAAATAGACCCCGCCCCTTCAAGCATAGATTGGTTGGTAATAACCAGAGAAGATATTGACGGCAAAGTCTTTTGGCGCATCTACCTGCGCCCTGTAAACCAGAGTGGCGCGGTCGGAAGGCAATTACAAGAACGTGTCTGGAGCTTTGACCAGCGTTCGATGGGAAGCCCTGAGGCGTATGAACAAGGCGGCTCATACTCTCCTGACATTCCTTCTGGTTACTGGGTAGATTTCACCGAACTGGCAGCGCAATACGACTGGGTACGCATGCCTGCCTTAAACAACTGGCGCACCTACTACCCTGGCACCCAACATACCGTCTTTGTCAACCAGGCGCTTTTGGATCTGGACAGTGCCTTGCTTGATTTGTATCCCCCCGAAGCATTGCTGCCGCCAGCCACCAATTCCGTTGTACCCATCCGCCTGACCCCCACTCCAGCTGAAGAAGACACAGAGTGAACGGGTTATCATGAGAAGGTACTTCTGTTACGTTGCCTTTTTTTTGTTTTTATCGCTGACAATCGCCGTTGGCTGCGCCCAACAAATAGATTCAGCTATTACTGCAGCCATAACGTCAACCTATCCGTCTGAAAAGGCGCAACCAACACAAAAGGAACCTACCGACACCCCGCAGCCAACGCAAACCCCAACCTACATACTTTCCGTAGAAGACATCATCGCCACGCTGCCTTCACAAACTGCTGTGCCAATTGAGAACAAATCAGATCCGCTTTCGGTGACATTTCCAACCCCATTGCCGACAGACGATCTTGCCTGGCGACCCCCTCTGTATGAAATTCCCTGGGCACCCGGACCACATGATCATTTTTATTTCTATCGCCCGATCGCTGTGAATACCGTCAATTGGCCGCTGCCCAATTACCGCTATGGTGTCACTTTTTTTGGCCCTGATATCGTTCACTCTGGCATAGATATCGCCGCGCCACGCGGCACTCCTGTTCTGGCGGCAGGGGCTGGCCGGGTGGTGTGGGCAGGCACAGGATTGTACTTTGGCATCTACAATCCCAATGATCCTTATGGATTGTCAGTGGTGATTGAACACGATTTTGGTTATGAAGGTTCACAACTCTACACTGTCTATGGCCATATGGACCGTATCGATGTTGCCCTTGGCGATGAACTGGATACACATGACCCCATCGGCATCGTAGGCGACACAGGATTCACGACGGGGCCTCACCTTCATTTCGAGATTCGTGTTGGGCTGAACAATTTCTTTCAAACCCGCAACCCGGAATTGTGGATTGCACCGCCCCAAGGATGGGGTATATTGGCAGGTCGTATATTGAATGAGCGTAATGGGCCGATTGAAAAATTGGAAGTAACTGTCAATAGTCTCGATTCCCGCAGAACCTGGCGCAACTATACCTACACAATGTTAGGCATAAAAAGTGACCCCTATTACCAGGAAAACTTTGTGATTGGTGATTTACCGGCTGGTGACTACCAGGTCTATTTTACCTTCGAAGATCAAAACTACGTGCAGGTTATTGAGATCAATCCGGGTGTGGTCAGCTTTTTCCAGTTTCAACCAAACGCAGGCTTTACCTTCACACCACCAGGCGATGCACACACCTTCACTGCACCCTGATCTTTTTCGGTATAATCATCTTCATGAGAAACGAAAAGAATCCCTTTGTAAGGTATGGATTAACCATTGTCATTGGTTTGTTGGTTTTGCTACCAGCTTGTGTCGCCAGTGAATTAACACTGTATGAAGATCCCATCTTTCGATACACCAAAGCAGCCCAAACCGTGTTTGTACAACTAACCAAAGATGCACCGACCATTACACCAATACCAACAGAACTACCAACGTTCACCACTGTTCCAGCCACGCTTGCTCCTGCGACCATCACCCCAACCCCTACACCAGAACCTACTGTAACGTCAATAGCCGTAATTGAACCAACCCCAACCGACAGTGATCCCAATGAACTGATTGATCAAGCCCAACTTGTCTTGTACACTCCGCCGATTGACCAAATCTATTCACCGGGGGGAACATTCGAAGCCCAGGTAGGTTTTCGTAACGTAGGACCTAATGTGTGGAACAACGGCTATTCGATGCGCTTCCTTAGCGGCAATTCGTTTGCTGCCGCAAGGAAATACACCCTTGAATCCTACGGATCACAGACCATGGTTGCCCCGGGTGAAGAGGTTGCCATCGCTATCCCCGCGATGACTGCCCCAGCAGAGCCGGGCACTTATATTAGCAATTGGTGTTTTTACAACAATCGCGAAGAACAGGGTTTGCCGCCGCAGTGCTTTTACATCGTGTCCTTCCAGATCATTGTGCAGCAATGACTCAACTGTTTGGAGAAGATACAGGAAAAAGCATCAAGACCACACTTGCCAATCTCGGTTTTGTGCTCAGCGGAATAACCACACCTGAACCGATCGAGAATTTTTCTCTTTATCAACAATGGATTGAGGCCGGTTATCATGCCAGTATGGTTTATCTCGCCCGGCCTGACACACTGGATAAACGTGCCAATCCAGCCATGATGCTGCCTGATGCAAAATCCATCATCGTTGTCGGCATCCCCTACACACCCTTTCGTCCAGTAAATCTGCCACCGGATGTGAAAATCATCGCATCCTATGCCCAGGGACCCGATTATCACCGGTTAATACCTGAGAGATTAGCATCATTTGTAGTCTGGCTTTGTGAGTATCTTCAACAGGATGTCCATCATGCCATTTTCACAGATTCTGCACCCATCCTTGAACAAGAACTGGCTATTCGGGCTGGGATTGGCTGGCGTGGTAAGAATAACCTGATCATCAATCCAATGTATGGTTCTTTCTTCCTGCTGGCCGAAATATTTGTGAATGTTGCATTGACACCCGATGAGCCTTTTTCTACAGATTTTTGCGGCAACTGCCGCAAATGTATTGACGCCTGCCCCACCCGGTGCATCCTGCCTAATCGCACCATAGATGCCCGTCGCTGCCGCTCCTACTTGACCATTGAGAAACGCGGAGACTTCTCTCATGACGAATCTCTACTAATTGGCGATTCCATTTTTGGCTGCGACATCTGTCAATTGGTTTGTCCCTGGAACGAAAAAGCAGCCAACGCTAACCCGCAGCCATTGTTTGATTCCCAACGTTCCTTGCAGGTAATACAACATGAAGAACTCCTGACTTTGGATCAGCAAACGTTCAAACAACGATTTGGAGATACGCCCATCGCCAGAACCAAACGCAACGGCCTACTGCGCAATTTACTCACTGCTATCGGAAATCAAGCAAACCTTAGCGATGTATCCACCCTCAGCCAATTCATAGAACAAGAAACAGACCCGTACCTCAAAGCATTGGCTCAATCGATTCACAACCAGCTAAACCAGAAACTGCATTAACTTCACCCAAAAGCTTAAGGTTCGGGGGTCGCTGTCGGCAGATTCACCGGAATAATTAATATTTGTCCAATGAAGATTGAATTAATGTCTTCAAGGTCATTCAACTCCATGATCACCGAAATCAGGCTGTTGAATTTCTCGGCAATGCCACTCAAACTATCATTGGCTTGCACAATATACTCAATTTCAGTACCGCGAGGCAAGTCCTCTGGAATCGGCGTCATTGTGGGCAGCGTAGCGCCGGGAGGCGGAATAAGGATCACATCACCGGGATTGATCGGACACCCGGTTCCGAAATTGTTGATTGCCTGCAAAACAGCCAACGAAACCTCAAAGTCAACAGCGATAGCCCAACAGTTATCGCCTTCCTGCACTGTGTATTCAAAAGGCGCATTGGCAGTTGGGGTGATCGTCACCGTCGGTGTCAGTGTCGGCGTTGTTGTTAGTGTCGGGGTCAATGTGGGCGGGATAGGCGTTTGAGTTAAAGTCAAGGTCGGTGTCAGGGTTTTGGTTGACAGAAACCCGATCGAAGGCAGGGAACCAGAACCACCCGTAAAAGACAACACGATCAGGGTAACGCCGCCCAAAACCAACAGGCCGGATAAAATGCCTATCACCAACGGCAACCGCCTTTGGCGGCGCTTGTATGTGTCAATAATACTTTGAGGGGATTTGTAATTCCGCATATTCAACCTTATGAATCAACTGTATGCCCTTAATTGTAACGCAAATTTCCTTCTTGGAACCTTTAACAGATATTTGCTGAGCACGCCATTTCCCTACACAAAGGTTCCTTTTTCTGTACAGCTGCACCTTTTGTAATAATTAACTGTAGATTAAAAAACTCTTCTACTCAGCTTATCAAACAATTTTGGATCCGCCTTATTGTTTAATGCCTTCGGCGTCTTTGTTTAGGGGTTTCTTCCCGCCGTCTTTCTACCAAAACCGACGTTGGATTCTGCGCAATCATTTTCATGATCTCGGCAGGCGCTTTTTGCTGCCGTAACAGATTCGCCATGATGCGCATGGGTTTGTCAACATAGGCAAAAAATTCTTTGTAGGCAGGACACAGGTAATTTTGTCCGTCCTCCCCCTGTGGAGATTTGCGTACACGATTCTTTGGACATCCACCATGACAGGCAAACAACCACTCACAATCCAGGCAATATTGGGTGAGGGATTGCCTTTTCGCCATGCCAAACTCAAATTGCTTCTCAGAATAGACCAGTTCAGTCAGGGTGTTGCTGGATAGATTTCCAACACGATGGGCAGGTTCCACAAAATGGTCACATGAATAAAGATCCCCGTTATGTTCAAGCACCAATCCCAACCCGCAGGTGGGCTCAAAGATGCACAAACCCGGGCGTTCTCCTGCCCATGATGCCAATGTGGTGTCAAAAATTTGCACATACATCTTGCCCACATCGTGGCGCACCCATTCATCAAAAATATCCAGAAGGAAAGTGGCATATTGATTGGGGGTTAGTGACCGTTGAGTCAAAGTACCGCCCTCTTGAAATCCAGTTTGATTGTCTCTTTCAACGATGGGTATGAATTGCAGGAAATTCACGTTCAATTCATCTCGAAAGAACTGATAAACCTCCAAACCACGATCAGCGTTGTTAATACTGACACAGGTGAGGATATTGAAATCCACCTTGAATTCTTGCAAGCAACGCAACCCGCGAACAACTCTGTCAAAACTGCCTTTGCCTGCTTTATCTTTACGATAACGATCATGAATATCCTCCGGCCCATCAATACTGATACCGACAAGAAATTCATTATCTTTGAAAAATTGCGCCCATTCTTCGTTGATCAAAGTTCCATTTGTTTGCAGGCTATTTCGGATGGTTACACCGGGTTTTCGGAATTTTTGCTGCAGCGAGAGTGCTGTTCGATAATACTCAAGACCCAACAAAGTTGGTTCGCCTCCCTGCCACACAAAAGTAACTTCCGGCACATGCTGTGCTTCAATGTACTGCTTCGTAAAAGACGCCAGCAGTGCATCAGACATTCGAAAAGTGCTTTCAAGATACAGGTCTGCTTTGGAGAGATAATAACAATGATCACAGGTCAAATTGCACACAGCCCCCCCCGGTTTCAACATTATGTTAAAGCCAGTGGGCTCCCAGACGGTAGTTGGTGCGATTTTTTCTGCCATTAATTTCTCACTATTGCCAAATTTGTGATGTCGATTATAATACATTGGATTAAGTTAAATATTTTCTAATCCCCCTTGTCTATATAATTCTCCTAATTGCCAGAGGAGGGCTCGTGGCAACACAATTCTCAGAATCTGAGAAACCTAATTGGCGTAGAACTTTTTTCCCGATATGGTTTGGCCAATCCTTCAGCCTGTTTGGCAGTCGGCTTGTGACATTTGCCATTATGTGGCACTTGGCGGCCACCACACAGCGCGCAGTAGTTTTAACCATCACTGCTTTGGTCGGTTTGGTACCAGAATTGCTACTTATGCCTTTTGCGGGCGCCTGTGTAGATCGATGGAATCGACGCCGAATCTTGATTCTTTCAGACGCTCTGATTGCGATCGCCACCCTGGGAATGGCGATCTTGTTCTATTTACAAATCGAGCAACTATGGCACATTTACATCCTGATGTTCATCCGCTCTCTCGCCGGCGCATTTCACAATCCGGCGATGAAAGCCTCCACCTCGCTGCTGGTGCCAAGAGAGCGACTGACAAATATCGCGGGTTTGAACCAATTCTTAGACAGCGTGCTGGAGATAGCAACCCCGGCTTTGGGGGCGATTGCCATAGCGACCTTATCAATCGGTGGTGTGCTCTTGATCGATATGGTGACTGCTTTGATTGCTATCATCCCCTTGCTTTTCATCGCGATCCCGCAACCTGATAGAAAACCTGATCAGGAAAAGAGTACTGGCCCATTACAGGCCCTCACCCGTGATGTGAAAGCCGGTTTTCAATATGTCATTCAATGGAGGGGCCTCCTGCTGGCATTCTTGTTTGCCACAATATCAAACTTTTTTATCCTGCCCGCCTTCAATCTGCTCCCCATCATGGTTAGCCGTGATTTTCAATACGGCGTTGACGTATTGGCCATCACCAATATCATCATTGGCATCGCCATGGCGGTTGGCTCCATAATTATCTCAATCTGGGGTGGTTTTAAACGAAAAATGTTCACCATGGCATTGGGTGTCAGTTTGATGGGTGTGGGTTTTCTTTTCTTTGGCTTTGCGCCCTTTAACCGTTACCTCTTTGTACTCATTGGCGCCGCTATTTTCGGATTGAACAATCCATTTCTCAATGCCCCGATGAGCGCCTTATTGCAAGAATCTGTAGAGCCCGAAATGCAAGGGCGCGTTTTTTCTCTTTTGGTGACAACTGCCCGTGCGGCCATCCCTCTCGGGATGATTGTCGCAGGACCATTAGCAGATCAAGTCAATGTTCAGACATGGTATCTTGCGGGCGGGATCTATTGTTTGATCATGGGAGTATCCTTGGTCAGCATTCCTGCCATTCGTAACCTCGACAGCGTCAAATCTGGAGATGCTCTACCAAAAGGCGCATCCTCACATTCTGTATTCATTACAGCGGATGAATAGAGTTGATTTATTTCGTACAAAAGATTCATAATTCTTATTGTACGTTGAATTATTTCAATAGTTGCTATTGACTTCCTGAATTTTCCAGGTATAATTTTCAGTTATACGGAAGAAAACTAAAGGAAAGTTAACATGGCAACGCAGTTCACTGAAGTAGAAAATCCTCATTGGAGAAGGACGTTCTTTCCCATTTGGATCGGTCAGGCATTAAGTTTGATCGGCAGCCGAATGGTCGGCTTCGCCTTGATCTGGTACATCACCGAATCAACCGGCAGCGCTATTGTATTGACTACACTCGCATTGGTAGGACATCTGCCTGAGATGATATTGGGGCCTTTCGCAGGGGCGTTGGTTGATCGCTGGAACCGCCAGAAAGTCATGATCATTGCCGATGGTGCGATTGCATTCTTGACCTTCGTGATCGCGTTGTTGTTTGCGTTTGATCTTATCCAGTTGTGGCACATCTATGTGCTGATGTTCGGCCGGTCGATCGGTGGCGCGTTTCATTATACGGCCATGGCTGCATCCACATCACTTATGGTGCCAAAAGAACGCTTTACAAAAATTCAAGGGATTAACCAGTTGCTGCAAGGTTTTCTGGCAATCATCGCAGCTCCTTTGGGCGCTCTTGCCATCGAACTGATGGAAATCGGCGATATCATGTTCATAGATGTCGTATCTGCTGCTATTGCTATCGCCCCCCTGTTCTTTGTCACTATCCCCCAACCAGAAATTGTCACCACTGATGAACAGCGCGCCAACCCTATTAAAACCATGTTTGCCGATGTCGGCGAAGGATTACGCTATGTTGTCAAATGGAAAGGCATGATGTATGTGCTTCTTCTTGCTACCGGCATAAATGCCATCGTCAATCCCGCCTTTACATTATTGCCCTTGCTAGTCAGCGACACCTTCGGGTTGGGTGCCGCCGCTCTGGCAACCATCCAAACCACCCTTGGCGTTGGAACCATTCTCGGCAGCCTGATATTGAGCATGTGGGGCGGCTTCAAACGCAAAGTCTACACAAGTTCTGCAGCATTGGCTGTTTCAACCATTGGCCTTTTGCTGATGGCATTAGCCCCGGTGAATGCCTTCTGGATGTTGGTGGTAGGCATTGCCATTTTCGCCCTGCTTAACCCGATTGTAAATGGCCCCTTCCTGGCTATATTTCAGGATACAGTTGATCCCAACATGCAAGGGCGCGTATTCGCTCTCATCGGCACGATGGCAGGAGCCGCTTCACCGATCGGATTAATGATTGCCGGGCCAGTGTCTGAGTTCTTTGGTGTTCAAAGCTGGTTTATGGTCGGCGCAATATATACCATATTCATGAGCATTGTATTATTCCTGGTGCCATCCATCCGCAATATTGAAGACCATCACCAAATCCAGAAGACACCCATGGCAGCAGAGACCAATTCATGATCTTAAGGTCACGTTTATTAGCTGTTGAAAAGCAGTAAACAGCAGTCTTCACCCCTCAAAGTCAATCTCGATTGCGCCATCATCGAGATTGACTTCATTACCCATGCAGTAAAGTCTGCTTAATGTCGTTTATCTGTATGTGTTAGCTCTGCATATCAATCAAGAGATGGCAAGTCAGATGATATCGGGGCAACTTGATTGCAACCAGAAACAAAATGCAGGTGCAGCAATTCAACATCCTGGTATTCACCGCTGTTGATGATCAGGCGGTATCCCTTGTTGTGCAGATTGTTCTCAGCAGCCAAACGCTCAACCAGGCCAGGCAATTCTGACCAAAAGCGGCTGGTTCCTGCTACTTCCGACAAATTGCGCCAACCGGCTTTGGGCAGGATCAGCAGGTGCAGCGGATACGTCGGTGATGGGTGCTTGATAACCAGTGCGTGCTCAGTTTCGAGGATCGTTTTCACAGGCAATATCCTGGAAAAATGCTTGACAGCAAATCGCAACAGATGATGACAGAATCGGCATTGCCGCAGCAGAGAAAACAAGAAATGAGGCGCATCCTTGCCCACTGGTCACGTGTATTCATGGTTCAACTTGAACACAATTGGCACTCTGCCACCCAATCGCAGCCCATTAACCGAACCAGGCAAGACCTTTAAACGATTGGATTTACCAGCGGGCAAGCCGAGGTAATGGGCAAGGGTGAATCGGATAATGCTGCCATGGGTCACAATCACCGCCACATCATCTTCATTATGCTTTGCCGACAAAATTTCTAACCGACGCGCTACTCTTTGAATTACATCGTCGATGTGTTCCCCGCCCGGCACCTGGCCCCCAGGAGAGGTAATAAAAGAACGCCATGCTGGATTTTCCTGCAATTCCTCATAAGGAACGGATTCCCAGTCGCCATAATTAACCTGGATAAATGCCTCATCAGGCTGAACCGCCAATCCGCAGGCAACAGCCAGCGCCTCAGCAGTCTGCATCGTACGCAGCATTGGACTGGTATAGATAGCAGATATATCTAAACGACAAAAAACGTCAGCCAGTTGCCTCGCTTTGGCAAAGCCAATTTCATTCAGTGGTGTATCGATCCTGCCTGCCAGACGGTCATCGACATCATCCGTGGTTGTGTGACGAATCAATAAAAAATCAGTCATCAGCTTTTTCCGCTGTCAAATTAGAGCCCATAACGTCAGACAGGAATTCACCGATCTTTTGGTCATACAAGGTCGGGTTGACTGGTTGTGATTCGGCATGGTCAGAATGAAGTGCCAGCCACAATTTTTTCACACCCCTTTTTTTCGAAGCGAAAATCCTTTCGGCATGAGAAGGCGGTATATATTCATCCTCAGCCCCATGAATGATGAATACCGGTGCTTCGACATCCTGGACAGCCTTCACCGGTGAGATGGCCTGGAGCCAAAAACCACCCATAAGACGCACAAACACACTCGCAATCGGAATTAATATCCAACCCATCAAACGATATTCCTTACGCAGGCGGTAATACAGCAGATCAGCCAAATCGGCAAAACTGCAATCAGAAATGACAAAAGAAACTCTCGGATCGATGGCAGCATGCTGCAAGCAGGTAGCCGCCCCCAATGATTCCCCATGGGTGCCAATGATTGTTCTGTGGCCGGTTTGTCTTTCAACCCAATCAACCACAGCTTTGAGATCTCTCTTTTCTAAGAATCCAAAGGTCGTGAAATTGCCCCCGCTCTTGCCATGGTTACGATGGTCATACACCAACACGTTAAACCCACGCTTACGAAAAGGCTTTATATACTTGACAGAAGCGTAGAGATTCACGGTGATACCGTGAACGATGATAACTGTGCCTAGCGCGTCTTCCACCGGAAGCCAGTATCCATGCAGTTGATATTGTTTTGGTGAATCGATCCAGATCTCTTCTTTTTCCCAGGTCGCCCAATCCATGGTATTGAGCGTTCCCTCATCTACCTTGATCTGATACACCTCTTCATAAGGGTGCACTTTGGGAAAGATTATCATGCGACCATAGTAGTAGGATAGACCCAAAATGATAAAAAGAACTACAATGGCGATAATGTCAAACCAGGTCATAGAGGCTCCTTAGTGTAATGTTCACCATGAAAATTATTATAAACCTTTTAGCCATGAGTTAAGAATCATCAAACACCCCAAAGGTATAATGCTTGCATGCAGATAAGAAATACTGTCAAACCTACCCTGTATATTCTTGGCTTCTTGCTATTGATCCCTTTGTTGGTCACCAGAAGCAATGTCGATATTAATGCACAGACTGAACAGATCCGAGCGTATTCCCGCATGCATGAATTTGAGTACTTTGGTTGGTCTGTTGAGGCTGTTTGGGAGAAATTGCAAATGTATTCGCTTGGCCTGCCCAAAAGGCTGTCACAGGAAAATGCACGCGGTGTCATTGATCAAACCATGCATCTGGCACGGCAAATCAGGTTACTGGAGAACCAGATCAACCAAATCCTCGCAGATCCTGCCATGCAGGCTGATGATATATCGATGTTTGACTTATTTATAGAATTAGAGCAGACCGAGTCAGACTACCGCTTGTCCGCCTCAGTATCTGAAACCATCTTTGAACAGCAGATCAGTGAGGTTCTATCTCAAAAGCAGTTATCATTCAGCGGGCAACCAATACCTCCCGTGCTATTCAGGTTTTCGCCGCTCCCAAAAGCACTGATCGTCTCACCCCGCGACGTAATCCGCCAGGATGCTAACCTCAGCCTTACCCCAGACCTGCCTTTAGAAGCAATGCTAAACATCGAACAGCAGATCACTGAAGACCTTGATGTGTCCGCCTATATCACCGATATTGGCGGGGTGGGTACCTATCCCGCCATGGTCCTGCAATCCTTCAATTTGGAGTGGTTGATCAGTACCGTTGCTCACGAATGGGCACACAACTACTTAACCCTGCGCCCCCTGGGGATTAATTATGGTACATCCGCCGAATTACGCACGATGAATGAAACCACCGCCGACATTGTCGGGTACACAGTTCAATATGGATTGATCTCCCTGTACTATCCCGAACTGCTGCCTAACCTCACTACCCCTCTGATCGAACTACCACCTCCAACTCCCGACGAAGAGCCCACCTTCGATTTTGCTTATGAAATGTACCTGACACGCACTGAGGTTGACCGCCTGCTTGCAGATGGCAGGATCGAAGAGGCTGAAGAATATATGGAAATGCGGCGTTTATTCTTTTGGGAGAATGGTTATCGCATCAGGAAATTGAACCAGGCTTATTTTGCCTTCCACTCCGCCTATGTTAATGCACCTTCTACGGGAGAGACCGGACAAACCGGTGCTGCCGGCCTGGACCCTGTTGGGCCTGCAGTTTGGCAGTTGTTTGAGAACTCGACCTCACTAAAATCCTTCCTGCAACAGGTCGCCTGGATCACATCGTTTGAGCAACTAGAAGCTCGCTTGGCCACTCCATAAGTACCAAATTCGCTCATTCTCCGCTATAATGTGTCTGACGATAGACCATACACCGAATAAGGAGAGCGGGCATGACAAAGTATATCGCTGCCATTGACCAGGGAACGACCAGTTCGCGTTGTATTCTTTTTGACCATGATAGCCAGATCATCAGTGTCGATCAACAGGAACACAAACAGATTTATCCCAGAGCTGGATGGGTTGAACACAACCCCATTGAAATCTGGCAGCGCGTGCGTGAGGTCATTGAAAACACCTTGATCAAAGGCAATGCCAAAATTGCCGACATTTCTGCAGTAGGCATCACCAATCAACGTGAAACCACAGTTGCCTGGAACAAACACACCGGCCTGCCTTATCACAATGCCATTGTCTGGCAGGATACACGCACGGCGGAAATTTGCCGGCAGTTGGCACTAGGGTATGGCAACGACCGATTTCGTGATATTTGCGGACTTCCACTGAATCCCTATTTTTCCGGTACCAAGATCAAGTGGCTGTTGGAAAATGTGGATGGTTTGCCGCAAGAAGTCGCCAAAGGCAATGCCCTTTTCGGAACCATCGACGCCTGGTTAATCTGGCGACTAACCGGCGGTGTTGAAGGCGGGTTGCACCTCACAGATGTGACCAACGCATCCCGTACCATGCTCATGAATCTGCAAACTTTGGACTGGGATGAGGACACGTTGGCATCGTTTCATATCCCGCGCTCCATTCTGCCAGATATTCGCCCTTCCTCTGGCAACTTCGGAATCATACAGGAAGATATATTGCGCGGTATACCGATCTCTGGCGTCTTGGGAGACCAGCAGGCAGCTCTGTTCGGACAGACCTGCTACGAGAAAGGCGAGGCAAAAAACACCTACGGAACTGGTTGTTTCATGCTGATGAATACCGGAACAAATATCGTCCCCTCCCATTCAGGCCTCTTGACCACCATGGGATACCAGATCGAATCGCAGCAACCAATCTATTGTTTAGAGGGGTCCATTGCCATTACAGGTTCTTTGGTGCAGTGGCTGCGCGACAACATCAACTTGATAGAAACTTCTGCCGACATTGAAAAATTGGCCAATTCAGTTGCCGATAACGGCGGTGTATACTTTGTGCCTGCGTTCTCCGGGTTGTTTGCCCCTTATTGGCGTTCGGATGCGCGTGGCATCATCGTTGGATTGACTGGCTATGCGAATAAAGGGCACATTGCTCGCGCCGCCTTGGAAGCTACCGCCTACCAAACCCGCGAAGTCCTTGAAGCCATGCAAGCAGATTCTGGTGTCGCTCTCACCACCCTCAAAGTAGATGGTGGCATGACTGTCAATGAAACCCTGATGCAATTCCAATCAGATATCCTGCATGTGCCCGTCGTGCGTCCCAAAGTGAAAGAAACCACCGCTCTTGGCGCTGCCTATGCCGCCGGCCTGGCGGTTGGGGTCTGGTCAAATTTAAGCGAACTGCGCAGCGCCTGGGCGGCGGATCAACAATGGAATCCGACCATGCCGGAAAAACGACGAGAGCATCTGTACGGGCGCTGGAAAGAAGCCGTCAACCGCACACTGAATTGGGAAGACGCAGAGAATTAACCGCCGAACACTTGAATTAATTTTAAAAACTGCACAGTTAATGCTCCGGTGAAGCCCCAAACCACTTCATCATCATACGGTTGGTAAAAAACGACATTCTCATGCCGTTCCCAGGGTGTTTCCAGAGTGCGATATTCGACATTGGCAGGATCACGCAACCATTTCACCGGAATCACAAATACCCGTGCTACCTCATCGGGGTTGGGCATGATCTCAAATTCACCATGAATCCATCCCACCACCGGTGTCACATGGAAACGACTGGTAGACACCAGAGCAGGCATAATCCCCAAAATCTCAACCTGGTTCGGCGGCAGCGCGATCTCTTCTTGTGCCTCACGCAAAGCCGTTGCAACAATGGATTCATCAAAGGGTTCTGCTGCCCCGCCTGGAAACGCCACCTGGCCCTTGTGATTTAATACCTTTTCTGAGCGGCGTGTGAAAAGCAAGCAGGTTTCACCATTGCACCGGAGCAGTGGCATCAAAACCCCTGCCGGTTGTCCACCTGAAACCTCATCCTGTTTCAGGTTCGCCAAAGCCATGAGTTGTTTTACTTTAACAGGATCTATAATCACAATTTTCTTCAAATCACTCAATTGTTTGATGGTTCTTCAGAATCATTGAATATGCCTTCGTCATCGCCCTGAAAAACCATGTTGCGGGCAAAGATCAAAAAGCCTGTGTGTGCCACCATGCGATCCACAGGTCGCAAACGGTCAGGCTCCGGCTTATAGTACCGGAAAAAGGTCTCCACCACCTGGATATACTGAAACCCATGCGTACGCAATTCACTTACCAGTTTGGATACCTGATTGGTGGTAGGCAGAATACTGCCGAAAAAACCACCGCTTTTCAAAGTGTCTTTAACATGGGCAATAAAGTCATATGGGTTGGGCACATCCAAAAAGATAGCATCCACATCAGTCTCTTCAAAACCACTCTCAATATCAGCGGTATGGAACACAACCCGATCGGTTAATCCCAGCATCTCGACATTTTTCTTCGCGCGCGCCTGGTGTTGCTCATTGCGTTCGTAAGTGAAAATTCTGCCAGAATCACCCACATAATAGGCGAAAACACTGGTCAGCCCGCCCGATCCGGTGCCTGCTTCAAGAATATGCTGCCCCGGTCCGATCCCCATTGTCATCAGGACAAACCCGACATCTTTCGGGTACATGATCTGGGTGGATCTTGGCAACTCGCTCAGTAGATCGGCAATGCTGGGCTGTAACAGAAAGAAAGGCCGTTCAAGGTGTGATTGGATTTTGCTGCCCCAGGGCTTCCCGATAATATCATCGTGAGCGACTACCCCGCGATGGGTCTGCATGGTGGACCCTGCTTTGAGTGTGATCAAAAAATGTTTATGGCTGAGTCCAACCAATTGCACCAGATCGCCTTCTTTGGCGTGAGTTCCGTGTAAAGTCCATGTCATATAATTGTTGTCCCTTCTCTCTTACTTTTCACCCTGGCTGAGCCAAAAAACAAACAGCAGCGCGATCAGACTGCCGATCAACGCGTGTATTATGTATATGGGACCCAACTGGATGGTAGTCAGACGGATCACAAAACCGAGAAAATGACCAAACCAAAATCCCAAGAAAGATGCGATCAGGGCAAGCAGAAGAACTTTCCAATTGCCGCCGCGAATGATGTGAAAAATGGCTGCCAGCAAAATGGCAACAATAGATCCAAATAATATGCTGGGTAAGGTCAAATTAAACACACGTAAGTTTCCTCTCCGCCATGATTATATATCAATTATGCCAGAACCCAGGACTTCGTCGCCCTCATAAAAAACAGATGCCTGTCCAGGCGTGATGTCACGGGCTTTTTTCTTCAACCGCACCTTCGCCTTTCCAGATGCAATGGAAGATACTTCCGCCCGAATCGGTCGTGCATGATAGCGGATCTCCACATCGCATTCGAGAGGAAATTGATCTTCATTAACAGCGAGCCAATTCAACTGTGATACCTGAAAACTATCATTCCCCAAAGCTTCCTGATTGCCAACGATCAAGCGGTTGTTGGCTATATCTTTGGCAATAACATAGGTTGGTTTAGGTGCATAAATGCCAAGCCCTTTACGCTGCCCGATTGTGTAAAAAGCCAATCCCTGATGCTGCCCTACTACTTCGCCCTCTTGATTGACAATATCTCCTGGCTGCACCACATACTCCCTATATTGCCTCAGGAATGTGACATAATCGCCTTCAGGCAGAAAACAAACGTCCTGGCTTTCATCAGTATCCGCGGCCCGAAAGCCTTGCTGTCTGGCAATTTGGCGGGTTTCTACTTTTGTAAGGCTGCCCATCGGGAGCAGCAATCGTCTAAGTTGAGGTTTCTCCAAACTTGCCAGCATATAAGCCTGGTCTTTTTGGGGGTCAATCCCCCGCAATAAACGCACCTGATCATCTTCATGCAATACCCGCGCATAATGGCCGCTTGAAATCCATTGAATGCCCTCTTGATCGGCATACTCTTGCAGAACGGCAAACTTTAATTCTCGGTTGCAATAGAAACAGGGGTTGGGTGTAACACCAGCAGCATATCCTTCAGCGAAGTAAGCCACTACTCGCTGCTGGAATTCTTTACGCGCATCGAGGACATCAAACCTAATACCGATGGCAGCTGCCGCCTCAGCAACCAGCGATTCCTGTTTCTGATACCAGTCTTCATCCGGATTGGTTGCCTTCCACATGCGCAGCATTGCCCCTTTTACGTTATATCCCGCCTGTTTTAAGAGAAATGCGGCAACCGTACTATCCACACCACCGCTCATCCCTACCAATACCGATTCCAATTGCGCCGCCTTTCTGGTTTTCTTTTGATTCATGGGCATTGTTGTACTATACTTGAATCAGTAATCATTTTCAACAATGATTCCATTAATAATACACTGACTTGGGTTCATTCAATCTCACCCTACGGAGGACAAAATGACGTATAGAATAAAATTCGGCACCGATGGTTGGCGCGCATTCCTTGCCAAAGATTACACTTTTGAAAATATACAACGCTGTGCGCAGGGTTTTGCCAACTACATGAATTCACTGGGAAAAACCGGTGAAACTCTTGTGGTCGGTCACGACTGCCGGTTTCTGGCAGAAGAATTTGCACAAACAGTAGCCAGCGTGCTGGCTGCCAATGGGTTCAAGATCCTGCTGACAAGCGCCCCCACCCCAACCCCCGTCATTTCATACGCCATTGTTGATTCAAAATCAGCTGGTGGTGTTAATATAACCGCCTCGCACAACCCCCCCACTGATAATGGCTTTAAAGTACGCGATGCCACCGGCGGTGCCATCGCTCCAGAAGGATTGCAATTGATTGAGGACCTCATCCCAGATTCAGCCTCAAAAGTAATCACAACTCCTTATCAGCAAGCGGTCGAAGCAGGTCAGATTGAGGTGTTTGATGCTTCCATCAATTACATCGAACATATCAAATCACTGATTGACCTTCAGCCTATCAAAGACGCTGGCTTGAAAGTACTCGTTGATCCCATGTGGGGCAACGGAGCTGGTTGGTTCCCCAAAATGATCGGCGGCGGAAAAACCGAGGTAATCGAGATTCATGCCGATCGCAATCCCATGTTCCCGGAAATGATCCGTCCCGAGCCCATCCCGCCCAATGTTGATGTTGGATTGAAAAAAACCACCGAAATAGGTGCGGATGTGTTGTTGATCAATGACGGTGACGCGGACCGGGTCGGGTTTGGCGATGAAAATGGCGTTTTCATCAATCAGCTGCAGGCATACGCACTGCTCGCTTACTACTTGTTGGAAGTGCGCGGCGAACGTGGTCCCATTGTAAAAACGTTATCCACCACCAACATGTTGATCAAACTTGCCAAACTCTATGACGTACCCATCTATGAAACCGGCGTGGGCTTCAAATATGTCGCCCCGAAGTTCACTGAAACCAACGCCATTATTGGTGGTGAGGAGTCAGGCGGCTACGCCTTCAAGGGCAATGTGCCTGAACGTGACGGCATTCTTGCCGGCCTATACTTCCTTGACATGATGGTGAAGACCAACCTGAAACCATCACAACTCATCGACAGGCTTTATAGCCTGGTAGGTGCGCATTACTACGACCGCATTGATACGCGCTTCACCGGTGATTCCGAAGAAAAGAAGGACCGCATCCGCCGAGCCAATCCTGCCGCCATCGGCGGTTTAAAAGTAATAAGCCTGGATACAACTGACGGATTCAAGTTTAATTTAGAGGACGGCGGCTGGATGCTGATCCGTTTCTCTGGCACGGAACCCGTTATCCGTGTTTATACCGAAACTCTGCATGAAGATAAAGTGCAGGCAATTCTGCAAGATGGATTGAAGATTGCCGGGATCGACTAGTATTTGACAAAAAGACAGCAGGAACAGAGTTCAACTGTTCCTGCTTATTTTAACTCCATGTTTACCGACACACATTGCCACCTCAATTACCACAGTTTCGACAACGACCTTACGGAAGTCATCACTCGCGCCACCGCACAGAATGTCAGACGAGTCATGATTCCCGGCATTGATCTGGCTGCCTGTCGCAAAGCCATCCAGATAGCTGAAACCTGCGATACATGTTATGCGGCAATTGGCATCCATCCCAATGATGCCGATCAATGGAACACCGATACCATTGAAACTTTGAAAAATTTCGCAACACAAAGTAATAAGATACGGGCAATTGGCGAAATCGGTTTGGATTATTACCGCGATCAAGTTGCCCCTCAGCAGCAAAAAGAAGCATTTGCCAGCCAATTACAATTGGCAACAGATCTGGGTCTGCCCGTCATCGTCCACATCCGCGAATCAATAGCCGATACCTTTGATATGATAATTCAATGGCAGAAGCAATTGGAAAAGAATAACCACCCTCAGGCTTTAACACCCGGCATTCTGCATGCATTCCCGGGCTCATTGGAAGAAGCTGAGATAGCTATAGAACATCACTTTCTCATAGGCGTCGGGGGTCCTGTAACCTTCAAAAATGCAAAAAACCGCCAGGAAATCGTTGCCGATTTACCCCTCGAATCCATCGTTACCGAAACAGATGCACCCTTCCTCGCCCCGCATCCCCATCGTGGCCAGCGCAACGAACCTGCCTATATTCCTCTGGTCGCAGCCAAGATTGCGGAATTAAAACAACTCCCAGTCGAATTCGTGGAAAAACAAACCGCCCAAAATGCCGAACGGCTTTTTCATTGGGATGATTGATTATTCTTCCTGTGCTTCTTGGGGAATTTCCTGTGAACTGCTGGTGTCGCCTGGCTCAGATTTTCTCATTTTCTGTTTACCAGCAGATTCGATAACCACCTGCGACTCGGTGATTGCCTTTCGATTGGCACCCATCATGCGCAAAGCATATATCAGCCCTATGAATGAAACAATCACACCCAACGCGCCCACACCAACCAGGATGTAAGCGGTGGTTTCACTGCGGTTGTCACTTTCTAAAGCCTTACCTTGTTGTTCAGGCATTATCAATAAAACAGGTTTATCAGATACCACGGGATAATTTTCTCTGCGCTCTTCTTCAGGCAGGACGTAAGCAACTTCCGCTCGCTGTTCTACTTCTGCATCACTTTGATCATCTGTTGTTGCATCAGCAGATGTAATAACAGTCACTGACGCCGGGGTGGGAACCGGCCCGGGGGTAACACCCGGTTGTAAGGTAAAGGGTATAGAGGTGAACACCGAATCGCCATAACGGTTCAAATTAAGGCTGATATACACCAACCCTTCATCCCCTTCAGCAATCCCCACACCCACCTGTCCTGTTGACCAGCCCGTGAGTGTGTCAAAATGTAACTGGTCGTCGATCCAGGATGCAATCGCTAGATTTACAGGCCCATAAGCGATATTTTCAGCTGTGGTCGGTACACCCGAACCATCAGGCCTATCATGGGTCAATCGCCCAATCTCAGCCATGTAATTGGCTTGCTGCTGTGCAATATCCATCAAAGCTTGGCTTACATCATATGGCGGCAAATCATATTGCGAACGAATTTCGTTCACAGCATTGATCACCTGTTGCGGTCCATAATCTAAAGCAAATACAGACTGCACATCCAATGGGGCAGATAGTGCGACTGCGGTAAACACAATTACAGCCAATGACAATAACTCTTTTGGGAATTTATTCATAACTCTGTTACACCATAACAAACGCTTCTATCCTACCACCCATCATACCAGATGAAATTATACTATCACTCATCAGAAGGACATTGTTTGATGGTTATAAGCCTGCAAGACCCATTGGCCAAGGGTTTCGTTGGGCGAAATACCGCTGATTTTCTGAATCGCGCCTTCAATGCCAAGGGAGTTAATCAGCCCATGAACTTCGAGTGAAATCTCATCTTGAGGATGATGGAAGTGATAGCCGGCAGCTATCGCTTTGGGGAGAAAGCGTGGAATATTGCCAACTTCCTCAACCAGCCTGGCAGCCCCCACCAGGCGATCCTCTGGGGAAAGTTTCCTCATGGGATCCCGCCCCAATCGAAATAACGTATCACCCAGAGCTTTGTTCTGAAAACGCTGGATCAATTCCTGGGAATAAGCATCGAGCGCAACTGGATCGATATGATACTTCTTTGATATCGCTTCACTCGATTCTTGCATCACACCCCGGACATCTGTATAAATGTCCGCATTTTCCAATGCCTCCCATCCGTACTGGTATCCCAGTAAAAAACCAAAATACGCCAAAGCGGCATGCCCGGCATTGTGAATGAACAACTTCATCGCGGTAAATGCCTCAAAATTATCTTCGGCTTGCATGGATACAACGTCAGGAATAGTGCCGCGAAACATATTTTTTGCCACAGGCAACTGTTTATAGGGTTCGGCGCGAATAAGTGTGGGCTCTTCCACCCGTAAATCTTCTGGCAATGGCGGTACCATCCTGCCAATCACTGTATCGACCAGGCCGAGGAACCTATCCGCATACTCTTTTTCTTCCTCAGATAAATGCTCATATACCAAAGATCGCAGGTACGCGCCGGCATTTTGGCGATTTTCGCAAATGATAAGGTTCAATGGCAGGTCTATATCGCCTACCAGGCGCTGCTGCACAGCGTTTGCGATCACGGGGGCAACATGGGGAAGAGCTCTCACGCCAACCGCCGTTGCTCCCAACGTGCAGCCTCTTAAAACATCAACCACCTGACTCACCTTCCCTGCATGGACCGCTGAAACTGGCGCAATGACCAATTGTACCTGTCCATGATTCGAAACCAGATGCAGAGGGTAGGCCCGGTCGTTGTTCAGTCTGTCAATCAATTCAACGTCAATATCAACAAAGCAAACCTCATAACCCGATTCGGAGAACAACTGCCCAATAAATCCACGTCCAATATTCCCTGCCCCAAAAATCACCGCTTTACTCAAATCTACACCTCGCTTTGCTACCAAAACCATAATAATTCAATTGGTCATTAATAACAAAAAGAACCACAAGTCGGTTCTCTTTGAATGCGCTTGGTGGGAGTCGAACCCACACGCCTTGCGGCACTTGGCCCTCAACCAAGCCTGTCTGCCTATTCCAGCACAAGCGCTCATAGCCCTTAGGCGTAGAATGTATTATAAACTGCCTTATTTATCTGTCAACCCTGACTTCATGGGAGTGATTGTTTGGCAGATTGACACACCGCCGTTTCTCTTTTTCAGAATCGAGTACAATCAATAAAATCAACAAGCAGGAAGAGGAAACAATCATGAAGATCATACTTGATGCCATGGGAACTGACAATTTTCCCGACCCTGAAATAAGTGGTGCGGTAATGGCAGCCCAATCGGACGGTATTGAAGTAATTCTGGTCGGCAACGAGGCGGTATTGCAGCCCAAATTGCACGCGGCTGGCGGTGCCAATCTACCGATCACCATTCACAATGCTTCACAAGTCCTCGAAATGACTGACAAACCAGTCGAAGCAACCCGCAAAAAGCCAGATAATTCCATGGCAGTCGGCATGCATCTGCTGGAAAAAGGCGAAGGCGCAGCCTTCGTTACCATGGGAAACTCTGGGGCCGCCATGTTCAACGCCTCACGAATTCTGCGCGTGCGCGGCATTCGCCCGGCATTGGCTGTACCGCTGCCAGCCCGGAACGGAAGTAAATTCATCGTCATCGACAACGGCGCCAATGTCGAATGCCGCCCCGAACATTTAGTGCAATTTGCTAAAATGGGTTCAGTCTATGCCCAAAAGTATCTTCACATCGCGCAACCACGGGTGGGATTGTTGGCAAACGGAGAAGAAGAAGGCAAAGGCAACGCCCTTGTGAAAGAGACCCACCCGCTGATGAAAGCCGATACAACTATTCACTTCGTCGGCAACATCGAGCCTAAGGAAGCCTTTGCCGGTGATGTTGATGTCCTCGTGACAGACGGATTTACGGGAAACATCATGCTAAAAACCACCGAGACGGTGGCTTTGATGATCTATGGCTTCCTGAAAGAAGCCCTCACTACCAATCTGATCTCAACACTGGGCGCCTTATTAATCAAACCAGCCCTGAAACCGATGAAAAGCATGTTGGATCCTAATGAAATCGGGGCAGCCCCCTTGCTTGGCGTCAATGGACTGGTATTCATTGGGCATGGTCGTTCTGATGCTGACGCAGTAGCCGGCGCGCTCCGAAGTGCCAGCAAACTGGCCGCCTCAGGCATCCTTGAACAGATGCAAAAAGTGATTGCTGAGATTTTAGAATAAAGAATAGTCAACGAAAAGGTACACCATGAAAGTTATTGTCAATCATAAAATCATTAAGCGTAGGAACAAAATCGGACAGGTAGCCACCCTGGGCAGTCTTGTTGTCCTGGCAGTAGGTTTATACCTCTCATTCCAGGATGGGATGATGGGCTTTGCCCTGCTGGCCCTGGCGCTTGGCTTTTTTGGCTCCCAGATAGGTGTTTTTCTGGGAAACCGTTGGGGACGGTCACCCCGCCCTGATGAAGTCATCACGGCAGCACTGAAAGGCCTCGATAACCGTTACACCCTGTACCATTATCTGACACCTGTCCCGCACCTGCTGATCGGCCCTGCTGGCGTGTGGAACATCATCACTTACCACCAGGCAGGCACCATCACATATGACGAGGGCAAACAACGCTGGAAACAAAAGGGCGGAAATACGTACCTTAAAATCTTTGCGCAGGAAGGTTTGGGGCGGCCTGACCTCGATATTGAAGCATTTTCCAATGACATGCACAAATTCCTGGCAAAAGTAGACCCAAAGCTGCAAGAAACGATTAAAGCGAAGCCCATCCTGCTTTTTGTCAATGAAAAAGCCAGCGTTGACGCCAACAATGCGCCGGTTCCCACCCTGAGCCCTGATAAATTCAAAGACTTTATCCGCAAAACCGCCAAAAATGATCCTGCTGATACAGAACAGATGGAAAACCTGGCGGCCTTGCTCCCAAAGAATGATGTCGAATGACATCTTGATGCGATATATTGAAAGACCGCCTTCCAGCGGTCTTTTTTATGCGGAAATGAAATCATCCGCTTAGGGAAGGCGTTGAGCCTTCCGACGCTTTTATTATAAATGAAATTTTCCCCGTTTCAGCCACTCATCGGTAATCCAATCTGGTAACGAAGTGCGCTTTGTTTCCAGCAACAGATCACCGTTGAAGACACAATGATAACGGATGGGAAGGTTTTCTTGCTTCATATCTGGGAGGAAATCAGGAATGTTCGCAACTACCTGGTTGGAAGTCATCACCCAGCCAACTGGTTTCCAGGCAAGCAGCCCCTCGTCTGAGTTGACAAAGGCAGGATCTGACAATGATTGTGAGAAAAGGTACATGCCGCCTGGTGGATGCGACCAGCTCTCCCATGTCAAAACACCGCCAAAATGCAAAGATGACAGATGGATGCCCGTTTCTTCCACAACTTCTCGCAAACAGGAGCCGAGAGGTGATTCGCCTGGTTCAATATGCCCCCCTACACCATTCCATAGGCCAATGTTGGGCTCTTTCTTGCGTTCGATCATCAACACCTGATCGCGGTGAAACAACAAACACAGTGTAAATTGATAGAAGGAGGGATTTTCTATCCAGTTATTGTTGTGGATCATATTGTTTCAACTGCGCTCGAAACTGCCAGAAAGGAGCATTGGTTTGTTTGTCAATCTCTTCTTGGCCTGCCACATCATAGGCGACGCATGCATGACGCAGCACCAGACGATCTTCCATAGAATCAACAATCAGATACCTGGCGAAGAAATCTGGCTCAAAACTCACCGTACCATCCACGGAGCCCGGATTCAGCAATAATTTTCCGCCCATAGATAACACATGCGGTTGATGATAATGCCCATACACCAGTACATCAGCATCCATCGACGCAAACACTGCATCAAATTGTTGTTGGGTGATGGTAGGTGAGTTGACCATGTCACACAAATTGTCAGGATTGGAGTGAAATGCGCATAGCATCCTACCGTCTTCCAGTGGCACCGAGATCGAAAGCGGTAGTAGAGCAACTCGGCTGAGAAGTATGCTATCAAGGTTATTACTATCCCATTCCAGCATAGCTTGGACCAGGAAGTGATGACGTTCATCAATGGCATCCCATGGCACAACTTCATCATCATGGTTGCCGCGGATCAGTTCCACGTTGTTTTCATCTAACAAGCGGATAACTTCTTCACCCGAGCCATGTCCATTAAAAAGATCGCCCAAACAAAGAATTCTGTCCACAGGTTCTTCTTCCCGCTGTGTTATTGACCGCAGCACTGCTTTGAGAGCGGTACCATTGCCATGAATATCAGAAAGTATCGCCAGTCGCATAAACCTGCCTCCTCTAAAAAGCAAATGGTATGGCAGCGTTGATCATTGGCACAACAATGGGGATTAACTGCAGCATAATCAAGCCTGAGATGAAACCTATCACCATACCTGCCAGCACATCAGAAAAATAATGCACGCCCATCAGCACCCTGCCTGCGCACGCCAGCGGTGCCCAAATGAGGGTGGCAATTCCAAACCACAGCGGGGCGATAGCCCAGCTCATCACGGCAATCAAAACCGCCCTGGCAGCATGACCAGAGGGAAATGAGTGCGGATCCGTATTGCGATACACGGCGCCCCATTCTCCTTCAGGCCTTCTTCTTTTGATGAAAAACTTTAACCCCAAAACAAGGGCGGCTTCGATTAAGAGAGAAAAAGCCAGCACACCAGCGATGTAGTGCCATCGTGGAGAGAAGAAAAAAGTGGTTAACCAAACAAGAAACAGCCCTAACAGCCACCACCAGGAATCACCGCTATGCGCCAACAAGGACGCAATCGAATAGGCTGCCTTGTTTTCAGGTTTCAGTCGGAATTTTTTGGTTATTCTTTCGTCAAGTGCCAGAATTTTCTTCATCAGACGCTCACTCCAGATGGTCTGAACCAGTATAACACAGGCCTTGTTCCGATTACCTGTTGGCATTCCAGCTTTGATATAATCACCCTAATCCTATGAACTACACATCTTTTGGCGGACCATTTGAAACAACCGTTTATCGCCAAATGGAATTGGCGATGAGCATACCTCCGGTTGTACAGGGAGCATTGATGCCCGATGCGCATCCAGGCTATGCCCTGCCCATCGGCGGTGTGATTGCGTTGAATAATGCCATTAGCCCGGCCTTCGTGGGGTACGACATTGCCTGCCGAATGCATGCCACCTTCTTTCTAATCCAAGAAGCTGACACTGAGAAAGATGCATTAAAGCAGATTTTGGAACTTATCAAAGATATCACCAGTTTTGGCGTTGGATCCACCGCCCATCATGACCATCCCATCATGGATGATCCGCGTTGGAATCAATTTAAATCGACACAATCACTGAAAAAATTGGCACATTCACAACTGGGTTCCAGCGGTGGCGGGAACCATTTCGCTGCATTTATGACCACGACTACAGATGAAGGTGAACTATGGGGTGCATTTATCACCCATTCAGGTTCGCGCGGTACCGGATACCAAATGGCTGGTCATTATGCCAAAACTGCCGCCGGATATATCCAGAGAAAAGGCGTAAAAGGTATCCCAAAAGGCTACGAATGGCTCGACATGGATACCGAAGAGGGACAGGAATATTTTAATGTGATGGAATTAATGGGTGATTATGCCAAAGCCAACCATTTGTTACTCCACAATGCTTTCGTAGACAGATACCAACATGCGGTAGTTCAGGTGATTTCCAACCATCATAACTACGCCTGGGAATACCCCGGTAATTTATTCATCCATCGTAAGGGCGCAACACCAGCAGACAAACACGTGCTTGGTATCATCCCCTCCAGCATGGCAACCCCTGCGTTTGTCGTGCGTGGAAAAGGCAATCCCGACTCCCTTTACTCGGCAGCGCATGGCGCAGGCCGTGTCAGTTCACGCAGCCAGGCGAAAAAAATGTTCGATCGAACTGCCTATCAACACCGTATCAAACAAGCAGGCATACTGACCCATGGCATCGACACGGACGAAAGTTACCAGGCTTATAAAAACATTGATGAAGTGATGAAAGCGCAAACCGAGTGTGTTGACATTGTGATGACGCTTCAACCTCGGGTGGAGGTCATGGGTGGCAAGAACAAAGAAAACTGATTCCAAAAGGAACCATATGAAGACTCATAAACTCTCCAATGTTACAGTCATTTTGGTCATCTTAGCGACCCTGCTGATGATTGCATTAACAGCCTGCAGAACAGACCTTGACACACCTGGTGAGGCTGCAATCAGTCCGACACAGACAACAACACCCCAGCCGACTGATTCACCAACCCCCACCCCGGCAATCTTGCCGCTGGCCCTGGTTAGTGCTGAACCCGCTTCTGGCTCAACCATAGGTTTGACACCTCAGTTCTCTTTTGAGTTCAACCAGGCCGTTGATCGTGAGAGCTTTGAAAAGCATTTCACAATATCGCCACTAAGTTCAGGAATTTTCATCTGGCAGGATGATCTCTCTGTCAGTTATCAGGTAGATGAACCGTTGCAAACCGGCGCGCATTACACCATCACTATCGGCCCAGAAGTTACAGCGCTTAACGGCTCCACAATGGCGACAGCAACCGAATGGAACTTTCAAACAGCTGAATATTTATTGATGACCCAGCATTATCCACAGGATGGATCTAACAACATATCAACCAACACTGCCATTTGGGTGGCATTTAATCAACCCATCGTAGGTGAGGATCTTGCCAGCGAACCTGCTGCATTTACCCTGGAACCTTCTGTGCCTGGCGCCGGCAGATGGGCCAACCATAGCACCTACATATTTTATCCCTCCGCACCGTTGATCAGTGCCGCTGACTACACCATAAACATCGATCCTGCCTTGAGCAGCCTATACAGTACCAGTTTTGCTGATTCACCTCAATTGCTGACCTTTAAAACCGAACACCCCGAAGTCACTGCCATCTCACCACAAGACCTATCAACGTTGTATCCCGGCGATGAGGTAGTCATCACTTTCAATCATGAGATGGATCAGGATAGCGTCGTTTCCAATATCCGCGTCGAAGACAAGAACAGCAACGCCATCGAACCTGCTTTTTCGTGGAATGAGTCCAAAACAGCGGTAATTATCAACTTTTCTGAAGTTTATCAACGTGATGACATCCTCAATATCACCCTGAATCCAGCCGCGAAGACCCGCGCAGGTGTGCCATTGATAGAAAGCGTACGCCTGTCCTATAACACATTGAACACATTCAAAGTGGAGACAACACCTCCGACCAACCTGCCTGTAGCATCCAGCGGATACACAGAATTGACTTTCACATTCAACAATCCTGTAGACCCTGAACAAGAATTGATCGGCCTTGTCGATATCCGCCCACGTCTTCCCGGTGCATTCACCGCATCTTTGGATGAAACCGGTACCCGGTTGACCTATGGCGGTTTCTTCCAGCCTGCAACATATTACTCATACTCTGTCTCTCCCGATCTGGTTGATCAATGGGGGCAGCCATTGGGTACAATGCTTTTCAAGCGGTTTCTTACTGGCCGCGCACCGGCCGCCATCCTGTTGAAGAAAGAGCTGGCTGACACTCCTTTGATCTTCATCCCCCTCAACGATATCAATCTGCCGGTGGAAACCACCAACGTGCGCAATGTGGACATTCGCTCTTTATCGATGAGTATTGAGGAATTCATCGGCCTGTATTGCGATACCCCTGACTGCCTGCAATGGTACAACCCGGAATTTGACCGGTCATGGGTGCAGGTGATGAGCCCTTATCTGATCAATGCGGCACTACCATCGGAATTGATTCTGGCACCACGCAACCAAAAGCTGGAATCAGGTTTATTCTTGTTTGAAGTCACATCAACAAGTTTGTCTGACGATGCAGGCCACAAATTCCTGGCAGTTGCTGCGAACACCCACCTGACTCTGCAAAGAAACGGCAATGAACTGCTGATCTGGGCTGTCGATATGGAGACGCTTGCTCCCGTTGAAAATGCCCCCGTCAGCCTCTATGACGATCGCGGGGCAATCATTGATGGAGGCAGCACCGATGCCCGCGGTTTATTAACCCTGCCAGTCGGCGATCAGCCGCTGATGCATGCCGCCATGTACCAACCCGGCCATCCCCAATTTGGCTTTGCTTCGATTGACCAGACCAATATACTAACAAATCCCAGCAGCAAATTTGAGGCTGACTTTTTCCTGAACCGTCCGGTGTACACACCAGGTGAATGGGTGAATTTTTCCGTCATTCTAACACCCTACTTCACCCAAACCTTGCCACCGACAATAAAGGTGGCCTTGGAATACGAGTTCAACCAGGTCCAGTCCGCGGTGCAGGAAATCACACTGGCTTCCAGCGGTACCGGTATGTTTGCCGGCTCGATCCTTCTGCCAGATAGCCTGCCACTGGGTGGTTATCAGTTATCCATCACTGATTCTGACATTTTCCTACCGTTGACCGTGGTAGAAAATGCCACAACAGACAATCAACTATTTGCGGCATTTGACCAGCCCCACTGGCAGTATTCGGATACGGTAACAGCCCAGATTGCCTTCCACTATGCCTTCGGCGCTCCCATCACCAATCAACCGGTCAACTGGCAGTTAATGGCCGAAGAAGTCAGTGATGCCGATGGCTCTCTCCTTCTCCAATCGGGTGAATGCCTGACAGATGAGCAGGGTGCTTGTTCTCTTTCGATATCGCCTGACCAAATGGAATCATTGGACCTCACCAGAGAGTATCTTATCACCCTCCACGCACAAGCCATTGATCCTGTGAGTGCACAGGCAATTTCTGCCCATACTTTCGCCAACCTGCATCCCGCGGATTTCTCCATTGACATAAAACTGGAAAAATGGCTGGGTTCAGCGGGAGAGTCGATTGGCATCGAGGTGAACACCTACACATTTGACCGCTTGCCTTACGAAGGCATTGCCCTTTCCGCCAATTTAGAGAAGGTGGGTTACACAGAAAATATCACCTATGACCGAGGCACTGAAAGAATTCAACGCCGTCCGGTCTATACCCAGATCGCAAGCACTTCATTTATCACAGATCAAGATGGGTATGCCCGCCTCGCCTTCACCCCGCCTGATCCGGGTGTCTATCGTATCAACGTTACCGATCAACGGTATACCGAAGACCATTACTTTTTTGTGGACGGTGAAACTGCGGACCAAACCCAATGGCTGGAGCCCGCTATAAACCTGATCGAGCTGGTTTCTGACAAAACCCTGTATGGCATCAACGAAACTGCACAGATCTATATCCCCAACCCATTCCTCACCAAAGCAATCGCGTTGATCAGTGTGCAAACCGCCGACGAACAACGCGAACTCATGCTTGAGCTTGATCAACCGGGCGAGATTGTGGATATCAACATCAAAGCCAATGATTACCCGCAAGTACAGTTGTCCGTTACTATCATCGGAGACGATCGTGATGGGGTTGTTTCTCACCGGATTGGTCAACTCGTTCTGTCGGTTGAGAGGCAAACAAGGTCATTATCTTTAGAGGCCGACTTCAACCTCAATTCTACCGAAGAAACCGCCACGCTTAATCTGGCGGTCACAGCCAATGAAGGGAATCCGGTGAAAGCCAATTATTCCTTCTTACTGCTGCCTTCTGATTGGGCAGAGCAAACAGGCGTGGATCAGGTGTGGTTCCAACAGAATTTTTCGGGATTTCCCTCTGCTTCATTCGCTCATCAACTCGACCAGTACATACGCAGTCTGCCATGGTCATCTGATCATCTTTTTTCTCCTACGATGAACCAAAGCCCATTTGCTTCACCACCTGACACACCGATGGGTGTGTCACCGCTTCCTGCTGAACAAGCCATATATCTGACAAATCTGTCGACAGATGAAAACGGCACCGCCTTCATTGCGTTCCCGCTGGAAAGCGGTCATTCCGATTACCAGGCTTACCTGATTGCCAGATCCGATGACCTTGCAATTGGCTATGCGCATCTTTATATCGCAGGCCAAATACAAGAGAGCCTGCAAAACTCCTCAATTAGCGAATCTCGCCGGCAGCCCTTCGTTAGTGGTTTGTTATCATCCCCCTCACAACAAAACATCATTCTTCCGATGCCAGCCAGCCAGACCTCATCAGAATGGCAGATCACACTATTGCCATCGGAAGCACAGGTGTTCTCCTATTTGGCCGCAAGAGATATACCCCGACTCAATCATCCTGAAGGTCTCGCCTCTCAGATCTTAGGTCTATCCACAACTTCTGACGTGCGTGCCATCAACCAATTACTCGATAACCTGGTCGGTCTTCAAAGACCGGAGGGCGGCTGGTCGTTTTCAGAACATAACCAGACTTCTGACCCGGACTTGACCGCCTACGTTACCCTGGCTCTGGTAGAATCTCGGCAGGTTGACGAGCTGCCAACTTCCGCCAAAACCAGTTTGTTGACCTACATCGAATCGCAAACCTTTACAGACAGAAACCGCCAGATATTACAACGTTACCTGATCCAAAATCTGCGCTTGCAGCAACAAGATTTTTCAATGTTTTTGCAGGAAGTTAATTCACTCTCTATCGTTGGGCAATCATTCTTGCTGATGGCATTCACCCAACAGGGTGATACCGGTCAACAGCAGCAGGCGTTGATCGAACAGATACAGAATCAGTCCCTGTACGACCAAACCGGTATTTTCTTTGCGCCGGATTCCGCCTTTCCGCTGTTTAACTCCATCGATACAACCCTGGCTTTGGTGACGTCCGCTGTGCAAAAATCGCAACTCACATCTGCCCTCGCTGGTGAGATGATTCACTCCCTCATTCAGCGCAGGTTGTTCCACCAAACCGACCTGAATTCAATCGCTGATGCCTTAACCATGACCGTACTCGCTCAATATCTGTCTACCAACAGCATAGGCAGCACCTATGACCTGTCTATTACCACCAACACAGAAGTGGTCTTTGAAGAAAACGCAGCTACCATTGTCGAACAAGCTGGCCAAGCCCTCCATACCGAAATCGACAACCTAACCCCCTGGCTTTCCCTTTCTCGTGGCGAGGGTGACGGAAACCTGTATTTTGTATTGACCCCTATGGCGGATGGTCATGCCTCCCCCACCACAGGAGTAAATGTCGAACATGCCATCTATGATACCTTTGACAATTGCCGGCCCGGCTTTTGTACGCCCATACACTCAATGGAAGAGGCAGACCTATCAGGTTCCTTCGTAGGCAGGATCACACTGACAGCCCAAGCCGATCAGCAGTACCTGCTGGTCACATTACCTCTGCCTCCTGAATGGAATATCGAAGGGGTGTTTTCGGGATCGCATCCAATCCACATCGTACCGGAAAACCCGCTTGCGTTAGGCACCAGCCCTGGCACTTTCGAAGCTATGATCGATGAATGGGATCAAACCATTAACTGGTTCGCACCCAACGTCTCGGCCGGAACCTATGAGTTGCTCTATTACGTTACACTGGATGCCGCAGAAGCATCTACGACCTTGGCGCCTGTGACTGTGTATAGCCCCTATCAAGGACAAATCCTGGCATCAACAAGCCATGGTGGAACCATTCAGAAATAACCCTCCCAATCGAGTACAAACTTTTAACCATTTTCACGAAACATTAAAAATATTTCATGAAAATGCTTTTCTCTGTATAATTAAAGGGCACTGTTGATTTCAATATCCCCTCAAAAATTCATTTACCCCAGTTGAAAAGGAGAATCAAATGAAGCGCTGTTTGTATTTAAGTTTAATCTTCACCCTGGTGATGCTGTTAACCGGACTTCTGGCGTCACCGACCTACGCGGGATCGCTATATGAGACCGTGCCGGGCAATTCCCACATTGTGCTGTTCAACAACGCTGCGCCCAGAGACTTCCAAACCCGTGTGGAAGCACTCGGCGGTACCGTTGATTTCACCCACCCGATTGGCATCGCCATCGTCAGGGGCCTTTCAGAGGAAGCCGCCAGTGAATTGGGCAGGCTGCGCGGCGTGCAAAGCGTGCAGGAAAGCGGATACTTCGCATTCGACCCCGGCATGTTGGCCGGTGACCCGATCGCTGTCGATACGCTTCCCGCCAGCCCAGCTGATCCGACGCTTGCCGCCCGCTATGCCTGGCAGTGGAACATGCGCGCGATCGACGCAGATGATGCCTGGGCGGCTGGCCGCCTCGGTTCACCGGCTGTAACCGTCGCCATCCTCGACACTGGCATTGACTACACCTACCCGGACCTGAATGGACTTGTCGATCTTAGCAGGTCGATATCCTTCATACCTGAAGACGATGCATTGGTAGATACCTATTTTCCTGGTAGAGAATACTTTACGGACCTCTATTTTCACGGCACCCATGTGGCAGCGACCGTTGCCAGCAATAGTCTTATAGCCGCCGGTGTCACTACTCAAACAACCCTGATGGCTGTTAAGGTTTGCGGGGTTGATGGCAGCTGCCCGGGTGAAGCCATTGTACAGGGTATCCTGCATGCTGTTGACAACGGCGCAGATGTCATCAACATGAGCCTGGGTGGTTATTTCTACAAGAACGAATACCCGGGCGAGGTCGCTTTCATCAACAAACTTTTCACCTACGCCAACCGCAAAGGTGTCGTCATCGTAGTTTCCGCAGGCAATGATGGAATCGATATGGATCACAATTACAGCATGTTCAACACCTACTGCGACGCCACCAATGTGATTTGTGTGTCCGCGACAGGACCAACCTATGCCGATGATATCTATGTCGGCCCCTGGTATGAAATCGATGCTCCTGCCTCCTACACCAACTACGGCCGCTCTGCCATCTCTGTTGCTGCTCCCGGCGGCAACGACGGTGGTTATGTCTGGGCAGCTTGTTCCACTACCAGCCTGGTAATACCCGCCTGCCAGACCGGTTACTACATAGTTGGTGCAGCCGGCACCTCCATGGCAGCCCCGCATGTCTCCGGCCTGGCGGCATTGGTGGTTGAAGATGTTGGACGTAAACCCGCGCAGGTGCGGAATGCTATAACGAAAGGCGCTGATGACCTTGGCCAACCCGGCACCGACCCGTTCTACGGCAAAGGCCGCATCAACGTATACAACACCGTCAAGTAAAAGTCCATCGTTGGCCGATTCAAACAACCAAATTTACGTGAGAGGTGCCTGGTTTCTTCCAGGCGCCTCTTTTGATTTGCCATATTAAATCCCTTATAATCTTGGGTATTGGATTATGTATTAGTGAAAGGCATTTATGAACACGACCATCGACACCATTTACAAACGCCGTTCCATACGAAAATTTGAAGAAAAACCAGTCACGCATGACCAGCTGGTTGAACTGGTAAAATTGGCCATGGCAGCCCCTTCTGCCTCCAACAGCCAGCCTTTGGAATTTATTTTGACCACCGACCTGCTCATTCTTTCACAAATCCGCACAAAAATGCGTTTCGCCAACTACAATGCACCCGCTGCTATTTTGGTCCTGGGTAACCCACACAAGGCAGCAAATGCCTCTGGCAAACGTTTTTGGGTGCAGGATGGCAGCGCTGCTATTGAAAACATGCTAATCGGCGCTGTTGCTATGGGCCTGGGTACCTGCTGGATTGGTGTCCATCCTGTGCCGCCGTTTGAACGCGAAGTGCGGGCTATTTTCCAGCTGCCCGATCATGTTCTCCCGCTTGGGATTATTCTGGCTGGATATCCCGCAGAATCCCCCGAGCCACGCACGCAATTTGACTCTGCAGCCGTCCATTGGGACCGCTATCCTGCAGAGTGATCTGACTATACAGTATTTAAAAAGGAAGAAAAATGTTACGAGACTTAATCCTCAAAAATCGTAGTTACCGTCGCTTTGATGAATCTGTGGCAATTCCTATGGACAAATTGCAAGCATGGGTAGACCTGGCCCGCTGTTCGCCCTCTGCCCAAAACAAACAGCCTTTGAAATACATTCTTTCAAACAACCGCGAAACCAACGAAATCATTTTTGAAACTCTTGCCTGGGCAGGCGCATTGAAGGATTGGTCCGGACCTGCTGAAGGCGAACGACCTGCTGCTTACATCATTCTGTTGCGTGACCGCCAATTAACCAATAACTCCGGCCTGGATCCTGGCATTGCCGCGCAAAGCATCCTGCTGGGCGCAGTGGAAGACGGCTTTGGCGGCTGTATACTGGGCGCTATCAACCGCCCCAAACTGGACGCCAACCTTGGTATTGTTGATCAATATGAGACCATGATCGTGATTGCTCTTGGCAAACCCAATGAAACCATAGTACTTGAAGATGTCCAGCCGGGTGCTGACACTACCTATTACCGTGACGAAGAATCCAATCACCATGTCCCCAAAAGAACATTGGATGAATTGATCTTGCAATCTTACGAGCAAGAGTAGAAAAAAGCCCCCATGATGGGGGCTAATTTTTTTACAGTGCGCGGATCAGCGTGCGGCTTTGCTCATGCATGTACAACTGTACGTAATTCAACCCGCCAGCCTGCTTGCCTGTTGCACCGCTGGCTTTCCAACCGCCAAATGGCTGATACCCGGGCCAGGCACCAGTGGTGGCGCCCTGCGGACGATTGGCATAGGTCACACCCGCCTCGATGTTCTCGAAGAACCATTGCGCTTCCTCTTCTGAGCCATAAAAACCAGCGGTGAGGCCATAGTCAACATCATTCGCCAGTTGCATTGCCTCCTCAAGGTTTTGCACCTTCTCAACAAAGGTGATCGGCAGAAACATCTCACGTTTCCACAGCCAATGATCGCGTGGTACATCCGCAGCGATTGTCGGTGCGCAGAAGTATCCTTTTTCCAGTTCACCTTCGGTCAAGACTTCGCCGCCGGTCAGGATGGTGGCATCGGCCTCACGTAATTCACCGATAAACCGCTGATAATCATTATAAGCATGTTTATCAATCACCGGCCCCATGAATACCTCGCGCCTGTCAGGTGCACCGATGATGGTCGCTTTGGTTTTTTCCACCAATTTGGCGACCAATTCCTCATACACCGGCGCTTCAATATAAATCCGGGAGCCAGCTGAACATTTCTGCCCCTGCAAGCCAAACGCGCTGCGATACAATCCCATCACTGCGTCGTCGATATTGGCATTGCGCGAAACAATGGTGGGGTTCTTTCCACCCAATTCCATAACGATTGGACGCACATATTTTCCCTGGGCAAAAGTCCGGTAAATGGACATACCCACATCGTAAGACCCGGTGAAAGTTATTCCGTCAACATCATCATTTTCGATCAACGCCTGCCCGACAGAACTGCCTGGGCCGGTCACGAAATTTACCACCCCGTCCGGAATGCCAGCCGCCATGAAACATTCCGCCAATATCTTTGGCGACCAGGGCGTGTTCGATGCTGGCTTGATTACCAGCGTGTTGCCTGTTACCAGTGCCGTGCCGGCAGGGCCGCCGGTCAGGGCTGATGGAAAGTTGAAAGGACTTATCACCACCCACACCCCATACGGCCGCAGAACGGATATATTGGTTGCATCATAACCGGTCAAAGGATCTTTGCCCATCGGCTTGATGAAACCATCGTTGACTTCCATTTGTCGGCAGGCATAACGAATTAACGCCGAGGTTTCGGCTGCATCCCCCAGGGCTTCCATACGGTTTTTTCCAACTTCGTAGGTCATGGCAGCAGCGATCTCAAAGATACGTTCATCCATGATGTCACACGCTTTGCGCAGCAAGCCCACACGTTTTTGCCAGGGCAAGCCCGACCACGCCGGAAATGCTGCTTTGGCGGCTGCCACGGCATCTTTCGCATCCTGTGCGGTGCCTTTCTGGAAAACACCTAACACAATGTCTGTATTTACTGGCGAGACTACCTCAAACTTCTCGGCAGCGAAGCGCTCCTTTCCCCCAATAAACATCGGATGTTCCTGACTAAGCACATCTTGAAAATTGGCAAATGTCTGCTCAAATTTCTGGTGCAGCTCTTCAGGCGGGTTGAACATGGTGGCATACGTCAATTCGAAAGCCATAGCGTGATCTCCTTCTTAAGACTATTTGTATTTTATTGTATGATCAGTGTCATGCCTGCCATAAGGTTAATTGGGCCTGAATAACTCATCAAATGTTGCAGGCAAGTAATTGGTTGTGTTGCCTCCATAATACCATAGGTTGGTTTCTGCCACATGGCGGTCATACAGCGTGCGCACCAACTCGTAGCTGTCTCTGTCGCCCAGCCCCATCCAGGTTGCCAACATCAGCGCGTTGATCTCCCCTTCCTGCAGAGCTGTCAGGTAATTGTTGCCAGCCATTTTAATGGCTGCATCGCGGATATTGGCATCATAGATGACCAATTCCTTATCTTGGAAGTCTTCCAAAGTGATACCTATCCCTCCAAGAATCACTTCTGTGTAGGATACCAATTTTCCCATTTGATGAAGGTGGCTCAACATAGACATCAAGTCAAAATAAGCCGAATTCGCGCGAAAATAACGATGGGCGGCATTGTTGCCGATGTTGGCATAGAATTCAATGGCTGCCTGATAAATGGGGTCTTCCCATATGTCTGAGGCCAGTCGGCGGTTGTTGCGTGCCTGCACGGTGTGAATATACTCGTGTTCACCCAACCCGATCATAATTTGCAGAATTTCATTGCCTTCAAATCCTTCACCATTCAGGCGGTCTGTGCGGAAGAACAGCAGATTTGGATTTACCTCTTCGCTGCCCTCCACCAACATAGGATAATCTTCTGGACCCATCGCCCAGAAATCATAGAATAACAGATGCTGGTAAAACTTGGCGGCGATGCCCGAACTGCGCTCGTCCAATACGATAAATAGTGTTTCGTCAAAATTCTGATTATCATAGAGCAGGTATGTCAGGTCCTGCTCTACGGCTTGTTCAGAACATGGTGATGGAAAGTAAAGCACCCGGTAATTCAGTTCATTGTTATCAGCGAAAAACTTCCACCCCAGAACTGCCGCAGACTCCGCCCAGGCATAGGGCAGATTCTCAGAGTAGCAAGCGATGGTCGCATAATCGATAGGTGTCGGTGTGATTGTCGGCTCAGGCGTTATTGTAGCGGTCGGCGTGAAGATCACCGTTGGCGTCTGGGTAGATAGCATCGCATTCGTGGCAGTCACTGTTTCATCAATTACTGCTTCTACCTCTGCGTCAACATCAGGCGACTCCTGCCGACAGGCCGTTGCAAACACAACAACCCCCAACATGAACACGGTCACTATGACCAGGTTTTTAACCTTTTTTTTCTCGAAAATACCGGGGAAATTATGCATGGCCTGATTATATCAAAACAGGGCAGTTCGCAATTGAACTGCCCTGTTATCTCCCATCAATATCGATTACTTATCAGCCAGGGCAGCCAGGCCAGGCAGAATGATGCCTTCCAGCATTTCCAGCGAAGCACCGCCGCCGGTTGAAATGTGCGAAATCTTTTCCGCCAGTCCACTCTGGTTGATGGCAGAAGCTGAGTCACCGCCGCCGATGATACTGATCGCGTTGGAATCTGCCACCGCCTGTGCGACGTCAAAAGTTCCTTTGGCAAAATTGGACATCTCAAAAACACCCATCGGGCCATTCCAGACTACTGTACCGGCGTTAGCAATCAACTCACTGAACAAAGCCACCGTTTTCGGCCCAATATCCAGGCAGCGCCATCCTGCCGGCACATCGCCAGCATCAATGGTCTCAGTTTTGGCACCGTTGTCAAAGGCATCTGCCAGCACAAGATCCACCGGAAGCACCAGTTTCTCGCCGCCTTCTGCCATGAGCTCCTCTGCCAGCATTAATGCGTCTTCTTCCACCAGTGAATCGCCCATCTCAAAGCCTTTGGCTTTCAGGAATGTATTCGCCATACCACCGCCGATCAGGATCGTATCGGCTTTCTTCAACAAATTCTTGATCACCCCGATTTTGTCACTGACTTTGGCACCGCCCAGAATAGCAACAAAAGGCCGTTTCGGATCTTCAATAGCGCGATCCAGGTACTCAATCTCCTTTTCCAATAGAAAACCAGCACAGGCGGGCAAATAATCTGCCACGCCGACGGTGGAGGAATGCGCGCGGTGAGCAGAGCCAAACGCATCATTCACAAACACATCTGCCAGAGATGCCAACTCTTTTGACATCGCCTCATCATTTTTGGTTTCTTCCGGGTGGAAGCGGGTATTTTCCAACACCAAAATCTCGCCAGATTGTAACGCGGCGGCTGCTTTTTCAGCCACCTGACCAATGCTGTCCTCCGCAAAAGCAACTTTCGCATCAACCAGATTGCTCAGGTAGTCAGCGACCGGTTTTAATGAATACTGGAGGTCTTCCGCCGTCTTAGGCCGCCCCAGGTGCGAACACAGAATAACGGCTGCTCCTTGCTCAAGCAAATACTGAATGGTTGGTAAGGCGGCCACGATGCGGGTATCATCAGTGATCACGCCGTCTTTCAAGGGCACATTGAAGTCAACGCGCACCAACGCCTTCTTGCCGGCAAATTCCACGTCTTTGATTGTCTTTTTTTCAAACATTTCTTATCTCCCTATAGACAAAAGCGTACTGTGTCATCGGCAGCAAGCTAACCTCTCACACAGTACGCCATTTTTACCTGCGGTCTATAGACCGTATCAATTAGAGTTTTTTACCAAGAATGGAAGCCAGTTGAGCGGTGCGGCAGGAATAACCCCATTCGTTGTCATACCAGGTCACCACTTTGACCAAATTATCACTCATTACCATAGTCAGGGCTGCATCAATGATCGAAGAACGGCTGTCACCTTTATAGTCCATAGAAACCAGCGGACGTGTCTCGAAGCCAAGGATGCCCTTCAACGGACCTTCAGAAGCGGCTTTCAAAGCAGCATTCACTTCTTCCGCCGAGGTCGGTTTCTCCACTTCGGCCACGAAATCAACAATGGATACCGTGGGGGTAGGAACGCGCAGGGCATAACCGTCGAATTTGCCCTTCAGATCGGGAATCACCAAAGCGACAGCTTTGGCAGCGCCGGTGGTGGTGGGGATAATGTTCAGGGCAGCAGCGCGTGCACGGCGCATGTCTTTGTGACCAAAGTCCAGAATACGCTGATCATTGGTGTAGCTGTGAATTGTCGTCATCAAGCCGCGTTTGATACCAAAGCTATCGTGAATCACTTTGGCAGCAGGAGCCAGACAGTTGGTGGTGCAGGACGCATTCGACAGGACATGATGGATAGCGGGATCGTAAAGCTCATCATTCACACCAATTACGATAGTAATGTCTTCGTTTTTTGCAGGTGCAGAAATGATAACTTTTTTGGCACCGCCGCGGGTGATGTGATCTTGCGCGCCAGCCATATTGCCTTTACCCAGTTTATCGGTGAACACACCAGTACTTTCGATGACAATGTCAACACCAAGTTCACCCCAGGGCAAATTGCCGGGATCGCGCTCAGAAAAGCACTTGACCAGATCGCCATTTACATGCAAATTACCATCAACAACCTGGATATCAGCATCAAAATGTCCGTAGTTTGAATCCCATTCCAACAAAAATGCATTGGTGTCTACCGGCATCAAATCATTGACAGCCACAACTTCCAATTCGCCGTCATACTGCTCTTTGATCGCCTTAAACACCTGTCGGCCGATGCGGCCAAAACCATTAATACCAACTTTAATTGCCATTTGTTTCCTCCGTAGATGAAATAATTGATTACACTGAAAGAAAACCGATAAAATCGGTTTCTAAATCATAGCGTTTTTTTAATGCTACCAACCTAATTTTACCATCATCAAAGCCCAAAGAGTGGTGAAATTTGTCCCGATTCGTGGGCATTTTCGACCATTAAGTCATATCGTTGTTAATATTTAACAAAGGACCGGTCCGCTCATAAAACAAATCCATGACAATTTGTGCCAATTTATCCGAATCATGCCGCGAGGGTTTGTCTTTAGCGACCAGGTCAGACGGATAGATGACATAGTTCGCAGACAGATTGTCGTCAATCGTGACCCAGGTCAATGGTTCAGGCAACGAAATCCCTGAAAAATACCGGTTGCAGATGATTACATCGAATATATTCGATCCAAGGTATTTTTCAAGCACCTTGATATGATCCCCGACCGTGTACCCATCGGTTTCACCCGGCTGCGAGGTAATGTTGGAAACATAGAATTTCTGGGCTTTACTGGCGTTCAAGGCGCGGGAAATGTCCGGCACCAGTACATTGGCAAGGATCGAGGTGTACAGGCTACCCGGGCCAATGATAATCAGATCTGCTGCCAAAATCGCCTGAATAGCCGGCGGAAATGCCTGCGGCTTATCAGGGTCAAGCCATACCCGTTCTATCTTGCCTGGGGCTTTGGTAATTTCACTTTCACCGCGAATCACCTGGCTGTCTGAGGTCAATGAAACTTTTTTTACCGCAGCCAACCGCACATCTTGCAACGTCGCTGGCATCACCTGCCCGGTGATCGCCAGAACGCGGCTGGCTTCTGCGACGCCATCTTCAAAACTCCCAGTTATATCGCTTAGCGCCGTGATGAAAAGGTTCCCCAATGAATGTCCATTCAAGTTGTATTCTTCGCCAAAGCGATATCGAAAAATTTGGGTCAGCATGGCTTCATCATCAGATAACGCCGTCATACAGTTGCGGATATCACCCGGTGGTGGTGTGCCGATTCTGCGCCTTAACTCACCAGACGAACCCCCGTCATCTGCCATGGTCACAACGGCTGTTATGTTAGCTGTGTGCTTTTTCAAACCACGCAATATAGATGCCAATCCCGATCCACCACCTAATACAACTACGTTAGGCCCACGCTCCCGACGGCGGTAACTGGCAATCGCATCCAATACCCCCGCCCCTTGCGGCATGAATGGTTTTAAAATATTGCGGCTCAACCCCATAATACTGAAATAGATACACAAAGCGCCAGACCCTGAAAAAAGGACAAACCGCAGCCAGCGTGGCAGGAAACGCAGCGAAAGGAATGCCAGAACCTGTGTCAGCCACGACTGCTCAACAGTTCTGTAGATATCCAACAGGACGACTGCGATGCTGAAACCCAGCAGCGCCGTGCCAGCAATCATCAACAAAATCCAGCGTTTAATGCCCAGCCCTGGGCGCAGCCAGGCAAGCTCGTTCTTTCCCCATTGCTTTACTCGAAATAACCAACTGGTTTCCTTCAATTTCATCTTGACAACAATATAGCAGTCTTTCAGTAGAACGTCAATCAATCATTATTGCTGCACAACAGCGAAGAATTGAAATAGTTTTTCATTTACTAAAGCTCCACCACAAGAAATCCACTGAGCCAATACATCTGCCACTATAATGATAGTCAAGATAACCAACAGGAGCAAACCCATGAACCGAGTGGCTTTTACATTCAGGATCCGTGAAGACAAAATCGAGGAATACAAACAACATCACAAAACGGTTTGGCCTGAGATGTTGGAGGCATTATCACGCAATGGCTGGCACAACTACACCCTGTTTATCAAACCTAACGGTGAGGTCTTTGGCTATGTTGAAACACCGGAAAGCTTGACAGCCGCCAATGCTGGCATGCAGCAGGAAGAAGTCAATGAACGCTGGCAGCAATTCATGGCGCCCTTTGTACCCGAAGGTATCAAGCCTGACCAAAGTTTTTTGGAGCTGGAAGAATATTTTCATCTCGATTGACAGGTTGTCTACCAGCCACGCGCCTTGTTGCTTCGTCGTTGGCGGTTTTTTGGTGTGCTTAATTTATTCGAATAATTAATTGGTTGGGGTGCTGCGGCTTTGTAATCAAAATTATCAAGCCATACGGTTGGGATTTTGTAGCCGACCCTTTTTTCAATATCACGAACCATTTTTTCGTCTTCTGGTGTGACCAGTGTAAATGCTTGCCCTTCACGTTCAGCACGCCCTGTCCGTCCAATGCGGTGTACATAAGCATCTGCTGTGTCAGGGATGTCATAATTGATCACATGTGAAATTGAATCAATGTCCAGGCCACGCGCTGCAACGTCGGTGGCGATCATCACCTGGTAAATACCGCTGCGGAAGCCCTGCATAGCGGCATCGCGTTGGTTTTGGCTGCGATCACCGTGTAGGCTGGTGACTTTATAGCCTGCGGCTTTGATCTTCTTTTCAAGACGATAGGTTCTCCGTTTTGTTCGAGAGAACACCAGCACGGAGTTGGTTTTTGTGCTTTTAAGAATCTCTAAAAGCATCTCCGTCTTCAGATGCGCCGGTACAGGATAGAGCGCGTGTTCAACGGTTTTGGTCGGGTTGCTAAAACCGACATCGATGCGTTTTGGTGATTGCAGTGTCTGCGCTGCCATTTTCTCAATTTCTTTGGGAAAGGTGGCAGAGAACAACATCGTCTGGTGTTTTTGTGGCATATGTTTGATGATGCGATTTATATCGGGCATAAAACCCATGTCCAGCATGCGATCAGCTTCATCCAAAACCAATATCTCTACTTCGTGCAAAGAAATGTGACCCTGGTTGATCAGGTCCAACAAGCGTCCCGGACAGGCGATCAGGATTTCTACGCCACGCTGCAGGGTTTTAATCTGCTGGGCAGCATTCACCCCCCCATAAATTGCCGCAGCATGCAACTTGGTGCCGTGCGACAATGTTTTTATGTCACTATGAATTTGCTGCGCCAGCTCTCTTGTTGGCGTGACAATCAAGGCTCTCACATGGTTGCGGGGACCTTTTAACAATTTTTGTAGGGTGGCAAGCACAAAAACCGCAGTCTTTCCCGTGCCTGTTTGCGCGATGCCGATGATATCAGAGCCGCCCAAAGCAATCGGGAGGGCTTTTTCTTGTATGGGGGTCGGGGTTTCGAAACCCGCCCTGTTAATTGCTTCATGCAATCGTTGGTCAAGTTGTATCTGTTGAAAATCCATTTTTCCTCACTAACGTTACACTGGAAAAATCGAACCGACTTCAACAGCAAACTATTAGAACATATATTGAATAAGACATGTCATTATATCACGTTGTCAGGAAAATGACCAAAAGCATGTGTTTTGTGGAATTACCACGCTGCTCGGGGTCTCTTGCGTCAATTCAAGACAAATACCATTGTGTATGAGGATGAATATCATCTACAATACATGTATGGACACATACACATTCGTTGGCATTGATGTTAATAACCGCCCGCCATACTATCATTTGGCAGCCATTGATTCCCAATTACACTTTCGCTCTGAACTGACTGGCGATTGGGAGGAACTTACCCAATTCTTGTCAAAAACCGACAAGTTAATCATTGGTATCAATGCACCTTTGTCTATCAATACAGGTTATTTAACACAAAGCAATCTACCCAAACACCACCCTGGTCGTTGGCCGAATTGCCGCAGAGTAGAGTTTGAACTGGCGCAACATGGCGCACCGGTGTATTTCACGCCAAACGATCCACACAAAATGCCGGCAGCTATGTCGCGTGGCTTCACGATGAGCCGTCAATTGATCGATTTGGGATACGAATTATCTGTCAATCAAACAGAAAAATCTTTGATCGAGGTGCCTGCCGATGCGGCTTTTTGGAGCATTATGCAAGGAGAAATGATAGATCAAAACCAATTGCTTGGACGTATCCAACGACAGATGATCCTGTATGAGTTGGGGTTTCACCTGCCTGACCCGATGGAATTTTTTGAAGAAATCACCAGATTCAAAATCAAAATGGGTAGCATTCCACTCGATTTAATGCTGACGCCACAGCAGCTAAACGCCCGAATTGTCGCCTACACCGCCCAGCAACTTTGGAAAAACCCCGAAAGGGTTGCCAAATTGGGCTATCAGCAGGAAGGCTATCTATACCTGCCTGCTGATTCATCAGCATTGTTCGCAACAGAAAACGCCCAATAGGCATTGCCGGCAGATACTTCGGTCACACCCAACCCAGGTGTTGGATAGTCACCAGGGCAACAAACCAGAACACCATAATACTGCCTGCCCCCATGCGTGTGATTGCCGCCCAGCCAAAGCCTTTCATCATGCCCTTCACCGAATACCAGGCTGTATCAAGCTGTTTCTTTTGGGAATATTCTGCCAGGAAAAGAAACAGAAAACCGCCAGGGATGCCACCCAATGGTGGGAAAACGACGGAACCAACCAGCGCGCCCAGTACAGCAGCCCCGATTGACCACCAGCTGGCACCCTGGGCCTTAGCAGACCCACCCATCAATAGATTATCGACTGTGTTGGTGATAACCATAAAGATGGTCTGAAAAACCAGAATGGCGATACTGGCAGGATTGAAGCCGGTCACAATGACATACACCAGAAAAACCGCCCAGATGATCGTTCCACCGGGGATGATCATAAATGGCAACGTTATCCAGGCCGCTACGATGACAGCCCCACAAATGATCTGAAATAGGATAAGGGGTATCGCATCCATACTTGTTGCTTATGAATCCCGGGGTTCTATGACTTCTATTCCACCCATCCAGGGTTTCAGTACCTCAGGAATGACAACCGCCCCATCTGCCTGCTGATTATTCTCCAGCACAGCGATCAGAACCCGTGGCATGCCCAGACCTGAACCATTCAACGTGTGAACAAATTGCCGTTTACCGCCATCGGCCGGTGTGTATTTGATGTTGGCGCGGCGTGCCTGAAAATCACCCACATTGGAGATGGAAGAAACTTCCAGCCATTCCTGGCAACCAGCCGACCACACTTCGATATCGAATGCCTTTTGTGCGCCGAAACTCAAATCCCCTGTGCACAGTTGCAAAACACGATAGGGCAGGCCCAATCTCTCACAGGTCTCTGCCGCGTCAGAGATCATTTTCTCCAATTCCCTGGCAGATTCATCCGGATGGGTAAACGAATACATCTCCACTTTATCGAATTGATGTCCGCGTTTGATTCCGCGCACATCTCTGCCTGCGCTCATTTTCTCGCGCCTGAAGCAGGCTGAATAAGCCGTATAGCGCAAAGGCAGTTCACTCTCAATAAGCACTTCGTCCATGTGCAGTCCGGTCAGCGCTACCTCAGATGTCGGCAGCATCCAGAAATCATCCTCAACGTCATGGTAGAGGTTATCGGCAAACTTGGGCAGCTGACCCGAAGCATAAAGGGTTGCCTCACGCACAACAAAAGGCGTGTAGCGTTCTTCGTAACCCTGCTGGTTGTGCAAATCGATCATAAAAGAGATCAATGCACGCTGCAACCTTGCCCCGGCGCCATTAAGAATGTAGAAGCGTGAGCCAGATATTTTCGCTCCACGCTCAAAGTCAATGATACCGAGTTTCTCGCCCAATTCCCAATGCGGCAATGGAGTGAAATCAAAAGCCGGTTTTTCTCCACACACCCGCACAACCACGTTTTCTGAATCATCTTTGCCGTTTGGCACATCATTTTCAGGGATATTGGGAATGCCAGCCATGAGTGTATTGAGAGTGGTTTCAACCTGCCTGACATCTTCATCAAGCACAGATATGCGGTCTGCAACCTTCTTCATAGCAGTAATTTTTTCCGCACGCTTCTCTTGATCCTTCTGCGCACCGATTTCTTTGGAAACACGATTTCGCTCGGCCTTCAAGGTCTCCACCTCGGTCAATAGTGCTCGCCTCTGTTCATCCAACGTAAGTACATCATCGATCACTGAAGAATCCATGTACCGACGAATCAGTGCCTTTTTAACGAGTTCAGGCTCTTCGCGAATGAATGTTAAATCAAGCATGTTTTCTTCTCCTCAGAATTCTATCCATATCAATAACAAAAGCCCTGCCTGTGAACAGGACGAAGGGCTTTTCGTGGTGCCACCTGTCTTCGTTGGATTTCTCCAGCCTTATTGTCGAGATAACGGTTCATCCGGCTTTCTTACACTGAGCAAAGATCAGTCCTGCGAAAGCGAGTGGTTTTGGTATCAAACGCTGAAGTGGATTTCTCGGGGTCTATGCTGATTCACACCAATCATCAGCTCTCTGGGATAGCCATTCGATACTGGCTTCAGGCACACTCTCTATTGAATTTTGTTGATTATACCGATGGGGAACCCTATCCGTCAAGAGCAATCAATCGTCTTCATGAACGAACAGGTATCCTTTGCCGCGCATCGTTCGAATCAATTGTGGTTTTCGCGGATCATCTTCGATGATCTGTCGCAGCCAACTGATGTGCACATCCAGAGTGCGCATATCGGCAAAGAAATCGGTATCCCACACCTTATAAAAAATATCTTCGCGAGAGATCACCACACCAGGGTTTTCCATGAACAATCGTAACAAGATGAACAAGCGGGGTGTCAAAACTGATTGCGAATCATCTTTATGAACACAACGAGTGTCAAGGTCGAGGGTGATGTTGCCAAGTGTGATTGCATATTTTAAGGCAGTTGGCTGGTATGGCTTGATGCGATTAATCAGTTTTTGTAACGTGAACGGAAGCACCAACACAACATCTGCTTCAATAGATTCCTCATCATCAAAAGGTTTTTCAACAATGAGAATAATGGGGATATGCTTGTCCGGCGATTCTTTCTGGATATTCTGACAAATACGAGTTCCTGTCGTTCGCATAGAAGCCGCATTAACAATAACAAGATCGTACTGCTCTTCCGCAAGCAACTGCACAGCCTCTGACCCATTTTTTGTGATGGTTATTTCATATTTCTTTCGAATTAACCCTGCTTCAAAAGATGGGAGATTGCTGTGCTTTCGTTCAACTAATAAAATATTAACGCTCATGGCTGCCCATATCTTTGATAATGAATCCCCTGTATTATTTTATTCCGTATTCCAAACCTGTAACGACTTCTTAAGATTTTCTATTCTTAAGCATTATACACGAAAACTTAAAGAAATCACCCTACAATATTATTACGCGGGCAAGAATTTCACCAATCATTTAAAAACAGCAAAGAAATCCGGGATAAGATACAATGAAATGCGGTATCATTAACAGACACACTTTTTGGTGAACCTATCTTTACAGTTTTTGAAGGATTCATATGATGATCGAAGTGATGATAGACAGCATACGGGTAAGCCTGACCAACCAGCAGCGGATTGTAATCTTGAAAGACATCAATCGCGAATGGTATCTGCCCATTTGGATTGGTCCTTTCGAAGCCGAATCAATTACCATCGGTCTGCAGAACATTGAGATATCGCGCCCGCAAACACACGACTTGATGCTTTCAGTCATTCAATCCTTGGGATACCAATTTTCACACATCGAGATCAAATTTATGCAGCAGGATGTTTTCTTTGCGGACCTGGTTGTGAAAGATGCTGAATCAGGTGAGGAACGCCGTATTGATTGCCGCCCATCAGATGCCCTGGCGCTCAGCGCCCGTAAGAAAACACGAATCTTCGTCAGTGATGAAATCATGCAACAGGCTGGAATACTGCCTGAAGAGAATGTCCACCATGAAACAACAGATGATGACAACGAAGGTTTGACCTTTGAACCCCAGGATGAAGAACGGTTGTCTATTTTTGAGGATTTCTTGGAAAGATTGACAGACGAAGAAGACACTGACGACGAAGAGTCTGATGACTCTTCCAGCAACAATTAGAGGCTAACGCATGAGCGACATGATCCCTGATGTGATAGAAGAATTCGATCCGCCAGAAGAAAACATGGATCGCTCCATGTTGGGGCCACCCCATAACCGTATGGCAGAAGAAGCAGTCATCGGTTCTATGTTGTTGGATCCCACCCTGTTTAATGAACTGATTGCATTCCTCAAACCCGAGGATTTCTATATCCGTCGCAACGGAATGATCTGGGAAGCATTTGAGTACCTTTTAGAACAGAAAATAGATCCTGATATTGTCACCATAAGTGATTATCTGGAGCGCAACAAAGTCTTCAGCGAAATCGGCGGACTGGCCTACCTGACAGAACTCGTCAACAACACCACCACCACGATGAATGCGACCCATTACGCCGTCATCGTCCATAACAATGCCATTCGCCGCCGCATGATCAACACAGCCAATTTGTTAGCCAAACTGGCTTTTGATGAAGAAAAGGAAATCGTTCAAATTCTCGACGAAGCGGAAAAATCAGTATTCAATCTGAGCGAGAATCGAACCAAGCGCGACCTTGCCCCCTTGGGACGCATCCTTGGAGATGTATACAAACAAATTAACGAGCTTTCAACGCGTGATGCTGATGTCACCGGTGTACCTACCGGGCTCAACATGCTCGACAAATTCCTGGGCGGTTTACAGAAATCAGATCTATTGATTGTTGCCGGCCGTCCCGGCATGGGCAAAACCGGTTTCCTGCTGACTGCAGCCAAAAACGCTGCTCTCATCCACAAGAAAAATGTAGCCTATTTTTCATTGGAAATGGCAAATGAACAATTAGCACAGCGCCTATTGGCGCAGGCAACCGGTATCGACATGAAAAATATCCGCAATGGCCGCCTCGGTGATGATGATTGGGAACGGCTCATCTTTGTCATCAACGACATGACTGGCGCGCGTCTCTATCTGGATGACACCCCCGCCATTACGCCCCTTCAGCTGCTCGCCAAGTGCCGCCGCTTAGACGCGGAGCAGGGCATTGACCTGATCATCGTCGATTACTTGCAGTTGATGAGCAGTGGTCACCGCAATGAAAACCGTGTGCAGGAAGTCAGTTACATCTCAAGGTCATTGAAGATGCTGGCGAAAGAGATTGGCGTACCAGTTCTGGCTGCGGCGCAATTATCGCGTGCTGTCGAGCAGCGGGAAGGCCGCCGGCCGATCCTTTCTGACTTGCGAGAATCTGGCTCATTGGAGCAGGATGCGGACATTGTCATGTTCATCCACCGCCAGGATGATAAAGAAGGCAAAGAAAATATGCCAGAAATGGCTGAACTCATCATCTCAAAAAACCGTAATGGCCCCACCCACACCCAGGGTATAAAGTTGAATTTCCGGCCGTCCTCCGCCAGTTTCGAAGATTACCAGTTAGGATCACTGGAGCGGTAATGGGCCTAATCGACAGCAATGTATCACTTATAACGTCATCTCTCGATGCCTTCTTGCCAAAGTTGCAGGATGTTGATGAGATCAAAGTGATGCTGTATGTTTTGTTGCAACAGAGCCGTCACGAAGGCAACCGCTTCTACATGACAGTCGGCCAGCTGGAGAATTCTGACCAACTTTGCCGGTGGCTGGGTGATCAGAATGCCAAGCCCCGCATCCAAACCACACTGAACGCCATGCTCGACACAGGACTTTTGTTGCAGCACCACGAAAAATCTATCATGAATGAACCGCTGCTGTTTCTCAATGACGACAATGGCCGACAGGCGTTGGAGGCTTTGCAGGCAGGAAAATGGCGCCCTTTACCTACCGATCATCAGTCGGCCAAACCGCCATCAGAGGAAAAAAACATCTTCCAACTGTACGAGGAAAATATTGGAGCCTTAACACCGCTACTGGCAGAAGACCTGACTACGGCTCAGGAAGAATACCCGCAGGTGTGGATCAAAGAGGCTATTCATATAGCTGTACAGAACAACGCCCGCAGCTGGCGCTATATCGACACCATCTTGCGTTCCTGGCAGAAAGAAGGAAAACATGACCAACCTGGACGAGATTCTCAGCCAAATAAACGAAAACCTGCCAAAGGAAAATTCGACGATTTCATCCAACGTTGACCCGGCCGAACCGGAAGATGGCAGACCGCTCTGCCCCTTGTGCCATGGTACCGGAGTGTTATATTACAACGTACCCGAAAATGACCACCGCTTTGGGGATGTCTATGTCTGCGAATGCTCTGTTCACAAATTCCGTGCTGAAAAACAGGAGAGTTTACTGGTTTTAAGCAATCTTCAGGCATACCGCGAAAAAACATTTGACAATTTCAACCCCAAAGGCCGGGCTGGACTGCGCGAAGATCAAATGCAATCATTGCAGTTCGCCCTCAATCAGGCCATGCTTTTCGCGAGAAACCTCAATAAATGGCTCCTTTTGATGGGCGTCTATGGGTGTGGAAAAACTCACCTGGCAGCAGCCATCGCCAACGATGCCATCAGTTGCGGTACTCCCACCTTGTTTACAACAGTGCCAGATTTGTTGGATTGGCTGCGTTTCAGTTATGGCCGGTCAGAAGAATCTTTCGAAGACAGGTTTGAGAAAATCCGCACCATCCCCTTGCTGGTGCTGGATGATCTCGGCACACAGAATGCCACTGACTGGGCACGCGAGAAATTGTTCCAAATTCTGAATTACCGCTACGCAGAACAACTCCCCACAGTGTTAACAACCAACCAGACGCTCGAAGATATGGATGGGCGCGTACGCTCCCGGCTTGAAGACCGCGACCTGGTTAATCATGTGCAGATTCAAGCGCCTGATTATCGCTCGCCCTTCACCGACACAGCCAATCAGATCCAGTTATCGAGTCTGCATATACATAACAATCAGCGCTTTGAAACCTTCAGCCTTCGCGAAACGGAAGCACTCACCACGGAACAAAAAAGAAATCTCAAAAACCTGCTGACATTCGCCAAAAAATATGCGAAAAATCCTGGCGGATGGCTGGTTATGTTGGGTGATTACGGCACTGGAAAGACCCACCTGGCGGCAGCCATTGCCAACCAGCGCAATGAATTGGGCGATAATCCCATGTTTGTTCTGGTGCCCGATCTCCTCGACCATCTGCGCGCCACCTTCAACCCTGACAGCAATATCCGTTATGACAAATTGTTCGAACAGATCAAAAATGCCAAACTGCTGATTTTGGACGATCTGGGCACACAAAGCGCGACCCCCTGGGCCAAAGAAAAGCTATATCAAATTCTGAACTACCGCTACAATGCCCAACTCCCCACCATCATCACCTCGGCGCAAGCATTGGACGCCATCGATCCGCGCATCCGCAGCCGCATGTTGGATGGCAGATTGTGTGATATCTTCGAGATATCAGCCCCCCCTTTTCGTGTCCTGCCCAAAAAACACCGTTGAAACCCTTTGAACCAATGACCTTTACAACCCTTCTTTTTGACCTTGATGACACTCTCTATAAGCCTGGCAATGGCATATGGGAGCAGATTTCACAACGTATTCACCAATACATGCAGACCTATTGTCACATTCCGCCAGAACATGCCTCAGATGTCAGAAAAACTTACTTCAGAAAATACGGTACAACAATGCGGGGGCTGGTTATTCATCATCACATAGACCCTGCCCACTACCTCGAATATGTGCATGATTTTGACGTGAGTCCTATGGTCGCCTATGACCCTGAGATCTATGCTATGTTCAGCAAATTGCCTCATGAAAAGCACATATTTACCAATGCCTCTCGCGCCCACGCCGAAAGAGTTTTAAGACTGCTGCAGATTCAAGAATTTTTCATCTCCATTGTTGATGTGATGAATATTCAGCCATTTTGTAAACCCATGCCAGAGGCTTTTACCAAAGCATTGCACCTTCTTCAGAAGACCCCGGAAGAATGCATCTTCATTGATGACTCACTGCGCAATTTAGACCAGGCTAAAACCATGGGAATTTTCACCATCTATCCAAATGCAGACATTACTATGGTGACTCAACCCCATACAACCATCAGTTCATTACTTCATTTACCGGAAGTGCTTCCAACATAAAGGAAATCATCATCCCATGACATTTACCGTTATTATTTTATTGGTGCTACTCATCTCACTGGTTTTGCTACTGACAGCCGCCATCAAACGAGTGCAATTGACACGGGAGCAAACCCAGGCATCCATCAATCGTATTCAGGCATATCTTGATAAGCGGAAACACAGTCCCATTCGTCATCAAAGGCAAATCCCAGGGGACCTCTATCAAGGTGAAGATCCATTTAAAAACATTGAAGTTGACATTAATAAAAATCTTGAACAGCCTGTCTATAATGCAAGTATTGAAAAAGTAGTTCATCCCGATCGCGGATGATTTCTTAGGAGTTAACAATGTCAAAAACAGCTAAATGGATCATCGCTTTCTTTGTCGGCATGCTATTACTGACAGCCACAGCCGTTGGCAGCTTCTTCCTTGGCAAACTGACAACCCGCATACAGACCTCGCTGCCCACCGAACAGTCATTTACCTCCGCACCAACCTCAACGCTGATTACGCAAGCTGATGCCGACACTGGCATGGATGTGGAAGAAGAAGCAGATGACAACCCGGACACAATCGGTGATCTCCCACAGACCATTGTCAATGACTCCAATGATTTTGACGATTATTCTGCTCCGCTACTGGAAGCCTGGGGGCTGGTACATGAATACTTTGTCAACCAGCCGATTAACAATGAAGAGATAATTCAGGGAGCAATCCGTGGCATGATGGAGGCACTGGATGATCGCTACACCATGTATCTTTCCCCCGCCCAACTGTCGCAGTTGACCATCCGACAGGAAGGTACTTATGAAGGTATCGGTGCGTGGGTCGACACCAGCCTTGATTACATCGTTATCATCAGCCCGATGGTTGGCAGCCCCGCCGAAGCAGCCGGTTTGAAAGCGGGAGATGTGGTCATTGCCATCGATGGCGAAGATATGACTGGTGTCATGCCGGATATAGCCCTATTGAATATTTTAGGCCCTGCCGGCTCAACGGTGACCTTGACAATCACGCGTGAAGGTGTCGAAGAACCTATTGACATTTCTATCGAACGTGCAGAAATTACTGTTCCCAGCCTGGAATACTCCATTATCGATGGCGACATAGCTTATATTCAACTGTATCAATTCGGCGAAGACACCAGTGCGGATTTCGTCAATGCGCTTGAAGATCTGTTATCCCACCAACCAGCCGGTATAATCCTTGACCTGCGTGGTAACGGCGGTGGCTTCCTGTACACAGCTGTTCACATCCTTTCGCAGTTCATAGATAAAGACACGCCCATCATCTATCAGGTATATGGAAACGAAACCGAAGAGGTCTGGGAAACTATCGCCGGCGGTTTTGCCATAGATATTCCCATGGTGGTATTGATCGATGGCGGCAGCGCCTCAGCGTCCGAAATTACCGCGGGGGCATTGCAGGATTTGGAACGTGCCACACTGGTGGGGACCACCTCCTATGGAAAAGGCTCCGTTCACTATGTGCTGCCGTTAGAGGATGAGCAAGGCGCGGTGCAAATCACCATTGCCCGATGGTTAACGCCGAATCGCCGCTATATTCATGAAGTCGGAATCGAACCCGATGTTATCGTCGAATTCGATGAAACTTTGTTTGAGGAAGATGGTACTGACAACCAATTGGAAAAAGCGATCGAAGTGCTCCGTTCCATTCTGTCACCTTGAGCTGGTAAAAACATCAGTTTTGTGGTAACATTCCACCCTGGTATAAAAAGCAGCATAACAAAATTCTTAATGCTGCCTTTCCGCTCTCAGTGGATACGCTACGCGCTGAGGGCAATCCCGTGGAAAGGAGGAAAACAGTATGCGTAATTACGAGCTTATTTTCATTGTCCACCCCGACCTTGAAGAAAGTGCTTACCAAGAGGTCTGTGACCGTGTAAAAAAATGGATTGGCGATCTGGGCGGCACCGTTACCAAAGAAAACAATTGGGGCACCCGACGCCTGGCTTATCCCATTCGCAAACAGCGTGAAGGACAATACATGCTCTTCGATATGCAATTTGATCCCGCCAAAGTGGCGGAATTAGAGCGAAACATGCAAATCGTTGAACCCATCATGCGTTATATGACCGTGAAATTGGATGACTGATCAAGATATGATTGATTGGTCAATTTATTAACTCTATTTGGTGCAGAGACAAAATGAACCGAGGACTCAACAAAGTCATGATCATCGGGTATCTTGGAAAAGATCCCGAAATGCGTTACACCCCCAGTGGAAGGGCGGTAACAACCTTCTCGGTTGCTGTCAATCGCAGCTATGTCAGTGCTGATGGAGAGAAAAAAAATGAAACAGAATGGTTCAACGTGATTGCCTGGAGCAGTCTGGCAGAAATCTGTGCCCAATATCTTACCAAAGGTGAACGCGTCTATGTAGAAGGACGACTGCAAAGCCGCCAATGGGAAGACAGCGAAGGCACACAACACAATAGTGTTGAAATTGTCGCCAGTGAAATGCTGATCTTAGGGTATCGCGATATGGACAACACAGAGATATAGAAATTCGAGGTACATAATGTCTGAAGATTCAGGATCATCCCGATCAAATTATCGTCAACGACGATTTACACCACGTCCGAAGGTGTGTGCTTTTTGTGCAGACAGCGCAATCAAATTTGATTATAAAGACACACGCTTGTTGGAACGTTTCATTACCGAAGAAGGCAAAATTCGGCCTCGCCGGCAAACAGGCACATGCGCAAAACATCAGCGCGCTCTGGCACAAACCATTAAGCGCGCCCGCCACATTGCCCTGCTGCCATTCACCGAAGGTTCACTCAGTGACCAGATGGAAAAAGCCAGTCGCCGCCCTTCTCGAGATCGGTAAAAAAACAAATTGTTAATAGAATGTTTCTGGGCATGGTAACGATTCTCATGCCCTTTAACGGCTATATCGGTACCGTGAGGTAGAAGAAGAATGCCAAATCGTAATAAAGAACAAAAATACAAAGCCGCATCAACCCCACAGCCAACAAAGAAACAGCAGCGCATCAGCCAGAAGGAAGCCCAACAGAAAAAGCTCCTGATCACAATTGCGGCTGCCATTGGCGGTGTAATCGTCATCATTCTCCTGATCGGTATGATCGATGCGTTTTTCATCACTCCCAACAAAGTCATAGCCACCGTTGGCGAAGAAGAAATTACCGTCAGAGAATACCAGAACCAGGCTCGTTATCTGCGCTGGCAGCTGCTGCAACAATATGTGCAGATCAACCAGATCATGCAATTATTCGGTGATTATGACGGTAACCAGCAAAACCAGATGAATCAAATCGGTCAATTGCTGGAGTCGAAAGAATTCCTTGGAACAGAAGTGTTGAATTCCATGATCGAAGAAAAAATTATCCTCATGGAAACACGGCGACTGGGAATAACGGTGAGTGATGAAGACCTGGAAGCCAGATTACAGCAAGGTTTTTCCTATTACCCGGAAGGAACGCCCACACCAGTGGAGGTTCCAACAACCGCTCCCCTGCCAACCCTGAATGCAACCCAACTTAGCCTGGTAACCCCGACGCCAACCAGAGAGCCAACCCAACCGGCTGAGGACACTGAGGAGTCAATAGAAGAACCTCTGATTGAAGAAGATGTTGCCGGTGAACCTGAACTCACGCCAACACCTTACACCTTTGAACTGTATGAACAGAACTATGCCGATTACCTTGGCGATTTGAGTCTCGCCGGCGTCCGCGAACCCACGTTCCTCGAAATTCAACGTGGTGTTATTTTGCGAGAGAGATTGTACGACTTCCTGACAGCTGACATACCCGCCACAGAGGAACAGGTATGGGCACGTCACATTCTTGTCGCAAATGAAACCGACGCCCTCAGTGTGGTTGGGCAGTTGCGTTCAGACCAGATGCTCTTTGAAGATTTGGCACTGTTGCTGTCGCAAGATACCACCAGTGCTGAACGAGGCGGAGACCTTGGCTGGTTTGGCCGCGGGGTCATGGTGCCGGAGTTCGAAGAAGCTGCTTTTTCGCTTGAAATTGGTGAAATCAGCGATCCGGTGCAAACCACCTTCGGTTACCACATCATCCAGGTAATCGCCCGTGATGAAGTTCCGGTTACTGCTCAACGTCTCACCCAGATCAAAGATGAAGCTTTCCAAAACTGGCTGGACAATCAACGCTTGATTTTGGCAGACCAGATCATCATCAACACCAGGTTGCGCGACCAGATGACACCCACCGAACCGTCCTTTAGCGACGCAAGGGTGTATGAAGCCCTGTTAGGCATCTCTCCGCGCGATGCTTCCGCTACCCAGGCTGCCTTGGATCAAGAAGAAGCTGAATACTTTGAATCGCTTGAGCAGCAAAGCCAGGAAGAATAATTCACATCACTGACAGAACATAAAAAGGCGGCACCTCTTTCAGTGCCGTCTTTTTTCATGCATAGATCATGTCTTCACTGACATCTTCCAGTTTCAAACTGACCACATGACTGGCAGAATCGGTGCCTTTGGTGACGCCATAAATGATATTGGCAGCCTGCACCGTTCCTCGGTTGTGCGTCACCACAATAAACTGGGTACCGCTGGCGCTCAACTCCTTCAATAACTCACAGAAACGGCCCACATTGGATTCATCCAGCATGGCGTCCACCTCATCCAGAATGCAAAACGGTGTTGGCGATACTCGCAAAAGGGCGAACACCAACGCCACCGCCGTCAGGCTCCGTTCCCCGCCCGACAACAATGCCAGGTTCTGTTCACGCCTTCCGGGCAGTTGCGCATGTATTTCGATACCAGACAAAGTCGGATTATCTTCATCCGTCATTTCCAATCGGGCGCTTCCCCCGGCAAATAACCGTGTGAAGTAGACCGAAAATTCTTCCGCTACCTGTTTGAAAGTTTTCGAAAATTCGATCTTCATCAGTTCATTTAATTCATCGATGACTGCTTGCAGATCCTTCTCAGCCGAGGTAAGGTCTGCCAGTTGCTGACTGAGAAATTCATAGCGTTCATTGACTTCATCAAATTCTTTTTTGGCATCCGGGTTAATCGCCCCCAGCCGCCGCAATAATCCCCGATTCCGTTTGATCTCATCATCAAGATTCGCAGGCAACTCTTTGACCACCGGCAGTTGTTTCACCACGCCCATAAACGGCAGAATTTCCTGTCCGCCCAAGGGTTGTTCTGCATCAAAAGAAACCAGCCCAAAATCATCCTCAATCTTTTCGCGAAGATTCGCTGATTTTTCTCGTTCACGAGCCAGTTGTAACTGAGCCTGCGTAAAGTTCCGCTCTGCCGTGGTCAGATTCTGTTGCGCAACAGTATAACGTTTCTGTAAAACTGTCAGGTTATCTTCTTTTTCAGCTAACGATTTTTCTGCTGGCCTAATTTCTTCATTGATTTCGTCAATTTGCAGTCGAATTGTTTGGGTATGCTCAGTAATCAGTTGCTGCTGCGCCAATAATTCATCCAATTCCAGCGCATATTGATCCAAACGTGTCGTCAAGTTCACCTTTTGTGATTGTAAACCAGTCACCAGTTCAGTCACTTCACGGATACGCCTGTCAGCCGCTTGCAAAGCCTGGTTGCTCACCGCCAGGTTGGTCTGCCAGATAGATTTATCATTTTCTAATTCGCTGGTGGAAATCTCTGCCAACGCTTCCCTGATCTCGCCAACTTTTTCCATAAGCGTACCCTGGCTCTGTTCATGTTGGGCGATCTCCTGGGTGATGCCTGAGATTTCCTCATCAGTGGATTTCTTCCGCCAAATCAACTGTTCGCGCTGCTTGACCGCTGAATCAATATCCGCCGAGATCCGCTTTTGAGCAAGATCAATCTGATAGGTCTGTCGCTCCAAGCCAGCAACCTCAGTTTCCCACTTGGCAGTATCATGTTCGAGGGCGTTGATGACTTCGGATAGATGGTCACTCTTTTTTTCCATCTGTTCCAATACAGCATCCAGCTCTTTTCTTTGTTTATTAACTGCCTTGAGTTTTTCGTTAATCTCTCGTTTCTGTCTTGGTCGAGATATAATAGTCGTTTTTGAGCTTTCACCGCCGGCGATAATCACGCCATCAGGGAAGAAAATTTCACCTGCCAGGGTAACCACCACAATATCATCCCGGCCGGATTTTCTTGCCGCAAGCGCGTCTTTTCGATTCTCAACAATCACCACATCCCCCAATATAGCCGTGAAAATTGGGGCATAAGCCTCTGGATAACTCACCAGGTCTGCCAACCATTGCCCACCAGGCAGAGACTTTGTTTTGGTTTTTCTGTTCAATGTCACCAGCGAGGAGGCTGCCATCACTGTTCGGCCCTTTTTTTCAGACCCGATGTAGTTCAGGAGATCATCAATGTTTACATCGTTGTCCAACAGGACAGTCTGTACGCGTTCGCCCAAAACCGCCGAAACAGCGGTTTCGTAACGCTCCGGCACATCCAGGACTGTGCTGAGTGCACGCATAGTCCCTTTCATTTTTCCCGATGTGGCTGCCCGCAGCAAAGCCGCGGTTCCTTCAGACAACCCGCTGTAAGCTGCTTCTGATTGGTCAAGATAGGCCAATGTAGCTTCGTAACGCCCATGTTCAAGGTTCAGGTCTGTTAACTCTTGTTTTTTCGCACTAAAGGCCTTTTCATGCTCTTGCTGCACCTTTTGTTGTCCGGCAAGCATCTGTACAACATCGTTGAGACGTGATTGCAGATCGGTCGATTTTTCGGCTTGCTCAGCCATAACAAGTAGATTGGCCTCGTATTGGCGTTCGAGGTTATCGATGTGCTGATTGATCTCTTCAACACTGACTGTTAATTCTTCGGTACGATGATGCAATTCATTGCTCTTTGCCTGCAGCCGCAAGGTTTCTTTCGCATGAGTATCAGCTTCTTGTTGAGTAGAACGAAGTCTCGTTTCCAATTGACTTCGCTGCAGATTTTTCGTGTGCAGCTCTGAGTTAATGAATTCAACCTTGTGCTTGATCTGCTCAATCTCCAAACTCAATGCATCACGATCACGTTGCAAGCCGGACAATCGCTCTTTTTCTGATATCTCCTGCTCATCGACCCTGGCTGTCTGTAACTTCAAATCACTTTGTAGTGCGGTGATGGCTTTGTGGCGTTCTTCAAATATGGCTGATTGCCTTGATTCATATTCTCGCTTCTCATGCAGTGCAGCAGAACGCCCATGCAACCCTGCCAGCTTGTCTCGCAGTAAACGCACTTCCTCCCGCAAGACATTCATTTCTTCATCGATCATCGATTGCTTTTTACTGGCTTCATGAACAAGGTTCTCACGGTATTGATAGACTTGTTGGGCTTTGTGGATCTCCTGCTGGCTTAACTGCCAATGGTAACCATACCACTCGCGCAGCAACAATTGCAAATCAGCACTGATTCGTTCGTAATCTTCAACCCGCCGGGCTTGACGCTCCAATGAGCGCAGTCGCGGTTGGATTTCGTTCAGGATGTCATAGACCCTGTCCATGTTGCGCCGCGTTGTTGCCAACCGATTGGCAGACTCTTCCTGGCGACTGCGATACAACTGGATACCAGCCGCCTCCTCAAAAAATTGTCGGCGTTCTTCGGGCCGCAGCGAAAGAGCACTGTCAACCAGTCCCTGACCGATGACGGTATAAGTGCGCTCAGACAGGCCCGATTGCGCCAATAATTCGTTAATATCACGCAAACGAACCCGCGATCCATTGATGAGATACTCATTCTGTCCATCGCGATAGGCCCTTCTTGTGAGTGAAACCTCTGAAAAATCGATTGGCAGCCACTGGGTTTCATTGTTGAAAACAATCGTCGCCGAAGCCATGCCTGATCGCGAACGCCGTTCAGACCCGGCAAAGATCATATCGTCAGTCTTTCGCGCCCGCAGCAGAGAAAATGATTGCTCGCCCAATACCCACCGTATGGCATCAGCAACGTTGGATTTGCCTGAACCGTTCGGTCCGACAATGGCGGTGATTTCATCTGCAAATAGGAAATCATTTTTTGTGGCAAAGGTTTTGTACCCTTGCAATTCAAGTGATAATAATCGAGTGGGCATAGGTTTGCCTGTTTTGTCTGTAACTTTCTGATTGACAAGGGTCAATCGATTAATCCCAATAGTTTTAAACCCGCACTGGCAGCATCCTTTGTGGCTGCCTGTTTGCTATGGCCAACCCCGCTCGCAAGCACATTGCCATTTACCACCACATCGACTTCAAATACTTTCGAGTGGTCTGGCCCATAGGTGCGCCTGATCACATAACGCGGGGCAAGATGCCCCTGTGATTGCACCCACTCCTGCAGCATGCCTTTCGAATCATCAATTCGCCTGTTCTCCACAGCCTTGTCGGCAACTTCGCCGAAAAAAGGCACCACAAAGGTTTCAACCTGTTTGATATCATTACAATCCAAGTAATAAGCACCCACCAGGGCTTCAAAAGTGTCGCAAAGCAATGCGTCGCGGTCAGTACCCCCTGAATTCATCTCACCGCGCCCTAACAACATGGCATTGCCCAGGTCAATCTCACGGGCAAAAGATGCCAGTTGTTCAGTTTGCACCAACGACGACCGCATTCTGGTCAGGTCGCCTTCGGGCATTTCTGGATACCGGTTGTAAAGCCAGGCCGCCGCGATGAAATCAAGCACCGCATCGCCCAGATATTCAAGCCTTTCATTGTCTTCCAATGCATCCGTGTGCTCATTCAAATAGGAGCGGTGTGTCAACGCCCGGCTTAACAGTAGCCAGTCATTGAATTCCAAGCCTATTCTTTCCGCCAAAGCCCGTGGCGCCTCACGCACCATGTACCCATTCCCCATTTTTCGAAATTCAGCCATTAAAATACCTCCATTGACATCGTTGGCTGAACTCAGGGATCGTACGCCACCTCACCTAAAACATATGTCAGGTAGCAAACGGCCCATAAGTTCAATGTTTTATTGTATATTTCAGCCCCGATCCCGTCAAGATTAAAACCACAGGTGGTTTTAATGATTCTTTGCGTTTCTCATAACCTGCCCAAACCAGCGCGGAGGTTGGTTCGACAAAAAATCCTCTGCGCGCCAGTGATGAAAAACCATCCATGATCGATGTTTCATCGACCATCATGAATTCACCGCCAAGTTCTTTAACCATGTGCAGAAGATTGTTGCCTTGCTTTGGCTCGCTGACCGACGCCCCCTGCGCGACAGTTTCTTCGGGCGATATCTTTTTATAAACCCCGGCTTGCTCTGCCCATGCACGTGCAACCGGCGCACACCTTTCAGGCTGGACGCCAACAAAATACGGCAGCGTTTCGATATATCCTTTGTGAAGCAAGGCAAGAAACCCCTCGATCACACCCCGCAGCAAATGTCCATGTCCTACCGGTGTGATGACCGTACCAGGCACTGTGTGCTCCATCTGCTTGAACAATTCATAAGCTATGGTGGCAATACCGCCCAGCCCAAATGGCAAATTGGCATGGCTCGCATACCAACTCCCCCTCTCAGCCTCCTGCCTGACCGCTTCTGAAGCAGCCTGGCGCGGGCCTTCGACCAATACAGCTTTGGCACCAAAACATTCAATCTGATCGATTTTCGCCTGTTCGGTGTAAGCAGGAACAAATACTTTCGCAGTAATACCAGCCCTGGCGGCATAGGCAGCAAAGGCGGCACCTGCATTGCCAGACGAATCCTCAATTGCCTGGGTTCCTCCACGAGCCAATACTTCACTGACGATCAATGGCATCACACGATCTTTGTAAGAACCAGTGGGATTTAAATATTCAAGTTTGACAAAAAGCGAACCAGCATCATCGACCTTCACCAGCGGAGTACTGCCTTCACCCAGGCTCAACACCGGTGCAGGTGGATTAAGAAAGGCATGTCGATATTTCCAGATACCTGGCTGCTCCTCCTCTATCTGAGACAGATTAAAGGGGAAAATTCCCTGAACATCAAATTCGCCTCCACAGCTTTCGCAAAGATACGGCATACCTTCCGATGGGTAAGGCCGTTTACAGTCCCTGCATTGGATCATTGACCGCCCCCAATCGGCGGCAGCAAGGCAATCTCAGCACCATCAGGCAGCAAATCGCCTTTCAAGGCAATTTTTTGATTAATCGAGATCACAATTTTCTCAGTCAAATGAGGAATCAAAGGTGGATATTGTAGTTTTAGTTTCTTTAGTAAATCATCTACCGTAGCGTCGTCAGGCATCGACAAACCCACTCTGTCCACTCCAGCTTTGACTCTCAAATTGGCGTATAACACAACTGTTACATCGATCATTCTATCACTCACTTCCTATGAGATTCATTATAACGGAAAATCCGCTTGTGCTATAATTCACCCAATGAGCATCAAGATCGCCCAGTTCAAATCAGATCAATACCAGGTGTCAACCCCGGTGTATTCCGGCCCTTTGGATTTACTGCTTGACCTGATCGAAAGCGCCGAACTTGACATCACAGCCCTGTCATTGGCACTGGTGACCGACCAGTATTTGCACTACCTGAACCAGGTAAAAGAACAAGATCCTGAAGAAGTCTCTGCCTTCCTTGTGATCGCAGCCAAATTGCTCCAGATAAAATCAGCGGCTTTGCTGCCAAAACCGCCATCAGAAGCCAAAACAGCCGAAGAAGATCCCGGAGAAGAACTCGCCAGACAATTACGCGCCTACAAACAATTCAAGGAACTCTCTGAATTCCTCAAAGAACGCGAAGAGGGCAATTATCGTACCTACTTGCGCGTAACAGCACCCAGGCCTAAGTTCGAAGCCAAACCCGACCTGAGCGAATTAACCCTGGAAGCATTTCTGGCTGCTGCCCGCACCGCCTTTTTTGTGCGCACCGATCTGCCGATCAATGATGTCGTCAATATCCCCCGCGTCACCATCAAACAAAAAATTAGTGCGATCTTACACCGCATCAAGTCAGCCCCCACACAACGAATATCCTTCCGGGAATTGACCCATCAGGTCAGTCGTTTAGAGGTGGTCATTTCATTTTTGGCGGTATTGGAGCTATACAAACAACAGGTTGTCAATCTGCATCAAAACGGTTTATTCAACGATATAGAAATTGAAGCGACAGACCGCATTGATGAATTTGATATGGCCGCCACCGAGTTTATTGACGCCTGAACCAAATTCCTCTACTCCTCTTCAGAAAGCGAAGAATCCTCTACTAAGTTCTTTTCAACAAGCTCATACGGCAGCCTGCCGCTCAACCAAACGCACATCAAGCTGATTTGATTGTCGGAAAATTCTCCCTGATCAGGAAATTGTTTGCGAAATTCTTCCACAAGGTAATTGAATTGTTCTTCCTCTGGCCACTGTGGCAGAAACCCCGGCAGTTTTTTACGGTTTGCTTCCAAGGGTAAGATCTGCCATTTCTTTCCTGTCAGAAGATCGAACACCAAAGCGCCCAAAGGCTGATAAAGCGTAAACCAGGCATCCAACACACTTACAACGAAATCAGCGTTCTTCTCAAAATATCCCCCTGCATTTTTGGCCTTTAAGGAAACCGGGGCAGCGATACTGTTACGGAATCCGGGAATCTTTACCCCGCGCTTGATATGGCTGTTTAGCGTCCTTCGCTGGTCGCTGGAAAGTGAGTCATATCCTGAGAGAACATCTTTGAGAACTTCTAACTGGAAATCCTCCAGCATAAAAGCATTGATTGCATGCCATGGTAAAAATGCAATTTTTGATTTTTTTGGATCACTGTCTTCCATTATGATCTCCAATTTCTCTCTATCAAATTATAATACGAAGAATTGTCCCGGTTTAAAGCAAAAAGAGAGAAAATTGGCAATGACCTACTCTCCCGGGAGGTCGCCC
>CAYMNB010000001.1:128890-173528 GCA_964391725.1 uncultured Anaerolineaceae bacterium | reverse complement strand
AATCTGTCAAGTAAATTGGTGCTCCTGATATATGAGAAAACAATTGCATTCATCTCGCGAGCGGTAGTGGGTTTTCATTTGAAAGAAAATCACCACCCGAAACCATAAGAATTTTCATTATTCGTATACTTGCTGATAGAGACCAATAAAATTAAGGATGGTGGTCATGATAATGCAATTATCACAGGAATATAATCTTGCCAAAGAACGCTATGCCGCGTTTGGTGTTGACACTGAGGCGGCACTCCAGGCTTTGTCCCAGATCTCACTCAGTATGCATTGCTGGCAGGGTGATGATGTGGCCGGTTTCGAATCGCCGGATACTACTCTGGGCGGTGGGCTGGCAGCCACTGGAAATTATCCGGGCAAAGCACGCAATGCGGATGAACTGCGGCAGGATCTTGACATGGCGTATTCATTGATCCCGGGTCAGCATCGTTTAAACCTGCATGCCATTTATGGCGAGTTCAATGGTGCGCCGGTGGCGCGCCACCAGATACAGCCCGAACACTTCAGCCGCTGGATGGATTGGGCGAAGGAACATCAGCACGGGGTAGACTTTAATCCAACTGCCTTCAGCCATCCCTTGGCGGATGATGGCTTCACACTGGCCTCATTTGATGACAAAAAGCGACAATTCTGGATTGATCATTGCATCGCTTGCCGCCATATCGGGGCTGCCTTTGGAAAAGCATTGGGTACGCCGGCGGTAACCAATATCTGGATTCCCGACGGGATGAAGGATACGCTGGTGGACCGGCTGTCGCCGCGGAAAACGCTGCTGGACGCCTTGGATGCTGTCTTTGCCGAAGAGATTGACCCGCGCTATAACAAAGATGCTGTGGAATGTAAGCTATTCGGCATCGGTTCAGAGAGCTACGTGGTCGGTTCGCACGAGTTTTACATGGGGTATGCGATCAGCCGCAACAAAATTTTGACACTGGACAGCGGTCATTTTCATCCCACAGAAGTGATTTCTGACAAAATATCATCAATGATGTTATATGTTGATGAACTACTGCTGCACGTCAGCCGTGGTGTGCGCTGGGACAGCGACCATGTGGTGACGTTCTCGGACGAACTCAAAGCTGTTACACATGAGATCGTGGCGGGTGGTTTTCTTGATCGCGTGCATATCGGCCTGGATTATTTTGATGCCAGTATCAACCGCATCGCCGCCTGGGTGATCGGCATGCGAAACACGCAAAAAGCCCTGCTTTCAGCTCTGCTGACACCGACAGACATGCTGCGCGGTTGGGAGCAGGCCGGCGATTATACAAAACGCTTAGCGTTTCAGGAGACCTGGCATGAAATGCCGCTGGGCGCTGTGTGGCATATGTTCTGTGAGCGCAATGGGGTGCCGCTGGGCTTTGAATTTATGCACGAAATTGAAGCCTATGAACAGACAGTATTGCCAGAGCGCATATAGAAGATTGGTAGAAAAAACTCCCCACTTTTGCGGGGAGTTTTTTCCAGGCTGGTCTATACGCCGCATTCTGTCCGGCACAAAGTGCCTGTGTGATCATGTCTCTCGGCGGGGCATTACTGCACCGCTCCAGCGGCCCACCCGGCGCTCGAATGAAACGAGCCGTTTCTTGCGCCTGCTTGGCTTTGCTCCGGCTGGGGGTTGCCTGGCAGCCATGTTACCATGACCCCGGTGGTCTCTTACACCACCATTTCACCCTTGCCAAAGGCGACCTTTGGCGGTTTGTTTCTGTGGCCCTGTTCCAGAAAATTACTTCTCTCCGGGTGTTGCCCGGCAGCCTGCTCTGTGGAGTGCGGACGTTCCTCGATGTGCCGAAGCACAGCGCGATCACCCAACCAACCTGGAAATGTTCTTCTCTTTAAATTATATCCGGTTCTTAATGGAATAGCGATTATTTTTTCTTCAACAAGCCGCCCAGCATGTCAGCAGCGCCGCCAAGGTCAACGCCACCTTCGTCACTCAGGGCTTTATCGAGCATACCTGCTGCTTGCGCGGGCAGTTTATCTTTGAGAAAACCTATCACGACTTCCACGGCCTTTTTCGCTTGTTTTTCGGAAATGCCGACCTTTTCAGATACCAGTTTTACCAATTGATCCATGTTTTGCTCCTTATTTTTTTCTGTAGACATCAGTGTAAACCGTCATCCTTAGAAAAATCTTAACGATTGACAAGCAACTGATTCAGTTCTTGCGGAAAATCGGTGATTATGCCGTCTACGCCCCAATCGATTAATTTCTGCATATCTGCGCTTTTGTTCACGGTCCAAACGTTGACTGCGATACCATTTTGTTGATATCGACGGATGACGCCTTTTCGCAATGCAACCATAGCAGGATGGTAGGCGTATACGCCCGATTGCTTGACCTGGTTCAGGTTAAGCAATCGGGCAACGACAGTCAGCCATCCGGTTTTGATGGAAGGTGCCAGCTGCTGGGATTGAACCAGATAATCATGGTTGAAAGAAGAGATCAGCACCTGCGATTCCATTCCCAGTGATTGGATGAGAGTAACAACTTTTTCTACGAAACTCTTGTGGTCAGACTCTTTTGGCATTGGTTTGATCTCGACATTGACCTGCCACTGCATATCTTTGGTGAAAAGTAAAGCTTGTTCGAGGGTGGGGATCGGTTCTTTGAGGAAAGATGTCCGATCATCAGGGGCGATGTTTCCAGCGGTTATCTGCCCAAAGGGGTCAGTATTAACATAAAAAGAACCTGCTTCCAATTGGGCGACCTCTGAAGAAATGAAGGATGCCGCGGGATGATCTGAACGATCCGGGAAAATTTCGGCGATATTGGTGGTGCGCTGGAAGGTGTCATCATGCATGATGATCAATTCACCGTCTGCCAGTATGGTGGTATCCAGTTCCCACATGTCTGCGCCTGTTTCATAGGCTTTTCGGGCGGCGATAATGGTATTTTCTGGGGCGATCGATCGGGCTCCACGGTGGGCTATATTTAACGTTGACGGCATTTTTTCTCCTTTGGTGCTATTGGCGCTGATTCAATTGTAACAAACTCATGGCTTCTGTATAATGGTGAGTATGAACATTCAGGTACTATCTGATGAATTGATATCGCAAATCGCTGCTGGTGAGGTGGTCGAGCGTCCTGCTTCGGTGGTCAAAGAACTGATCGAGAATGCCCTGGATGCTGAGGCTTCTGTTATCATGGTACGTATTGAAGAAAGCGGGCAGAAGCTGATCGAGGTCAGTGACAACGGGCGGGGTATAACAGGAGAAGAACTCAAGGTAGCGGTGCAGCGGCACGCCACCAGTAAAATTCGACAAGTAGACGACCTTTTTCATATCCAGACCCTCGGGTTCCGCGGGGAAGCACTTGCCTCTATTGCTGCCATATCACGCTTTACCCTCACCTCAAAAACGAGTCAGGAGACTGTGGGCGGAAAGATTGTCATTGATGGAGGGAAAGTTCTTTCCGTGATCCAGACCGGTGTGCCAGAAGGAACTGTGGTCAGCGTGAGAGACCTGTTCTTCAATGTACCTGCACGGTTGGCTTTTTTGAAAAATCCGGTTACGGAGAGGAATCAGATCAATGCACTGGTCTTCCGCTACGCATTGGCATACCCACAGGTGCGGTGGTCTTTGAGCCAGGACCACCGGCCGATTTTACGCAGCAGCGGCAATGGCGATCACCGTGAAATCCTGGCGGCTATGTATGGGGTGGGGGTATCCAAGGAATTAATCGAGGTACGTTTGGAAGAGGCAGACCAGCGTGTATATGGTTATGTCAGTCCGGCGCAGGTGACACGCTCGAACCGCCGCGAGATGACCTTTTTCATCAATGGGCGCTGGGTGCAGGATGCAGGCTTGAGCGCAGCGCTCTACAAAGCCTATGAAGGGTACCTGCCTCCGGGACGCTACCCGATCGGCGCGCTCTTTATTGACATACCGCTGGAAAGTGTGGACGTCAATGTGCATCCAGCCAAAGCCGAAGTACGCTTTCAACAGCCCTCGCAGGTCTTCAGTCTGGTGCAAAGAGCAGTCCGCAGAGCATTCCTGGCTTATACACCAATTGACCAGGGCAGAGAACAGGCATGGCGTGATTCAGTGCCAGGGGGCGCAGGTTCCTTATCCTCACGAGATTTCCCTGGTAACCAACACCATGATATTGATCCTGCCTGGGCGATTGCTGGCAGTGTTAAAGGTGAAGGAATTGAGCCGATGAACCCAAACCAGGCTGCCATGATCCCCGAAGGGATGGGTTTGCTGCGGTTGATAGGCAAACTGCAGCAGCGCTATCTGCTGGTGGAAGGCCCAGATGGTTTGTATTTGATCGATGAGAAGGCCGCGGAAGAACGCATCCTTTATGAGAAATTCCTGCGGCAGATTGAGGCTGACGGTATCGTGAAAAGTGCTTTGGAACCTGCGTTTTCCGTGGATATTCAACATACCGATATGCAGGCATTGATGGATGCTTTTTCACCTTTGGGCTTCACGCTCGAACCATTCGGCACAACTGTTGTGAAAATAACACATATTCCAACCTTACTCACAGAATTTGATGCAAAAAGAATTGCGCAAGCATTGATAATGGATTATCCATCGAAATCTTTTGCGACCGAAGAAGAGCGCACGCAATGGCTACTACAGCGGCTGGCTTTTCATGCGGCTGTTGACTTTGATTCTGACAACGATGTAAGGCTACAAAACCAGTTGCTGAGTGAATTGCAGGTGTGCCAATCACCTCGCCAGACCCCTGAGGGACGGGCGACCATGATCCATCTGTCATTGGAGTTGTTAAACCGCCAGTTTGACCGTTCGTGATTACTTTAATTCAACCGGGAGGCGAATGCTGAAGGTGGTACCTTCACCCAATTCGCTGGTGGCATCAATTCGGCCGCCATGTGCTTCAACAATTTGTTTGCAGATGGATAAACCAAGGCCTGTTCCTTCGGCAACATCAATGGCCCGGGCAGAGCGGAAAAAACGTTCAAACAAATGGCTCAGGTCGTCGGGTGTCATCCCGATACCAGTATCGGCGATGTCAATCTGAACAGTATCCTCATCTGATTGATAAGCAGAAACGATCACTTTGCCGTCTGGCTGGTTGTATTTAATGGCATTGCTAAGCAGATTGGTCAATACCTGCTTGATTTTTTCCTGATCAGCTTCGATGGTCAGGTCGTCTGAATCGACGTGATATTCTAATGCCACATTTTTCTCCTGTGCCATCGGCTGCAAAATCAGTATACAGGATTGAATCAACTTCGAAACGGAAAAAGGCTGGGCACGGAAATAGATGCGGCCTGATTCAAGCCGGGCGATGTCAAGAAAATCAGAAGCCATCTGATGCAGGCGCTGGGTTTCCTGCTGGATGGTTTTTACCAATTTCGTACGCTGGTCTGACGGCAGATCGTCTCGTTGGAGCAGGTAAGCAACAGTATTGATCGAGCCCAGGGGAGTGCGGATCTCATGCACAAGTTCTGAGATCAGGTCAGATTGCTGGAAGAGACGGGTGTTGTTGATGGCTACGGCAGCTTGCGAGGCAAGGATTGACAAATAGCGCTCATCATTCTGATCGAATAAGCCTTCATATTTGTTGAGTACCTCCAGCACGCCAATCAGTTTGTTTTGGGTGATCATCGGCACCGCGATGATGGATTTGGTGAAAAAGTCAATCTTTTGGGCGACATTTTTAAACCAGCGCTGATCTTTGCTGACATCTTCCACAATAACAGACTCGCGGTTAAGCGCCACCCAACCGGCCAAACTCTCTTTCGGCACCACCATTTTATGCAGCAAGGCTTCTTTGCTGGCGTTGGTCATGGCGGCAAAATGGAGCTGCTGATTGGTATCGTTATACAGCAAGATTGATGCAGCTTCGGCGTTGGTCAGTTGCTTGGCGGTATGAATGATCTTGCGCAGGATGGATTCAAGGTCAAAGGTAGCAGCCAGATCGAGAAAAATGTCGATAAACTGCTGGTAGAAGTCATTTTGTGGCGGCATCGTTGATTGTTCAGGCGTTTCCGCAGGTTGTATTGGTCTTACTTCCTGGTTGTTTTGTGTCACATTGCGCTGGCTTTATGATTGTCTTTCGGTTTCAGCATATTCATTATACCTGTTGAGCAATTTGTTTGTAGCGTTGTTGAGTTGCTGGGTGACAATGTTGTTGGTGCGAATCAAACCAATCGGTTTGTGGCCGGCTTCTGCCTGATAGGCCTGTTCAGGTGAGGCGGGAATAATGTGCGCTACACTGTGGTGAATGGCTTCTTCCATCTCATTCAAGGTGAGCGCAATGGTAGAGCGTCCGCGGCTAATCGAGATGATATTTAGCGGTTTTACCGTGTCAAATTCAAAACTTGCCAGTTCATTGACCAGTTTGCGGGTCTTCACAATGATTGATGGCAAAGGAGAACTGACCACAATGACCTCATTGCACCATTCCAGGAGTGTGTCGTAGTTTGACCAGTGCATGGAACCAAAGTCAAAGAAAGCCAACGGGGCCATCTTGTTGACCTGTTGCATGACTTTCAACGCATGGTCATGTTGTTCGTAGTAGCGGTTGAACTTCAAGGAGTCGCCGGCAGTCAGTATCTGGGGACCATAGGACATCCGAATCAATTCGGGATCGATGACGTCTGGCGCAATTTCATTGATCGGCATTTTCAAGAAATCTTCAAGTATCTTTTTGTCTTCTGCACCGCCGTAAAAATTGCGGAAACTGCCATGACCGGGGGTCATCTCAACGCCGATGATCTCACGCGAATGTAATTGCTGGGCTGCCATGCAGGCCAGATTTACCATGACGGTGGATGCGCCGACCCCGCCGGCGGCACCAACAACGGCTACCGCGTAGTTGCTGGGATGTTCCTCAGGCAGTATCACCGGGCTTTTTTCCAGCAGGGTCTTAACGTGGGAAATCAATTCGGCAGGATGGATGGGTTTGGTCAAATAATCATCTGCACCGGATTCATAACCGGTCACTTTGTCGGATGATTGGTTGCGGGCGCTGAAGATCAGTACCGGGATATCTTCTGTTTTGGCATTCTTTTTTAGCCGTTTAACCACTTCAAAACCATTAATATCTGGCATCATAATATCGAGAATGATCAAGTTGGGCTTTTCGGAAAAGGCCAGTTCTAATGCCTGGCTGCCGTTATTGGCCGTGATCACCTGCATGCCCTGACGGCGTAAGGCAATGCTGATCAGTCTTAACGTTTCGACTTCATCATCCACAATTAATATTTTTTTTATCATGGCAAACCTCGCAAGAGCAGCTGGTGAAAAAGGATATTTTGTTGGTGAATTTTTAGTAGGAGACAGGATAGCTTAATAATATATATTTATCATACAGTATTTTTGTGAAGTATACTACAGGAACATTCAAGGGTATTTGTTGAAAATGAAAAATCCTGACAACATTTGGCAAACTGAGTTCGAAAAACGGTTTCAGACAGCATCAGAGAGGTGTGAACTGTGTTTGGATGCCGTCTATCTGGTTGGTGTTTCAGGAGGAGCGGACAGTGTGGCACTGGCACATTGGCTGCACTCACAGAATTTTCGCATTGCAATCGCCCATTTTCACCACGGCGCACGGGCGGCGGCGGACGATGAGGCTGCCTTTGTTCATGCATTTGCTAAGGACCTGGGACTGTCTTTTCATGGGGGGCATGCCGATGTGCCGATGATGGCAAAAGAAAATGGCTGGTCGTTCGAAGAGGCAGCGCGCATTGCCCGCTATCAGTTTCTTTTTGTGACCGCTGCAGCATTGGGCAGTGGCGGGGTGATTGTGGCACATACTGCCGATGACCAGGTTGAAACGGTACTCATGCACCTATTGCGAGGGTCTGGCGTGGCGGGGTTAAGGGGGATGCAATTTCGAGAACAGATGCCCATTTGGCATCCAACTATTCACCTGTTGCGGCCATTCCTGAACCAGTGGCGGGAGGATGTCGAGCGCTATTGTGCTGAGCATGCTCTGGCATATGTCATCGATGAGAGCAACGAAGACCAATCCTATTTCCGCAATCGCCTGCGTCATTCATTAATTCCGCAACTGGTTACCTATAATGCCGGGGTGAAAGAACACATACGGCAGACAGCGGCTATCCTCAAAGATAGCGAAAGTATTGTGGAGACGGCTGTTGAGACTGCGTGGCAACATGTTGTTAAAATGGAGAAAGAAGGCTTGATAATTCTGAATCGTGACCCATTCGTTTCAGTAGAACCAGCTATGCAACGGTATCTTCTGCGCAGGTGCATGCAACACTTATTGCCGGATCTGCGTGATTTGGACTATAGAATGACCAGAACTATTGCTGACTTAGCTGTAGATCAAAACCATGACGGTTGTTGGCCGCTGTTCGATGATTGCCTGCTTATGCGTTACGGCAACAAACTTTTATTGGGCAGGGAGGATGCAGTTTACCGGCATTTGAGCGAGAAGTTTTCGCAGTGGCGCCATATTGCCAAAAGACTTGACATCCAAACAAAAGAAACGCTTGCTCTGGGTCATGGTTGGATTCTTACCTATGAGGAATGCTCTATGGATGAGAATCTGCGTGAGACATCTCCCTGGCTTCTGCACGATCAATTCGAAGCCTGGTTTGATGTAAATCAACTGGTTCAGCCAATTGTGCTCAGACATGCTGAGGAAGGTGACAGATTTCAACCATTTGGGATGCATGGCAGGCATATCAAGTTGTCGGATTATTTTGTGAATCATAAAATTCCGCAAAAGATGCGAGAATTTTTCCCGCTGGTTTGTGACGGTGAAGCTATTCTGTGGGTGGTGGGTCAGCGCCGGTCTGAAAAAGGCTTGATTGCGCCAAACACCTCACATGTTATCCATTTTCGTCTGAAGCATGAGGGTTGATGGAATTTTCTTCTGCGTGCAATCGGGTCAATTTCAACTTTATCTCTCGAAATTGGATTTTGGATACGCCTAACTTGATGCGGATCTGCTCGGGCTCCATGCCTGACTGAAGATCGCGCAAAGCACAGGTCCAGCGGCACATATCGAATGAAAGGTGTTTGTCGATGCCAGCTCGTTCCCCGATATCTTCAAGGATGTATTCAAGCCGCCTGGGCGACCAGGGGAAGAGAGCATCGACAGGTTGGTATTGCGCCAGGTATTCCTGATAGGCTTCCAACCAGTCAACAGGCAGAGCAATACGGCGTTCTTTGTGGCGGTAGTCGGGGTTGGCATAACGGATAAAGACAGCTGGTTCGTTAGGTTTTTCCAGGTCGAGGTGATTGAGATTGACTTCCAGACATTCGCCCTTTTTTATGGACGTTGACAGCAAAAAGGTGAGTAGCGCATAGGGACGGGCATCCGGTTTATCATCCAGGCGATAGGCATTGGCTGCCTGGATGACCAGTGCTTCTTCTTGCGGGGTCAGAACCGTCGGCAATGGGCTGATGACGGATTTCTGCAGAACTTTTTCTGCCGGATCAGCGATGATGACTCCATACGATTGCAGCCAGCGGAAAAATGATTTTATCGATGTGATGCGTCTTGCCAGGGTTTTGGGCGAACAAGGTTTCCCGCGCCCCTTTTGCAGCCAGTCCAGGAATTGATTCAAATCAGCGGTGGTAATAGCGCCAACGGGTTTGTCAGGAGGCAGATACGAAGCGAGTATGTTGATATCGCCGGTAAAAGCTTTGACAGTATAGGGCGATCGATCTTGATCGAGCAGGTATTGCTCCCAAAGCTCAACAGCGATATTTACAGTCGTGTTGGCGGTTACATGCAGTAGATTGCCGTTCATAGTTGATACACTCCTCATCAGGCATTAAATGCGTATAGATACCACCAGTGTACAGCCGCTTATCTTCACAGTCAACGAAAAAGAGGCGTAGAAATTGGTTCAGTCAGAGAAGAAGGCGCGTTGAATGATAGGTGCGATAAGAGCCTGGTTGGGCAGTGACACCTGAGCGCCATTGGATTTCACCCGGTCGATGACCATTGGAGGTACCAGCATCTCCCGGTAAACATCTTCCTGGAGATTAATGGAAATCGCCACCCTTGCCATAGAGAGCACAACATCAAGCGGTATATTGGTTTCGACGTATTGTTTGTACACGTCGTACATGGCAGGAATTTTGGTGAGAATATCAAGTTTGAGCATTCGTGAGAATATCGCCGCCATTACCTCCTGGGATCTTCTTTCACGGTCGTAGTCGCTGGTTGAATACCGCGCGCGTACATACCACAGGGCTGTTTCTCCATTCATTAGCGTAGGTCCGGGAGAAAAAGAGCAATAGCCATCGACAGCCTGCGGAAGATGACATCTGTCTGAAAAATAGCGGCCTACATTTACCTCTACACCGCCAAGGCTGTCAACAAGGGCAGTAAAGCCATTGAAATTCGCCATGGCGTAATACTGCGGACGAACTCCAAAATTGGTTTCAAAGGTGTTGGCGGTGGTTGGAAATCCGTGCTGCATGGCAGTATTGATGCGGTCGCATGATTCCAGATCATAACCGGAGTAGGTGCCCGGAATATAAATGCAGAGATCGCGGGGGAAAGAAACAACACTGACCTTGTTGGTCTTTGGGTTGACGCCAACCAGCATGATGATATCGGTTCGAAATCCAGCCATAGGGCGGTAATCGGATCCAAGGATGAGGAAGATAATCTGGTCTTGTGCTGGCACAAGATCAACGTATGGGTCCTGTGTGGGCGTCGGTGACGGCTCCAGGGTGGGTATGGGGGTGCGTGCTGAGGGTATGAAGGGGGTTTTGGTGGGCAGTGCATTGGGGTCCGGCGTAACTAATACCCAACCAACCGATTGATCAGACTGGTTGACGCTGATGGGCATACCCAACACAGAACAGGCGCTGAGGGTGGTGATCAAGCCTATTGTGATGAAGCCAAGCAGGAGGAAGAATTTTTTCGGTGTGCTCATATTATTGTTCAATGCAATGGTTTATAGCGTAACATTGTTGATAGTAATTATACATTTGTTTGTTGGCATAGCAGATATGCGGTGACAGCACTTACTTTTGTCTACTTGTTAAACAACTTTTCGGGAGGATCATCTGTGGATGGTGCGTTTATCGTATCCTGAAAGACATTGTCAGGGATAGAGATTAAGGCAAGATTGCGATCTGTGGCTGTGATCAACTCGGAGACATACTCCTGCAGCCGATTGATGGATTCAAAAATTTGCCCGCTGAGGTGTTGAATGGACTGATTATCGGCAAATTCGTTGCGCAGAAGATCGGCGCACGAAGTGATCGAAGATAATGGTTTTAACATATCTTGCAGGAGAGTAATGATGGCCTGGTTATTTTCTTTGATACCCTCCGATGTCATTTCATCCTGTAAATTCAAATGATGTAGTCTGTCCTGATCCTGGTCGATTCGCTCACGTAAAAGATTGATTTCTTCCAGTGCAGTGATCAATTCAGACTGCATGTTTTCTATAGTTATCTCATCGCCTTTGGTTTGTGCCAGCGCTTGCATCAAGCCGGTTCGCAGTTGTTCGTTCTCTTCCTGCATATTACGCAATATCAGGTCGGTCTCTTCATTCTTGCTGCGATATGTCTCCATGGTGGTAAAAAGATCATTGATGCGGATGTAATTGTGTTGGTTGATGTTGGTCAGACTGTCGAATTTGTCTTTCATCTGCATTGTATGGGAGAAGGTTTCCTCCAGCAATTTGTGCAGACGCATTTGTTCGCGGAAGATGGACTGTGTGGCGCGTAAATCTTCCAAAAAGAATTCTGCCTGGGTGATGAACGACACTTCTTCATCAGGTTTTTCTTTCAATTGGTTGATATTGCCAAGCTGTTCCTGGATGCTTTCTAACAAAACCACCCCCTGCACCTGATTGTGTTCGATCAATTCATTGGTCTCTGAGATCGAAAATAAAAATTCTTTGGCACGCGCCAGGGTTTCATTCAACCGGGTTCTGTCATCCAAAGGCATGGCTTCCTGCGGCTGTAAATAGGCATAATGCTCTGACAGATGCTTGCTTTCGCTGTAATGATCCAGTTCAAATTGCAACGATTCGCGTTCTGCCGCCAGTTGGGCGACACGCGCCTGGAGAATGCCGTTCTCCGTTTGTGCGCGTGACAGCCAGTTATTCAGCACCGCCAGTGATTGAGAAACAGTTACTTCGTCCAGGCGGTCGGCATCTACTTGGATTCGATTGGTTAATGAGATCAAGTCATCCTGCAAGGCGTTCTTTTCCTGGGCAAGTTGTTCATTGAGTGCATGCATTTCCGCCAGTTCTTGTTGCAACAGTTGGAAATTGATCGAGGATATAGGGCGTATATGGTTTTGGTTATTTTGCTTGAGACGATCAATGGATTGCTGTAATTGTTCTTCGCGTTGCTTCTGGTGCAAGAGCAGCATGAGGGAGCTGATCGTGGCAGCAATTTCAGACTGTTTTACGTCGTCAAAATGACTTGCGGGAGGGAACAACAGCAGTAAACTATGTTTGTGTTCCGGCGAGATCGGGTAAGGAAATATTGCTGGAACCGAAGAGGGGTTGACTTCCAGATTGGGGGCGATGCGAGAAAATTCGTCTTTGAACGCCGGCACATTGTTGTAGGCAAGAATGAACTGTCCTTCGGTGGCGTGGAGTGTCTCTGGTATTCTCTCCCGATGAATTCGGACAATTTCTTGTTGATGCTGTTCGTTTGCCCGGGAAAAACTCACTTCAGGGTATGTTTTGTCCGTAGAAATGATAAAAACCTGTTCAGCTGCGGAGAATGTCTGGGTGAATTCAGGGATTTTCTCTAAAAATGATTTGGGATCAGTCTGGGTTAATGTGCGAATATGCCGGTTGAGTGATGGCGTCGGGGATTGCCTGGCTGCCTTTGGCATTGTTGGTCTCGAACCCAGGGCGGCAGTGTTGATGAGCGATGGGAGAAAAGGAAAGACCAGCAGCAATGCCAGACGATTGATCGCGGAGATATCGGCAGAGGGCGCATACAGAAAAATGTGAATATTCTGTGCTGCCAGATTCAGCAGAAATAGCACGAAACCAATCAACCAGCCTGTGTTTCGCTGCAAAGCCAACAAGAACAAACCGGTCAGCAGCAAGCCGACATTGATGAATCCCCACAGCCAGTCGAGATCAGTTTGGTTGAAAAAACCTGTGTTAAATTGCTGGCCCCATGCCCACAAAGAAAAGGTACAAACCAGCAAAAGGATGACTTGAACGATGGCAAACACCAATGTTATGACCCTGGTTTTTTGTGTCGATACCCATAGCCAGATCAAAGTTGCCAGGATGGCGGTTGATATCCAACGGTTGATGACTGGAAGATATGACCGTTCCTCGATAATGCCCTGGGTTGTCAGGGCTAACACCGCCAGAATCGCAATTTCATAAGCCAGCAACAGGTACAAACCTGTTCTTATTTTGCGGGAATTGGTGGAGGGCTGCGACTTATTTGGGGCAAGGGTTAGTTGCAGGCATATAACGATGGTAAAGAGAATTACCAGGTGATATAGCATACTGCCGGCAGGTGACAAAAGCAACGATTCCAGATTGACCAATAGCGTATTCATAACAGGCAAGACAGTTCCCTACAGTTTTCTAACCTTTTCCATTATACACTTCATCCTACTGGTATGTGCAAGAAGACTGCCAGCTAATTTTGGGTTATTCCGTGATTGATCATGATGGGAGGTTGACAAACTGGCGTATTGGATTAAAATAACAAGACATTGAGCGCCGAAGTGGCGGAATCGGCAGACGCGCTACGTTCAGGGCGTAGTGGGAATTACTCCCGTGTGGGTTCGACTCCCACCTTCGGCATAACGAGGCTGTTCCAAAAGGGCAGCCTTTTTCTTTTATCACCGGCGGTTGATTCTATATTACAATGGGTTTTATGGTATGTGACTTGCAGGGAATTTTTTTATGTGGAAAGATCTGAAAGAACGCTTTCAAGCATTGCCGACCAAACGGATCATCGTCATAGTACTGATCATGATTGGTTTTTATGTGCTGCTCGATTTAAATGGCCGCCTGTCATCACTCTATACGCGGCGGCAGGACATTCAACAGGTGTCTACAGAGGTCATCGCCTTGTACGCCACGGAAGTTTATCTGCAAACCCAGGTTGTCAGACGTGATTCTGTGCAGCAATTGGAAGAATTTGGCCGTGAAAGCGGTTACATAAGGCCGGGCGATATCCCCGTGGCGGTGATTCCTCTGGCAGATGCTGATGGCTCATTGGCTGCCTTACAGCCCACCCCCACACAAAAACCACCACAATTCCAAAATTGGGAAGTGTGGTGGCATTTGCTGTTTGGGAAATAGGTCTGTTTTAGTCTGACAGTTCGCTGCGTTTTGTGGACTCCTGGTCATTGAGCTTATTGTAATTGCCACGGCCGACGGAGTAGTAAACGAAACCTTTCGCCATCATGGTGGGGGGATCCCATAAGTTGCGGCCATCAATGATGACCGGTTGATGCATGCTGTCATGGATGCGCTTGAAATCAAGGTGTTTGAATTCGTTCCATTCTGTGGTTAATACCAGGGCATCTGCATTTTCAACAGCCTCGTAGGCGGAATTGCACAAAACTACCGGATCATTGCGGTGCGATTTTTCAAACATAGCTTTGGCGTTGTCCATCGCTTGCGGGTCATAGGCACGAATGGTTGCGCCTTCATTACGCAAAAGATGGATGATCTCCATACCGGGAGCGTCGCGGATGTCATCGGTATTGGGTTTGAATGACAATCCAAGGATCGTGATCACTTTGTCATTCAAACCGTGCAATACATTGCGCAAACGATAGACGACTTGACGACGCTGGTTGCGATTGATTTCCATAACTGCTTGCAGCAGTTGCGGCTGGGTGCCGTGCAGGACTGCCATGTGAGCCAGGGCTTTGACATCTTTGGGGAAACAGGAACCGCCCCAGCCTATGCCAGCGTTGAGGAAGGCGGAGCCGATGCGTTTGTCGAGACCCATCCCGACGGCGACCTGTTCGACATCTGCGCCCAATTCTTCGCACATATTGGCGATCTCATTGATGAATGAAATTCTGGTGGCAAGAAAAGCGTTCGAGGCGTATTTTATCATCTCAGCAGTGCGCAGGTCCGTAATCACCAATGGGCAGCGCAGGCTGAGGTATAACTGAGCGACCTTTTGGGCAGCATCCAAATCAGTAGATCCCAAAACGACACGGTCGGGCACCATAAAATCATTGATGGCAGAACCTTCACGCAGGAATTCAGGGTTAGATACCACCATAAAATCGAGAGGGCGCCCGGCACGGCGTTTGGTAATGACTTCTGCCACCCAATCACCGGTGCCAACCGGGACGGTAGATTTGTTGACGATGATAATGGGATGATCTACATGATCGGCGATCGACTCAGCGGCAGAACGCACATATTGCAGATCAGCTTCTCCATCATCACCGCTGGGGGTGCCGACAGAAATGAAGGCAATATCGACATCTGCCAGCGCCTGCTCATAATCGGTTGTGAAGTTCAGACGATTGGCATCGACATTGCGCTGCACAATCTCGTTTAGCCCTGGTTCATAAATGGGCATAATACCTTTTTTCAGATTCTCGATACGATCTTTGTCGATATCAAGACAGTGTACTTGATTGCCGAGGTCTGCAAAACACACCCCTGTAACCAGCCCGACATAGCCGGTGCCAACTACGCAGATATTACTCATGCCATCATTCTCCTTGTGGTACTATTATTTGAGAGTTTCATTATACAACATACCTGTCACCAACAGGCCACTGAGAGGAAGTGCTGATCCAACGGATACTGATTATCGTTAGCCTATCAGGTGCAGTAAATATTCATAGGAGTCAAGGGAGAATACTTATGACACAGGCGAAAATAATTGATGGAAAAGAGATTGCAATAGCTTTGCGGCAGAAAATTAAAGAAGAAGTTGCCGATTTCGTTGCACAGGGATATCCGACCCCAGGCCTGGGAACCGTTCTCGTTGGCGAGAACGTTGCTTCACAAACCTACATACGAATGAAACGAAAAGCTTCCGCGGAGGCGGGCATTCAATCTTTTCATTACCAATTGCCTCAAGAAACTACCCAGGCTGAACTGGAAGCAGTCATTGCAGAGTTGAATGAGAACACCGCTGTTCATGGAATACTGGTGCAATTGCCGCTGCCAGAAGGCCTGGATGAGAATCGCATCCTTTCACTGATCCTGCCTGAGAAGGACATTGATGGTTTTCACCCGGTCAATATGGGGAGTCTGGCGCAGAAGGGGCGCGATAGCTTGCATCACCCGTGCACCCCGTCGGGAGTGATTTATCTGCTGAAAGAAACCCTCGGCGATCTGAGTGGATTGAATGCGGTGGTGTTGGGCAGGTCAAATATTGTCGGTGTCCCTACGGCGTTGTTATTATTAAAAGAGAATGCGACTGTGACCATTTGCCACTCACGCACCAAAAACATACCCGAGATCACCCGCCAGGCTGATGTGCTGGTGGCTGCGGTTGGCCGGCATGAGATGGTCAGGGGCGATTGGATCAAACCAGGGGCTACTGTGATCGATGTCGGTATCAACGAGGTGGAAGACCCGACCGCAAAGCGCGGGTATCGCCTGGTGGGCGATGTACAGTATGAGGAAGCCAGGCTGGTTGCGGGTGCGATCACGCCGGTACCGGGCGGGGTTGGCCCGATGACGATTGCCATGCTGCTGGAAAACACATTACAGGCGGCGAAAATTCAAGCCAGGCAGTTGAGTGACAATTGAGTTGTCTGACAATTGACATTTTCTTCATCACTGGTTAAACTGAATAGGTGTAGTTTCACCAATCAAGCAATTTAAGGAAATCCCATGGGTACCCTGTTGGTTAAAAACGCAATGGTGCTGGTCACCATGGATCAGACTGACCGTGAAATTCAACACGGCGGGCTGTTCGTGCGTGATGGATTCATCGAAGCGGTAGGCGTCACTGAGGAACTTCCGCAGACAGCGGATGAAGTCATTGACCTTAACGGCCATGTGGTCTTGCCGGGTCTGGTCAACACCCATCATCACTTTTACCAGACACTGACACGAGCTATTCCTCCCGCACAGGATGCCAATTTGTTTCACTGGTTGACCACCCTCTACCCAATTTGGGCGAGGATGACTCCCGAACATATCTATCTCTCGACCAAGACTGCCCTGGCTGAGTTGGCATTATCAGGTTGTACGACAGCATCAGACCATCTGTATTTGTTTCCGAATGGCTCGAAATTGGACGATGAAATAGCAGCTGCCCAGGAAATGGGATTGCGCCTGCATGCCTCACGCGGTTCGATGAGCCTTGGCCAGAGCAAAGGAGGCTTGCCGCCCGATTCGGTGGTGGATACAGAAGAAGCCATTTTGGCGGACAGCGTACGATTAATCGAACGATATCACGATGCATCGGCAGGCAGCAAGACACAAATTGTGTTAGCCCCCTGTTCTCCCTTCAGTGTGACGGGTGAATTGATGCGACAGAGCGCCCAATTGGCGCGGCAATATGGCGTCCAGTTGCATACCCATCTGGCAGAAACACAGGATGAAGAACAATTTTGTCTGGAAAAATTCGGCCACAAACCGCTGGCTTATATGCAATCCTTGGATTGGGTCGGTAATGACGTCTGGTTTGCCCATTCAGTGTGGATCAACGATGAAGAGATCAAGGTCTATGCCCGGGAGGGTTGCGGAGTGGCGCATTGCCCCGGTTCTAACATGCGGTTGGCATCGGGCATCGCCCCGATCATGAAATTCCTGCAATCGGGCGTGAAGGTCGGGATCGGCGTGGATGGTTCAGCCAGCAATGACGGTTCGCATCTTTTGGGAGAAGCGCGCCAGGCAATGTTGTTATCACGCTTAGGTTCTGGCATAAGCGGCGCTTCCCTGTCTACTGATGGTGCTCCGCCTTTGATGTCCGCCAGACAGGCTTTATCGATGGCGACGCGGGGCGGTGCCAAAGTGCTTGGGCGCAATGATATTGGATCGCTTGAAGCGGGAAAATGTGCTGATTTTGTCGCGGTCGATATGCGCCAGTTGGATTTCAGCGGTGCGTTGAGCGACCCGGTCGCCGCCTTGCTTTTCTGCCAACCGCCCAAGGTTGACTGGAATGTCGTTCACGGCAAAGTTATTGTTCGTGAGGGACATTTGGAAACGCTGGATTTGCCCGAGCATATTGAGAAGCACAACCAGGCTGCCCGGCAGCTAAGGGGGGATTGATGAAAGAAGTGATGAGAGGCAATCTATGACAATCAAAAAAGAACGCCAGCCAACACCATTCTTAAGGCTGCAAGAATCATTGAGCGAAGTGATCGCCGAAACACCTGCCGGGGAACGTCTGCCTTCGGAGCCAAAACTGGCACAATCTCTCGGCGTCAGCCGTGCTACCCTGCGTGAGGCGATGCGCGCGTTCGAACAGCAGGGCATTATCCGAAGACGGCAAGGCGTGGGCACGTTCGTGATCAGCCATACCCATGCCATCGAGAGCGGACTGGAGGTGCTGGAAAGCATTGAGACGCTGGCGCAGCGGATTGGTCTCACTGTGGAAATGGGGGCTTTGAAGATCAGCCAGCTTTCAGCCAACGCAGAGCAAGCTATGTTATTTGCTATGGAGGAAGGTGCGCCGCTGTTGCAGGTGAGCCGGGTGATCCTGGCAGAAGATAGGCCAGCTGCCTATCTGGTGGATTTGCTGCCGGATGATGTTATCGCCTACGCCGAATTGAATGAGGAATTCAATGGCTCTGTGCTGGATTTTCTGCTGCGGCGCGGCATGCCGCGATTGGCGAATTCGGTTGCTGAAGTGCAGGCAGTGGCGGCGACTTCGGAAATTGCACGATTGCTTGAAATTCAACGTGGCGATGTGCTATTGTCTCTGGGCGCCAAACTGTTTTCTGAAGAAGGCAGGATGATCGATTATTCCACCAGTTATTTTTTGCCTGGCTATTTTCGTTTTCAAGTCGTGCGCAGTGTTGGAACAAACAAGGTCGTAGATGGGACTGACCCATATTATCTGAACTATTAAAATTTATTAAAGGAGTAACTTGACATGAGAAGCTTTATGGGACGTGATATTTTATCTTTGAAGGATTTTGAGCGCGAGGAATTCTTCCGTGTGTTCGAAATCGCTGACGAAATGGCGCCGATCGCGCGCGACCGCCGCAATGTGGATCTGTTGAAGGACAAAACACTGGTGACCGCCTTTTACCAGCCTTCTACCCGCACCCGGCTGGCACACGAAGCCGGTATGCACCGCCTCGGCGGGCATGTAACTGGTTTTTCGGATGCCAAAATGACCCGCGCCGGTGATTTTTACCAGGAGTCGATCAAAGATACGGTGAAGATGCTGGAATATTATGGTGACGTGATTGTCATGCGCCACTTTCAGCAGGGTGCTCCGCATGAAGCCGCCAAATGGGCGAGCGTGCCCATCATCAATGGTGGCGACGGCTGGGGCGAGCATCCTACCCAGATTTTGACAGACCTGTACACGGTTTTGACAGAAAAAGGTACTATCGATGGTTTGAAGTGGCTGGCGGTCGGTGATATGCGCATGCGTACAATGCACTCGCTGGCGTATGGCCTGACCCAGTTCGACTGCCCGATTACCTTTGTGTCGCCTCCGGATATGTCCCTGACCGATGAATTCAAAGCAGAGCTGGACGAATACTGCCTGGATTACAAAGAGGCTGAGCACGTCGAGCAAGCCATTGCCGAGGCAGACGTGATCCTGGTGGAACCGGTGGTGCAGCCTGACTACACCAAGAGCCGTGATGAGCGCAGCGGTGATGTCGGTGGAACGCCGTCAAATTACAAGATCACCCGTGAATTACTCTCGAAGAAAGCCAAATCTGATGCCATTCTGCTGCACTCACTGCCGCGCATGGATGAGATTCCTCCCGATGTCGATATCACCCGCTGGTCACGCTATTGGGAAGAGGCATTTAACGGTGTTGTGATGCGCATGGCGCTGCTGGCATTGGTATTGGGCGCCACTGAGTAAACCCAAAAGACTGGAGATTATAGAATGCAAACTGGATTACGAGGACGTGACTTAATTGGCGATCTTGACTTTACCAAAGAAGAAGTCGAGACCGTATTGGAGCTTGCCTGGGATTTGAAGATGAAACGCGCATTGGGTCAACCGCACGCTTATCTGCGTGACAAAGTGCTGGCGATGCTGTTCTTCTTCAGCTCCACGCGCACACGCGGTTCGTTTGAAGCAGGCATGGCGCAGTTGGGCGGGCATGCTGCTTTTATTGAAAGCCGCACCACCCAGATTTCGCATGGCGACACTGAAAAAGAGATGGGCGAGATTTTTGGTCGCTATTTCGATGGGATCGCAATTCGCCATTGTGATTGGGGCGTAGGCAATCGTTATTTGAACCTGGTGGCGGAAGCCTCTCGCGCCCCGATTTTGAATATGCAGTGCGACATCTACCATCCGTTCCAAATTTTAGCCGATTTGATGACCATCATCGAGAAGAAAGGCCGCGATCTACGCCGCAAGAAGATGGTAGTCAGCTGGGCGTATGCTTCTTCGTATGCCAAACCTATGTCAGTGCCGCAGAGCCTGGTTCTGCAGATGCCGCGCTTTGGTTTGGATGTTGTGTTGGCGCACCCGCCCGAATTCAAGCTGATGCCTGAAGTAATGGAACGGGCGCGGGCAGAAGCGAAAGCCGCTGGTGTCGGGTTTGAGGTGGTGCATGACATGGATGAAGCCTTCAAAGATGCCGATATCGTGTATGCCAAATCATGGGGCTGCATGGAGCACACCACCGATGCTGACGAGACCACCCGCATCACCAACCAGTATAAATCATGGATAACCGACGACCGCCGCATGGCGCTGGCCAAAGAAGATGCCATTTATATGCATCCACTGCCGGCAGATCGTGACATTGAAGTCACCAGCAGTGTGATGGATGGCAGACATTCGGTGGTGTTTGACGAGGCAGAAAATAGACTGCATGCCCAGAAAGCCGTCATGGCTCTGACCATGAGCTAATAGATGAGGATTGATACTATGGCAGAAAAAAAAGTAGCCGTCGTCGCTGTAGGCGGTAATTCATTGATCAAAGACAGCAAAAGAAAATCCATTCAAGACCAGTTTGATGCTGCCAAAGAATCCATGCATCATATTGCCGACATGATCGAAGCCGGCTGGGACGTGGTGATTACGCATGGCAACGGCCCGCAGGTAGGTTTCATCTTGCGCCGCTCAGAACTGTCACGGCATGAGTTGCACGAGGTGCCGCTGGATTATTGCGGCGCAGATTCGCAGGGGGCGATCGGTTATATGTTCGAGCGGGCTTTGTTCACTGAATTTCAGAACCGCGGTATGGAAAAACATGCAGCAGCGGTGGTTACACAGACGGTGGTGGACAAACATGACGAGGCATTCGAGCACCCCACCAAACCGATTGGTTCGTTCATGAGTGAAGAAGAGGCGAAGAATCGAGCAGAGATTGACGGCTGGATCGTTGTTGAGGATGCCGGGCGTGGTTGGCGCCGTGTGGTTGCCTCCCCCAAACCTCTTGATATCGTGGAAGCACCGGCGATTAAAGCCTTAATTGATGCTGGCATCAGCGTGATTGCAGTCGGCGGCGGCGGCATTCCGGTGGTGACTGATGAAGGTGGGGACAAGCTGGTCGGCGTGGAAGCGGTTATCGACAAAGATTTTGGTTCATCGCTGTTGGCCACGATGATCGGTGCTGACCTGTTCGTGATTTCGACAGCGGTTGAAAAGGTCTACCTGAACTTCAACACGCCGGAACAGAAAGCGCTTGACAAGATTACCCTGGCGGAAGCCAAGCAGTACATCGCGGAAGGTCATTTTGCCAAAGGCAGCATGCTACCAAAGATCGAGGCGATAATTAAATTCCTTGAGAACGGTGGCAAGCAAGCCTTGATCGTAGATCCACCCAATATCGGGCGCGCATTGAAAGGCGAAACCGGCACCTGGATCTATCCCTAAAATCAGCAAACCAAAATGCTGGTAACAGAATCCAGCAAAATGTGATAGCATAGAAATAGAAACTTCCCAAATAAGAAAAAAGCTTTTTTGGGAAGTTTTGTATTCCAGGGGGAAATTCAATGTAAATGTCTAAACAAGTGTACAAATATATTGCATAAATTTCATTTGTCCCTTACAATCCAAAAGGTCTGAATAATCGAGGAGGTGAGCGGCAACCAATAAAAACGAAGCATCCCTGTGTGTAGTTTTGTCAATTTCTGAAGTTGTTTTGATATTCGGAGGAGTGTTGTCATGAAAAAATTTGTCGTTCGTTTGGCTTTGCTTATGATGATCTTTGCCATGGTGCTTTCTGCATGTGGTGCTGAAGATGCTGATGCCGTCGGAGAGGAACAGGCGGCTGTCATTGCCAGTCTCAAAGCCTGTTTCATTTATGTCGGCCCGATCGGCGATGTCGGCTGGACCGCTGCTCATGATGTCGGCAGGTTGTATGTTGATGAGAAATACGACTGGCTGGAGACCGCTTATGCGGAATCTGTGCCTGAAGCTGACTCAGAACGTTTTATTGACCGTTTTGTGGTGGAAGAGGATTGTGATGTGGTCTTTACCACCTCATTTGGCTTCATGGATGCTACATTGGCAGCCGCCCAAAAATATCCGGATAATTATTTCTTCCATGTATCCGGCTATAAACGGGCACCCAACATGGGCACCATTATGGCGGATTTCTATCAGCTGTATTATCTCAACGGTTTGATGGCCGGCGCATTGACCGAATCGAACAAGGTCGGTTATGTGGCAGCGCATCCGATCCCTGAATTGGTACGCCATATTAATGCCTTCACCCTGGGCGTTAAAGAAACCAATCCGGAAGCCACTGTTGAAGTCAGCTGGATCTTTGAGTGGTATGATCCTGCCACCGCACGTGAATCGGCAGAAGCTCTGATCTCCAACGGCGTGGATGTGTTGGCTTTCACCGAAGATACCGCGACTGTTGTGCAGGTGGCTGAAGAGTATACGGAAAAAGGTGACAACGTATTCGTTTTCGGGCATTACAACCCGATGGCGCAATTTGGCCCGAATGCTTTGGTCAGCGGCCAACTGGTTGACTGGGGAGTGCTGTACGAAGATGTGCTTACAAAGATCTATCTTGGCATCTACACAACCAAGAATCTGGACACAGTAGATTATTGGGCGCTGTTGAATCCTGGCCCCAATATGCTCGCTCCAGCCTCTGTTCAGCTCGGTGGTGATTTTGACAATCCCATCAATCCTGTATTCGTTGACGCCTTAAAGGCTGTCAGTGTAACCGATCCGTTACTGGGAGAAATCAGTGTGTATGACCTGGTGTTTGCTCGCATCGACCAGATGAAAGACCCGGCGATTCTCTTTGATCCATTCACCGGGCCGATCAATAATCAGGAGGGCACTTTGATGATTCAACCTAACCAGCGCCTGACCGTGTTCGAATTAAATACCATCGACTGGTTCGTTGAAGGTGTGATCGGAAGCGCAAATCCTTAAATATTCAGTTTTAGGTTCATTGGGTGAGGGGCAAAACGCCCCTCACCCAATTTTTGTGATTTAATACTGGTAATATCCAACGCTGTGTTTCAAAGTGAATACATGGAGACAAGGTATGACCATCGATCTGCCAGAGGGAAATAACACCATTGTCATGCATGGCATTGTTAAACGCTTTCCAGGGGTAGTTGCCAATGATGGCGCTAACCTGACCGTGAGGAAGGGTGAAATCCATGCTCTGCTGGGTGAGAATGGGGCTGGGAAAACGACTTTGATGAATATCCTCTATGGGATCTATCAGCAGGATGAAGGTGAGATTTGGGTGGATGGAGAATTGACACATATCCATTCTCCCAACGATGCCATCCAGTTGGGGATTGGTATGGTGCACCAGCATTACCGCCTGGTTCAGAACCATAGTGTGACTGAGAATGTCATCCTGGGATTGAAGGAGAAATTCTTTTTTCCAACCAAAGAAGCCCGTAAACGGATTGTTGCTCTTGCCAGCCAATATGGGATGAAGATCGACCCTGATGCACGCATCTGGCAGCTTTCTGCCGGTGAACAGCAGCGGGTGGAGATATTGAAGGCAATCTATCGGGGTGCAAAAATCCTCATCATGGATGAGCCCACTTCGATGCTCACGCCTGGTGAGACCGAAGAATTGCTGCATATTCTGCGGCGGATGACGGAAGAAGGGAACACGGTTATTTTCATCACTCACAAATTGGAAGAAGTGATTGAAGCAAGTGATCGCGTTACGGTTTTACGCGGCGGGAAAGTCATCGCCACGTTAGATACAAACACGACCAATGAACGTGAACTGGCGCAGTTGATGGTCGGACGGGATGTGTTGTTCAAGCTTGATAAGCAGGTAGTTGAAACAGGCGAGGTCGTGCTGGGGGTTGACGATCTGTGTGTTACCAGCGATAAAGGCTTACCCGCGGTCGTTGACCTGTCCTTAAGAGTATGCGCCGGCGAGATCTATGGCATCGCGGGTGTTTCTGGCAACGGACAGCGCGAACTGGTTGAGGCGATTACCGGCTTAAGGCTTTGTTCTCAGGGAAAGGTCACTGTCAATGGTGTAGATATCACCCAAAAAACACCCAAAACACGCATTCAACATGGCGTTTTCTTTGTGCCAGGTGAGAGATGGATGGCGCTTATCCCAAATATGAGTGTGGCAGACAATTTGATCTTGAAAAATTATGAACAAACCCCAATCGGTCGCGGCATGCTGTTGGATGGTGCTGCCGTAGCCGATTATGCTGATGGGTTGATCAAACAGTATGCCATTGTGACACCAGGCAGAGATACTCCCATAAAAATGCTGTCAGGCGGTAATATTCAGCGCGCATTATTGGCGCGTGAAATTTCGGGATGCTGCAGCCTTTTAATCGTTGTACAGCCAACCAGCGGATTGGATGTCGGTGCGACCGAAACCATCTGGCAGCTGCTGCTGGCTGAGCGGGAGCGCGGGACAGCGATTCTGCTTATTTCTGATGATCTCAAAGAAACCTTGTCTTTGAGTGACCGTGTTGGGGTCATTTTTGAAGGCCGGATCATGGGAGAATTTCCGGTTGATGAGGCAGATATTGACCAGATCAGTTTGATGATGGCTGGCTCGCTGCGTTTACCGCCACAACTTGTGGCCGCTGCAGGAGGTCAGGCATGAAAATTCCTCACATCCGTTTCGAAAAACGACTTGAGACTCCGCGATGGCTGCCGGCAGTTTCTTTGCTTGTGGCTTTGCTGTTGGCTATGCTCACTATAGGCATTATCTTCTTGGCACTGGGCGTCAATCCGCTGGTTGCCTTTCAGCGTATTTTCAGAGGCGGTTTTGGCAGCGTTTTCGGTCTGAAGGAAACCATCACCAAAACCATCCCGTTGCTTCTGACAGGCGTTGGGCTTACTTTGGCTTTCAAGGGCCGGATGTACAACATTGGCGCTGAAGGACAGCTGTTGATGGGGGCGATATTCGCTACCGGTGTTGCTCGTTTCTTGCCTGGTCTGCCGGCTATTGTGATGATACCGGTGTTGTTTTTGGCAGGCTTCGTGGGGGGCGCTCTTTGGGCAGTCATCCCTGCCTTCTTGAAAACACGTTTCCGCGTTGACGAGGTGCTGACCAGCTTGATGTTGGTGTATGTGGCTTCTGAGGCCGTGAAATTCCTGGTCTATGGCCCGTGGCGCGGTACCGATACCCGTGGTTTTCCGATCACGGATGAATTCCCGGCAGCAGCACAAATTCCGCAACTGGCTGCTTCTCGCATCCACTATCCCACCTTGATCGTTGCGGTGTTGCTAGCGATCCTGGTGTACTTGCTGCTGAAACGCACCAAATTGGGCTATGAAATCCGTGTAACGGGTGAAAATCCAGCAGCAGCGCATTATGCCGGCATGAATTACCACAAGATCGCCATGCTGGTGATGGTTATCAGTGGAGGGTTGGCTGGCCTGGCGGGCATGGGCGAGGTGGCAGGCATTCATTACCGCCTGCGCCCGCCGGATTCTATATCGCCAGGCTATGGATTTACAGCGATCATCGTTGCCTGGCTGGCACGCTTGAATCCGCTGGCTGCGATCCTGACCTCGTTTTTGTTGGGGGGGCTTCTGGTCGGGGGTGACGCGATTCAGATCGCATTGAATTTACCTGCAGCAACAGTGCAGATATTCAATGGCGTAATCCTGTTTTTCGTGATTGCTTCAGAGCTGTTCAACCAATATCGAATTCGGCTGGAGGTGTGACCATGTTGGAATTTATCCTGTCCGCTTTACGAGCAGCTATTCCTGCCGGTACCCCGTTGCTCTTTGGTACGTTGGGGGAGGTGTATGCAGAGCGCTCTGGAGTGCTGAACCTGGGTGTTGAGGGCATGATGATCATGGGGGCAGTTGCCGGTTTTGGGGTTTCACAAACCACCGGCAGCGTATGGTTGGGCATCCTGGCGGCGGCGGTGGTAGGCGGGTTGATGGCGTTGATCCATGCCTTTACCAGTGTAAGCCTGCGGGTGAACCAGGTGGTGTCAGGTCTGGCACTCACGATGCTAGGTTTGGGGGTCAGTGGTTTGATTGGCAAACCTTTTGTTGGACAACCACTGGCAGTACGTTTGCAACCGATAAACATCCCGCTATTGAGTGATATACCCGTTCTTGGGATATTGTTGTTTCGTTTCGACCTGATGGTATATCTTGGTATGGCGCTTGTGCCGGTGTTATCGTTTGTTCTCTACAAAACCCGTCTGGGTGTAACCTTGCGTTCGGTGGGCGAGAATCCAGCCGCCGCGGATGCAATGGGGGTGAACGTTGGTTTGGTGCGATATGCGGCGGTTATCTTCGGTGGCGTTATGGCAGGGATCGGCGGTGCATATCTATCGATGGCATACGCACCGGCCTGGATTGAAGGCATGACAGCGGGTGCGGGTTGGATCGTGATCGCTCTGACGATTTTTGCCATCTGGGATCCACGCCGTGCTTTGCTGGGGGCGTATCTATTTGGTGGTGTGCGTGTGCTGCAATTTCGCCTGCAGCCTTTGGGCATTTCACCGAATCTGTTGAATATGTTGCCGTTCCTTCTCACGATTGGGGTTCTGTGGCTCAGTTCCGGGCAGGCCGCTAAGAAAAGGATCGGAGCGCCGGCTTCATTGATGAGTGCTTATTCACGGGAAGACAGGTAATACCGTTTTCTTCTTTTTGCCCTACATTCGGTTGAGCATTTATTGCCAAAGTTTCGATTCTATGCGTAATGAAATGAGATCTACCCTTGATTAACATTGTCAGACAACTGAGAACCGTCTATAATTGCTGATACCCAAACATTCACTGAGGAGGCACGATGCGCGATATTTTTGTTGGCTATTGTTGTTCGGTTTGCGGCAAGGAATATGCACCTGATCAGGTCACGTATGTCTGCCCTGATGATGGCGGAAATCTGGACGTAGTCCTTGATTTTGATCGTATTGCCGACCAGGTTACCCAGGGGGAGATCATCAACAGCAGAGAACCTTCACTGTGGCGTTATCTTCCCTTGCTGCCTGTATCTGACCCCGGTGGGTATATGACGCCGTTGCGGGCTGCCGGATGGACACGGGTTTATCAGCCCAATCAGCTGATACAGGCAACCGGGGTGCAGAAATTGTGGATTAAGGACGAGAGCAGCAATCCAACCGCTTCGTTTAAAGATCGCGCAAGTGCCTTGCTGGTGGCGCGAGCCCAGGATATCGAGGCAGAGGTGATCGTGACAGCGTCAACCGGCAATGCCGGCGCGGCGCTGGCGGGCATGTGCGCAGCAGTGGGGCGGCGTGCGGTAATCTTTGCGCCAAAGACGGCACCGCCAGCCAAGATCGCTCAGTTGCTGGTGTTTGGTGCAGAAGTCATTCTGGTGGATGGTACTTATGATGATGCCTTTGCGTTGGCGGTCGAGGCTGCCGATGAATTCGGCTGGTATTGCCGCAACACTGGCTACAATCCTTTCACGGCGGAAGGCAAAAAGACAGTCAGTTTCGAGTTATGGGAACAGGTGATGATGAGGAATCCCGATGAAGAAAAACCATACAATATCTTCATCAGTGTAGGTGATGGTAATATTATTGCTGGCGCTCACAAAGGATTCAAAGACCTGCTCGCCCTGGGCTGGATCCAGCAGATGCCTCGCTTTTTCGGGGTGCAATCGACCGGTTCTGCAGCGATTACCAATGCTTTTCTTGCCAACACGGAAGACATTCGACCTGTCCGGGCAACTACGTTGGCGGATAGCATCTCTGTGGACAAGCCTTCAGATGGCTTAAGGGCGCTGCGGGCTGCCACCCAGACCGGCGGCGCTTATATTCAGGTACCCGATGAAGCCATTTTAGCAGCTATTCCGTTGCTTGGTTCCGTGGGCATCTTTGCTGAGCCTGCCGGAGCGACCGCCTATGCCGGTTTCCTGCAGGCGTTAGCGGATGGGGTCATCCAGCCCGATGAGCCGACCATTGTCATCAATACTGGCAGCGGCTTGAAGGATGTACGTTCCGCCAGCCGCTCGGTTGGCGAAGCACCGGTGATTGCTCCGAGTATGGCTGCGCTGCATGCTTATCTTGCGGAAAGGGATTGAGAAGCTGCCTATGAAACCGGTATTGTCGATCATTGCGCCGATCTATAACGAAGAAGGATGTCTGCATGAACTGCACCAGCGAATAACGGAAGTAATGGCGCAATTCGGTGATGCATGGGAATTAATTATGATTAACGACGGTTCGAAAGACCGCTCTGAGGAAATCATCCAGGAACTGGCGCAAAAAGACTCCGAACATGTACGTCCGGTGGTCTTTGCGCGCAATTTTGGCCATCAATTGGCGGTGACTGCCGGCATGGATTTCGCCAGGGGTGACGCTGTGGTGGTCATCGATGCAGACTTGCAGGACCCGCCTGAAGTCATTTTAGAAATGGTCAAAAAATGGCGTGAGGGCTATGAGGTGGTGTATGCTGTGCGGTCAGAACGGGAAGGCGAGAGCTGGTTCAAACTGGCTACCGCCAAGTTGTTCTATCGTCTGGTGTACCGCATTACCGATGTAGATATTCCACTGGATACCGGCGATTTCAGACTGATGGACCGTAAAGTGGTGGATGCCATGAACGCCATGCGCGAGCGCCACCGCTTTCTGCGCGGGATGTCATCGTGGGTGGGTTTCCGCCAGACAGGTGTCACCTATGCGCGAAAAGCACGTTATGCAGGGGAGACCAAATATCCCATCAAAAAGATGTTAAAATTTGCCCTGGACGCCATCACCAGTTTTTCCTATTTTCCTCTGCAAGTGGCGACCTATCTGGGCTTTATTTTTGCCTTTGTGAGTTTTATCGCCATTGTCGTGGTGATCATTTTGCGTCTGTCTGCCTCACAAGAATTACTGGGCCAGGCCACCACATTGATCGCGGTTCTTTTTTTGGGCAGCATCCAGTTGATCACCATTGGCATTTTGGGGGAATATATCGGCCGTCTTTATGACCAGGCAAAGGGCCGTCCTTTGTATATTGTCAGCAAAGCACCTGATGAATTTACTGAAGGTGCAGAAACCAATCAGTCACCATCCAACAAGGAGTCACACTATGAAAATTGATTTATCCATTTACCCCGAAAAATTAGAACACGCCGTAAAAAGAGCGCGTGAGCGCAACATCATCATCCCAACCATGGCGCAGATGAAAAATCCTGAGCTGGTGCCAGACAAGATCAAAGAAGAACTGGCAAGCATGGGGCTGTGGGATGTTTCTCCGCGCAACCTGTTTCGTATCACCTGGAAAAACGAGCCCAAGGAAGCTGGCGGCTTATATGGTGGCGTGAATTTTATCGAGCTGCCCAAAGAATTAACCGGCGTGGATGCGAGGATCATCGCATTGGTCGGCAAATGGTTCCCGACTGGTGCCCATAAAGTGGGGGCTGCCTATGGCTGCCTGGTACCGCGCCTGGTGACCGGACAATTTGATCCCATTCATCAGAAGGCTGTGTGGCCTTCCACTGGCAACTATTGCCGCGGCGGCGCCTATGATTCCACCCTGCTGGCTTGTGAAAGCATTGCCATCCTGCCTGAGGGCATGAGCCGTGAGCGCTTTGAATGGCTGAAAACGGTGTCAGGCGAAATTATTGCCACCCCGGGTTCAGAGTCGAATGTGAAAGAGATTTTTGACAAATGCTGGGAGCTGCGCAAGTCTGGTGAGGACCTGGTGATCTTTAACCAGTTCGAGGAATTCGGCAATTATCTGTGGCATTATGAACTGACCGGTCATGCCATGGAGGAAGTATTGCAGCAGACAATGGGCAAAGACGACAGCTATTTCGGTGTGGCATTGACCACCGGCTCAGCGGGAACGATTGGCTGCGGCGATTATCTCAAGCAGTTGTTCCCCGGCTCAAAGATTGCTGGCAGTGAAGCGGTGCAGTGCCCGACACTTACATATAATGGTTTCGGTGCGCATCGAATCGAAGGTATCGGCGACAAACATGTACCCTGGATTCACAATATGCGCAACACCGATATGGTGATGGCAATTGACGACAATGCAGTGGTCAATATTGCCCGCCTGTTCAATGAACCTGAGGGCCGTGCTTACCTGGTGGAACAGGGTGTTCCTGAAAGCGCGGTGGCTCAGCTGGATTTGCTGGGTTTCTCCGGCATTGCTAATATGCTCTCTGCCATCAAGATGGCAAAATGGTATGAATTGACTGAAAATGATATCGTGTTGACCGTGTTTACGGACTCGATGGAACTGTATCAGAGCCGCCTGGTGGAGATGCATGAGGAATTTGGCGCTTATTCGGACAAGGACGCAGTCAAAGACTACCATCACTGGCTGAAAGGGGTTACGACGGATTGGACGCTCGAATTGCCCTATCCTGATCGCAAACGCGTGCACAATTTGAAATACTACACCTGGGTGGAACAGCAGGGCAAAACCTACGAAGAAATCCAGGATCAGTGGTATGATCCAAATTATTGGACCGATCTGCAGTCACAGATTCCTGAAATCGATGCCTTGATCGAGGAATTCAATGGCAAGGTTGGTTTGCTCTAGGCTTTTATGAAAAGAAGCGGAAGATAATCACATTTTCCGCTTCTGCTTTCTTTAGCTGGCATATCAAAAAAAAGGAGAAAAAATGATCCCAAGGAGTGAATATCCACGGCCTCAGTTTCAACGTGAGGATTGGTTGTGTTTGAATGGCGAATGGCAGTTCGAGATTGATGCGGGTGACAGCGGCCTGGAACGAGGCTTAGTAGACCGTGACCTGAAAGAGAAAATTATTGTGCCATTCTGCCCGGAAAGCCAGTTATCGGGCATTAACCATGTTGATTTTATGAATGCGGTCTGGTATCGCCATGAGGTGACGGTGCCTGAAGGCTGGGCAGGGATGAATGTGTGGCTTCATTTTCAAGCGGTGGATTACGACACAACTGTTTGGGCGGATGGTGAAGAAGTGGTGCGTCATCGCGGCAGTTCAACGCCATTTTCAGCCAATTTGGGCGAGAAGGCTGGGCAAACAGTTACTATCGTGGTGCGTGCTCGTGATGTACAGCATGAATTAAAGCCCAAAGGCAAGCAGTCTGACCAATATCATAACCACACTTGCGTATATACACGCACGACGGGCATCTGGCAGACGGTATGGATGGAACCAGTGCCCAAATGTGGCTTGAAACGCCCAAGAATTACGCCGGATGTGAGCAACCTTTGTTTCATTGTTGAGCAGGGTTTGCTGCGTTTGGAGGAGGGGCTTCGGGTACGCTACACATTGGCTGATAAGGCAGGGGCGATCTGTGTGGTGGAGCAAGAAGTTAAGGCCGATCCGGTCATCCATATGGTTCTATCGATACCAAATGAACGTGTCCAATACTGGCAGCCAGGCGATGGATACATGTATCAAATATACATAGACCTGCTGCAGGATGGTAAGGTCATTGACCATGCAACAAGCTATGCCGGCTTACGCAGCATCAGCATTCAGGGTAAGAAAGTTCTGATCAACGGTGAACCTGTATTTCAACGCCTGGTTTTAGATCAGGGTTATTATCCCGATGGGATCCTGACAGCACCTACCGATGACGTGCTGTTGAAAGATATCGAGTTGAGCATGGCGGCTGGCTTCAACGGTGCTCGCTTGCATCAAAAGGTATTCGAAGAACGCTTCCTGTACCACGCTGACCGTATGGGCTACCTGGTATGGGGTGAATTCTGTGATTGGGGGGCCAATGCCGGTGGGCCTGAGGGCAATAACCAGCAGCACACGGCAACTTATATCACGCAGTGGCTGGAAGTGCTGGAACGGGATTATTCGCATCCGTCAATCGTGGGTTGGTGTCCGCTAAACGAGACATGGCAGGCCTTAACCGACAGGATCACACAACTGGATGATGTCATGCGCGGTATGTTCCTGGCAACCAAAGCCGTGGACCGAACCCGCCCGGTTTTGGATACTTCGGGCTATTCGCACCGTGTGCCAGAGTCAGACGTTTATGACTGCCATCATTATGAACAGAAAGTTGAGGAATTTTCACACATCTTTTCTGTACCGGTTGTCAAAGGACAGGTTTTTGTCAACCATTGGAAAGGAAAGCAAGGGTCGATCGAGTATGGTGACCAGCCCTACTTCGTGAGTGAATTCGGTGGTATCTGGTGGAATGAAGAGCTTGCTCGCGCAGCAAAAGACGGCAGTGACCGCAACACTTCCTGGGGATATGGACAGCGTCCGACAGATATCGAAGAATTCTATGCGCGGTTTGAGGGGCTATGTAACATTTTATTGGATCATCCAGCGCATTTTGGCTATTGTTACACCCAATTGACCGATGTGTTTCAGGAGATGAATGGGATATTTGCCTTTGATCGTTCAGAAAAATTTGACCTTGGGCGATTGAGGAAAATTCAAATGCGAAAAGCGGCCATAGAAAATTAATTAGCTGGCCAAATTTCCGCGTAAATCTTGGGTATAATATTGCCGCTATGGTATTATTGAAGGCGGTCAGCGTCTGGAACCAGACTTGAAAGGCCCTGATTCAACCCTATGATATGAATGGTATCAGCAGTATGAAAGGAAATTATATGGTGCAAAAGAACTACCAGGAAGTGATCCCGCGGATAAAACTTCCCGAACAACTTTCACGATTGGGCGAGATTGCCTATAACCTGTGGTGGACCTGGAACAGTGGTGCGGATGAATTATTTTCATCTATCGACGCAGCCCTGTGGGAAGAAACCCGTCACAACGCCGTCGAATTTCTGCATCGGTTGGAGCGGCCTCATTTCAACATCGCCATGGCGGATGAAAGTTACATGGCCAATTATGAAAAACAGGTAACAGCCTTTGATGCTTACATGAATGCCGACGAAACCTGGTTCACCCAGCAATATCCGGCGGTCAAAGATAAGAAGATCGCGTATTTTTCGTTTGAGTTTGGCTTGCATGAGTCACTGCCGGTGTATGCGGGCGGGTTGGGCGTGCTGGCCGGCGACCATTTGAAAGAATCGAGTGATCTGGGTTTGCCCATCGCCGGTGTTGGGTTTGTGTATCGTCAGGGATATTTTCTGCAGCACATCACCGAAGACGGCTGGCAGGAAACCGGCCACTTCGTGCTCGATTTCAATGAACTTCCCATCATTCCGATCCTGGATGAGAAAAATGAACCGCTGATGATTTGTGTGCAATTGCCTGGTCGTGATGTGTATGCACGCTTGTGGAAGGTGCAGGTTGGAAGGGTGCCTTTGATCTTGTTGGATACCGATGTTGACAAGAACAGCCACACCGACCGCCAACTGAATGCCCGGCTATATTCTTCAGATCCAGAAGTGCGTATCTCACAGGAGATCTTGCTTGGCATTGGTGGAACGCGTGCCTTACGGAAATTGGGTTACGATGCTACGGTTTGGCACATGAACGAAGGCCATTCGGGCTTTCTTGCCATCGAGCGTGTGCGAGAGTATGTGAAAGAGGGCAAGACCTTTGAAGAAGCCAAAGAATTGGTCAGCAAACATACCATCTTCACCACACATACACCGGTGCCGGCAGGGATCGATATGTTCCCGGTATGGTTGGTGGAACGCTTCTTCTATAACCTGTGGCCGGAATTGGGCATTGATCGCAATACTTTTATTGGGTTAGCCTCGCACACGGTTGAATGGGGAGAATTCTTCAGCATGGCTAACCTGGCATTCAGCTTCGCGAACTATGCCAATGGCGTATCCGAATTGCATGGTTCGGTGTCGCGTGAAATGTTCAATTTCCTGTGGCCAGACAAAGAAGTCGATGACGTGCCGATTATCCATGTGACCAATGGTGTTCATACCGGCACCTGGCTTTCGGATGAGATGAAAGCACTGTATGAAAAATACCTTGCGCCTGACTGGATGGATCGAATTGATGACCCCGCGCTGTGGGATGGGATCAATCGCATCCCGGCAGAAGAATTCTGGCAGATGCGCCTCAACCAGAAACGTATCCTGGTGACATTCTTGCGCAACCGCATCCGCAAACAATGGCTGACAGGCAACCTGCACCCGGTGCAAGTGATTGCTGGCGGGGTGATGCTGGATCCGCATATGCTGACGATTGGATTTGCCCGCCGTTTCTCAACCTACAAACGTGGCAATCTGATCTTGCGTGATTTTGACCGCTGGCTGAAGATCATCAACAACGAAAATATGCCAGTGCAGATCGTGTTCTCCGGCAAGGCGCATCCAGCGGATGAACCCGGCAAATTGATCATCCAGCAGATTTACCGCGCTGCCAAAAACGCCAAAACCGGTGGGCGTATGGTGTTTGTAGAAGATTATGACATGAACGTTGCCCGTCATTTGCTGCACAGCGTGGATGTGTGGCTGAACAACCCGCGGCGCCCGAACGAAGCGTCGGGTACATCGGGGATGAAAGCAGCCATGAACGGAGCACTGAATTTCTCGGTGCTGGATGGCTGGTGGCATGAAGCCTACAATGGCAAAAATGGCTGGACGGTGGGCGATTTGAAAGATTTTGATGACGCCAACCAGCAGGACAACTATGATGCGTCTTCTCTGTATGACACTTTGGAGAAAGAGATCATCCCCCTGTACTATGCACGCCTGCATGGCAAAGGCGATGGATGGATGGATATGGTGCGAAACAATCTGCGCACGTTGTCCTATCAGTTCTCCATGCGGCGCATGATCAGTGAATATGTCGAAAAACTATACATAAAGGCAATGTAAGCCTGGCTTGTGAGAGAAGAAAAGACGGTGATTGTTATGCACCGTCTTTTGATATAATGGTGTTGCTCCTGAAAATCTAAGAGAGCCAGGAAATTTCCTGGCTCTCGTTTGATAAGGAGGAGAAGAAGAGAAGTCACCCTGATTTCATTGCCTCTATTATTACATAGATTGAATGGCATGGTACAGCATGTTAAGTCTACGATAAGCATACGCTTGATTGGTACCCAGGAGGAACGGAATGAAAATGTCACAATTGTTTATGAAGACCTTGCGCGAGGTGCCTTCAGACGCTGAGGTAAGCAGCCATAAATTGCTGCTGCGGGCTGGCTATATCCGCCAGACGGGAGCGGGCATCTTCAGCCTGTTGCCGTTAGCACGCCGCACAGTCAATAAGATTGAAGCCATTCTGCGGGAGGAAATGGAGAAAATAGGCGGCCAGGAATTGACCATGCCGGTGGTCGTACCGGCATCCTTGTGGAAGGAGACCGGCCGCTGGTACAAGATCGGTTCAGAGATGGGGCGGTTTGTTGACCGTAACGACCGTGATATGGTGCTTTCGATGACCCATGAAGAAGTGGTGGCTGACCTGGTGCGAACAGAGGTGCAGTCTTATAAACAATTACCGCGCCTGATTTATCACCTGCAGACCAAATGGCGCGATGACCCACGGCCACGAGCCGGATTGATCCGTGTGAGAGAATTCACCATGAAAGACTCTTACAGCCTGGATACCGATTGGGAAGGCCTTGAAAAACAATACAGGGCACACTATCAGGCGTATTTTGACATTTTCCACCGCTGCGGCTTGCCGGTGATTTCTGTAAAATCCGATACAGGCATGATGGGCGGACGGCTGGCGCATGAATACATGTATTTAACGCCGATCGGTGAGGACACCTTGATCCTGTGTGAGCAGTGCGGTTATACGGCCAACCGTCAGGTGGCAGTTTTTACCAAGTCGACGGCGTCCCGAGAGGAATTACTGCCGATTCAAAAGGTGGCAACGCCGCAGATGAAAAGCATTGAAGACCTGTCGCAATTCCTGGGGGTTCCCAAAGCAAAAACCGCCAAAGCCGTGTTCATGGTTGCAACCATGGTAGAAGGCGAAGAAGAGCATGAAGAGCTGGTGTTCGCAGTGATACGCGGCGATATGGATCTTAACGAGACCAAATTGTCCAATGCTTTGGGGGCAAAAGCGCTGCGTCCAGCGCATGAAGACGAGATAGAAGCGGTGGGGGCGGTGCCGGGTTTTGCTTCGCCGATCGCGATTCAAGGCGTGAAGGTGGTGGTTGATGACAGTATTCCAACCTCGCCCAACCTGGTAGCAGGCGCAAACGAAGTAGATTTCCACCTGCTCAATGTTAATTACGGACGTGATTTCACCGCGGACATGGTGACCGACCTGGCGTTAGCGGAGGAAGGATTCACCTGCGCTCATAGCGGCGGGACTTTGACCGCCTCACGCGGGGTGGAAGTGGGCAATATTTTTCAGCTGGGCACGTTCTACAGCGAAAAAATGGGCTGTACTTATCTGGACATGAATGGGAAAGCACAGCCGGTGATCATGGGTTCTTATGGTATTGGTGTGGGGCGTTTGTTTGCCAGCATTGTAGAGGAACACAACGATGAGAACGGCATATGCTGGCCGATTAGCGTAGCACCGTATCAGGTACATCTGGTGGATATCCGCGGCGCAGAAGAGGAAGCCCAGGCTTTGTACGAGCTTTTGACACATGCAGGGGTGGAGGTGCTGTATGATGACCGCAATGAACGCCCCGGTGTCAAATTCAATGACGCTGACCTGATCGGTATTCCATTGCGGGTCACGGTAAGCAGCCGATCGCTGGCAGAGGGCGGGTATGAATACAAACTGCGCAGTTCTGCTGAAAAAACCATTATTGATAAAGAGGGGGCAGTTGAGTTCATCCAGGAGGAGATTCAACGCCTGCAGGCTGACATTGATGCCAGTGTGGTCAATGTTGCCTATGACAGCACCGATTGACAGGGAATAATGCAGTACAATTAATACAGATTCACTGAGGAGGAAACATGACAGAACAGGCATTTAAATCCGGTTTCGTGACATTAATCGGTCGGCCGAATGTGGGCAAATCTACTCTCATCAACCGTTTGCTTCGGCAAAAGGTAGCTGCGGTTTCACCGCGCCCGCAAACCACACGCCGCCGGCAGTTGGGCATTCTGACCACAGACGAATATCAGGTCATCTTTATGGACACCCCCGGTATTCACAAGGGCAAAGACCGATTGGACGAATATATGAACAGCACCGCCCAAGAAACCATTCTTGATGCGGATATTGTGGTATGGATTGTGGATGCCGGTGTGGAGCCACAACCTGAAGACCTGATGATTGCTGACATTCTGAAGAGCATGCCGCGCCTTCCAACACTGGTGTTGCTGTTGAACAAGGTCGACACTCTGTCCGAAGAGGAACGTGTGGCACGCAAGCAGTCCTACTCTACGTTGGTTGAGAGCACTGTGATAAGTGAGATTTCAGCATTGCGCGGCGATGGGCAGGAGGAATTATTGGCTGTTCTATTAAGTCACCTTCCCGAAGGCCCCCTTTATTACGACCGGGAACAGATCACAGATTTCTATGAACGTGAGATCGCTGCCGACCTGATCCGGCAGGCGTGCCTTGAAGAATTGCGTGATGAGATTCCCCATGGCATTGCTGTCAGGATTGATGAATACAAAGAACGCAGTGATGACCAGACCTACATTCACGCCACTATCATTGTTAACCGTGATTCGCACAAAGGCATTGTGATCGGCAAAGGCGGTTTGATGTTGAAACAAATCGGTACGCTGGCGCGCAAAGAAATTGAAGAAATGACCGATGGCAGAATTTTCCTGGAGTTACGAGTCAAGACCAACAAGAATTGGCGTAACAATCCAGAAATTTTGAAATATCTGGGGTTTGCCCTGGGGAGGTAAACATGCTTAAAAGCCTGGTATTGGTCCTTGCGATGGTGTTCATCCTGTGGGATTGGTATGAAACCCGGCGTATGTCTGTGAAAATCCGCTATCTGACCAAACCCATGGCGACAGCCCTTATCTGGCTGGGGTTGGTGCTGCACCTGCCGACTTTGTCATGGCCAGTCTGGTTGTTTGTGGTCGGTCTGGCGCTGGGTTTGGCCGGCGATGTTTTTCTCATGTTTCGGGGTGAATCCTTCTTCAAAGCGGGCCTGGCTTCTTTTTTTCTGGGTCACATTGCCTATGTTATCGGTTTTTTCGTAAGTGGTTCTGTCCAATCAGGCGTCTTGGCGCTGCTGATTGTCCTTCTGCCAATCGCGATCCTGGTGTTCTTCTACCGCATTATCATCAGCAAGGTGGAAGGCAGCTTGAAAATGCCAGTGATCGCCTACAGCCTCGTCATCAACCTGATGCTGTATATGGCTTTGTTGAATATTTTCCGCCCGGAATGGGGTGTTACAGCGACCATTCTATCCATTATCGGCAGTGCGCTGTTTGTGTTGTCAGATTCTTTACTTGCATATGATAAATTTGCCAGGCCGCCCGGGCCGCCGCGTGATGAGCTGTGGGTGATGATTACCTACCACCTGGCACAAATATCGATTGCGGCAGCGGTTGTCTTGCGTTTTGCCAGCTAGTGTTTCTTGCCATTATGGTTCTTAACCGGCTGGGTATGCGGTTGGAAACCTTCGCCCAGGGCTTCGTTGGCCTGTCCGACCACCACAAAAGCGTCAGGGTCTGCCTCGGCAATAACGGCCTTTAATTTGGGCACCTCAGAGGCAGTCAGGGTGCAGAACAGCATGGGGCGCTCGGTATGGGTATAAGCACCGACTGCTGGCAGGATGGTGACACCACGCTCCAGGTTTTGTAAAATGTAATCTGCCACGTCCTGGGGATGTTTGGAGATGATAAAGGCGGTGCGGAATTTATTGTTGCCTTCCGCCACATATTCTGCGGCGATGCCTGTAATATAGATGACCACCACACCATACAGGGCAAGATCCCAACCGAATACAAAGCCACCCGCCAGCACCACCGCAGAATCAACAATCAGATAGCCCTGGGAGATAGAAATGCCTGTGTAATGGTTGAGAATACGGCAGAGAATATCACTACCGCCGCTGGTGCCTTTGCCGCGGTAGACAATCCCGCTGCCAACACCATAGAGGACACCACCATACAAAGCCTGCAAGATGAGGTCGTTGGTGATATTGGCGGGGGTATATTGCCCCAGCAGGTTCATGAATAGCGAGAAAGATACTACCGCGACCAATGTGCGCAGGGCAAAACGCAGCGCACCGAGATAGCGATATCCCAAAACAAATAGAGGAAGATTTCCCAGTAATACGATGGTACCGATAGGAATGGTGATATAGGCGTTGATTAACTGAGCGATGCCGCTGACGCCACCGCTGATCAGTTGGGCGGGGACAAGAAAAAAGCGCAATGCCAATGCCTGCACAAAGGCGCCCAAGATGATGACAGCATAATCTTTCAGGTTTTTCCAGGAAAGATCGGGCTGAAAGGAACGGATTTCGGCAAAGAGTTCTTTCCTGTTCATGCAAGGTTAATCTTGGTCGATCTTGAAGTTGTAGATGCCGTTCACCACCGGGAATGAACGGCCGCATTCTTGGCAGGTCAGTTGTGGAGGGGTATCTTCCAGCGGTGTGCGGCAGACAGGACAGCAGAAGAATTGGCCTGGAGCAGCTGTCTGTGAAGGGCCGATGGGGCGGCTGCCTAAAAAGACACTGGGTGTCAGCTGAACGAAATCCCCGGTCCATTGGAGGGCGTTGTCCCAGTTGGCCAGGGTCTGGGCGGGAACGTGCTCTTTGAGGAAGCCCGTGCGAAAATGTGAAACTGTTAATTGCCGTTCGATAGCAAATTGGGCTGCAAATAACCACTCCCGAATGGCTTTGGGGTGGAAATCATAGTTGAGAGCTACAAATTCGACTGGTTCTTTGGAAAAAGGGCTCCAGGATTGCTTGCGAAGCAGCCAGCGCGCAATGGCTTTGATGTTGCGTTTGTTGGCGAATTCAAGGATGAAAACCGCATCTTTTTGCAGCAATTCACGAATGGCATGGAAAATCGGCGGTGCATCATGCAAATGATGTAAAGTGCGGATCATGGTGGCGGCGTCGAATAAACCGGGCATAAAAGGCATGTGGTAGACATCTGCGGCGATGTAGCGATAGCGGGGTGAATCCCCCAGACGTTCACGCGCCTGCGCCAGCTGGGTGGTGGAATAATCCAACAGGACGATTTCGTCAAATCCGCGGTAGCGGGGGGTATTGCGTCCAGCGCCAGCACCGAGTTCCAACAGACGATTGCCGGTGGGAGGCAGAAGTTTTGCCAGTGCAATCGCTTCGGCAGCGTCTTCGTAGGCGCGCCCGCCTTCTTCCCAGAATACTTTCTGGTATTCTGATCCTTCATAATCACAGATGGGGCGATGGTCGGTCATTGTGACATTCCTTCATATACCGAAAGAGAGCTATTCATAAAAAAATGTCTGGGCAGGTTGACCGACGGCACCCAGAGGGACTACCTTATCGCTGCTTCCTCTCGGACCTGACGAGGTTCAATAGCCTCTGCCGCGTCGGGCCCGCCCAGACGTGCTAAGCATACCGCAGGCAGGTAAGACTGTCAACCATTCAGATACTTGATGAAAAAGGGCATCACTTTCGATTTTACGAGTTCATCTTGTGATTGTCCGTCGATTTTAAACAGATGGTCTGCTTGATCGATCAATACCAGCTCTGAGTAGTTGCCGAATTTCTGCAAACCTTCATGCAGGGTGATGCCTTGTTTCACATCGACGACGTCATCCGCGGTGCCGTGCACAATGAGGAATGGCGGCAGATTAGCGCGCAGATAGGTTATTGGAGAATATTCGCGGTAGATTGGTGCATCAGGGTCTGCTGTACCGAAGATCATTTTGGAGAATTCCGGATCGTGGGCAGGGATGCCTTCCAGCGATGAGGGGCCGCTGCAGGGTGCCACTGCCTGCACCTGGGCTGAAAACTTACGATAGTGGGTGTTGTCGTCATGCACGCCCAGGCCAGCAGTCAGTGCAGCCATGGAGACCAGATGGCCGCCGGCGCTGTGTCCCATGATGCCAAACCAGTCTGGGTCAAGATTGAAGCGTTCAGCGTTGGCGCGCAGAAAGCGGATGGCGGTCTTCACATCGTGCAAATGGAGGGGAGCTTTTACCGCTGGAGAAAGCCGGTAATTGATGGATACACCCACGATGTTGTGCTGCGGGAAGTCTGCTGAGTAACCCAGCCAATCTTTGGTGCCCTCTGACCAGGCTCCGCCATGGACGTTGATGACCACCGGCCATTTTTTGTGCATATCTGCCGGAAAGTAAATATCCAAAGAACGATCGGGGTCGTTATCGGGTGTGTAAAAAACGTCTTTGAGGCTGCTGCCTAACAGTTTGCGATCAAACATGATTTTCTCCTTCGCCCAAAATTTCTAATTTAACAATAGAAGCCAGCACCTTTTTGAGGCCTGTTTCTTTGAATTCAATATCCACGGCTTCTTCGCCATCGTCAACAAAACTATTGATCACAACGCCTTCTCCCCACATAGCGTGATGGACACGCATGCCGATATGGTAGATGGGATCTACTTCGGGCTGCCGGCGGGTTTCGGGGCGGGCAAAATCGAGCCATGAAGGTGCTTGGGTGGTTCTGGCGTTATCGCGAAATTGCGCATAGTCAGTATTTCGCTGATGATGGCGGGTAATGCCAGCTTTTCCAGCAATTTCTATCAACTCTGAGGGGATGTCAGCGAGGAATTCGGAAGGCAAGGTGGTCGAGGTGGTGCCAAAAAAACTGCGGCGTTCGGCACGCGTCAGATATAGTTGATCTTTGGCGCGGGTGATGCCCACATAGAACAGGCGCCGTTCTTCTGCCAGTTCTTCGGGTTCGCTGATGGAGCGGCTGTGCGGCAGCAGATCTTGATCCATACCAACAATAAAAACGATCGGAAATTCCAACCCTTTGGCGGCATGCAGCGTCAGCAGGGTGGGAGCTTCGGTGTTTTCAGGCAATGTATCTTGATCGGAAACCAATGCCATGTTTTCTAAAAAGGTGTCCAACCCGCTGTCCTTGTATTCATAAGTCAGACGGCGCAGCTCGTGTACGTTGGCGAGTCGGTCAATGGATGTGTCGCGGTTGACAGAATCTTCTTCCAGATAATTTTCGTACTCGATAGATTCTATAATGGTTTCCAGCAGTTCTGCGACCGACAATTCTTCTTTGGCTTCGCTCCAATACAGGAATTGTTCGCCGAAGTAAATCAATTTGGGCAGAATTCTGGAGGGTAAGCTATCTGCCAGGGCTGATTTTTCTTTTTCCAGTCCCAATGAAAGCAGCAAGCGGCCCGGGCTGGCCTGGGCTTTTTGAGCAGCCAGCAGAATGGATTGTAGACTGACATCACCGATACCGCGTTTGGGCACATTGATGATGCGGTTGAAGCTGACGGCGTCATCCGGGTTGTGCACCAGACGCAGATAGGCGATCAGGTCTTTGATCTCGCGCCGGCCATAGAAGCGCTGCGCGCCTACCAGGCGGTAGTCAATGCCAGCTTTCAAGAAGGCTTCTTCGATCAGGCGGGACTGGGCATTGGTGCGGTACATGACCGCGAAATCAGAACCGGCTGCCTTGCCCCGGTCAAGGAGCCTGTGAATGGTATCGACAACAAAGATACCTTCATCACGGTCGTCATAGGCAGTATGCAGGATGATCTTGGGGCCTTGCAGATTGCGGGCTGCCTGCAGCTGTTTGTGGGTACGGTGAAGATTTTCATCAATGACAGAGGTGGCGGCGTCCAGAATCAGCTGGGTTGAGCGGTAATTCTCTTCCAGTAAAATCTTGGTGGCTTTAGGATAATCGTCGGTGAAACGAAGCACGTTGCGGTAATCAGCGCCGCGCCAGCGGTAGATGGACTGATCCTCATCTCCGACCACGAACAGGTTGTTATGGAAACTGCTGAGATGTTTCAACAGGGTGTATTGCACCAGGTTGGTGTCCTGAAACTCGTCCACCAGCACATGCCGAAACTGGCGGGAATAGGCTTCACGAACAGCGGGGTATTCTTCAAACAGGCGCACCGCCCAAAAGAGCAGATCATCAAAATCGACAGCATTGTTGCTTTCCAAGGTCGCCTGGTATTTGCGGTAGATACGCTGTACGATGCGGTCACGCTGGGTTTCGACTATCATCTCTTCCGCAGTGATCAGGTTGTTCTTGGCGTTTGAGATAGCCGCCTGCACATCATACGGGCGGTATTGCTTGTCATTGAGTTTTTCCTCTTTGATGATGTTCTTAATGATGCCTACCTGATCGTCAGCATCAAAGATGATGTAATTGTTGCTGATTGGCAGGTGCGCGGCTTCACGGCGCAAGATGCGGGCGCAATTGGCATGAAAGGTGCCCAGCCACATACCGTGGATGGATTCGCCAATCATGGTTTCTACACGGCTTTTCATCTCGCGCGCTGCTTTGTTAGTGAAGGTAACAGCCATGATATGGAATGGCGAAACGCCCATATATTGCACGAGGTAAGCGATGCGTCGGGTGAGGACACGGGTTTTTCCGGAACCCGGTCCGGCGAGCACTAAGATCTGACCCTCAGGAGCGGTGACGGCCTGTTGTTGTTGTTGATTGAGGTTGTGTAATACATCCATACTGAATCATTTGCCTTTCGTGTTGTCAGGGTTGATTCTACCCGGCGGGCTATGATTGGTCAATTGGCAGAAAATAGGAGCGCTGACATGCCAGATTTCAAGTAGAATAAAAGGTATGGATGAGGTGCAAGAAATTAAGCAGGGTTGGCAGATTGTAGGGCATGATTGGGCGGTCAGGATGCTGCATCAACACATCCAGACCGGCCAGGTACGGCATGCATATTTGTTTTGCGGGCCAGAGGGCATCGGCAGGCGCACTTTGGCGGTGCGTTTTGCGCAGGCTTTGAACTGTCAGGCAGTTGATCAAAACCAACAGCCATGCGGCACCTGCCGCATCTGCACCCAGATGGAGCGCATGCAACATCCTGACATGACGGTGGTGCAATGCCTGGAAGATTCGCAAAGTATCAAGGTTGAGCAAATCCGCGAATTACAGCGGACTTTGTCGTTAACACCAATTGAAGCCCCTTATCGGATTGCTCTGTTGTTGAATTTTCACCTGGCTACGCATAATGCGCAAAATGCCCTGCTGAAAACGCTGGAAGAAGCTCCCACGCGGGTGATTTTGCTGATGACAGCTGATTCCGTGGACAGTTTGCTGTCAACAATCGCCTCACGTTGTGAGATATTGCGGCTGCGCACGATGGAAACGGATGCTCTGGCGGTATATTTTCTGGACACGCTCCCGGTGAGTGAAGAAGAAGCACAACTATTTGCCAGTGTATCGGGCGGGCGGGTCGGCTTTGCGCTTTCGCTGATGGGAGAACCGGAACGCGCCCAGCGCCGCAAGAAATGGTTGGATGATCTGCTGGCATTGTTGGCCATGGACCGGGTGGATCGT
>CAYMNB010000001.1:122705-128790 GCA_964391725.1 uncultured Anaerolineaceae bacterium | reverse complement strand
TCAGGCCGCACCAGGTTGGCGACCACGATGTTGGCGCCATTGAAAATGGCACTGCGCGCCTCTTTGACATCCACCCCGCCCGCCACCGAGATCAGTGAGGGGAACTTGCTGTGAATGCGATTGATGTGACGATAACCGCGCAATATCTCACGGGCTTGTTCTTCGTCACGGCCGCGGTGCAACACAACGATGTCAGGTGGTGTTTGCAGAGGTCGCATTACATCCAATGGATCATCCACGCCGATCATATCGATCATGGAGAGCATTTGCTCCCGCTGGCAGGTATCGATGAACAACTTCAGCGTGGCGACAGGCGAGGAGCCAAGGCAGGTGATGCCGCTGGCCCCGGCTGCTTTTGCCATCCTCACTTCTGCTTCTGCGCCGTCAGCTACCTTCATATCAGCGATAATGATCCCCCGCCATAAGGTTCGAATCAGGCGGATGCCTGCCAATCCTTCTCTTTTGAGATAGGGAGTACCAGCCTCAATGAAAATATTGTCTCCGTATGGGATCACCGGTAAGATCTGTCGTACCATGGCGGCATCGTAGTTGAAGGCTATTTGCAGATAACGGTATTTGTTATCAAGCTGGATCATGGCACTATTCTTTGATTACTTTTGCGATGGCCTCGCCGAAATTGTTGGGCATGAAGAGAACGATCTTTTCAGAAGGATCGGTCGCGATGTCGCGGATGGTCTGCAAGGTGCGCAGATGCAGGGCGCCGGGATTGGCGGCCAGGATCTCGGCGGCTCTGTTCAGGTTGTCTGCGGCTTTCAATTCTCCTTCAGAGGCGATGATCATGGCGCGGCGTTCGCGCTCAGCTTCCGCTTGTTTTGCCATGGCACGTTTCATTTCGGCGGGTAGTTCGATCTCCTGGATTTTGATCGATTCAACATCCAGGCCCCATTCGCTGGTTTCACTTTCCACAATGGCACGGATGTCAGTGGCAATGGCTTCACGTTCGGTCAGGACAAAATCCATTTCCTGGTTGCCGATGACATCACGCAAAGCTGCCTGGGTATACTGGCGGATGGCATAGGCATAATCCTGGATATTGACGATGACAGCCTTGGGATCAACAACCTTGAAATACACCACAGCATTGACCAGCACCGAGATATTGTCCTTGGTCATGGCTTCCTGGCGGGGGACCTCGGCTGTTTTTATGCGCATATCGACCACTTCCATTTTTTGGAGGATCGGAACAAGAAATACCAGTCCCGGTTCTTTCATGGTTTTAAATTTACCCAGTTGGAATACAACTCCGCGTTCATATTGCATCAGTACTTTGATGGAGGAGCGGATCATTACGAGTATTACGGCGACAAGAAAAATGCCGGTACAGAGAAAAAAGACGAATATGCCATCCATGGTTAGTTCTCCTGTGTTTCGGTGGTTTGGATGCTGTGATTATACTAAAAATGAATGATTAAAGGCGCGATTTTGGCGTTCAGGCGGGAAATATCCGGCAATAGGTGTCTTACAGGCAGGACAGGCTCCTTGTGCGGTGATACGGTTGTGGCTGATAAAGAATCCACAGCGGGTGATCAGTTCTTTCTGACAGTGGGGGCAGTATGTGTTTTCGAGAGAACCGACCCTGCCGGGCAGATTGCCAGCATAAACATAGTGCAGGCCGGCTTCCTGTCCGAGTTCAGCAGCCAGACTGAGTGATGATGCGTTGGTGCGGTTGCGGTCTTGCATGTGGTAATCAGGGTGAAAAGAAGTGACATGCCAGGGGATGTCTCTTGATACGCCTGCAAGGAAGCGGGTCAAGTTCCAAATTTCTTCTTTGCTGTCATTCCATTCAGGGATGAGCAGTGTGACTACCTCGACCCATAGACCGGCTTCGTGCGCCCAGCCGATGGTATCTAACACAGGTTGCAGCCTTCCGCCCAATTCCCGGTAGCGGTTGTCACTGAAGGACTTGAGGTCAATTTTTAACGCATCAAGATGGGGGGAGAGTTTTTCTATGGCTTGTTGCGTGCCGAAGCCATTGGACACCATGGCGGTTTGCATACCTTCCTCATGGGCTTTCTGGAAGATTTCAACCGCCCACTCCATGGTGATGAATGGTTCGTTGTAGGTTGACACCACCACCGATGCGTGGTTGTGTTTCGCCGCATGTCCGACCTCTTCTGATGTGATCGGGGTCAGGTACTGCGTAGGAAAAGAAACAGTTGGATCGTTCAGGCTCTGCGCGCTGACCCAATTCTGACAGAAGGAGCAATGGAAATTGCAGCCGACCATGCCAAAGCTCATGGTAAGGGCACCGGGCGAAAAATGGAAGAATGGCTTTTTTTCGATCGGATCGAGTCCCATGCCGGCGACATAACCGTGCGGCACTTGCAGTGTACCTTCCTGGTTGAATCGCAGATGGCAGACACCGAATTGCCCCGATTTGATGGTGCATTCATGGGCGCAGGCAAAGCATTGCACTTTGCTGCCGGTGAGTTTTGTATAAAAACTGCCTGAGGTTGTTCTCTTAAGCAAGGTTTCACGCAAAAAATTGGAAGATTTCATAATGTTATTATAGCAAGGCTGAAGATGAAAAAGAAATTTTCTGTTGCAATTGTAAACGCCTGAATGGACTATAATTCAGAAATATTGATTGGGAAAAAAGGCGACAGAATGAAACCGATTCAAGTGATCATTGCCGGAGCTGGTGGGCGTGGTTATGGCTATGCCCAATATGCAAAAATGCATCCAGAGCGGATGCAAGTGGTGGGGGTAGCGGAGCCGCGTGATTTCCACCGTGAACGCATAGCAGATGAGTTTTCCATTCCCGATGCACAGGTGTTTCTAGATTGGCGTGAAATGGCGGACGCTGCCAAATTTGCGGATGCCGTCATCATTGCCACACAGGATGCCATGCATGAAGCACCGGCAGTAGCGTTTGCTGAGTTGGGCTACGGCATGCTGCTCGAAAAACCACTGGCGCCAACGCTGGAAGCCTGTGAACATATCATTGAGGCAGTTAAGCAGGCGGATATACCCTTTGCTGTCGGACATGTGATGCGCTACACACAATTCACCCGGTTGGTAAAACAGCTGCTTGCTGAGGGAGCTATTGGTGACTTGGTGAGTGTAGACCTGGTTGAACCAGTCGGTTTCTGGCATATGGCGCATTCCTTTGTACGCGGCAACTGGCGTAACTCACAAGAATCCTCCTTCATGTTGCTGGCGAAATCCTGCCATGATCTTGACTGGATCCATTACATCATGGAGGCAAAGTGTGAGCAGCTCTCATCGTTCGGCACACTCAGCCACTTTAAACCTGACCAGGCGCCGAGAGGTGCTGCCAAACGCTGCCTGGATTGCCCGATTGAGGTTGAGCAGCGATGCCCCTATTCCGCCAAACGCATATACCTGGATGGCTTTGTTCAACGCGGCTACACGGGCTGGCTGGTGAATATCATTACTGAAGACCTCACGACTGAAGGGGTGACAGAGGCATTGCGCGAAGGCCCTTACGGCCGCTGCGTTTATTATTGTGATAATGATGTGGTTGACCATCAGGTAGTTAACATGGCATTTGACGGCGGGCAGACGGCCACTTTCAGTATGATGGCATTTACACCGATGGAACATCGCTCCTCGCGCCTGTTTGGTACGCGCGGCCAGATAGTCGGGAATGGAGAAACGGTGGAATTGTACGATTTCCTCTGCGATACCCGCAAGACCATTGAACCTGAGAGCGGCGGTAATCTTGGCATTGAAGGTCACGGTGGTGGTGATTATGGTTTGATGAATGCTTTCACGGAAGCGTTGTTGACCGGTGATCGCAACCATATCCTATCGGGTCCGGAGGAAACACTCGCTTCGCATGCATTGGTGTTTGCGGCAGAACAAAGCAGATTGGAAAACCGCATTATCCGAGTGTAATCATTTTCTGGTAACATAAGTGTAAACCAGATACAAGATAGGAGTCATAGGATGAAAACGCTTTTATTGATGCGCCATGCTAAATCCAGTTGGAAAGATTCTTCATTGTCGGATTTTCAACGGCCGCTAAAAAAGCGGGGTGGGAAGGACATGCTGAGGATCGCCCAGGTACTGAAAGAAGAGGATCTGATTCCTGAATTTGTGCTTTCTTCGCCTGCGGTGCGCGCCCGTGAGACGATCGAAATCCTGGCGAATGAGTTGGGCATTGAAGAAGAATTGGTCGAATTTGTCGATGAATTCTATGGTGCAGAAATTGAAGATTTCTTCGATGTGCTGGCGGATCTGCCTGATTCCTATAAAAAAGTGATGGTAGTGGGTCATAATCCATCCCTGGAAGCGTTTCTACAGACGCTGACTGGCGAAATTGATTCACTGCCCACAGCTTCTGTGGCTTTGATCAAGTTGGGGATCCAATCCTGGGAAGACATCGATGAAGATGAACAAATCGGGCAGCTGCGTGAAATTTGGCGTCCGAAAGAGCTGTAGCAGTATCGAAAAGGCAAGTGAGCTTGACTATGCAGAAACAAAAGAATAACAAACCGTTTGGCTTGTGGGAAAGCCCCATTTCAGCGCGCCTGTTGGGGGCATCTATCCGTCTTTCAGACGTGCAGTGGGCGGGTGATGGCTCGTTGATCTGGGCAGAAAGTGAATCCGGGTCAACGCGGTTATTCCGTCAGATGGAAGGACAGGCAACCCAGCAAATCACGTTCGATGAAAATGTACGCGGAACCGTTGGCTACGGCGGTGGTGAATTTTCTGCTGCGGGCAATTTTGTCATTTTCTGTGACAAAAACGGTGTCCTCTACCGCAAGGATTTCAAAAGCGGCCTTCCGCGACCGATTGCACCAGGGTTCGGCCATACCGCCAGCCCCGCCATCTCGTGCGATGGAAACTGGGTGGTTTTTGTGTATTCTGATGGCAGTACAGACCTGTTGGGGATCGTTGATAGTGATGGCAGGCAATGGCCGCAAAAATTGGCGCAGGGGGCAGATTTTTATATGCAACCTTGCTGGCAGCCAGGCGGAGGGCATGTTGCCTGGATCGAATGGGACCACCCCAACATGCCCTGGGAGGGGACACGCCTGGTATTGGGCAGGGTGGGCGGTTTGGAAAGCCAACAACCTCATCTGGTCGAAAAACGCATTATCGCCGGTGACGAGGGGACAGCCGTGGCCGAACCCGCTTTCTCTCCCGATGGCAGCCAGCTGGCTTTTGTTATCGAAGATGGTGAATGGGAATCGCTGGTTGTCTATGACCTGCAAACTGATGATATGACCATCGTGGTTTGTGAGGACGGACTGGTGATTACAAAACCAGCCTGGGCGCAGGGAAACCATGCGATTGCCTGGCATCCGAATGGTGAAGATCTTTGTTACATTGCTATGACCGATGGCAACTGCACATTGTGGCAGGTTAATGTTGCAACCGGAAAACGTCAGCAAATTGAAGCAAGTCCATATAGTTATCTGCACCAACTCACAATGTCACCCGATACTGCCGAGATGGTTTTTATCGCATCAAGCCCGCATATCTCTGACCGCATAGTGGGTGTTCAAGACATGCAGCAGAGGATCATTCGGCGATCCAGCCCCGAGATGATCGCAGCGAATTACTATTCAGCGCCTAAATCGCTAACCTGGCAGGGCGGTGACGGCTTGACTGTAAATGCGTTATATTACCCTCCGACCAATCCCGATTTTACCTGTGATGGACTGCCTCCTGCTATTGTGCAGATTCATGGCGGCCCTACCAGCCAGCAATACAATCGTTTTCCAGAAATGGCTTCCTACTTTACTTCACGCGGGTACGCCTGGGTGGAGTTGAATTACCGCGGCAGTACCGGCTTTGGACGCAGTTACCGCCGCGCGCTGTTGGGCAGATGGGGGGCGGTTGATGTTGAGGATGTGCTGGGTTGTGTAAAAGCGCTCGTAAATCAAAAATTAGCGGATGAGAAGAAACTGGTAATTATGGGCGGCAGTGCCGGGGGGTATACGGTGTTGAATACACTCGCCCATCATCCCGGTATCTTTGCAGCAGGCGTTTGCAAATACGGCGTCAGTGATCTTTTCACCCTGGTGCAGGATACCCACAAGTTCGAATTACATTACACCGACACATTAGTAGGCACATTACCGCAAGACGC
>CAYMNB010000001.1:0-122605 GCA_964391725.1 uncultured Anaerolineaceae bacterium | reverse complement strand
ACAAGTTCGAATTACATTACACCGACACATTAGTAGGCACATTACCGCAAGACGCTGAAAAATACCGGGCCTGGTCACCGCTCTATCATGTCGATGGCATCAAAGACCCGATAGCGGTTTTCCAGGGAGACGAAGATAAGGTGGTTCCGCCCATCCAGTCGGATGCGATTGTCCAGGCTTTAAGGGCGAATCATGTGCCACATATCTACAAGGTGTATGAAGGTGAAGGGCATGGCTTTCGCAAGGCTGAAACCATCGAAGATTATTTAGCGACCGTGGAAGCTTTTTTGATGAAACATGTGCTTTTTATCTGACGGTTAAGGGCGCAGCTGCCACAGGATCATTTGCTCGTCAAAGGATACAGTCAAAACCGATCCGCCGTCAGGAGAGAGCACTGCGCGGTAGATGGATTCGAGATGCCCGCTGAAGCTCTGCAGTAGTTGCCCGTTGTCAGGATCCCACACATTAAGGTTAGCGCCGTCAGTGCCGAGTAACACACTGCCATCGTTGGCAAAGAAGAGTGCATTCGGCAGGTTGGTGCTTGCGATGAAGCGTCCCTGGCTGCCGGTATTGAGATCCCACAGCTGAATACCCGGTTCATAGCCAGATTCGGTGGTTTTGGCGGTGCCGATGGCCAAAAATTGGCGCGCGGGGTCAATGGAGAATGAACTGATCCAATCTTCGTGGCCGAATATGGCTGACATGGCCTGACTGGTACGATTTTGCACCTGGGCAGTGCCGCGTGCAATCCACACGATATCATCGGTGTAGTGGCTGTAGACGACATCGTACACAGGGGCTGCTGTTTCAAATCCGCGATAGGTCTGTAGAATGGCGCCCGTATCGATGTCCGCCTCAATCGCTGCCCATTCGTCCATCGAGGAGATCAACACTCTGGTCTCATCGGGTGAGAAGTGGACATTGTTGATCGGTGTTTGCGGGTCAATGACGATGTGCAGGTCAAGTGTGCGCGCATCCAGGATCTGAACGGTCATCATGTCGTTGGTAACAGCAATGAAATTTCCGAACGGGCTGATCTCGTAGACCATCATCTCTTCGGGCAGTGTGCTGGCTAATAATTCTTCCAAGGTGGCCTGGTCGTAGGTGATGATCTGGTGTCCTGTGATCACCGAGAGTGGTTCATCGGGGGAATCTGCCCAGGCAATCTCTTCGGGATTCTCGCTGGGGACCTGCTCGACGACCGCCAAATGCTGGTAGTTTTCAATGGAAATTGGCGCCTCCTCAACCAAAGGTGGAATTTCGGTGGCGGCTACCGGGGTTTCTGTTGGGGTATCTTCCGGCTCATCCGTAGGTGTGTAGGTGACCAATGGAATCAGTTCCTCTGTAGCAGCCTCTGTCTGGGTTGGTGGTTGAGGTGAAGGTTCCTGCGGGGTTAATTGCCCAAGAAGGTTGCAACCAGACAGGGCCAGGCTGAGAGATAGTAAGAGGCTAAGTAAGATGTTTGTTGTTTTCATAGATCCTACCTTTTTTATTGTTGGTTTGATTGTACAAAATGAGTGGCGACTATTACAATACCAACAGTCGGGCTCACATGTATTCGCGCAAGTGATGGCTGCGGGTTGGGTGGCGCAACTTGCGTAGTGCTTTGGCTTCAATCTGGCGGATGCGCTCACGGGTTACATTGAAGTAACGGCTGACTTCCTCAAGGGTGTGGTCTTTGCCGTCGATCAAGCCGAAACGAAGTTCGAGCACCTGACGCTCGCGATCTGACAAAACTGACAGGGCTGCCTGCACCTGTTCCTTGAGGATCTCTTTGGCGGCAGCATCCATGGGTTCGAGGGCATCGTCATCTTCAATGAAATCGCCCAGTTCGTTGTTTTCCTCATCACCGACCGGCCGGTCGAGTGAGATAGTATCATCAGCCGATTGCAGGATACGCTGCACTTTAATACTGGCAGCCTGCCAGCGCTGCAGCAAGGCAGGATCGGTGACTTTCTCACCTTTTTCGGTGGCGTCATTAATGCGTTGAATATCTTCCTCCACCATCAAATCTGAATTCACCGCCAGTTCTTCGAATGAGGGTTCTCTGCCCAAATCCTGAATCAATTTTCGCTGGACACGCATTAAACGGGTGATGGCTTCGAACAGGTGGACCGGAATGCGGATGGTGCGGGCTTGTTCGGCGATATGACGGCTGATGGATTGGCGAATCCACCAGGTGGCATAGGTGCTGAACTTGAAACCGCGGGTTGGGTCGAACTTGTCAACTGCGCGAAGAAGGCCTATATTGCCTTCCTGGATGAGATCGAGAAAGCTGATTCCACGGCCAGTGTAACGTTTGGCGATGCTGACTACCAGGCGCAGATTGGAACGGATGATGATGTTGCTGGCATCTTCGCGTAGCGTGAGTAGTATGTCGACCTCGAGAGCGAGATCATCTATCGATTTTGGCAGCGTGTTGATGAGCTCATCCACTTCGAGAGGTTTTTTCTTAATCAGTGTACGTTTTACCGCGCTGGAAGTTTTCACAGGCAGAGTATAGAGCAGCAAATATGTCTGGTACAGGCTGTTGATGATGGCGTCGAGGCGCTCATCTTCGCCATCGATCCGGTTCCAAATATATTCAGCATAGTAATCGCGCAGGTATGAGCCTGCTTCCTGCGTCCAACCTTCGCGCAATGCCTGTGCTTCTTCAACAACCTGGGTAATATCTACCGGTTCTGCCGGTATCTGATCACCCAACTCTGCAACGGTTTCTTGAAACAATGTGAGCTGCTCAACCAAATTATTGATCTGTTGGACAAAAAAATCGCGGTTTACATGTTCTTTTTGCGATTGGTGATTGACTTTCCATTCGTCAATTTTTTTTCCAACCGCGAACTGTGCCGAAAGCTGGAATTCACTCTCGGCGCTCAGCAGGGGGATCAAACCAATTTCGCGCAGATATAGCCGCACCGGGTCGTCAGACACCCCCATACGGCTTACCTGTGCACGGTTTAGTATATCAATGGGATTATCATTGCTGTCGTCTGAATCATCCTCTTCGGTTTCTAAGGAGTCATCCTCTTCGGTTTCATCTTCTTCCTCATCAGGTAAATCAAATGAGTTGGAATCAGGGTCCATTTCTACCACGGTCTTCTCCCAGAACTATGTCAACAGGAATATACCCTCGGAACAGGGTGTTGAAAGAATTATTGTTGCAGACAATGCTAATACTATACCACACTACACCGGATTAGATGATGATATTTTCGCGAAAAGCTTTGTCAAGACGACTCTTTTTTACCGTTTCTTGCAACAGTGTCTGCTGAAAATCCTTATAATTTTCGGTATTTTCTACCTCTTGCATCAAGAATTTGAGTTGATTCAGGTATTGGGTGCTGTAGTACATGCGTAAACGGGTGAAGGTTCTGATCAGATTGGTCAGAAGTTGCCGTGGTGAGGGTTCACCAAGGCTGAACTCAACCATCATGGCTGCGACAACAGGCTGCAGCACTTCGTCTTCTTCCAATTCATTCTCGATAAAGAGGTCGGGTTCTATTTCGTCCTGCACCAACGACCGTTGGATCAGATCGGCGATACGTTGATGAATGATCTCGTGGAAATCATCGGGCGAAAGGCGTGGGAGGTGATGGGTTTGCAGCCAGCGATCCAATTGAATCAATGCTTCGGGGTTACGCAGCAACAACTGCAGGCTGTGCTTCTCCAGTTGATTAGGTAGTGTGCCGTCTTTTTGGGGGAGTTCTTGTTTGGAAGCCACCACTTGCGAGGGTGAAGGTTGCCGTCGTGACCAACGTGTGCGGCTTTGGGTTGGCGGGGCAGTTGAGATCAGGGAACGTTCATCCACCTGCAATAATCGCGCGAGGCGCTGGCGGTAATCTTCGCGTTCAACCGGGTTGGCGACATCTTCGATGAGCGGCAGCACCTGGGCGGCGATTTTTCCTTTAATTTTTGGATCTGTGATGTCCTGTTCGCTTGCCAGCGTTTCCATCACATGGATGACAATCGGCCTGGCTTTGTCAATCAACTGCTGCCACTCTTCAGGGTTGCGCAGGATGATTTCGTCCGGGTCAAGCCCTTCTGGCAGCTGCACCACGCGGATATCGGCTTGCAGACGGGCTTCATAACGCAATAATCCACGTGCATCAAAGACCATTTCCTGTTCATGGTCGAGGGTTTCACGGGCGACATCCAGACCGCGCATGGTGGCTTTTTCTCCAGCGGCATCCGGGTCAAGGGCAAGCACGATATTCTGGGTCATATTTTTCAGTATGCGCAGATGATGCGGGCTGAGGGCTGTTCCCATGGGGGAGACGATATTTTCAAATCCTGCCTGGAAAGGAACAATGACATCCAGGTAACCTTCCACGATCACAACCTGGTCTTTTTCGCGGATGGCGCGGCGCGCAAGGTCGAGGCCGTACAGGAGATTGCCTTTGTTGAATAAGTCAGTTTGCGGTGAATTCAGATACTTGGGGATGCCCTCCGGGTCAAGCGTGCGGGCGCCAAAGCCGGTCATTCTGCCGCGGGCATCGCGAATGGGAAACATGAGGCGGTTGCGGAAACGATCATAATGGCTGCCGCGGTCCTGGTTGTAGGTCACCAACCCGACTTCCTGCAAGGTCTCCAGATCGTATCCCTGGTTCTTGAAGTGGGTCATAAGGCCGTCCCAGGCATCAGGGGCAAAACCCAGGCCGAATTGTTGAATGGATTGGTCAGACACGCCGCGGTCGGTGAGGTAAGCCTTTGCCTGGGCACCCTCATTGGTGTTCAACAAAGCATGTTGGAAGTACAAAACCGCTGCTTCCAGCAGATCTCGCTGGTTGGCATACACTTCCTGCTGCTCTTTTTGCTGGGGGCTGGGGGCTTCCAGTTGCACACCGGTGCGCTTGGCGAGGTATTCGAGGGTTTCACGAAAATCCCAGCCTTCACGCTTCATCAGGTAGGAGAATACATCACCGCCTTCGCCGCAGCCAAAACAATGCCAGGTGCCGGTTTCAGCGAAGACTGCCAGAGCCGGGGTGCGTTTGTTATCGTGGAACGGGCAGAAGCCGGAATAGGAAGAACCAGAACGCCGTAATTTGACATTCTCAGATATGACATCGACAATGTTCAGTCGATCTTTGATCTCATCAACGGTGCTCATCTACTCGGTTGGCTCCCTTGGGTGAATGGTACATTTAGATTGTAATCGAATTGCCCCATAAACAGAAAATCTCTTAAAAACCCTCCATATAAGAAAGGACCATGATGTTTTCAGTCAGCTGGCTGATGTGCTGCAATAAGGCAAGCCGGTTACTGCGGACAGTCATGTCTTCGTCCATCACCAGCACGCTGTCGAAAAACTGGTTGATGTGGGGAACCATTGCCAGAAGGGCGGTAAAAAAGCCATCGACGGTGGGTTGTTCGGCAACAACCTTTTCAGCCTGCTGTAGAGCGGCAAATAGTTGGTGTTCTGCTGCTTCTGCCAACCTGTTTTCATCCAGATTGTACACTTCGCCGATACCACGGGTGATGCGCACACAGCGGGAATAGGCGGGCAGGATTTCTTGCCAGTTGTCATGAGATGTCCAGCGGCCCAAGGCCAGGCAAGATTGATAGGCGCCAGCCGGATCATTGGTCTGGGCGGCAAGGATGGCGTCCACAACATCGTAACGGATGCCGGCCTCAAGCAGGTAGTTCTTCAAACGTCCTGCAATAAAAGCAGCTACCTGTTCTTTGACTTCGGCGGTTACTTCGATCGGTTGCCTGCTGGCTGCAATGTCAATGGCTTTGCTCAAATCCAGCGATGTGTCAGTTTCGATCAAGGTCTGGATCAGGGTGATAGCAGAGCGGCGCAAGGCGAAGGGGTCTTTGGTGCCAGTGGGGGCCAGGCCTGCGGCAAACAACCCCACCAGCGAATCCAGCTTGTCAGCCAGGCCAATCACTTTGCCAGCAATACTTGCTGCAACGTCGCCACCCTGACTGGTTGGCAGGTAGTGCTCGTAAATGGCAGTTGCCACCTCTTGTGTTTCGCCCGAATGAAGGGCGTAATAGCGGCCCATGATGCCTTGCAGCGAAGTCATTTCAATCACCATCTGGGTTACCAGGTCAGCTTTACAAAGGTGAGAAGCTCTTTGAATGACCTCTCTATGCGTCTCAGCCCCAGGAATATGTGCAATCAGGGTTTCGGCGATCGATTCGATGCGGCGGGTTTTATCAAGCATGGAGCCTAACTTGAGCTGGAAGGTTAACTTTTCGAGTGCAGGCAAGTAGGATTCCAGCGATTCCTTACAGTCCTCTGTAATGAAGAAGGCGGCATCAGCAAAGCGCGCACGAACGACCTGTTCATTGCCATCGACCACGGAGGCGATGTTTTCATCACTGCCGTTACGAACAGCGATGAAGGCATTCATAAGGCGTTTGTTGCCGTCTTTCACCGGGAAATAGCGTTGGTGTTTCTTCATCACTGAGATTAATACCTCAGGCGGGAGTGCCAGGGAGGCTTCTTCAAATCTGCCGATGAAGGCGGTGGGTTTTTCCACCAGGTTGGTGACTTCCTCAAGCAAAGCATTGTCGATTTCCGGCAAAGCATCAAGGGAGTCGAGCAGGACTGCTACTTGCTGCCGGATGGTTTCTTTGCGTTTGGCAGGATCTAAAATGATGCCCTGTTCCCGGACAAAGGAATCATACTCTTCTATACTGGCTACTTGCTGGTATTCGTTTTCACTAAAACGCAATCCACGGGTGCTGCGGGCTGATTGGCAGCCCGCAAAAGAACAGGGGATGACTTGGGTACCGTGCAGGCAAAGCAGCCAGCGCACCGGCCTCGAAAAAGCCTTGTTGCTGGCGTTCCAGCGCATGGATTTGGTGAATTTGATGCTGTCAATTAAGGTTTCAAGCAGGGGCGGCAGAACTTCTGCTGCGGGTTTGCCGGTTTGGTGGATGGTTGCCACAGCATACACGCCGCCATCTATTTCCTGCGGTTCGAGTGATTCGATCGGAATATTTTTGCCGCGAGCAAACCCGATGGCGGCTTTGGTGGGTTTGCCATCGTTGTCAAAAGCGACTTTGGCGGGAGGGCCCTTGACCAGCAGCTCCTCATCTTCCTGCTGGGCGGCTAAATCATAGATGCGGACAACGATCCTGCGAGGTGTACCTTCGACTTTCAGCGAGGAGAAACCAAGGCGGGCATTTTTCATCATCTCATCAGTCAGGGTTTGGGTTTGCGCCAGGGCAGAGCGCAGGTCTTCAGCGGGTAATTCTTCGGTGCCAATCTCAAGGATGAAATCAGCCGACTGACTGGTTTGGGTGTCATTGATCGGGCTTTGCGAGGCGTGTTTTTCTTGCCGTGAAGTAGAAAGCCAGGGAAATCCCATACCTTCACGCTGCGCCAGATAGGCTTCTGCCACACGGCGTGACAGGTCGCGCATGCGGCCAAAGAAATGTTGCCGTTCAGTGACACCAATGGCACCGCGCGTGTCAAGGATGTTGAAGGTGTGACTGCATTTAAGGACATTGTCATGGGCAGGCAAAACCAACCCCTTTTTAAGGCATACATCTGCTTCGGCTTCAAACAGGTCATACATTTTTCGGATATGATCTACATTGGCTGTGTCAAAGTAGTAGGTGCTGTGTTCGATTTCAGCCTGCAGGAACAGGTCACCATAGGTGCGCTGGTCATTGAAGTTGATGTCACGGAAATTACGGACATTCTGCAGCACCATAGCAATGCGTTCAAGGCCATAGGTAATTTCTACCGAGACCGGATCGAGTACAATACCGCCTGCCTGTTGAAAATAAGTGAATTGGGTGATCTCCTGGCCATCAAGCCAGACTTCCCAGCCCAACCCCCAGGCGCCTAAGGCGGGGGAGGTCCAATTGTCTTCCACAAATCGGATATCGTGATGGGCGGGATCGATGCCAATGGCGAGTAATGACTGAAGATATAATTCTTGCGGATTGCCGGGATCTGGTTTTAAGATGACTTGGAATTGAAAGTGCTGCTGGAGGCGGTTTGGATTCTCGCCATAGCGTCCATCGTCGGGGCGAATTGAAGGTTCTACGTAGCCGACATTCCAGGGTTCAGGTCCCAAAACCCGCAAATAGGTGGCAGGATTATAGGTGCCAGCCCCAACCTGGGTGTAGTAAGGTTGGGCGATCATACATCCGTGGGATCCCCAAAACCTCTGCAGTTCGAGGATGATATTCTGGAAGTTCATGGCTTCATTCATTGCTCGTTCGCTCCTTCAACATCGAATCACAATCCCGTACCCTGTCTGGTGCAGGAAGTCAAAAAATTATACCATTCTCTATTGTATGCTTCAGATTGGATTCTGGGCAGCGATTTCTTTCACAACCTGCTCCGCCGAACTGAGGGCGGCGATCATGCCCAGGCCGTTCCAGGTGTTATCGCCGACATAATACAGGTTGTCATAAGCAGCCTTAACCGGCGGGAAGAGGATACTGCCAGCCGGCAGTTCGTATTGTTCCCTGAATTGGAGCGGGGTGGTGGCCTTTTCATAGATGATGTGATTGGAAAAACTGGGCAGGTAGGATTCCATTTTTTTCACGATGGTGTTGCGAAACCGGAAGACTTCTTTGTGCCAATCAATCTCTGCCGTCAGGTTGGGAACAGGGGTTAGAACCAGTAAGGATCGCAATGATTCATTGTCAGTTTCAGGATTGTATAGGTATAACCATGGGTCTTGCGGTATTCGCTGTTTGCTGAATAATAATTGCATGGTGTCTTTATAAGTATGTGTAGTCAGAATGTTATGCAGGGAGAGATGATCGACAGCGGCGTCATGAACGATGTGCAGCAAAAAGAAAGAACTGCTCACCCTGCGGTTGGGCGTTTGAGGCATTGATGATCGATCAAGTAATTGTTGGGTTGCATAAGGACTTAAGTTACTGATGATGGCATCGTATGTTTTCGGCAACCCAGAGGAGAGGCGCAGGCTTACTGCCTTTCCTTTTTCCAGCGTAATTTGCTCAACCGGTGAATTTAACACAATTTTACCGCCGAGATCGTTGAATATCTCCACCATCTCAGCAATGATTGTTTTCAAGCCATCCTTCACCGACAAAATGCCCCATTGCTGTTCGATTGCATGGAGAAGCAAGGATTGGGGATTGTCATCATATGGATTGCGGCCGTAGAACAACGGGTAGAAAGAAAAAGCTTGCTGGATGAAGTCATCAGAAAAGTACGACTGGACTTCCTGCATTAAAGAGCCAGTGGAGACAGCGGATGCTGCTTTATGTTTCAAAGAAGCAAAGACCGAAGATTTTTCACTGTTTTGCTCGGGTGATGTGTCAAAAGACTGCTGGTATAGAAAATTGGCGCGTTCTACAAACTCATCATAGCGATTGGCATCTATAGAAGAAAATTGGGCGATATTATTGGTGGTGTTTGCCCGATTATTCTCAATATCGAGCCAATGGTGGGGTGTTTTAAAGATACGATAATGCGTTTGCAACAAAGTTGCCTGTTCAATCTCGGCCAGAGACTTACCGCCAGCTTTCAATACCTGTGCTACTAAGTGCGGCATACGTATCACCGTTGGAGCACTGTCAATGGCATGCCCTTCCAGGACGATACCTGCCGCTTTTCCGCCGGGATACGGCAAGGCTTCATAGATAGTGACCTGATAACCAAGCCGCACAAGGCGGATGCCCGCTGCCAGACCGCCAATGCCACTGCCGATGATGGCCGCCGTGAGGGCCATTAATGAACCAGGTTCCCCGCAACGAAGGTGTTTGCAATGTTGATGTCATCGTCAGTGATGATCAAATCGGCGTCCTTCCCGATCTCGATGCTGCCTTTGCGGTCCTGCACACCGATCAAGCGGGCTGGTGTCAGCGTGGCAGCCGACAGAAGTTCTTCGATTGACCAGTTTGTGGCAGCCAGCATATTGCGAAAAGCGCGTTCCATGGTGAGGGTTGAACCGGCCAGGCTGCCATTCGGCAGGCGGGCTTCACCATTTTTGATGGTGATGGTACGTTCGTCGATCGGGTACTCGCCATCGGGCAAGCCGGTTCCGCGAATGGCATCGGTCACCAGGATCATTTTGTCAGCAGTTTTCAAGCGGGCGATCATTTTCAAGATGGCAGGATGCAGGTGGATGTTGTCGGCGATCACTTCGCAGGAAAGCTCGTCCATCAGGAGAGCAGCGCCCACCGCTCCCGGTTCGCGGTGGTGCAGGGGCGGCATGGCGTTAAAGGTATGGGTGACGGAGCTGACACCTGAGGCAACCGCTTCCTCCATTTGTTCATAGGTAGCGGTGGTATGGCCAGCGGATATTGCTATGCGTTGTGACCTTAGCTGCGGGATGATTTGCTGGTTTTCTGGTATTTCCGGTGCAAGAGTCACCAGTTTTACAATCTCCTGTGCGATCAATTGGTCAATGAGTGTCCGCGAAGCAGGATAGATGGCATCAGGATTCTGTGCGCCTGCTTTGGCAGGGTGAATGAAAGGACCTTCTACATGCGCACCCAAGATCTGCGCACCTGCATATGACATACCCATGACATGGCGGATGTTTTCAAACACCGGCAGCAGGCTGTCGAAGGGTGCTGCCCAGGTGGTGGGTAAGAAGCTGGTAACACCATGCTTTGCGTAGTATTGCGCCATGCTGATGAGGCCATCGGGGCTGGCATCCATGGATTCATGGCCCATCGCACCATGCACGTGAATATCAATGAAACCGGGGAGTAACTTTCGGCCCTTGGCATCGTAGATGTCGCCCTCCACAGTTAATGGCGGTTCATCGACACCAATTTTTTCAATAGCCCCATCGCGGATTAAGAGCCAGCCACGGTTAAGTATCTGATGAGGTAAATAAATACTGGCATTATGAATTAGTGTAATCATTGTCTTCATTCGCTTTTCGCTTCTTTTTTCATTTAAAAGTATATCAAGAAATGGCTATAGAAATGTAAAATTAGGCGGTTCTACGGTACAATGGGCATATGTCGCCAATCATACGTATGCTACATCCCAACATCCGAAAAATGTCCGTTCACACTGATCTCCGGCAGGTGGCTGATCTGATCGAGTTGTGTTTCGGTCACCAGATGGATCATGATGGCAAACAGTATTTAAACTATCTGCGCAACGTCGCTGCCGGAAGACGGCAAGTACGCTGGCTGGATGGTGCTAATGAACGGATCAGTGTGCCTCTGTTCGGCTATGTGTGGATTGAAGATGGCAAGGTCGTCGGCAATGTATCGATTTCTCCTTTTGCGTGGCAAAAACGTTGGTATTACCTGATTGCGAATGTTGCTGTTCATCCTGATTACCGGCGGCGCGGTATCGCAAAGTTGTTGACAGAGCAAGCCATCTACCATGCGCAATTTCAGGGGGTGGATCAGCTATGGCTGCAGGTGAAAGAATTTAACCAAACGGCTATTAATCTCTACCAAAACCTTGGCTTTGAACAACGTTCGGTGCGAACCCAGTGGCGGTTGATGGACTTCGTCCAGATTGGTGAGCAGAGCGATAAATTGATCACCCTGCATGTTATCCCGCGGCCCCGGAAGGACTGGGAACAACACCAACAGTGGTTTGAAAGGAATTACCCGGTGGATGTACAATGGTATTTTGGGGTTGACACCCAGAACCTGTCTCCGGGTTTATTGAAATCTGTTGAGCGTTACCTGTTAAATGACCAGGCAATGCAGCATTACAGTGCCTACAACAACAATCAATTGGCTGGCATTATGACCTATCAGCCTACGCAGAATAATCCCCATTCGCTTTTTTTATCAATACCAGTGAGCGAAACGGAAAATGAAGTTCTGGAGAGTTTGCTGGGTTTTGCAAACCGATTGTTCGGAGTAAATAACACCTTGCGGGTGAATTATCCGGCTGGCAGGGGGCTGGATGCTTTTCAGGCATGCAACTTTTTGCCGCAAAATACGTTAATTTGGATGGAATATCCAGCAGATTTGTTCAAAAAAACCTGAGGAGGTTAATTATGCGTGACTTTTTTGTTCGATTGGTTATCAATTCTGTGGCTCTGTACGCAGCCATTGCGATCATGAATGGCAACGGTATCACGGCGGCGCCGATGGAATGGTATGGCTATGTAGTGCTGGGGTTGATCTTTGGCATCGTGAATGCGGTGGTAAAGCCGATCATAAAACTCCTGACCTGCCCGTTGATTATCTTGACACTGGGGCTATTCACCCTGTTTATCAACACGCTCATGTTCTACATGTCAGGCTGGCTGGGCGGGTTGATCGCCGGTTTCGGTTTCCAGGTTGACACCTTCTGGGGAGCCTTCTTCGGCGGGTTGATCGTCAGCGTGGTCAGCGTGGTATTGTCGATCTTCCTGGGTGATGATGATAAGAAGAAACGGAAGGCAGACTAGCTCTTCATAAAGAAACAGGAGAGCATGGCCATTCTATGGCATGCTCTCCAATCTTGATTTTCACTGGCAGACCTATCGTGCTGTTTGAGTGTGTGAAGTGATTTCTGCCAGCGGGCTGAACGATTTAGAAACGGCGGCTTTCGCTGCGGCTGGCGGGACGTGTTGGTTGGGCTGACATTGGATCAGGGCGGGTACGGCGTAAAGGGGTTGCTGACCCGGCTGAAGAAGGATTTCTTTGTGATCCACGGGTTAGTGTGGGTGTAGCCCTGTGCTGGCTGGCATGGACAGAAACGGTGCCGATCACCAATACCCGGATGACCCACACCAGAATGGCGATGAACAGGGGAACCACCCGCATTATCTGGGCAGAATCGATGATGGCAGCGCTCTGCCGGCTGTGATTGTAGAGGGCTATCGATACACCCCACCAGGTTAACGATGCGTTCATGGTGGCAGCCAGCAGCCAGGCGCCGAACAGGAACCACATCTCATGGGGCTGTTCCTGACCTTCTTCAGGTGCAAAGAGCCGAGAAATACCGGCGAAATCGATACAGGCAAACGCAATGGAGAGGCCCGTAGCCCAGCGAATGCCAAAAAACTTCATATCACCCAGCAAATCGGAGAGGGCATAGTGGGTGGTGGAGAAGTTAAAGACCTCAAAGAAGATCAAGGCAGCGATGATAATGGCGGAATAGAAAGTACTGCGGTTGATCTGCGCAGAATGAAGGCGGTCACGTAATCGGTAGTTGGATCCCAGGGACATAATATGTTCCTTTCTGTTTGGTGTTGCTTTCCTGTCTTTATAATAGAACAAAAATTCTAATAAGTCAATAGCACAAAAAACAGCCTTTGGAGTTATCCAAGGGCTGTTAAGTGATTCCTTCTTTTTGCTTAGGGGAGAGTAAAATGCAACAACACGTTGTTGGCGGCATCACTGACCCACACACCACCCTGCTTGTCCGCGGCGATGCCTGACGGCAAACCAAAGCCGTCGTATCCCGCGCTGTAATCTCCCCAGGCACTGATGTAATTACCGGCAAGGTCAAACTGGATCACGCGGTATCCTTCAGGGTCGGTAATATAAACATACCCATCTCCTGAAACAGTGATATATGGTTTGTTGTCGAGGGTTTGACTGTACCATCCATACACATCCCACCAGGTGATGGGCGAAACAAAAAGATTCATCCGATCAACGAATACTGATTGAATGCGGCGATTCCATGTGTCTGCGATGAAAAGGTTGCCTTGCGGGTCAAGTGCGATGCCGACGGGTTCATCAAATTCACCCGGTGCGAACCCGGCACCGCCGAAGTCAGTCAGGTAGTCGCCATCCGCTGTGTACATGATAATGCGTTTGTTGCCAGTATCGGTGATAAATACGTTGCCTTCAATATCAACCACCACAGAGCGAGGACCCCACAAACGGTAGGGAGTTTCTCCTACTCCGAACTCACCCCAGGCGGTGATGAAATTGCCATCATAATCGAACTTCTGGATGCGGTGATTCCAGGTATCAGCCACATACACAAAACCATCCGGGCTGACTGCTACATCCCAAGGTTCGTTGAACGTTCCGCCAGGGGCTTCTGATGTTTCAGCATTGGCAAATGTTCCCCACGAGTTTAGCAGAGTTCCGTCGGCAGCAAAATGTTGAATACGGTGATTGTTCGCATCCGCAACAAAGATGCTTCCATCCGATGCAACGGCAATTCCCCGTGGCGCGCTTAACTGACCCGGCGCGCTGCCTGGCGAACCAATCACCTGATCTGCCAGCAACGGCAACACATTGGTCATGTAAAGGTCCTCATCAAATCCAACCTCGAAGGTGGGAGAGACACCGTATTGCCATAATTGTGCCACAATATCTTTGCGTATATACATGCGAAATTGATCACCCGGCGACCAGGTTTCAGGCGTGAGGTGGGAAATTCCTTTGACTTGCGAATAAGCGCTGTAGTCACGATTCAGCCAGATATCAAAAATGGCAGAACGCAAGGGAGGATCAAGCAGAATTTCTCCAATACGCGCAGGCGTCAACCCGAAATAATCCTGCATCGGCCACCACAGGCGCATGTAATCAAAGGTGGTGTAATTGTCGCGCACAATAGCATCAATTTTGCCGTATTTGTTTGATGATGCCAGGATGATGGTGGCGTTAGCAATATCACGGGTGGGCTGCTCAGCAAAGTAGCGTTTGTTGGGATAATCACGAAGATACCACCAGTAGGGATAGAGGCTGTCGTTGTCGTAAGCGATTTCCAGGTCCTTGCCACCTGTCAGCCGGTAACTGATGGTCTCGATCTGGTCAAGGATTTCTTTGGGAGCAGGTGAGGCATGCGCATAGACCAGAAATTCAGTGGCGTAGTCAGCATTGACGTAGGCAGCCATGAAAGCGGTGCGGGCTGTCAAGACAATCAGCAAGACAAAAAATGATAAGGTGGTCAATTGGCCGAACACTTTCCAGACCGGGTCAGGCAACAGCCTGAACAAGCCAAAGCCAGTGCCCATGGCGGTGAGAACGACCAACAGGAAACGATAGGTGGTTTGCAGCTGCATGAGTTCTTTGCCAGCGAATGGTGGATTGGCGGAGAGGAGCATACCTACCAAGACCAGCACGCTGATGAGAAAGACGGGCGCTAACAAGAAAACAAAGGCTGTTTTCTTGCTCAACAATGGCTGCCAGTGAATGCGATCGAGGAATTTGGCGAACCCCCAGGCAGCAGTCAGTGAGAAGGGCAGCGCGATGTGAACGGTCAGCCAGGGCATACGTTCGCCGGCAATGCTAAAGGCGATCAGGCTCATCAGCGACCAGAACAGCAGAAGAGCAAAGGTCGGCACTTTTTCGTGATTGTCATTGTCGGCAGCATCAGGCTGGTCGGGTTGGCTTAGCCATGATTTTGTGGCAAGCACAACAGCGAGGATCAGCCCGGCGATACTGAGATATTCGTAAATGGGCATCTGCACCAGGGCATAATAATACAACGGCTGTGTGCCTCGTTCGACACTTTGCTGCACAAGCCAGTAGCCCAACGAACCGACGATACCAGTAAGAAATCCTCGAACATTAGTGAAGAAGGTGGTGTAGAAAATGGTGAAAATGCCGTAAAAAATACCCATGTGAATGGTCCACTTTTTGCGATCCCACCAAAATCCGAGCGCGGCTGTGATGGCAAGGACGATGATGAGCATACCGCCGGTGCGGATGATGCCCGCGGTGGTGTAATCCAGCGGATCCCATCCGATGATTCTGACCGGGAAAGCTACCAGCAATGGTAGAACGGTGATGCCGAGCAGGATTAGCAGGTCAAAGGAAGGTTCTTTTCGAATCACGTCCCATCCGATGTGTTTGACCAGATAGATCAAATCAGCGACAGCTGCTGCGATGAAAGCAGCGCCAACCACGATCATGGCGGTCAATAGCTGGCGGTGACGTGATACCTCGATGGCGGTGCCGGTTTCATTGACTTCTGCATGCGAGGCATCGATCACTGCAATGGTAAAGGTGGCTACGAACAACAGGATGGCAAGAATGGAAAACAACAAAAAGTTGCGCTGATGGATTTTAGATTTCCAGGCAGGTGTTTTCAATAAGCGCAGGAAGAGGTAGATGGCGAGGAAGATCATCATCTGAGCAGTGTAGATGTAGGCAGTTTCTTTGGTGGCAAAATGCAGGGCAGATGTGATGGTTAACAAAATTAGCGAGGCGTTATCACGTTTGTCTATGTAACGCAGCACTGCATACAACATCATCACGGCAAATAACTCAATGAAGGCTTCGTTGCGGGTATAGCGGCCATAATAGAGGAGATAGGGGGATATCAAGAAAAAGAGGCCTGCCAGCAAGGCTCCTTTACGTCCCAGATAGCGTGGAAAGGCAAACAGCACGAAAACAATGGCGGCCACGCTGAACAGAGCTGCCGGGACGCGTGCGCTGAAGTCATTATCGCCCATGATGAAATAGGAGGCGGCCAATAAATGGAATTGCAGCGGGCCATGGGTTACCGGGTCATGGCGGTATCCCAATCCCTGGTAGAGGTCATAGGCAGGCACAACGTGGTTAACTTCGTCATGTGACATGACTCGATGATCCACCCGGTAAAATCGGCTGAAGATCGCCAGCAATATGATCAGGATGATGAGTAATTTTTCAACGGTCAGGTATGTAGAAGATTTGACAAGGGGGATATCTAAAAAGGTTGTTTTTTCAGTATACACCATGGGTTCATTTCCATATTTTTTATATTTCGGTGTTGAAATGCTCTATTGAATTGCATGTATTATAGTTGAATACTATTGTAACAGTAAAATGCTTAAGGACGAGGGACGATAACACCTTCCCATGAGCCAAAAAAGTTTTATACTTAGGTGGATTGGTTAATCACAGGAGTGCCAATGAAGACCAAAATCAGCATCCCGCGTTATATCATGTTTGGTTTGTTATATTTCGCCCAGGGCAGCATCATGGGCTATTTCGGGGCATTGAATGCCATTTATTTTCTCTCTTCAGGATTGACCATGACGCAGGCGGGAATGATCGGCACGATCGCGATGGTGCCTTTTATTCTGAAGATTTTCCTGGGGATGCTCAGTGACAAGGTGAATTTCTTAGGATTTGGACACCGTAAACCGTATATCGTGATTGGTTTGGTGTTGCAGGCTGCTATCCTGGCTGTCTTCAGTTCGGTCAATCCTGCGGAAAATTTCGGATTGTATGCAGCGGCAGCCTTTTTGTTGATGACAGGTATGGCATTGTATGATACCTGTACCGATGGTTATGCGCTGGACATCACACCTGTGGAAGAAGAAGGCACTGTGCAGGCGGTGATGGTTTCCGGACGTGCTTTGGGAACGGTGATTATTGGCGGGTTAGGATTTATTGCGCAAGCAATGGGGTGGAATTTTCTGTTCCTTGTACTGGCACTGATCACGTTATTACCGCTGCCGTTTGTTTTGACGAACATGAAAGAAACCAAACGCACAGCTGATACCTCTTTCAATTGGGCGGCGTTTGGCGCATTCAAGGAGAAATATGTCATCGGCCTGGCTCTGTTAGGCGCGTTGTATTCGTTTTGCCTCTATGGCGCTTATGAAATTGTTGCGCCGGCCATTTCAACAGAATTCGGTTTGGATGTGGGACCGACCAGCTTGTTAATTTCTTTGTGGGGGGTAGGGGTGATCGCCGGAGGATGGATCGGGGGAAAAATCAATCCAAAGTTGGGGGTACGTAAATCGGTTATATCTGCCATGTGGTTGTCATTTGCTGCCACAACATTGCTGGGGTTGATTTTATCGCCCGTGGCAGCCTGGATCATTGTGCCGTTCTTCGGGATTGCTTTTGGGTATTATGAAACGATTTTCTTCGCTCTCTCGATGCAATTTACCGATTCGCGTATCGCTGCCTCTATGTTTGCCATTTTAATGGCGATCGCTAACATTGGCACCGGTATTGCTTTAGGCCTGGCGGGGGTGCTGGTCGATGCTGCCGGTTATCGCTTCACGTTCCTGGTTCTGGGGGTTGTGAATCTGTTGGCGATTCCGTTATTAGGCTTTATGCGAAAACCTGCTGCAGTACAGGGGCAGGAAGTAATCATTGAGGCATGATTAAGAAAATTTGCCTTGATTGGGGCAATACACTGTGCCACGTGACTGGTGAATATGATGGGCCGATGATCGACTGGCTGGAAATCCGTTTGATTGATGGCGCACGAGAGTCGGTGGGGTGGATGACAAACAAATATGGACGGTTATCGGTTGCCACAAATGCGAAAGATTCCTCACTGGAACAAGTACATGCCGTTATGGACCGGATGAATCTGAGTTCTTCATTCGGGCATATATTTCTTCCTTCCGAAATTGGATATGGCAAAGATTATGTAGGGTATTACACGAACATAGCGAACGAATTGGGCGAGGAGCCTGGCGGTCTGCTGATGATCGGTGATGATTACCAACTGGACGTGGTGAATGCCTGGCGGGCTGGCTGGCAGACTGCGCTTTTTGTTTTTGGAGAAGGATATTCATTCAGACCGATGCCTTTACAGCAATTTGAAGCCAAAACATGGCCGCTGCTGGTCGACCAATTGTCTACACCACGCCCCACGTTACAAGAATGTTTTGCCTGGCTACAGGAGGGGCATCAGACATTTATTCTGCTGCATCATATGCAACTGGTCGCCGCCATCGCCTACTGGCTGGCACACCAGTTGATGATGGCAGGTGAAGCCGTTGATCCTATCCTGGCTCATCGGGCGGCACTGCTGCATGACCTCGACAAGTTAGTCCCTGGCCGGCCGGCGGAAATGCATGGCATATGGGGAGCAGAAGAGATTGCCAACAGGGGATTTGAGAAGGTCGCAGAAATTGTGCAGCAGCATGTACCAGTGAATCCGGAGACGATTCGATTTACAACGCGTGAAGCCGAACTGGTCTTCTTTGCCGATAAGATGGCCAAAGGCAATCAAATGGTCAGCATTAAGGAGCGATATGATGATCTGGTCAATCGGTATCCTGCGCTTAGCAATAATAGAAATGCCATAGAAGATATCTTGTATGGCACTCAGGAAGATATTTGTGCTACCCTGGCTATCGAGAGCGAAGATCTACTTGCTACCATTCGCACAGCTCTGGGATTTTGGTAGTTTATTGGCTGATATTGTAATAATTGTAGATGGATGCCGAGAGGTCGGCGAATAAAAGATTCGCCTGGTCAAACACCAGTTGAACAGGATGCCATAAAAAGATGCATACCACGTAGTTGGTGCCAGGTGAATATACTATGCCGACATCAGAGACGGTATGGATCAAACCGTCGGATTCGGTGATCCAGCCATGCTTGTGTGCGACGCGGGTGCCATCTGGCACACCAGCCTGGATGAGAACCCCGATGCGGTTTTGGGCAAGGTAATTTAACATAATTTGGCACTCGCCGGAGGTCAGGCGGTCGGGGTACAGGGCCAATAAAGTACCACCGCCGTTGGCGCACTGGTAAATGTCATCAAGCAACATACCAATTTCGGCTGCCGTTGTCTGGTTGTAAACATCTGGACTTACATTGACATCCAGGCGGCTGTTGGCAGGGGTATCATAACGTTCTAAGAGGGGGGCACCCAGATAGAAGTAACCGGCAATGAAGGAGTTTTCAAAGCCCAAATTTTGCAGATGTTCGGTCACTACCAGCGGTCCCAAATTGCCACCAATCAACTCCATCAAGCTGTCGGAGGGTGTATTTTCGGATAACTCGATCATTGATTGCACATTGGCATCAACGTTGGCAGGCAGAGGCAATTCCTGTTCAATGAAGGTGGACAGCATGATGGGAATTTTTATGGTGGAGGCAGCGGTGAAAGCTACATTCGGGGGAATCTCTTCGCCATTTTCCAGTGCGAAATGCAACTCATCGCGCGTGTTAAGGTCAAGGAGATATATTTCAGCGATGCCGTCAAAGTTTGCCAGCTCTATTTTTCGTGTTAACAGGGCGTGTAGATACTCTTTGGTTGGGCGCGGGGGCTCGATGCGGATCGTCGTAAGACTGGCGCTGCGCTGTTCAGTGGCATATAAGGCTGCCTCGATGGAGGCAACAGACGCATCCACATCGATCTCCATACCGGGGACACCGGGTAGAAAATTGCCTGACCCACTCATGTCAATGACGGCCTCTGCCTGGGTGTTATAACGCGGGGCAACATCATTGGCCAGATATTGCCGTAATTGCTCCTGTGAATAGGTAGCACGCAGCGGGATTGGATCAGGTTGGCGGACCGTGCCCCACAGGTAATCCCAGAAGGCAGCCCAAAAAGGCGTCTCAATGCGCTGCATGTCAGCAGCGGTCAGCATTGCCTCGATCTCCGGGCGAAATCCGACCACAGAGGGTGACAGTTGGAAAGTTGTGGAGCCGATTGCTACCTCAATGGGCGTGGAATAGGTCTGGTTGAGGCGGTTGGCAGCTTGTTCGGGAGTCAAACCACCTACTTTGACCCCTGCGATTTCTAAGCCAGCAGGCAAGGTGCTGCGCATGCGGCTGTAAGTAACCAGTTCCAGGCCCAACAGCAGTACGGCAGCAAAAATTAATGCCAGTGAGACAAATCGTAGGATAAAAAATGAACTTCTCTGCTTCTTCATTGCAACCTTTCTGCCGTCAATGATTGTACCAAAGGTAGGGGGTAATGTCAGGTATAATGATTTTTGTCTAATTATCGTAGAGACAATGAAGGAGTCAGGTATTTCTATGGCAAAGACAGTATTCGTCAGCGGTTGTTTTGATATGCTTCACAGCGGCCATATCGAATTTTTCCAGCAGGCAGCCAGGCATGGAGATTTGGTGGTTGCATTGGGTTCTGATCAAACCCTGTTCGACTTAAAGGGCCGTGTGCCTTATAACAATGAGCAGGAACGCCTCTTCATGGTGAAAAATGTGGCTTGTGTGAAGGATGCTTTCATTTCGAAAGGCGCAGGCTATATGGATTTTGAGCCAGACCTACGCGAGAGAATGCCAGACATGTTCATTGTTAATGAAGATGGCAATACACCTGCCAAGCAAGCCTTGATGGAAGAACTGGGCATCGAGTATGTGGTGTTGCACCGTGAACCGCACAGTGGGCTGGCGGCCCGGTCAACCACAGCTATCCGTGGAGAATGCCGCCTGCCATACCGCATCGATGTTGCCGGCGGCTGGCTGGACCAGCCCTGGGTGTCTGAGAATTACCCTGGCGCAGTCATCACAGTGTCTCTGGAGCCGACCATCGATTTCAATGAACGCAGCGGAATGGCATCCAGTACCCGCCGGTCAGCCCAGGAATTGTGGGGTAACCACCTGCCGATTGGCGATTATGAGAAAAACGCAAAAATTCTATTTTGCTATGACAATCCGCCTGGTACCAAAGAGATCTCTGGGGCGCAGGATTCGATTGGTCTGGCGATGCCGGGTTTAAATTATGCTTATTTTGAGGGGGGATACTGGCCAACGCGTATCGAATCAATTTATGATGAGGCATCGCTTGATTTTGTCGAATCGTTGTTCTACCTGATTCCATTGGGGCCGCGCGAAGATGGGTTTGCGGTGTTGAGTGATACCAACATCACCCGGGATGGTGCTAAACGACTGGCAGATGCCACCGACGGGGTGTGGGATGCGATCAAGCGGCAGGATGTCGGTGATTACGGACGACACTTCCTCGCTTCGTTCGCAGCACAGATCGCCATGTTCCCTCATATGATGACACCTACGGTGGCGCGCTTGATTGATAAATATCGCAATCAGGCGTTGGGCTGGAAACTTTCAGGCGCTGGTGGCGGCGGTTATCTGACGCTGGTGTCGGACAAACCCATCGAAAATGGTGTGCGGGTGGTGGTACGCGGCAGGAACGGCTCTTGATTGACAGCCGAAAACTGCTATGCTAAAATACATCGTCAACGCAAGACGCCCCCATCGTCTAGCGGCCCAGGACGTAGCCCTCTCAAGGCTAAAACGGGGGTTCGATTCCCCCTGGGGGCATGACCATCCTTTAGCAGGATGGTTTTTTTATAGACCTGTCCAGTGAAAGTAGGTCAGAAAACTGGAGCCGATGATACCATTCTGCGCCGATTCCAATGCCAGGGAGTTCGTCAATGGCATCGTTGCACTATTGAGTTGTGATACCATGTGCACATGGTCGAAAAAATAGGGCAGGTGCAGGGTATCAATGTATACAGGTTTGGCCGGGGCAGTTCATTGTGGCTTTAAAAGTTAACCCCATCGGAAAAGTATTCTTCGCGCAGAAACCACTCTTCACTTTGCCCCTCACCTTTGATGTGTTCTTCAACAGGCAGGAAGTCATCACCGGTTTTTTAACAGCCAGGCTTTTAATTCCTGTTCCATTTCTAACAGCAGATCGTTTTGATCGGGTTCCAATGCCAGGTTGCGTTGCTGGAAAGGATCATTGAGATTGTCAAACAAGACGCAACTGCCCTGCAGCCACCTGGCATAGGTGTACTGGCGGGTGCGTATTCCGCGCCAGGGTTGCATGCCCCGCGCCAGGTCAAAAGCGCCATAGTTGTTAATGAATACCGAAGGTTGTTCAAAATGATTCATGCCTTGCAGGCAGCCGGAAAGATCACAACCTTGCATTTCGGTGGGTACTGTTAATCCGCACAAACCCAGCAAGGTCGGGGACAGGTCAACGACACTGATCAACGATTCATTGGTGCCGGTGGCGTTCGGAAGCCATGGTATTCGCATGATCAGCGGTATGTGAATACTTTTTTCATAGGGAAGTCGTTTGTTGCGAAGCATGTGAGACCAGAGCATGTCACCGTGATCAGAGGTGAACACCACAAGAGTGTTGTCAGACAAACCCAATTGTTCAAGTGATTCAAGCAGACGGACGACACAGACGTCAATGGCACTGATATGGGCATAATAGCCTGCGATCGCCTGCCGGTCAGGGCTGAGGGCATTGGGTCTCAATGAGAGTTTTTCTGGCGGATATAGGTCAAGATATTCCTGCGGTACTTGATCATAGGGATCATGCGGGGTGCCAAATGACAGCCAGAGGTTGAATGGCTGGACGCCATGTTCATGCAGATATTTAATCGCCAAGTTGGTTTGGATTTCAGGCTCATATCCCGCCTCGCGAACCAGGTTTGGATCGTCATTCAGGTAATATTTTGGTGAGAGGTAATTATGGTGGCAATTATATGCTGCCCAATAATGATCGAAACCGTGCCGCCGCTCGGGTGGTGTAAACATATGACGGCTGATGCCTTCCAGATGCCATTTGCCAATGTAGGCACTGTGGTATCCTGCCCGGTTGAACTCATGCGCGATGGAGGGGTTGTCGGCTGGCAGCCTGATGTCATTCAAGAAACAGCGCGCAGACGGGCATGGCGCCCGGTGATCATAGAAGGGCGTGAAGGGGTGCAGACAGGCGAGTTGGCGATAGCATTTGTGAAGAGCAAGCCCCGTTCAGCCAGTGAGTCTAAGTGCGGGGTCAAAACGGCTTCCTGCCCCATGCATCCCAGCGAAGAAGCACGCATTTGATCAGCGAAAATAAATAACAGGTTAGGCTTGTTCATCATATTCCTTTAGGAAGCAAATGGGCACACTGGTCAACCAGTGTGCCCATTAAGTATGTGATCATTCCTGTTATAAACTATCGAGCGCCGCAAGCCTGCAAGCTTGCCTGTAGATGGCCGCGGGTTTCGGCAGCGATGACCGTACACTGCAGCAGGTCATACTCTTTAGCGCCAATCACTTCCAGGTCAACGGGTCCGGTATAGCCGTTTTCATGCAGCACGCGGATGTAGCCGACCAGGTCGATATCGCCGCGCCCGTTGGCTTGCATCTCAGGCGGGCCAGGATTCATTTGGCGGCCTTTGCAGTCGCGGATATGGACATGCTTGACACGGGAAATCACCGCGGCGATGGCTTCCACCGGGTTTTCACCACCGCGCCAGATATGGCTGGGATCCATGTCGATGCCGAAGGCGGGTGATGAGATGGCTTCCATGATCTTGAGGGTGGTGGGCGTGTTGTAGATGCTGGCGCCGACATGCGCCTTGACGCACAGGGTCACGCCGTATTTCTCACCCAATTGCGCGCAAGCGCCGAGGGCGTCGACTGTAGGCTGCCATTCCTGCGCATCTTCTGATTTTCCGCCGGGGCCGGTGTTGATGATGGGGATGCCGATCTCAACGGCGGCCTGCATGGCCTGCTCCATACGCGCCAGGTCGCGGCTGGCAGGCTGCTCCATGGCCAGGAGGTCCAGTTCGTAAGTGCGGGCGAGTTGTTTGATGGCAGGCGCCAGCTCACGCCACTGTTCAATGACGAGATGCTCGCTCATGCCGGAGATGGCGGACACTTCAATGCCGTCAAACCCCGCCATTTTGGTAACGCGGAAGGCGGTGTTCATGTCATAACCGCCGAATAATACTGAATTTAAACCGATCTTCATGGCTGCTCCTGTGGGTCAATCAAGGTAAACGATCTTTTTCTCTTTCACGGATTCAATCGCGGCCGCCAGCACCTTCTGCGCTTTCAACCCTTCCAGCCCGGATCCGTCAATGTCTGCGGGGGCGGTGCCGGCACGCACCTGGCCTACGAAGGTGTGGATGCGGCAGCGGAAGGTGTCATCGAAGTCACGGTAACCGCCGAACACGGGGTTGGTGTAGACCTCTTTGAGGGTCTCGCCAGCAGGGTAGAGGGTGGCTTCTCGCCACATATCATCGATCACGAACCTGCCACCGGTGCCGGCCACCTCGCAGCGTTCCATCGGGTGGCCGCGTTCGATCTCATAACTGCCGGTGAGTGAGCCGACTACGCCGTTCTTGAACTGCAGGTTGAACTGCGCCGTCGTCCATATGGTGCGGGCGGGCGAGTGGGTGACAAAGCATTGCACCGCAGCGACATCGCCGCAGAAATGCTGCATGATGTTGACGGTGTGGGGGTGCAGTGCTTTGATCTGGAACCAGGGCGAACTTTCACGCGGGTTCATGATCCACATCGACATATTGATGAACAGCAAATGCCCCAACCGGCCGTCATCCAGCCAGCGTTTGGCAATGCGCGCGGCGGGGGTGAAGCGATGGTTAAGGTCAATGCCGAAGCAAAGGTTCTTCTCCTTCGCGCTTGCCACCATTTCTTCTGCTTGCCAGATCTCGTTGGATATGGGTTTCTCGCACAGCACATGAATGCCGGCTTCAAAAGCCTGCATGGTGGGCAGGTGATGGTCACTGCCATATTCGTAGCCGCCGGTGGCGACGCTGACGATCTCAGGGCGGGCTTTTTCAAACATGTCACGCGCATCGTAATAGGCAGTGACGCCATAGGCGGCTGCGGCAGCATCCGCGCGGGCCTGGTCGATGTCACACACTCCCACTACCTCAACGTCGGGATGCTCAAGATACAGGCGCGTGTGCAGGTTGCCGATCGGCCCAAGGCCGATGATGCCTACGCGGGTTTTCTTATCACTCATGTCTGTTAATCTTTCTGCTGCTTATTTTAAGGAAACAACGGTGCCGGTTTCCCACGATTTAATCAGGGCTTCGATCACGTTTTGCACTTTCAAGGCATCTTCAGCTTTGGCGTCAATGTCTTCGGGCGCGAACCCGGCGATGTTCTCCTCAACCCATTTACCGATGCGCGCATCAAAGGTTTCATTGAAATGCATCATGCCGCCGAGGTAATCATAGGTTTCGGTTTGCATGGAATAGCGCGGGTAATAGGTGAGATGTTCACAGGCATCCAGCAGGACAATGCGGCCTTTTGAGCCGACGATCTCCAACTGTTCCAGGCCGTAACTCCCGCCGGCATCATAACTGCCGACCAGGTTGCCGATGATGCCATTTTCAAACTGGATGGATGCTTGCAGGTTCGACCAAATCTTGCGACCCTCGCCTTTTTTGAAGAAAGCCTGCACGCGGGCGATGTCGCCGCCGTAATAGCGCAGAATGTCGATGCTGTGCGGGTGCAGGGCACGGGCGTGGAACCAGGGCGAAGATTCATTGGGGTTGTTGATCCACATTCGCATCATGATCATGTTGAGCGAACCCAGGCGGCCTTCTTCGATCCATTCTTTCACCTTCAACGCGGCCGGTGTGAAGCGGTGGTTGAGGTTGACGCCGTAACGGATGCCTTTCTTTTTGGCGAGGGTCACCATCTCATCGGCTTCTTCGGTGTTGTTAGAGATAGGCTTTTCACCCAGAGTTGGGATGCCGGCTTCCAGCAGTTCCATGGTGGCTTGATAGTGGTCGCCGCCGTTTTCGACGCCCGCCGTGCACATGCTGGCAGCATCGATCTGGATACCACTGTTGAGCATCTCCTGGATAGAATAAAAAGGTGTGGCGCCGTATTTTTGGGCGGCATGGTCGGCTTTTTCGGCGATGATGTCACACACAGCGACGATTTCTACATCATCACGTTTTTCATATACCTGGGCGTGGCGGTTGCCGATGTTGCCCATGCCGACGATGGCGACTTTCAGTGTCATTTGTTGCTCCTTATCTCTGTTAATTCTTACGTGATTCTGCCTGCAGGCGTTTGGCGGTGTTGGCGTCGCCAATGTGCAGGGTGTCATAGGCTTGCTGCGAGGAGGTGAAAGAACCCAGCCCCTTGATGCCATGCCAATCACCCTGATGATGGATGGGGTTGGGCAGACCGGTTTCCTTTTCGCGTTGGGCGATCCATTGCTCCATACGCGCGTGCAGGAAGGCGACCACTTCAGGCAATTCCTCTGCCAGGTTGTGGTTCTCTTCTGGGTCTTGAATAAGATTGTATAGTTCCACTTCAGGTTTGAAGTGGAAATCGGGCTCCAGTGCTACGATCAATTTCCATTCGGGGGTGCGCCAGCCATGTTTGCGCATCCAGGTGCATTCGGTGATATAGAATTCCGGCGCATGGGTGGGGATTTCACCCGCCATCATCGGCAGCAGGCTTTTTCCGTCAAAGTTAATGCCGCTGTCGATACCTGCCAGGTCGAGCAGGGTCGGCACCAGGTCAGGGTGGGTGGTGTAACCGTTGATAATGCGGTTGGCAGGCACTTTGCCGGGGTAGTGCAGGATCAGGGGCACATGCAGGGTGACATCATAGATACCGTGATGGTCAAACCAGCATTCATGGTCATAGAGGGTCTCGCCATGGTCAGAGTTAATGACCACGATGGTATCATCGAGGATGCCGCGGTCTTCCAACACACGCAGTAATTTCGCCAGGCAGGCATCCAGGTAAGCAATCGCGCCGTCATACTGGGCGATGATATGATCTTTGTCGCTGATGCCAGGCGGCATCCACGAAGCAAAATAGTCACAGAAAGGTTTGAATTCCATCACCGGTTGCATGGAGTCATTGTCAGGATCACACTCGTCACCGTGATAGAACATGCGGTCATAAGGTGCGGGCGGCAGGTAGGGGGAGTGCGGGTCCATGTGGCGCATGAACAGGAAAAAGGGCGTATCCTCATCGCTTAACCTTTCCAGTTCAGGGATGGCGACTGTGTTGAGATTTTCTGCCTTGGTCAGAGGACGGTCGTCCCAATTGCCCCAGGATACATAATCGAGATATTTTTGGAAACCGCGCGCAGCAGGATTTCCTGTAAAACCTACACAGGTAGTCTGGTAACCGTGGTCGCCGAGAATCTCCGCCAGGGTTTTTACCTCAGGGCGCAGCGGGCCCTGGTGGCGCAGCGCCACCATCTGGGTGGAAAAGACATCCATGCCCGTCAGCATACAGCCATAGCCGCTGGTGGTGGGCACATTCGGGCAGTAGTAGTTGGTGAACAGGGTGCCGCCCTGTGCGAATTTATCGATGTGCGGGGTCGTCAGGCGATCATAACCATAACAGGACATGTGGTCTGCCAGCAGAGAATCGATGCCGATAAGCAGGATATTTGATTTTTTCATGGTAACTCCCATTGGATGATTTTGAGAACGGATACAGCTTTTCAGGTCATAATTGGTAAGCACGAGCTTAATTGGATTTTAACATGCCAACTTGACAATCTCAGGGAAGAATGGACAACAGGTAAGAAATGAAAATATTTTTCTCTTATTTTCATTCGTTTGAGCGAAGGAGGCTGTCAGAGTTGACTGTTTGGAGCCAAAAGTACAGGATTAGGCTTTCGTCTGGTGGAAATAGCTATTGCCTGGGTGATCTGTCGCTTTTTTAAACTTTTTACCGCTGTACTTTAACTTACAACCTGAGTCCCATGACCGTAATAGGGGCATGGGTTATACTTAGAGATGTTGTGTAAGAGAATGCGTTAACATCGAGGTTTCATGGGTTTTCATTCAGTCTTTTTCTTGTTCCTTTTCTTGCCAATTTGCCTGATCATCAGCTTGCTGCCGGGGAAGAAAACTCGCGGGGCGATCATGCTGGTTCTTAGTCTCATCTATGTTTTTCTGCTGGACCGTGAAGCCTTCCCTTTGTTCATCGGTATGCTTGTCTTTACCTATTTGATGGCATTGGGACTTTCATCATCGATCATCAAAGAGCAAAAGTACAAAAGGTGGCTGTGGTTGGGGGTTGGGATCAACGTGGCAATATTGGCGGGCTTGAAGTTCCTGGTAGCCAGGGGTGAATTTTCTGTCATGCCAGCAGGATATTCTTTTTTTGCATTCACAGCAATCGCCTATTTATTGGATATATATAAACGCCAGACGCTAGCTGAAAAGAATGTCTTTCTATTTGCGAATTTCCTTCTGTTCTTCCCTAAAATGATGGCGGGTCCGATTACACGCTGGAAGGATTTTGCTCAGGACGCCCAGAAAGAACGAGTCACCATCAACGAAAAGACTGCGGGATTACGCCGTTTTATTCTGGGCCTGGCGAAGAAGGTCTTGATCGCCAATCAGATAGGTACCATCCTGGATGGGGGGATCTTTCTACAACAAGTTCCACTGGTGACCACCGCTACTGCCTGGATGATGCTGCTTTTTTATGGCATCCAGTTGTACTACGATTTTGCGGGGTACACGGATATGGCGATCGGGTTGGCAAAGATGGTGGGAATTGATCTGCCGGAGAACTTTGATCTTCCTTACATTTCACGTTCGATCACCGAATTTTGGCGCCGCTGGCATATCACCCTATCAAGCTGGTTCCGAGATTATGTATTCATGCCACTGGAGTGGAAGCGGCGAAAGTGGAAATGGCTCAAGCAAAGCATGAACACGCTGGTGGTTTTTTTGTTGACGGGTCTGTGGCATGGATTCTCCCTGAACTTTGTCATCTGGGGTATGCTGCATGGTATTTTTGCTGCCCTCGAAAACAGTAAAAGCCTGGGAGGCAAGATCAAGCGGTTACCCAAATGGCTGCAGCATCTCTATACCATGCTGGTGGTCTTCATCGCCTGGATATTCTTCCGCAGCCCCACCACCGCCTTTGCCCTGGGTTGGCTGCGGGCGTTGGTTGGCTTTGGCACCCGCGTCAACCTGGTGGGTTACTCGGTGCTGCCGCACATTGGCTCAACAACGTGGCTGGCGTTCATTGTTGGTGTTGTGTTGGCGACGCCGTTACTCAAAGGGTTGAGAGACCAGCTTGTCAACAATCAACGCTATGCTTTTGGCCCACAATTGGCACAACACTGCGCTTACCTGATTCTGCTGGTAAGCAGCATCGTGGTAGCGGCAACCTCCTCTTATTCGCCAACCATCTATGGGAATTTTTAAACTATGATTGAAAAAACCTGGCTTTTATCCCCTGGACTGCCCCCCAAAAGGTAGACACGGAATAAAAACCTCCCTGTGAGTTAGACAAACAGACTTCTGAGTTGAAAATGAGTCTGTTTTGTTCGTAATTGAATTCTTTTGGTTTCATGCGCGCCCCTGGTCACGATCTGGCTCTCTCATCTTCTTTCGCCAGGCATAAAAGGTGATTCGCGACACTTCAAGGAGTCTACACAACATTTTCACTTCGTATTCTCCCTGATAATCTTCAATGACTCGATATCACGCTTCGCGAGCCAGACCTGACGTAATTCGGTAAGTGTTTTTGTAGAATTCATTCTCTGCTTCCTATTGTGTGATATGGGCTGCTGCAGCTTCTTGCTTAGTTTTCCTCCTGCTATGCGATCTTTTCTTGAGGAATATCATTTCCCCTCTTTACGATATTGGCGCATCCAAACCTCAACTCGGAGGTGTCGTTAATCCCGAACTGGTCTTTGATCATGGCGGGTGGAACGCCCTTATCTATATACATACGCGGAGCTTTCCATTTCAGCCATTCTGGATAATCTTTACTACCTTTGGTTCGTGCCTTAACAATAACCTCCTGGTTTCTATTTTCTTACAGGAGGTTTTGTTTTATTTCGGGTCTTGTTTCTTGGGTTCAGTCCAATGCTTAAACCTTTTCTCGTTATCCATGATCTCACACTCGTTTGGTGATTATTACAATGGGCAGGGTTTATGAGGATGAATGCCAATAAAAACTATAAGTGTTATAATAATAAGAAAAAAGAATTGAGTCCACCTATGGAAAATATATCGCGCCGAACTTTCCTGAAGGGGGTGCTGGCTGGTAGCACAGCCCTGTTCATCAATGGCTGTTTTCCCAACCTGTTGCCAAAGACACAAACCGATCCGGAGCTCACACCGAATGTTGAATTTGTGATCCGCTCACAAGAAGGCATTCTGCCTTTATTCGCAGGAAAAGAGACTGTTGTTTGGCGATACAAAGGCGAAGTTACGAAAGGCGATCCTGTTGCTTTGGCAGCATTGGATGGCTCTTATTTGGGGCCGATTTTCCATGTTGAGCGTGGTCAAATCGTTCGTATTCATTATCAAAATCAGTTGCCGGAATCTTCGATCATTCACTGGCATGGTTTGCATGTCCCTCCAGAGGCAGATGGCCATCCGCGCCTGGCAATTGACGGCGGTGAAACATATGTCTACACCTTTGAGGTGACGGATCGCGCCGGTACTTACTGGTATCATCCACATCCGCATGGAAGAACCGCGAAACAAGTAATGGCTGGGATGGCGGGACTGTTCATTGTTCATGATGATGAAGAGAGAGCCTTAGGGCTGCCTGCGGGGCAGAATGATCTTCCACTCGTTTTACAAGACAGGGTGATTGACAGAAGCAACCAGTTTGTGTATGCGCCAGGTGGTATGATGCACCAGATGACAGGTTTTTTGGGCAATCAAATATTGGTGAATGGTTTCCTTGACTATCAGCTGTCAGTCCGCACAGAAGCTTATCGACTGCGCCTGTTGAACGGATCAAACGCGCGCATTTACAAAGTGGCCTGGGATGATGGCACACCTATCACTGTCATGGCAACCGATGGAGGCCTGCTCGAAACACCTGTCGTGAAACCTTATGTTGTTGTAGCACCTGGCCAGCGCCTCGATATTTGGGTTGATTTTGGTGGAGAACCGATTGGTTCGCTGAAGAAATTGGTCAATTTGGGGCATGAAGCTCCAGGAGGCACCCATACATTTGATCTGGTCAGGTTTCGCCTGGCAGAACAAGGGAAACTGTATCCTCTATTGCCCGAAAAGTTATCTACTCATGAGAAGTTTTCTGTTGATGATGCTGTCAACACGAACCAGCCGCGTTTGTTTACCCTTGCTATGGGGCGTGGCATGCGTTTTACCATCAACGGCAGGGTTTTCCAAATGAACCAGACGGCGCCGGATGAATCCGTTCGGCTCAATGACATCGAAGTCTGGGAATTTGACAATACTGTCTTTGGCGGTATGGGCATGATGGGGGGGATGTCTGTCCCGCACCCCATGCATATTCACGGCTTGCAATTCCGTATCTTGTCGCGTGACCAAAGCCGGGTAGACCGCTGGCTGTGGAATTCTTTGGCTGACGGTTTGATTGATGACGGCTGGCATGATACTGTGCTGGTACTGCCTGGTGAACGCGTCAGGGTGCTTGTGAAGTTTGAAGATTATACCGGGCTTTATCTATACCACTGTCACAATCTGGAACACGAAGATATGGGCATGATGCGGAATTACCGTATTACTGCCTGATTTTGTGCCAAGGTACGAGTTTTTTATTGGCTGTGATCGATGCTTTCCTGGCAAGCGGAGTCATCTGCCAGATACCCTTGTTGATAGTGGCGTTATAACGTTGGATTGAGTGCGAAGTAAATGATGAAGATGATGATCGAAGCCACGGTATGCAGCATAAGTGTGTTGGTGATGAATGCCTTTTCTTCAGGGAGGCCTTTTTTCATGAAGATGGGGATAATGAAGGGGGGAGGCAGGATCAACAGGGTGAAGAAGGCAATCTGGAACCCACGGTCAAGATTCAACAAGGCTGCTAATATGTAATGATTGAACCATAAAGCCAGCGGGATCAACAACGCCAGTCGCAGCAGTACCACCAGAGCAGATGATTTGATGTTGTCGCGGGTGATTTTGATATCATAACCAACCACAAGCAGGATTAAAGGAGCAGTCAGGCCTGCCAACAGATTCAGCACTTTGAAGAGGCCATCGGCGAAGAAAGCATTGTTCAGCCATGCGGCCCACCCGGTAAGGTTGAGCAGAATACTGGTGAAAATGGCGATGATGACCGGAGAAGATAGGAAAGATTTCAGAAGCGAACCCATAGAGGGCAGCGCAGATGTTTCGCGCACCAGCAGGGTGACATAGACAAACCAGATGAAGAATTCATGCGGCACTCCCAGAATCGCCATTTTGCCGAAATTTTCCAGGCCATAGGCGCTGCCGAACAGGCTGAGACCAAGCATACCAAATTCGAAACCAGTCAGCAGAAATGGGAAAGAGATCCAGGTTTGTTGAAAGCTCTTTTTTGTCAGGCGTCCATAGAAATAAAGAAACAGGCACAGGAGGAACACCAGAATCATCAGTAGCAAATAATTCCATTCGAAGACAATATCAAGGAATGAGGTGAATAGTACTGCTGGCAGGGTGAAATTTACGATAAACTTCTTGATGTTGTCAATGGTCTCTGGTGAAAAAAAAGACCGTTTTCGCAGTAAGTGCCCGATCCAAATGAAGATAAGTATGGGCAAAACGGAATTGAAGACATACAGGGCATTTTCCATGTTGACTAATCAGTGCTATCTACTCCTGCTCTGATCATGAATTTCTCAGGCAGAATTTTCTCCGTTAGCGGCTTCACTCCCAATCCTCAGGCTCTAAGTGTAAGTATACGCGATCAACGACATCCATCTGTTCAATTTTGTCGATGACTTCATCAGAAATGGCATGCGCCTTGTCGAAGGGCAGGTCGCCAGCGATGTTGGCATGTATGTCGACGATAAGGCGCGGGCCTGCGTACTCCGTCAGCAGATAGTGGACATGCAATATGCCCGGTACAGACAGGGCGCGATGAATGATTTCTTCGCGCACTTTGTTGGGAGCGGCTCCGCCAGAGAGGAGCACGATGTTCTCGCGTGAAGATTGTAGAGCATTGTAAAGGATCCATCCGGCGATAAGGATACCGGCGATTGGGTCAAATAGCGGATGGACATAATTCGATAGCAGGATGCCGAAAAACGCAACGCCAGCGCTGGAGACATCGGTGATGTTGTCCACACTGATGGCATCCAGGGATGGGCTCTGGTAGATTTTTGCTATTCTGCGAACCATCCAATACATAAGAGCTTTGATAATCACCGTGGAGATCAACATGATGGAGGAGATTAACATAGGTACTGCCTGCGGGCCGGCGATGAATTTGTTGATCGCTTCTCTGCCGGCCTCATAGGCTGCCAGACTCATGGCGATGGTTACCACCAGTCCGACGAGTGGTTCAAAGCGGCTGTGGCCTTGTGGGTGAGATTCGTCGGGCGGTTTGCTGGCAATAGTCAAGCCGATTACCAGGAGGATCGTGTAGAAAACGTCCGAAAGCGAATTGGCAGCCTCGGCAAACAACGCCGAGCTTTCGGTGCTCGAGGCAATGATAACCTTGGCGACTGCCAGGATCACATTGCCAGCCAGGGTGATCCAGATGGCCCGTTGAAACACCGCCCTTTTTTTCTTGTTTTCAGAAAATTGATGTCTTACTTCGATCATATTTATAGTTTAAACGAAAACACAATTCCTTGCAGGGAATTGTGTTTGGAATTTTCAAATTATTAGGCGATACCGCCGAGGAATTCTTCGACAGCTTTGCGCAGCATGGGTTCGGGCAAAGCACCGACCTGCTGTTTAACAACTTCGCCCTTGTTGATGAACAACATGGTGGGGATGCCGCGGACATGGTACTGACCGGCCCATTTCTGGTTCTCATCAGTATTCACCTTGGCGATGACCAGTTTGCCATCGTATTCGCCTGCCAATTTATCCAGGGTAGGGGCAACCATGCGGCAGGGGCCGCACCAGGGCGCCCAAAAATCAACGATCACGGGCAATTCATTTTGCAAAACAGTCTTTTCAAATTCAGCGTCAGTCACGTGCAGTGGTTCAGCAGCCATTCTAATAACCAATCCTTTCAATTACATACTTATTGTTAATATGATCAAAATAGTTCTTTTTGTCAGGTTTTTTGTCATATGTGATAGCAATATTTAATAACTAACTATGCATTATGGTAAAACCGATAGCAGGATATGTCAAATAGGAGATTTATTAACGTTATTCGGATTCGTTACTTGCCTGTTCGGCTTGACCCAGTGTTATGTTTGGCAACAATCGGCCAGTTGTTGCACAATAGATTGCAAATTCCTTGCCAAAATGAGCTGCCATCATTTGTTCTTCTCTTAGCACACGGTGGTTGTATAGCAGAGAAAAAGACAGAACCCCCGTCAGTCCGAGGATGAAGTTGTTGATTAACAAAACCTGTGCAATGACCATCAGCCAGACTGCCGCATAAATTGGGTGGCGGATCCACCGGTAAATGCCGCTGGTCACCAGTTCCTGCTGTTGATTGATCTCGATGGTGGGTGACCAGTTGCGCTTCATTTGGCGGTGAGAGTGAACAAGCAGAATCAAGCCTGACAGATAGATGAAAAAACCCAAGACATTCATGATTGGCAGCGTACTGAAATCTGCAAACGAGAACCAGGTTGTTTTGATCTTGAACATCGTAGCGCCCCAGGTGCCGATGATGACGAACAGAAAGAAAAATTTGTCCCACAAATCTGTTTCAGAATGGATGATCTGGTGCTTGTGATGCTGGCGGATGGATTGAACATAGTAGGGAAGACGGATGAGTTCAGTTGTTATCAGCAAGAAAAGAAACAGGGTTTCAAAAATGTTGTCAGAAATCATGCGTCCCACTCTCGGTTGGTATCACTCAGGCAAGCATAACAGCAAACGAAAGAATTGAAAAGGCGATGATATAATGGTACTGTTAACAATTTATTGTGAGGAAAATATGACGCAGGAAGAAATGACATCGAAGAACAATTTCATCTGGGAAATGATCGAAGAAGATAACAGCACCAACCGTTTTGGCGGGGTAGTTCATACCCGCTTTCCGCCAGAGCCGAACGGGCAGCTTCACATTGGGCATGCCAAAGCTATCTATATCGATTTTGAAACCGCACGGCGCTTTGGCGGACAATGCAACCTGCGTATGGATGATACCAACCCGACCAAAGAAGATACAGACTATGTCGATGCTATCCAGCGTGATATCAAATGGCTGGGATATGACTGGGATGACCGTTTCTATTATGCCTCCAGCTATTTTGAGCAGTTGTATGATTATGCGGTGATACTGATTAAAAAAGGGCTGGCGTATGTTTGCGACCTGACCGCGGAAGAGATGCGGGCATACCGCGGGACTTTGACAGAACCCGGCAAAGAAAGCCCTTATCGCTATCGCTCCGTAGAAGAAAACCTGGACCTGTTCATGCGTATGAAGGTGGGTGAATTTCCTGAGGGGAAGCGCACTTTGCGAGCAAAAATAGATATGACGTCACCAAACCTGAACATGCGTGATCCAGTGGTATACCGCATTATGTTTGCTGAACACCACCAGAGTGGTGATGAGTGGTGCATTTACCCGATGTACGACTTTGCCCATCCGTTGTCAGATTCGATTGAAGGCATTACACACTCTTTGTGCTCACTGGAATTTGAAGATCACCGGCCATTATATGACTGGTATTGTGAATCGGTGGGCGTTCACCATCCCCGGCAAATCGAATTTGCCCGCTTGAATCTGACTTATACGGTGATGAGCAAGCGCAAACTGCTGCAACTGGTCACACAGGGCTATGTATCAGGCTGGGATGACCCACGCATGCCAACGCTATCGGGCTTGCGCAGGCGCGGCTATACCCCTGAAGCCATCAAACAGTTCATCGAAGACAACGGCATTGCCAAAAACAACACCATCGCTGACATCTCCCGTCTGGAATTCAACTTGCGACAGGATTTGGAAGCACGCTCACCGCGTGCGATGGCGGTGTTGAACCCGGTGAAAGTGGTCATCGAGAATTATCCGGAAGCCAAAGAAGAGATGTTCGAGGTGGCGCTGTATACGCAGGATGAAACCCGCACAGAGAGCCGTGAAATTCCATTCTCCCGTGAGTTGTACATTGAGCGGGAAGACTTTATGGAAGACCCGCTAAGGAAATATTTTCGTCTGTCTCCCGGACAGGAAGTGCGCTTGTTCAAAGCTTACTACATAACCTGCACGGATGTGGTGAAGAATGATGAAGGCGAGATTGTTGAGATTCGCGCAACCTATGACCCGGAATCACGCGGTGGAATGTCTGCTGATGGCCGCAGGGTGAAAGGCACCTTGCATTGGGTATCTGCGCGGCATGCCATCGACGCGGAGGTCCGCTTGTATGACCGCCTGTTTGCTGCAGAAAACCCTGACGATGTGGAGGAAGGCAAGACATTTCTCGATTATCTGAATCCAGATTCGTTGTCTGTAATCACTGCCAAGGTCGAACCACATCTTGTTCAGGCACAAGAGGAGATTGCCTATCAATTCATGCGCAAAGGTTATTTTATCGTTGATCCTGATTCTACCCGGGAACACCTGGTATTCAACCGGGCGGTTGCTTTGCGTGATAGCTGGGCGAAGATGGCGCAGTCGGGCTAACCAGCAGGATTTATCGACATAACAGCGGAAAAGAGGAACGATGCAATTACGAGTCGCCATGGCGCAGATCAACACCAAACTCGGTGGGGTTGTTGATAATTTGGACAAACATCTGGAGTATATTGATGCGGCGATTGATCAGAAATCTGATGTGGTAGTGTTTCCAGAATTGTCATTGACCGGATATGTTCTGCAAGACCTGGCGCCAACGGTTGCGGTGCAACCGCAAAAGCCAACCTCGTCCTTCTCACAATTGATCACTGCCAGTCAATCCATAGACATCATGTTTGGCTTTGTAGAAGAGGACCAACGCAACCGCTTCTTTATCTCCAGCGCGTACGCCTCTAAAGGCAAAATCATACATATCCATCGCAAGGTGTATCTGCCGACTTATGGGTTGTTTGACGAGGGGCGCTTCTTTGCTTCCGGCGACACTATTCGGGCGTTTGATACCGCCTACGGCCGGGTAGGCATGTTGATCTGTGAAGATTTCTGGCATGCTTCGCCACCCTATCTGCTTTGGCTGGATGGTGCCGATGTGTTGTTTCTGGCTTCAGCCTCGCCCGGGCGGGGATTGACCGATGACGGCGAAATTGAAACATCTCGCTGGGTAGACCGCATCAACAAGGGATATGCCAGTTTGTTCACTTCTTTTGTGGTGCATGCCAACCGTGTCGGATACGAAGATGGATTGCATTTCTGGGGCGGCGCCTCTGCTTATGATCCCAATGGCAATACTATCGTCAGGGCACCCAGTACGGGGGAATCGCTGGTGATCGCAGATCTCGACCTGAATCAACTGCACCGTACGCGTGCACGCCTGCCTTTGCTGCGTGATGAACGCATCGGGTTGGTTGAACGCACATTGCGCCGGATTACCAACAATGAAAAACCCGGAAAGGATGGCTGAGCATGGTGAATATTATCGAACCGGTGAAACAAGAATTTCCCCACCTGCACATCGACACCCGACTGGCAAGAGATATTCTGGTTGGTTTTATCAAGAGTGAGATCGAACGGGTTGGTTTCAAACACGCCGTGCTGGGTCTTTCAGGCGGCATTGATTCAGCTCTTTCGTGTTTCCTGGCTGCAGAAGCACTGGGCCCTGAAAATGTGTTGGCAGTGCGTCTGCCGTATCGCCTGTCTTCACAAGAATCTTATGATCATGCGCAATTGGTGATCGATCAACTGGGCGTGCAGACCCGCACAATAGACATAACGCCAATCGCTGATGGTTTGATTAACCAGATACCGGACATGAACCGGATGCGACAGGCCAATAGCATGTCGCGTTCGCGTATGATCTGCCTGTATGACCAATCAGCTGAGTTCAATGCATTGGTGGTAGGTACCTGCAACAAGACTGAAATTTTGCTGGGGTATTCGACCTTGTATGGTGATTCTGCCTGTGCCATCAGTCCGATCGGGGATCTTTACAAGACCCAGGTGCGCGAGTTATCAAGGGCGATGGGGGTGCCTGACATTATCATTGACAAAGCGCCGACGGCAGACCTTTGGGCTGGGCAGACGGACGAAGGCGAGTTGGGTTTCACCTACGCTGAAGTAGATCGATTATTATACCTGCTCATTGATGAACGCTACTGTCCCGAGGAATGCATCGCTGCTGGTTTTGATGCCGCTTTTGTCCATCAAGTGATCGCGCGCGTGCAGCGCAATCAGTTTAAACGCATTTTGCCGCCGATTGCAAAGATCAGTCATCGAACCATCGGCTACGATTATCTTTACTTGCGCGATTGGGGCACTTGATTCCGAGCAGATTGCTTATAAAAACACTTTTGAAATTCTCAGCGGTGTTTTTATGGTCAAGGATGAGTGATCAACCTTAATCGTGGTCGCCGAAGACACTGCGTGCGGCGCTCTTCATCTTTTCGAAAGACCGCACGAATACCGATGGCTGGGGTTGTTCCACTGTCACACAGCTGAATCCATAAGCTGTATCGCCAAGATGAGAGCCGAGCACCGGATTCACAGGTAATAACAGGGTAGTCACAGATTCATCCAGAATGGTGTTGACCTTGATAGATAATTGCTCTATGGCTTGCGGATTGTTGGTGTGCAGGTAAACGAATTCCTGGAATGGCTGTAGTTTCTCCGCCAATTCTTCCAGACGATGCATGCCCTTCAGCATGGTGCGGAACTGCTCAGCGCCTGGCTGACCACGGTTCATCTTGAGCATGAGGCGGATCTTCAATGCAGATGACAGGGTGGTGACAAATTGAGCGATGCGCCCGCTGTGCTTGAGGTGGTCAAGATTATCAATGATGGCAAAGGTGTAAATGCGCGGCATAATATCTTCAATGGCGGCTACCACTTCTTTTTCGGTCTTGCCGGCAAGGGCGGTTCGGGCGGCCTGTTGCACAACATAGCCAGCGCCAGCGCTGAGGTTTTGTGAGTCAATGACATGCACGGGAATTTCATGGAATTCTTTGGCGGCCATATGGGCACTATTGATGGTGGCACTTAGCCTGCCTGATACATGGATGGAAAAGACTGCTTCGTAACCGTCTTCTGCTGCCTGATGGTAGTATTCTTTGAAGGTTTCCGGGCTTGGTGCGGCTGTTTTGGGATAGTGTTCATAGCGGGTGAGGTTGGTGTAGAATTCCTCCCGGGTGATATCAACCCCATCGATATAACTTTTGTCGCCAATGTTGATATACAGGGGGATGACACCAATATCCAATTGCTCTTTTACACCCGGTGCAAGATCACATGAGCTGTCAGTGATTATTTTAATCTTCATGCTATATCCTTTGCCGAAAGATCTCTTAACAAGAAAAGCACCCGCCCGGTGCGGGTTGCTTCTCCAAAAATCTTACGAATCCACAGTTGTCAAAATAGCCGACTTTCGGAAGACCACTTCTTTTTTCTTTTCATCGACGGCTTCAATGTCAATGATGATGGTGTCACCGTGCTTAAATTCGCCACTGAGAATCTTTTTGGCCAGCGGCCCTTCAATCTTCGCCTGTAAAACTCTGCGCAGCGGACGGGCACCAAAGTCCGGGTTGTAGCCTTCATCGGCGAACCACTGGCGGGCTTCTGACGTCAACTCGACATCAAGGTCATGTTCTGCCAGCCGCTCTTTGATCTCAGTCATTTGGAGATCGACGATGGGCAGCATTTGCTCGTGTGTAAGCGGGCTGAAGATGACCACTTCATCAATGCGGTTCAAGAATTCTGGCCGGAAAGCTGATTTCAGGGAATCCTCGATCTTTTCTTTGGCCTCACGCGTTTTGTCGTCAGCTTCTTGCTGGGTTATAAAGCCAAACCGCTTGGATTTATCAATATATTCTGTGCCCAGGTTGCTGGTCATCAGAATGACAGTGTTGCGGAAGTCAACGGTGCGGCCCTGACCATCGGTCAGGCGGCCGTCATCCAAAATTTGCAGGAGTGAATTCCACACTTCGGGGTGCGCCTTCTCGATCTCATCAAACAAGATAACTCGGTAAGGGCGTTTGCGAACCAGTTCGGTAAGTTGGCCGCCTTCTTCGTAGCCGACATAGCCCGGAGGGGCCCCGAACAAACGTGAGACCGAATGCTGTTCGCGGTATTCACTCATGTCAACCCTGACCAGGGCATCTATGTCGCCGAACATGAATTCTGCCAGCGCTTTGGCAAGCTCGGTTTTGCCGACACCTGACGGGCCGATAAAGATGAAAGAACCGATTGGGCGGCGCGGGTCTTTCAACCCGGAGCGTGCACGCCGAATGGCGTCTGAGATCACGGAGATGGCATAATCCTGTCCAATCACTTTGGTATGCAGGTTGTCTTCCATGTGGAGCAAGCGTTCGGCTTCGGTTTCCATCATCTGTGTGACCGGAATGCCGGTCCATTGATTGATAATGGTGGCGATATCCTGTACATCAACGATTTCATCCAGGCGTTGTTCTTGTTCCCAGACTTCTTTTTTCTGCTGATATTCTTCTTGCAACAACAGGCGTTCGTGTTTGGCATTGGCTGCCTTTTCATAGTCGCGCTCAAGGCCAGCCTGTTCTTCCTCTTCACGCATGGTATCGATGCGGTTCTTCAAGTCTTTCAGATCAGGCGGGAGCGAATAAAGCGCGACACGGAGACGTGCTGCTGCTTCATCAATCAGGTCAATGGCCTTATCAGGCAGGTGGCGATCCGTCACATAGCGTGCAGATAACTGGGCGGCTGCTTTGATGGCGGCATCGGAAAAATGCACATTGTGATGCATTTCATAGCGAGTACGCAATCCTTGCAGCATGGCGATTGTTTCTTCTACGCTGGGTTCATCGACATATACCGGCGCAAATCGTCGTTCAAGTGCTGCATCTTTTTCGATATGTTTCTGGTATTCATCAATGGTGGTAGCGCCAACGCATTGCAATTCACCACGTGCCAACGCTGGTTTTAACATGTTAGAAGCGTCCATGGCACCTTGAGCAGCGCCTGCCCCAACCATGGTATGCAGTTCGTCGATGAACAGAATAATTTCGTTGTCAGAACTGATCACTTCGTTGATGGCGGCTTTGAGTCGTTCTTCGAACTCGCCGCGGAAACGTGAACCTGCGATCATTGCGCTCAGGTCGAGGGAGATCACCTTGCGTCCCAGAAGAATTTCAGGCACATCGTTGGAGATGATCTTTTGGGCAAGGCCTTCTACGATGGCAGTCTTGCCAACACCTGCTTCACCAATCAGCACCGGGTTGTTTTTGGTGCGGCGAGAGAGCACCTGCATCAGGCGCAGGATCTCGTCATCACGTCCAATGACTGGATCCAATTTGCCTTCACGTGCCATCTGGGTGAGGTCGCGCGAGTATTTTTCAAGCGTGCGGTAACGTTTCTCTGAGCCGCGGTCATCAGCCTTCTGACCGCCGCGGATGGCGGTAATGGCCTCATCAACACGCAATCGGGTAACACCGGAGCGTTCTAATACACGGCTGACATTGGTGTCTTTCTCTGCCATAATCGCGAGGAACAGGTGTTCGGTGGAGATGTATTTGTCACCGAGACGCTCAGACTCATTACGAGCAACTTCAATGACCCGTTTTACGCGAGGTGTGATAAACACCTGGCCCATTCCGCCGGCACCGCCAAAGATATTTGCCTTGGGGGTCAGGCGCAAGATGTAGTCCAGCCGGTCTGAGAGAATGTTGGGATCGACTTTCAGGTAGGACAAAATTTCAGACACCGTACCTTCGGGCTGTTCAATCAGCGCCAACAGGATATGCTCGGTGTCAATCTGATTGTGTCCGTAGCGTTGGATAATGTCGGCAGCTCGTTGAGCCGCCTCCTCTGCTCTTTCCGTAAAACCATCAAATTTCATCATAATGCTGTGTGCCTGTTTTCTATGTCTTCTGTCAATTTCGTATTTTTATTCATTCTGAGTTCATTATACGTGTACTTTATTAACGCAATAAAAGAAAAACAATCACGAGTATAATCATTTTATGGATATGAAACAGTTCCAGGATACCGCGTTTACTCTGTTTGGCGTACACCTTAGCGACAAACAATTAGGTCAATTCAGCCTTTATGAACGCCATTTGCAAACCTGGAATCAGGACATTAATTTAACTGCTATTAGTGACACAGATGGCATCAGGCAAAAACATTTTTTGGATTCAATCTCTGTAATGACGGTGCTGCGCAAACTGGCAATCCATTCAGTGATTGACATCGGCACGGGGGCAGGTTTTCCCGGTATGGTGATGAAGATTTTGTTACCCGATATCCGGCTGACTTTGGTGGAATCCATCGGAAAAAAGGTGCAATTTTGTGAGTTTGTCGCCCAGGAATTGGGCATGAGCAAGGTGACTGTGACGAAAGCGCGCGCAGAAGAACTGGGGCAAACACTTGAACATCGAGAAAAATACGATGTGGCTATCGCTCGCGCTGTGGCAGAATTGTCGATTTTGAGTGAATATTTGCTGCCTTTTGTGAGACGGGGCGGCATCATGGTGGCGCAAAAAGGCGAAAAAGGGCCTGCTGAAACACATACAGCTCAAAATGCGATTCAACTGCTGGGAGGCAAGGTCAGGTTTGTTCATCAAGTCACCTTGCCGGGGGTGGTGGAAGAACGGTATTTGATCGAGATAGAGAAGATAGCGTCCACGCCGGAGCAGTATCCGCGCAGGGTGGGGATACCTTCAAAGCGGCCGTTGCGGTGAATCCGCTTTTTATTGATTCTGGCGAACGATTCCGCCGGTGATTTGCCAGGTTTCGTATTTTTCCTGGTAGGCATCTGGAAACAGATTGGCGTCTGTCGTGGTCAAGAAAACCTGATGTCCTGCAATCAGCTGTTTAAGAAAATCGGCACGCCGGTCATTGTCTAACTCAGCCAGCACTTCATCGAACAATAACACCGGTTTGCTGCCGGTTGCCTGCTCTAACCAGACCGCCTCAGCCATTTTCAGCGAGATGAGGGCGGTGCGAATCTGACCACGTGAGCCATAATACCCCAGATCAGTATTGTTGCTCAGGAAACGGATATCGTCGCGGTGCGGCCCGATGGTAGTTACGCCGCGCTGGATATCGGTGCGACGAGATTGCCAGAGAGCTTCTTGATAGGCGGTTTCCATCTCTTCCAATGACAGGTGGTCAAACGACGAAAATTCACTGCCGCCTTCTGTAAGCAGTTGTAGTTCTGATTGTCCATTGTTCAGAGACGAAGAAGGGTTGAAGGAAGGCGCATAACGGATGGCGAGGCTCTCATGTTGGTTAGACATCTGGTAATGGATGGTGTGGCTTTCGATCTCTAATTGCTGTAAGACTTCGTTGCGCGTTTTTATCAGATAAGCGCCGGCTTTGACAATTTTTCCGTCCCATTCTTCGAGAGTGTCAGTCTGGGCTTTATGCTCGAAAATCATTTTTAGCAGGGCGTTGCGTTGTTGAATGGCTGCGTTGTACTCGCTCAGTACCTGTAGATAACGGGCGTTGGATTGGGCAATCACCAGATTGATATATTTACGGCGGTATTCAGGGGAGGAATCAATGATCTGGGTCATTTCAGGAAGAAATAATACCGCATTAAATCTACCGATGGCTTCGGTGATCGGGGTAGCCTGCGCATCTATTTTCACCGCTTTTCGGAAGCGGGGCACGTTGTTGATGTCTGAATCGAGCAGCAAGATGACGTCGATGTGATGATTCTTGTTGCTCTCAAAGATCGCATGAATTTCCGCCGGGTGCTGCTCACGCTGCGAAAATTGGATCAATTGGCGGTCACTGCTGGCATGAAATGAAGAAAAAGTCGCCAGGTAGTAAATAGCCTCTAATATCGTTGTTTTCCCTTGCGCATTTGCGCCGGAGATGAGGATAACCCGGTCAGGGATTTGCAGTTCAAGATCAGCGAACAGACGGAAATTTTTTAAGGCGAGGTACTTCAGATGCATGCCATTAACTATCTGTGCTGCTATCTGCGGGTTCTGGTTTGGATGTGACAATCGCCTGTGCTTCGATTTCTTCCGGATTCTCGTTATCCTGCAGCAAAGACAAAGCAGTTGCGCGATCAGTGAACAGGATACCGTCAAGGTGGTCAATTTCGTGCTGGAAGATCCTTGCCAACCAGCCGGTCGCGTTGATTTTTATGGGCTGACCATTGCGGTTAAGTCCTTTGACCGTGATGGTTTCTGCTCGTTCGACCTCGCCGACAAATTTTGGAATGGAGAGACAGCCTTCAATGCCCAGAACCGTTTCCTGGGATTTTTTAACAATCTGGGGATTGATGATCGTATAGAGTTTTTTTGGTGCTTCTTCGTCTTCGTCATCGCCCCACTCTACTACGACAACACGTGCCAGTTCTCCCACTTGCGGGGCGGCAAGGCCAACACCGGGCGCCTCACGCATGGTTTCGACCATGTCGTCGATCAATTGTTTGATGCGGTCATCTACTTTTTTTATGGTATCCGCCTTGGTTCTTAGCACCTTGGCAGGAACAGTTACAATATCTAATACTGGCATAGCTACTTTCCTTTGTTGATGGGCTTAATTGTAATCAGTATTGAGCGGATTGTCGACCTGCGGTTTTTGACCGTCGGTAACAGTGTCCTTTGCGCCATTTTTGTGAGCCACATGGTGGTATATCTCTATCCAATCCAGGATCACTTCGCGTTCGTTCCTACTTTTGTCACGGGCTTCTCTCTCTTTGGCCGTTTGCTGGCGTTCGGTGACCTCTTGCTGAACGTCGTAGGGACGCGGCACATCATCGAAGGTGAAGCGGGTGTCACCTACGCGGACATAGACAGTGCCGTAATTTAGAATGATGCCGGCTAAGCCTTCACGTTTGTATTCAACTGACTGAATTGTGTTAAGCGGGGCGGTACGGCGGTTTTCTTTGCCGAACGGCTTTTTGTCAAGGTCCATGATCTGGCGGTTGTTCAACACGTATCGATCATTTTGCCAGTCTAAAAAAATGTAGAGGAAAACCAGGAAATTCGCAAAAAACAGAAAACCAAAAATCCAAAAAATAATCGGTGCAAGGTAGTAGAGGTTGGTGAAAAGCGGGATGAGGGCTGAAATCAACAGGAGAAAGCCAATTAAGAACGGTATTTTTGCATGTTTGAGCAGAATAAACCAGTGTTTGCGGTAGGTGACTTCATCTCCCTGTTCAATGCGCAGCTTGAACAATCGCTGGATGAAAGCATCAATACGGAAAAAGAGGCTGTCTTCGCTGAGATCAAGTTCTTCCTGTGATTCTTTGCCCTGGCTATCTTCCTGCAGGTTATCTTGTTCCAGTCCGAGGCGGATACGCATATCACGCATTTTCTCCTGTCGGTCTTGTTTGCCTTTGGTGCTTTCGCGGCGATGCTTGATGTCATCGATAAATGAGGCGATCACATCAGGGTCGGCAATACCGTGGATGGGGATGACCCCAGTAAATGTACGGATATCTACATCGCCAATCAGGAGGGTTGCGCCAATGATATTGTGTATATTCTTGTTGACAGATAACAATGCTTCAAAGGGCACTTCTTTTTTGGTCTCGTATAGAAGAATCTCACGGTGTCGAGTAATCACGCGCCGATCGGTGATGATATAGAAATCATCGCGCCAATTAATGTAAATATAAAGAGAAGGTAAGCCTGCCAGCATAATTAAAACCAGCAAAATAACAGAAATGAGCACATTACCAAGCAGTCCATATAAAACACTGGTAATAATCAGGGTGATGACGGCAGCGGTTGCGACGCCCAGCGGTATTAATAACTTCAGCCACAAGAAAAGCGGATGCCTCCGTGCGGTCCAATAGACATATTCTTCTTCACGACGCCAGGAGAGACGCATATCGATCAACTGGTAATAACTGCGTGCCATGGTATTAAGGAAGCGTGCTAACTGGTCATTTTCACGGGCAAAGGAGAGCAGAGTCTCAGGGTCAATGGCTAATAAAGTGGCATCAGTTTGGGCGATGGCGCGGATTTCATAATGGTTTTCAGTGTGAACGGCTTCAAAGCCAAAGAAGTCACCACTATCAACCACGGCAAAGGTAGCGAACTGGTTGTTCTGGTTCAAACGCAATAACTCTACATGGCCGTCCATTACCAAATAGAAACGGTTGGCGGAGCCGCCTACATCATAGAGAGTATCGCCTTTGCTAACTTTCATCAACATAAGTTCATCAATAAACTGCGACAACATGTCAGGAGGCAGTTGGTCAATGGGGTAGAGGTTGCTCAGAAATTCGGTTAATGCTTTTGTAGGCTGTGCCATATCGCTAATCCTATTGTGCCTTCATTATAGCGGAGATGTGGATTAGATATTTATAAAATTCAAGGGCTATCTCCTGTAAGATGCAAAAAAGGTGATACAATTTGTTCGAATAAAATATATAAAATAAGAGGTAATTCAATGGAATCAGAAAAAATAGTTGTGGGCCAGGACAAGGTAGTGCACCTTGATTATGTATTGACTGTAGAGGGTGAGATCGCTGACAGCACAGCTGGACGCGAACCGCTGCCTTATCTGCACGGACACAATAATTTGATTAAGGGGTTGGAAGATCAATTGGAAGGCATGCAGGTCGGCGAAGGAAAAACTGTGACCGTTGACCCCGAAAATGCCTACGGTGTATTGGACGATTCAGCCTTTATGAATATGGAAAAAAGCAAATTCCCTGAGAATTTCGAATTCAATATCGGGCGGCCATTGCGCCTAAATACTGGTGATGGACGCATTATGAGCGCGACGATCAGTGAAGTGAAAGATGATGTGGTTGTGTTGGATTTCAACCATCCGTTGGCAGGAAAATCATTGACCTTTGAAGTATCGATCTCCGATATTCGAGAGGCGACCGAAATCGAGCTGTCAGTCGGCCGTGTGGATATGGGTGGATGTGCCAGCTGTGGCGGCAGTTGCGATAGCTGCGGATAATATAACAGGTAAACGAAAACTGGCGGATGCTATGGTGATATCCGCCAGTTTTTTATTTTGTGGCGCAGGCAATGCATGGATCGAAAGCGCGTACAACGCGACCGACGGCTTTTTCCAACTCCAAATTGATCTGTCCGCTCTTGATATAACGGTTGGCAGCAACGGTTAATGCGCGTTCAATGGCCAGCATGTTGTGCACAGTGGGAATGACGAACTCAGCTTCGGTGATCTTTCCATCGAGCACATTGTAACGATGGATGAGTGGCCCGCGCGGCGCTTCGACCAACCCATAACCTTCACCGTCGCTGGGCGTATAGGCAACACTGGTGATATCGTGGTTCAAGGGTTCACTGAGAATCTCGATGGCGCGTTCGATGGCATAGATCAACTCGATGCCGCGGCACAGGTCGAACAATAGAATGGGGTGGGTGGGCAGGCCAAAAGCACGTTCGAGACGGCTCATATAGCTATCGGCAATGGGGGTACCCATGGTTTCGGTCATGTTGATGCGTGCCAGGCTGTTGGCGCGCATGATGTTGCCTTTGTAACTGGTCTGACCGGCATAACTATATTCATTCTCTGTAAACACCAGATAATTACGAAATTCACTGGCTGTGAAGGTTTCCATTTCTACACCATCCGGCGACAGGATGCGGATGTGCGAGGAATCAAAGCTGGGCTTTATGGGTGTGGTTGAGGTAAGGTAATAGGTTGGCTCATCATCGCCCCAGGTGCCGATGCGGTCTTTGAGGCTGATGGAGAGCTGCCAGTAGTGATTGAAGAGAATGCGCACCACAGGAATGATGGTGTTGAGCTCTTTTTTCATCAATTCTGCTTTTTCGGGGGTGATGCCACTGGAAACGCCGCCAATGATGGTTTTGATGGGATGGATGAACTGTCCGCCAGCCAGCGAGATGATGTCTGTGCCAGCTTTGCGGATGCGCAAGGAGCAGCGGGCGATATTGTCGCACACCCCTTTGACGGAGATATTGCTGGTTTCCAACGAATGAAAAATGGAGGGAACATCCAGCCGGTCTGGCATCGTAAAGATGAAAAGCGAAGTTGCCTGGTTCTGGATCAATTGACCCAGCAACAACAATTCGCGGATCTTCTTGGCGAGCGGCGGTGGTTCGACGCCAAATATATCTTCAAGTGCTTTGACTGATGCGACGTGGTGCGCGGTTGAACAGACGCCGCAGATGCGGGGGGTGATTACGGGCATTTGCACAGCCGGTGTGCCTTTGACAAAGTTGCTGAATCCGCGCATTTCGGTGGCTTCGAAGTGTGAGGATAAGACTTTGCCATCCTCTACCTCGATGACTACCTGGGCGTGTCCTTCAATTCTGCTGATAGGAAAAGTTAATTGGGTCATCAGACGATTTTATCCTTTGGCCTGGGTTTTTTATTGACATGGTCATAGTCAGCAAATTGGAACAGGAACAATGACAACTGGGGTGAACGCAAGATGGCCTGGATTTCTTCTGTGGGTACATCGGTCATTTTTTCGAATACTTTGCCGATGCTGTCAAACCAGCCTTGTGCGTTTTTGTCGATAAAGGCATCAGAGGGTCCGCGGCAGCCCACACAGGGATGGCCGGGCTTGGTGCACAGGGCGTTACAGCCGGCGCGGGTAGAAGTGCCGACGCAGGGATAGCCCTGGTTGATGAGGCAGATATCAGGATCGGGTGAACCGCGCTGCGAATAGAAGAAGTGATCGGGTTTCATGTCTTTGAGCTTCTTGCGGCCGCACTCCTGGCAGACATTGCGTTTGGGCACATATTCTGGATCGGGCACCAGTAACTGCATGAAAAGTTCTGGCGTGGGCGGGCAGCCTGAGAGATAGCGATTGACTTCAACATAGTCATCAATGGGATGGCATTTGGGCAGCATGCGCGGCAGGTGGAAGCGTTCCGCTTCTGAGAGAAACATCTGGCGGACATCGTCACGGTTGCCAAGGTTGGTAATGCCGCCTGAGATGGCACAGGTGCCGACTGCGACTATTTCTTTGGCTGAGTTGACTGCGCGCAGTAATTTGTACAGGTCTTCAGATGTTTGTACACCGCCGCTGACCAGCAGGACATCCACGCTGGGAACATTCGAAGCTGAGATCACCAATGGCATGTACACAAGTTCAAAATTGTACAGCCACTCTGTTGAATTCAACAGGGAGACTTCACAGCCAGCACAACCTGATAATTGTAAAACCGCAAACCTTGGCAGTTGTCGGGCCACTCTTCACCTCGTTCTAATGGGTTGTCCTATGTATTATATCGCAGGGTTTCTGCTGATGGTAACTTTCTGGTTGTCTGTGTACGATTAAGTACTTTCAGTCAACCGTAACGGTTGGATCGTTGGGAGAGGCCTGGTCTGGCAGGTTGAGAATAGCTCCTGTAGGTGCAGGCACAGGCAGGCCTTGCAGAATGGGGTCATCGGTCTGTACCATCCATTGATGTAAACGGTCCCGCATTTCCGCCAACACTGGATGCAGGGAGGGATCACCAGCAAGATTGTGGGCCTCATTGGGGTCTAGCAGCAGATCAAACAATTGCTCTTGCGCGACATCGAGTTCACCCCAGCCGGCGGATAGCAGTACCTCCTTGGAATAACTGTCATCGCAGTTGGGCAGAACCCGAGAGGTGCGATCGCCAAAGCGGTGGATATACTTATACCGCAAGGTGCGGATAGCTCGTTGGGGCTCGTAAGCGGCATGATAAGTCACTTCGGAAAATATGGCATCGTGAATTTCTGTTTGCTGTCCACTGATCAGGGGTATTACGGAGTGTCCCTGAAGCCATTCAGGCGGTTCGCTTTTCAGTAATTCGCAGATGGTTGGAAAGATGTCGATGTGCGACACCATGCCGTCAACAACCTTGCCTCCACTGAAACCGCCCGGTCCGCGCATGATCAACATCACGCCGATGCCATGGTCGGTGAGGTTGCACTTCATACTGGGGAAGGCAATGCCATGATCGGTGGTGAGGATGACGAGGGTATTTTCCGCCAAACCAAAGGTATCCAACATGGAAAGCAGTTCGCCGACAGCGTCGTCAAACACACGGGCGGAGGCTTTGAATTCTGCCATGTCACGGCGGGTCTGGGGGGTGTCAGGCAGCGGGGCAGGCGGCAGGCAATAACGTTCATCTTCAAGCACGGTTGGCTGGCGGAATTCGCGATGGGTTTCTTCAAACCCGACCGAGAGGAAGAATGGCTGCATTTGAGCGGTACTTTTTTCCTTCAGGTAGTTTTCTACGAAGGGAAGTTGGTAATAAGCAGAGAACTCGTTGTTCACTGGACAAAGAATATGGTCGTACCCAATGGTTTCGGCTTTTTTTGCTACGTGCTGCATGCCTGCCAGCGCTGTAGCGTACCCTTGTTTTCTCAGATAATTGGCAAGATGCTGAGCGTAATCGTTCAGTGAAAAACCGCGGTGGGCCAGCCCTAGCATACCGGAGGAATGGGCAGATTGCCCGGTTAACAGGGCGGCGCGGCTGGGTGAACAGGTAGGGGCAGCGCAAAAGGCTTTGCGAAAGAGGACGCCTTCCTCCGCCAGTTTCTGCATGTGCGGTGTGGGGATGTTGTGTCCATAGGGCTGGATGTAGCGGCCGGTATCATGCGAGTGTATGTACAGGATATTGGGTTTCATGGGCGATTTCCTTCGAGAGTGTGTCGATGACAACCAGGAGTTACTTTGTCGTTAACCATAAGTGTAGTACATTTTTAGAGATTTCGTTGAACCTGGTTGTGGGTGATGATGTAAAAGATTGATGATAACTGGCGCTCATCAATCAAACCGGTTTCGGGTAAAATAGGAATAGTTGTGATTGCTGAGGTTAGAGAAAAGGAGCATGACAATGATAAAAGACATACTCAAAGATGCTGAAGTTCGTATGCATGGCGCTGTCGAAGCCCTGCGTGATAATCTGAAACTGGTTCGCACTGGCCGGGCGACTCCTGCGCTGGTAGAAGGCATCGAAGTTGATTACTACGGCATGCCAACCAGAATGAACCAGCTGGCTACATTGAGTGTTCCTGAACCACGCCAAATTATGATCCGACCGTTTGATGCAGGCTCGGTCAATGACATCATCAAAGCCATTCAAAAATCGGATCTGGGAGTTAATCCGGTCTCTGACGGCAAAGTTATCCGCTTGAATTTGCCAGCGTTGACGGAAGAACGCCGCCGCGAACTGGTCAAATTGGTGGGCAAACGGGTGGAAGAAGGGCGTGTAGCCATACGCAATGTGCGCCGTGACTGCATCAAAGACCTGAAAGAATTCGAAAAAGAGAAATTGATCTCCGAAGATGACTTGAAATGGGGTGAAGAAGAACTGCAAGAAATCACAGATAAATACTCTGATTTGCTGCAGGAAGTCGGTGACGAAAAAGAAAAAGAGATCATGGAAGTCTGAGCGGTATGCCTGACAAAGAACTACCACCACTTGACCCTCAACGCCTGCCTGTGCATGTTGCCATGATCATGGATGGCAACGGACGTTGGGCAAAACAGCGGGGGAGGCCGCGTATTTTTGGTCATCGCGCGGGTACAGAGAACCTGCGGACAATCATCCGCGCCTGTGTCGAGTTTGGCGTGCGCTATCTAACGGTGTATGCGTTTTCCACTGAGAATTGGAACCGGCCAGAGGACGAAGTTAAGGGGTTGATGAATATTCTGGCGGATGCGCTGGAAAGAGAATTGCCTGAGTTACACCGCCAGGGTGTCCGGCTGCGGCATATCGGCAGGCTGGAGCGGCTGCCGAAACCGATCATGGAGAAGGTGATTCAGGCGATGGATATGACGAAGAACAACCAGGTGCTTGATATTTGCATCGCCTGGAATTACGGCGGGCGGGATGAGATTGTGTATGCGGTGCAGGAGATTGTTAAGGCTGGATTGCGGCCAGAAGACATCACCGAAGAAACCATCAGTCGTTATTTGTTCACGGCTGAGGTGCCGGATCCGGATCTGGTGGTGCGCACATCGGGAGAATATCGCACCAGCAACTTCCTGCTGTATCAAACTGCTTATGCCGAATGGTATTTCCCACCGGTGTATTGGCCAGATTTTGGCCGTGAAGAGTTCCACAAAGCGTTGGTGGATTTTGCCTCACGTGAGCGGCGCTTTGGCAAAACCTCTGAGCAAATAAGTTGATGACCGGGTCAGGTGGGGATTGAAACAGCGAGTCATTACCGCCTTGATAGTTCTACCACTGGTTTTTGTGATGATCTGGCTGGGCAGGTGGCCTTTCGCTGTGTTCATTACGTTGGTGCTGGCGGCAGCAGGATACGAGTGGAACCAGCTTTTTCGGAAAAAAGGATTTCAACCCGCTCATTGGATCACCATCGGCGGGATCATCGTCTTTGCAGGTTTGGGCTCTATTTGGGGAATAGAGTTTGATCACTGGTTCTGGCTGGTATTTCTGTTCCTTGGCATGGCGTATGCCATTATTCAATATGAAAACGGCATCTCGCAACTACCGATAGATTTCCTGATCCATCTTGGTGGGGTAGTCTATATTGGCGGATTGGGACGCCATTTCATCTTCACACGCCAGCTGGCAAACGGCGGCTGGTGGTTCTTTTTCTTCATGGCAATCACCGCCATGGGAGATACGGCTGCTTACATGATCGGTAAACAATGGGGGAAACACAAACTGGGCCGTTATGTCAGCCCTAACAAAAGCTGGGAAGGTGTGGTCAGTGGTTTTGTGATGGCTGCCCTGGTTGGATTGGTGTCCTCATTGGTTGCTCCTGCGTGGTTCTTATTCAAGCCTGGGTGTGCGATGGTTTTCGCTGGTTTGTTGTATGTGGTCAGTATCATCGGCGACCTGGGAGTGAGCATGTTCAAGCGCTGGGCGGGCCTGAAGAACACCGGCAATCTGCTGCCGGGGCATGGGGGGGTACTGGACAGGATTGATGCGCATCTGTGGACCATGGCAATCGGGTATCAGGTACTGATTTTATTCTTACCACTCACATAATTGACTGAATAATCTGATGCAGTGAAATATTTATACGTTTACCCTACAAATTTGTCTGATTGTATACAATTTATTGGGTTCCAGGCGTGCCAAATTGACATACAGAAAGATACCAGCTAAAATAATTCAACAATTGAATGAAGCCCCAGGCAGCTTCTATCCAGAGAGGTGGAGGGACCGGCCCTTTGAAACCTCAGCAACCTGATGAATCAACCAAGGTGCTAATTCCGGCAGATGATCTGAAATGACGATCAATCAAGAAACATCTGGACGATAGGAGGACAGCCTTTCTCGGAAAATGTCCCCCTGAAATCATGCGCGGGGCATTTTTATTTACTACCACGGAGGTAATTAAAACATGAGCAGTTCATTTATGCAGGCAAAGAAGTACTTATTCACTTCGGAGTCGGTGACCGAAGGCCATCCTGACAAGATGTGCGACCAGATCAGTGACGCGGTGTTGGACGCCTGTCTGACCCAGGATCCGTTATCGCGTGTGGCATGTGAAACCGCGACCAAAACTGGGTTTGTCATGATCATGGGTGAGATCACCACCGAGGCATTCGTCAATTTTGACGACCTGGTGCGTGAAGTTGTCAGCGGCATTGGCTATGACCGAGGGAAAAAGAGTTTTGATGCGCAAACCTGTGGCGTCATCTCAGCTATTGCGCAGCAATCGACGGACATCGCCCAGGGCGTTGACGAAGCATTAGAAGCCAAACGGGGAGAATTGACGGAAGAAGACATTGAAAAGCTGGGGGCTGGCGACCAGGGCATGATGTTTGGTTATGCCTGTGATGAAACCCCGACCTTGATGCCTGCTCCGATCTATTATGCCCACAAGCTGACCCGCCAATTGGCCGCAGTGCGCAAAGACGGCACCGTTCCTTTCTTCTATCCGGATGGTAAAAGCCAGGTAACTGTAGAATATAGCTACGGAAAACCAGTCAGTATTCCCACGGTTTTAATCAGCACTCAGCATGCGGCCAATGCCAAACAAGATGAGATCCGCCAGGCGGTGATCGAACATGTGATCAAGCCTACGCTGCCGGAGGATTTATTTGACGCAGCATCTGCCAATATTTATGTAAATCCGACCGGCCGTTTCCATATCGGCGGGCCGTTGGGTGACGCTGGCTTGACCGGCCGCAAGATCATCGTGGATACCTATGGCGGCATGGGACGTCACGGCGGCGGCGCGTTTTCAGGCAAAGATGCTACCAAAGTAGATCGTTCCGGTGCATACGCTGCCCGTTGGGTGGCGAAGAACATCGTTGCTGCCGGATTGGCAACACGCTGCGAGATTCAGGTGGCGTATGCCATTGGTGTGGCGCATCCGTTGAGCATCAATGTAGAGACCTTCGGCACCGGCAAGGTGGCCGACGAGAAAATTGCACAGGCAATCTCTGCCGTCTTCGACCTGCGTCCGGGCGCGATTATCCGCGATCTGGGCTTGCGCCGGCCGATTTTCCGTCAGGTGGCGGCGTATGGGCACTTCGGGCGCGACGATTTGAACCTGCCATGGGAAGAGGTTAATCGTACCGAAGCGTTGATCAACGCTGTCGGTTTGTAGAGAAAGTAAAATCCGGAGCTCGTAAAGAGCTCCGATTTTTTTATGCAGGAAACAGGGCGGTCAGGTAGCGGTCGACTACATGGTTGATGTCAAAGCAGTTTTCAGCCTGTTGACGGGCAGATTGGCGGTATTGCGGCTGGTTATTAAATACCTCCAGTGCAGCTTGCACCAGCGGTTTAAAAACAGGTTGTTCCATTTTCCAGACATCGCTGCCATAGGGGACAACGATACCGCTGTTGTCTTTGACCAGTTCCGGCAGCGCACCGGTGTCAAACGATATCACGGGCAAACCGCAGGCCAGTGATTCCACCACGACATTGGGGCAGGCACCGTTGAGGTCAGCGGAGAAGAGCAGGTGGGCGGAGCGCATGTGCGCGGGAATGTCTGCACGCGGCACTTGCCCGAGAAAATTCAGCCAGATACCCGTGGAAGACTGCCAATGTGCCTGGATGTCAGACGCTACTTTGCCGATGACTACCAACTCTAAAGGTTGGTCGAGTTCTTTTTGCAGTCTTTGCGCCAGGTTGATGGCATTTTCCAATCCCTTTTCCTGCCCGCCGCTCATGCGTCCTTCCACCACCAGCAGACGTAGGTGGTCTGTGGGGGGTACTTCACTTCCGAAAGGTGAGTATTCCTGCAGGTCAACGCCGTTGTAAATGATGTCGAAAGGCTTTCCCGTAGAGCCATAGACATCAAGCCACCATTCACGGGCAAAATGACTCTGGTAAACGATGTGGTCAGCGAGGTTACGGCGGATGGTCTGCATGATGACATTGCCGATCTCGGAGCGCACGTAATGATAGATGCTGGTGCGCATATGCTTGTGCTGCCAGTTGATGTTATCGAGCCGCTGGACAATGCGAATGCCCCTTCGTTTGGCGCGCCATAACTGGGGGATGTGTTTGGTTCCGGCAATGACTAACACGGCCTCCACACCGGGAGCAGCGGGGTCATTGTGCACGCTAAAGCCACGTTCACGGACGGTTTTGGTAAAACGCCCATAGAAAGAAGCCGGGCCCGCCAGCCCCTCTAATTTTGGCAGTACAGCGATGGTCGCAGAGGTCATGCTGGTTTGCCCTGTTCTTTGAAATTCATCAGTGCGGTGACGATTTTTTCGGCTGCATGCCCATCACCGAATGGGTTGGCTATCAGTTTGGGTTTTTGAGCGTTTTCGGTCAGATGTTTGCGTGATTCGCTCAATATGGCTGTTTCATCAGAACCAACCAGGGTAAGTATGCCGGCCTGTACACCTTCGGGGCGCTCGGTTACCTCGCGCAGCACGAGGGTGGGGATTTGTAGCGCGGTGGCTTCTTCCTGAATGCCGCCGCTGTCGGTCAGCACCAACGAAGCTGCTTTCATCACGTGCACGAGCGTCAGGTAGGGCAAGGGCTCAAGTAGGAGTATATTGGGTTGTCCTGCCAGCATATCATGGGCGAGATCGCGCACATTAGGATTGAGATGAACAGGATAGATAATTGATGCGGTATCCTCGTATTCTTGCGCCAATTTACAGATGGCCTGGAAGATATGGTTCATTGGCGTGCCAAAATTCTCCCGGCGATGTGCAGTCAGCAAGATAACTTTACGTTCATCCTGGTATCCTGCCTGGGCGAGTATCTGACGGGCTTCTTCGGGGGTGGGTTGCTGTTGAATCTGGTGTAATGCATCGATCACGGGGTTGCCGGTGACTACGATACGCCAATCCTCAATGCCTTCTGCTAAAAGATTATCGCGGCTGTGCCAGGTGGGGGCAAAATGCAAATCAGCGGTGATACCGGCAATGCGGCGGTTGATCTCCTCTGGAAATGGTTCCCATTTGTTATGCGTCCGCAGGCCTGCCTCAACATGCCCAAAGTGAAGGCGATGATAGTAAGCCAACAGAGAAGCGCACATGACAGTGGTGGTGTCACCCTGAGCGAGGATCCAATCCGGTTGGATGTCTGCGATGACAGGGTCAAGGGCTGAGAGGATGCTGGCGGTTAATTTGGGAAGTGTCTGGTTGGCGCGCATCAAATCGAGGTCAATGTGAGGCGAGATGTTGAAAATGTCCAAGACCTTATCAAGCATTTCACGGTGTTGCGCCGTGACACATATCGTGGTGGTGATGTCAGGATGGCGCTGCAGTTGTTGAATGACCGGCGCCATCTTGACGGCTTCGGGCCGGGTGCCGAAAATTGTCATAACCTTCATTTGGAGACCTTTCCGACGCTCATTTTAGTCGGGGTAAGATATGCTGGTCAATGTCCTCTTCTGTTTCGATAAGCGGCAGGTTACTGTGCAGCGACCAATGTTCGGTATGTTCCACCGCTTCACCGGGCTGCAGCCAGTGCAGCGGTCCTAATGTTTCCACCTCCAGCATATCATCATTGGTGAAGGTTTCGAAGTTGACGCCAAGGTCAGGATAAACAAAGTCCGGTTGGAAATCGAAGCGTTTGATGAACGCCCAATCAGCATATAAATAGGCCGCCCATCCATCGACGACATTGGAACCAATCTTCTGCGGGATAGCGTTGCCGGGTTGTGATTGCAGCCGGTAATACTTCCTGCCCCAGGTCCAGCGAGGATCACTCATATTGGTATAAGTCCAGCCGACCAGGTTTATGTTCGGCAGAAGGTTGGTGCTGTGCGTTCCGCGAGGAGCAAATGGTACAATAACCTGCCCGCCGGGACGCATGACAGACAGTCCCCAGGGGGCCAATTCTATGCCCCAGGGGTTGTGATTGATAATACGATGTACCAATTTTGCATTTGCCAGCACAGGGTCAAGGGAGATGTCGATCTGCTTTTCTATGCGGTTTGCTTCTTCGATGGGGGCGGTGAAACGGATTAAGCCTTTGCGTTCTTCTACTTTCACCGGCCGATTGTCAGGGAAGTAAGTGCGGGGTTGAATTTCGGGCGCAGCCCAAAGACGATGTCCGCCATAAATGCGCCACTCATCACCCCCGGTCAGGCCCATCATGTCCTCGTAGTTTTGAAAGATGTTTTCGCCTTCAGTAAAGCCAAAGAAGATCACCCTGGGCCCGACATCGGCAGTAACAACCATAGTGACAAGGTCGTTTTTGATCTCAATACAATTTTTCCAGCCTTTGTAATTGACTTTCTGCATAACCAATCTCCTTCTGTTAGCTTCTGGTTTTGATTCTACTTGAATTTGGTTTCTGAATCTGTTGGATTCAGGTGATGTTGAATGAATTCTGCTACATGCAGGTTGGCTGCCTCTGCTTCAGGGATGAGCGGTTCAAAAATTGACCAGACATGCCCCATGTTGGGCTCGACGATCAGCTCTACATCGCATTCACCCATGCTCAGGCGATCGGCAAACCGTAAGGAATCGTCAAGTAAGATCTCGCGCCCACCTGCAATAATGAGGAAAGGTGGTAAACCATGTAACTCACCGAACAAGGGTGAAATCAATGGGTGCGTTGGTGGATATTCGCCATAATAAGCTTTGGCGCTTTTTTCCAGATTCTCCCAACGTAATTGCATGTCTACATTTTCAAGACGATGGATGGAATTGCTTGTGCCTGCCAGATCTAACCAGGGAGAAAACAGCACCGCTGCTGATGGCATTGGCAGATTGTGTTCACGGCAGTAAAGCAAGCAGGCAGCGGTCAGGCCACCACCGGCAGAATCGCCGGCAATCACGATCTTTTCTGGTTTGTAGCCAGAAGTCAACAACCATTTGTAGGCAGCGACAGCATCTTCAAGCGCTGCGGGAAAGGGACTTTCGGGTGCCAGGCGGTAGTCGACCATGAGTGCGCGGGTTTTGGCAAGGGTCGCCAAATGGCGCACATAGCGCCGGTGAAATGCAGGCGACTTGTTTACATAGGCTCCGCCGTGCAGATAAAGAATCACTTGATCGTGGGCAAATTTCGTTTGCGGATCCACCCATTCAACCTTGATACCGGCTGGCGCGTAGATAATTTCTTGCGGTTCATCGTCGTTGACTTTTTTGATGATCTTTTCGAGCCTCTGCATATGTTCACGCTGTTCTTCCAGCGGTTTGTTGCCTGTCAAAAGGTTATTAATGGCCACTAGCAGGTAGAAAAAACGACTGCGCAAGCTGGGACGCAGAGAATTGGTAAATTCCAGGAACAGAACTGTGACAAAGGCGGAAACCACCAGCCATTTTGGATTGATGTTGTGCTTTTTGCTGGCTGGTTTGTTTTTTGTTTCACTCGTTTTGCTATTGCGTTGCATTTCTCCATTATAATCTTGATTGATCCAGTAGATGAGAAAGGATGTGAACAGGTATGAAGCAAAAATGGGAGTCGTTGGTGGAAGTCGTTCGAGGACCGCTGGTGGAATCCATCCACATGGGCGCTATTGCAGTGGTTGACAGCCATGGGCAGGTTCTGTTTCAGGCGGGAGATATCGATGAATTGTATTACCTGCGTTCTTCCGCCAAACCTTTCCAGACGCTTCCTCTGCTGGAAAATGGGGGGGCGCAACGGTTTGGCTTGACGGTCAAAGAAATCGCTATCACCTGTGCTTCTCACCAGGGCACCGATGACCATGTCGCTGCATTAATGTCGATGCATAAAAAAATCGGCCTTTCGGTCGATCAATTGTTGTGTGGGGTGCATGCCGCAGGAGATCGAGAGACTCAATTTGCGATGCGAGAACGCGGCGAAGAACCCAATGCCTATCGGCACAATTGCTCCGGCAAACACACTGGCATGCTGGCGCAATGTGTGCTGGGCGGTTACTCTACCGAAGCCTACACCGATCCAAAGCATCCTGTGCAGCAGCAGATCCTGTCCACTTTTGCGGAGATGGTGGATGTAACCAAAGAAGATGTGGTGATTGGAATTGATGGTTGTTCAGCGCCGGTTTTTGCCATTCCTCTGAAAAATGCCGCTTACGGCGTTGCACGTTTGTGTGACCCGGTTGGGTTGGCAGCGGACAGACAGGCTGCCTGCCGTGAAGCATCGTCTGCCATGATACAGCATCCTTTTATGGTCAGCGGGCCTAATCACAGCCTCGACACGCTTCTGATTCAGGCTGGCAGCGGTAAGCTTATCTCCAAAGGCGGCGCTGATGGCTATCAGATTGTTGGAGTTCTGCCGGGTGTGATGCCGGACCATCCTGAAGGCATTGGCATTGCCTTCAAAGTACTGGATGGTGATGCGCAAGGCAGGGCCAGGGGTGTGATCGTGACTACGCTTCTACAATCAATGGGGGTTCTGAACGAGGAAGAGTTGCAGCCTATGAAAGATTTTTTGGCAGGTCCGATATTCAATGTTGCCGGACTTGAAGTGGGCTCGATACGGCCATCGTTTCGGTGGTGAGTATTTCCATGGAGAAATTTGAACGCGCACAGGCAGTCCATCAGCGATTGCTGGGTCATTTCGGCAAACCGCAATGGGATAAGCGTGATGCGCTTGATGAATTGATTCTGACGGTTTTATCACAGAATACCAATGACCGCAACCGGGACCTTGCCTATGAAGCCATGCGCAAGCGGTATCCATCCTGGGATGATGTCATGGTGGCAGATGAGGCGGAATTGATCGATACGGTGCGGGTTGCAGGTTTGGCAAACCAGAAAGCACCACGAATTCAAGAAATATTACGGATCATTGATAAACAAGAAGGCAGTTTGACCCTGTCATTCTTAGAGATGATGCCCGCTAAGGATGTACAAGACTGGTTGCTTTCTTTGAAGGGGGTCGGATTGAAAACCGCCTCGATTGTGATGGTTTTTTCTTTGGGGATGCCGGCTTTTCCTGTGGATACCCATGTTTATCGTGTCAGCGGCCGGGTTGGATTGCGTGACAAAGAAATCTCCGTGGAAAAGGCGCACAGCGCCTTGCAGGACTGTTACACCCCTGAACAATATGGTGACGCGCATTTGCTATTGATTTATTTGGGCCGCGAAATCTGTGCTGCCAGGAAACCCGCCTGTCCGCAATGCCCTGTCAGGGATGTGTGCCTGTTCGATACTAAGACACAAGATGATTAGCGCTCAGGTTCGAAGGAGGTCACGCGGTCAATTCCGCGATTGATTTCCCAGGGGTAAATGATGTAACAATCGGTTACATCTGCATAATGGTCAGGACGTTCATTGCCAAACAAGCTGCGGTAGGGATTGAAATGCAAAACACAGGTGGTAGGAATCCCTCCAGCAATCTCTACCCGGTATTTGACCGCTGTGATGGTGCGTCCAGATCCCCAGACATCATCGACGATCAGGGTTTTTTTCCCACGCAACAACTCATTTTCAGGGAATTGCAGGAATTTTGGCCAGATGACAAAGCGTTCATCTTTTTTGTGTTGTTCACGAAAATCCCACTGGGCGGGGAAATCTACGGAAGCAGTCAGTATTGTGGAGAGGTTGAGGGCTTCCGCCAGCATCCCGCCCGGCACAATCCCGCCTCTGGTGATGACCACCATGGATTCGAATTCAACGTCGAAGGACGGAACCAATCGGTCGATTAACTTCTCGACATCTTCCCAGTTGAGTACTTTTTGTTTGGGCAAATTCATACCAAAATTATAGCAATAAACTTTTCACAATTGGTGAAATTCGAGGACGCCTTTTTTCAAATCAAAGGTGGCAAATGAATGAGAAGGGACTGCCTTGGCGGTTAAGCCACCGGGATTGATCACGCGTGTGCTGCCTATCCAGTATTCTTCGCGCTCATGGGTGTGGCCGGTGAATAACAGGTGGTATTGACCGCTCTCAGCAAGCTGCCTGACCTCGCCCGGGCGATGACCGTGGGCGATAGCTATTGAGGTATGATCAATGGTGAATGTGTTGACTGGCCTGGCTGTACTCTGGGTGCCTAATAATTGCGCCTGTTCTTTGATCTCGCCAGCCAGGTAATCACCATTGCCGAAAGCCAGGTGCAGGCTGAAATCCGCGAACAAATTAATCATGTGCGGACTGGTCAGATCACCGCAGTGCAAAATGATATGGATTTTTCGCTCACGAAACAGCGCCAATGCTCTTTGCAGAGCGGTGACATTGTTGTGACTGTCTGAGATCAAACCGATAAGCATCATATTCTCACTATTACGGGATTCTATGCTACACTTTTATCAATCCATCGGAGAGGCAAAAGGCAGGTTATATGCGCCAGCTAAGACATAATATCACATTTCTGATCCTATATTTTTTCACGCTGTTTGTGCTGCTCTATGGCGGATATGTCTTCGGATTCGAGTTAATTTCTCTTTTCGTTGTACTGCTAATTTCGGTAATGGTAATCATCGATCTGCTGACACCGAAGAATAAATTCTGGACACGCAATGTTTTGTGGCTGCTGGCTTATGGGTTTTATCTGGTGTGGCTGCTGCTACAGACTGGCTTTGCTGTAGCAGACTCGCTCCAATCTGTGTATCGCATATTCACCGAGCTCTTTCTGCTATCGGTTGGTTTGAGTATTTCCCGCCGCATCTCCGAATACATCGATCAAACCCAACTGGTGCTGCAAGAGGTCACATTTGCGCAGGTAAAACCGCCCAAACAACTGGCTGAATTGATGGCCCCATTTGAAGTTGAAATAAATCGCAGCCTGCGCTATGAAAGGCCATTATCGTTGATCATGATTGATGTGATTCCGAAGCTCGAGATAGAAAGCGGTGTCAGTCACCTATCAGTGCTGCAAAATGAGATGGTGGAGAATTATTTCAATGCGCGTGTAGGCCATGAGATTCATAAGTTGACGCGAAACACCGACCTGGTGGCCGCGACCGAAGCGGTCGGAAAATTCTACATTCTCTGCCCCGAAACCGCCAAGCGCTCGGGAACGTTTCTGGCAGAGCGCATACAAATGATGGTGGAAGAACAATTCGAGGCTGTCATGCGCTGGGGCATTGCTGAGATTGACAACGGGTGCACCTCATTCCAGAGTCTTTGTGAGCAGGCTGCATTGGATTTGCAGAATCGTGCCAACAATCCCCAGGTTCGCTTTGATACCTTTACTACTGAAGCAGATTTCTTAGATGACGAAGATGAACTGGATAGCGAAGAACTATAAGATCTGGCTGTAGTGGTAGGTGATCTTGTTTTGGTAGACGCCAATGGCATCCCTGCCAGTGATTTCTTTGCTGCCCGCGTGCGCTCTCCAATAGAGAGAAAAGGTGTGGGTGCTCCCATTCACTGATAGTAGATTAAACCGTGCGCCAGGCATTTCGATTTTGAAAAAAGTCTCGTAGTAGGACTGGATGGCATTTCTGCCCTGGATGGTCTTTTTGGATGTAATGTGGACAGCATTGTCGGCATACAGGCTGGCTGCCTTTCTGGCATCCAGGCCGTTAAGGGTGTCAATGAATTGCCTGCCGATGTTTTGTTCCACCCGCTGCTGTGACCAATCATAAGCAGAGATGATGTTCCATTGGTCCTGCAGAAACTTTCGATGATCCCACACATAGAAATTGGCAGCTTTCAAGCCCAGCGAGGTAGCCGTTTTTAAGAAATGCAGCATGTCGTTGGGGGTAGGAACCCAGCCATTGGTCTTATAGAGAGAGCCGGTAGGCACGTAATTGCTGTTAGGAGCAATCGCTCGAAATTGGTCATAGGATCGTTCTAATTGCGAGGCAGGTGTGTGTGCCTGTTCCCAATACACCTGAGGCATGTTATAGTCGCAGTAGGTTAGGAATTGCTTCCAGGGGAATTCATGATGGATTTTGGGGTAGCGGAAAGAAGAGAGAGCAATGGGGACATTGGCCAGCGGATGGCGTATCAGTTTCATGAATTGCTCTGCTTTGGTGTGCATGCCGGGGCTTTTGTATTCGATCTCAGCGTTTATGACATATCCATCCAGTTGCAGTTGTTTGACGCGTTGGATGGCGATACGAGATTCGCCCTGAACATTCTGTCCGTAGACATAATGCCAGCCCCACACCTGAATGCCGCGGGCGCGCAAGGCTTGTATGACCGGTGGCAAGTAATCACGGTTGTTCTGACGATCAACATTATAGGCCCATAAACCATCGGCTACTTTGATGAGGACATGGGTGAATCCTGCCTTTTGGGCTTCGATTGCGATTCGTTCAGGGCTGCCATCTTCAATGCGCGGCAGCATCCAGATCATCATTCCTTTACCTGTCAACGACATACCACAAAACCTCCACGTGTTGGGTCTGGTCTTGCAGGCATTGGGTGAATTATTCGATGTGGCCTGCCAGACCGATTTCTTCTGCTATATTGCTCATAGATGCAATAATGTTGCCAACATGGGTCCACAGCTCCACATCAAATTCTTCGGCAGCCTGGGCGATCTCTTCGCGGTTGGCGCCGGCGGCAAAGCGCAGGCTTTTCCATTTCTTTTTGACAGAGGAAACTTCCAGATCGTAAATGCTTTTTGAGGGCCGCACCAGCACACAGGCAGTGATCAGGCCGGTAACCTCATCACAGGCATACAGTCCTTTGGAGAGCAGTGTGTCGCGCGCGACGCCGGTGTAATCAGCATGACCCAGAATGGCATGGATGATCTCTTCGGGCACGTCTCGTTCACGTAAGATGGGCACACCCTCGATGGGATGAGCGGGGGCAGAAGGATGTATCTCCCAATCAAAGTCATGCAATAAGCCTGTGACGCCCCATAGTTCTACATCCTGATTCAATCGTTCAGCATACCAGCGCATGGCAGCTTCAACCGATAGCATGTGGTTGATCAACTGCGGGTTTTGCACATATTCTTCGACGATGGAAATGGCATCAAAACGGTTCAAGGGGGCTCCTTGCTCTTTTGGCATTATTCAGTGAAAATAGGTTCGGGATCGCCCAAAACAGGTACAGGCTGGGTGATCCAGGCATCTGAGAGGGCTACAAGAGTGGCGGGCAGTTCGCGGATATTCCAGATCAACCGCGAAATTTTGCGGTAATAGCTCATGTTAGACGAATAACCGGTGGTTTCAATGCCGAAATGGTCGCACAAAAAAATAGCGCGCGGCAGGTGAAAACGCTGAGTAACAACGACAGCCTCGGAGACGCCGAATATCTCTTTGGCGCGGTAGCAGGTGTCGTAGGTGCGACGGCCGGCAAAATCCATCACGATATCTTCGGAAGGCACGCCCAAAGAGACCGCATGGCGATACATGGCGCCGGGTTCGTTGTACTCGATGTAGCGGTTATCGCCGCTCATCAACAATTTCTCCACCTTGCCAGCATTGTAGAGCTCCACTGCGGCCTCAACACGGTCACGCAAAATGCGTGTGACAGTGCCGTCAGAACGCAAACCCGCTCCGAAAACAATGGCAACCCGTGTGGGCGGTACATCTTCCACCTGGCTGGCCATGTGGGGGAGGGCGATAATCTCCGTGATCAGGCGTGGCAGCATTAAAAATACAACACCGCCCACGCAAACGATGATGAATATCCCTTTTGTCATTCGCCAAAGAAAACGTATGAAGCCCGGTTTCTTTTTTGGTTCGAGAGCGGTGTTACTTGTGGTGGTTCCAGGTTTTCGTGCCATATTTCTCTTTGTGTAATAATTCTGCCTGACTTAATTCTTCTTCGGTGGCTTGGCAGGCAATAAATTGGATGTTCAATATTTCTGAGAAAGCCTGTGCGAAAGCATTCGCTGCCGTTTGCCAGGAAATGTCTCGCTGTAGGACGGCAGAAACATTGACCGCATGCTCTTGTAAACGGGCACGCACTTTTTCACGTTTTTCTTCATCAGGAAATGTCATCACATCCACAATGCGGGTGATATCACCATACAGTGGCAGTGATCCATGCTGGAGGACTGCGCGATGGCGGCGTGCCTGTGCGCTGCCGATGATCTTTTTCTCATCGACAACAATTTCGTAATTGGAAGGGACCTCAAAGCATACTGGCGCGTTTTTTTGTGTGCCTTGGGGCAAGACATACTCATTGTCCGCTTTGGCGTTGATACCCAAGAGGTGAAGGGCATGCAGCAGGGCGCCAGACAGGCGGCGGTAGCTTTCGATGATACTGCCTTGGACGCGCGGCTCTTCATCTGGTGCGATGACCGAGTAGGTTAGTTCGTCGATATGAAGCACAGCTCTACCGCCGGTGGGACGGCGAACGATCCCGTATCCATAGGTATTGAGGGCGTTCAGATCAATGTCGGAGATAGGCTGCGCATAGCCAAGGGATACGCAGGGTGGTTCCCAGGCAAACAGCCTTAACGCCGGTTTCTGCTCATGCCGGCCGATGCTGATCTGCAGGGCTTCATCTAACGCCATATTCCAACCTCCTTCGGCGGGGGGGGTGATGATCAGGCGCCAGGTGGCTTTTTCCAGGGTAGATAAATCGTTCATGACTACCCATTATACCTGTTTCCTTAGCCCACAAAAGTGGCGTGTTGGATTTGTAGAGAAGTTGCGCTGGAATTGATATAATCATGCATGCGGCATAAGGTGGATGCCCGTGAAAGGAACACCATGAAAAACATTAGCATGTCAACGAAACCATCTGACACTGTGCAGATATTTCTCGATTCAGGGGAAATTATCGTAGGCCCACGAGGTGCTTCGATAGAAATATTCCTGAAAAATTCCCCCTTATGGAGTGAAGAAGACCCAATTGTTGGGGCGGTTATCAATGACCGTCTGAGGGAATTGACCTTTCGTATCGAACTGGAAGCAAAGGTGCGACCAGTGCATATGTCAGATTCTGACGGAGCCTTAATTTACCGGCGTTCGTTGACCTTTTTGATGGGGGCTGCTTTTGAAGCACTCTATCCAGATGATCATCTGGTGATTGATCATTCGGTGGTTTCCGGCGGCTACTATTGCCGGGTTCAAAATCGTGAAGATATCTCCCCTGAAGAAGTACGTTCGTTGGAGGAGAAGATGCGGGCCTATGTCGCGGCCGACCTGCCCTTTGAGAAACGGCAGGTGCCGTTGGCGGAGGCGATTGCCCATTTTGAGAACCGCGGTCAAAGTGAGAAGGTACGGCTATTAAACTACCGGCAGAAGTCCCACCTGATCCTGTATAAGATGGCTGAGCACCAGGATTATCATCATGGTTACATGCTGCCGTCGAGTGGATACCTGAAGACTTTTGGGTTGGTGAAGGTGAGGAACGGCTTCATTCTGCGTTATCCGCGCCGCAGTTCCCCGATCAGTTTGCAGAAAATGACCACTTCATTGGTGTTGTTGGATACCTTTGTGCAATACCGCCAATGGCTGACTCGCGTGAAAGTTGAGGATGTTGGCGCTTTGAATACCGCCATCGTCAACAAACGCATCCGTGAACTGGTGTTGGTGGCAGAGGCATTGCATGAACAGCGCATTGCTTCGATTGCGCAACGAATCGTGGAAAATAAAGATAAAATTGACCTGGTGTTGATCGCAGGGCCTTCCAGTTCGGGAAAAACAACCACCTCCAAGCGTTTGACCGTGCAGATGATCGCGCAGGGTCTGACACCCTACACCATGGAATTGGACAACTACTTCGTTAACCGCGCAGATACACCTGTCGATGAAAACGGCGAGTATGATTTTGAATCTTTGTATGCCGTGGACATCCCGCGTCTGAATGAGGATTTACAGAAAATGGTCCGGGGAGAGCGCGTGCAACTGCCCAAGTATAATTTCTTGACGGGACAGAGCGAAGATGGCGAGATCGTTCAGCTTCGTGAAGGGCAGGTCATCATCATGGAGGGCATTCATGGGCTTAATCCCAAATTGTTGCCCGGGTTTTCCGCCGAAAAAGCTTTTCGTATCTATGTCAGCTGCCTGACGCAACTAAATCTCGACCGCTACAATCGCATCTCCACTACCGACACACGTTTGATTCGGCGCATCGTGCGTGATGCGCGTGAACGCGGTTACAGCGCCACCGATACCATTCGCCGCTGGGATTTGGTGCGTAAGGGCGAGAAAAAACATATCTTCCCTTACCAGGATAATGCGGATGAGATGTTAAACAGCGCTCTGGTGTATGAGCTGTCTGCTGTAAAGAACCTGGCAGAGCCATTGCTCCGCCAGGTCAGCACGAAGTCAGTTGAATATATTGAAGCGAACCGTCTGTTAAGTATGTTGGAATGGTTCCTACCGTTGGATAGTGCCATGATTCCCGACAATTCTATCCTGCGGGAGTTCATCGGCGGTTCCATCTTGCACAACTTCGACCCGCGTCATTTGTAATTGAGTTAGACGACAGCCGATATCTCTACCAGGTATTTTTCGTACGAACGAAGCAAACGCTGGATGCCCTCAACAATTTTATCGGGGTTGGCGTTTGAAAAATTCAAACGCATGGCGTTTTTGGCTTTCACTTCGCCGGGGTAAAACTGTTCACCCGGGACAAACGCCACTTTTTCCGCTATAGCGTATTCGAGCAATGCCGTTGTGTCGACATCATCTGGGAAGAATGCCCAAATGAACAATCCGCCGTAGGGATGGGTCCAGGTGATGCCTTTGGGCATGTATTCTTCGAGAGCTTCGAGCATGATATCGCGGCGATGTCTGTATACGGTTCGGATTTCCCTTACGTGTTCGTCGATAAATCCGTCTTTGATGGTCTCATACACGACCACCTGGTTGAAGGTGGCGGTGTGAAGGTCGGCTCCCTGCTTGCTCAGGTTAATTTTGCCGATCACACTCAGGGGTGCGATCACATAGGCAATGCGCATGCCCGGCGCCAATACTTTCGAGAAAGTGCCCAGATACATGATGTCGCCGCAATATTCACCGGAACAACTGCGGTATTCGCTATCTAATTTCAGGAATGACTTGATAGGCTCCACATCGAAGCAGAGCTGTCCGTAAGGATCATCTTCAATGATGGGGAGACCATGCTTGTCGGCGATGCGGATGATCTTTTCGCGTCTTTCCAACGAGATGCTGACGCCGGTAGGATTGTGGAAGTTAGGCTGCAGATAGGCGAATTTTGCCCCTTGCTGGATGTTTTTCTCGAATTCTTCCGGAATGATGCCGTCGTGGTCAATTTGGGTGGGCAGATATTGTACGCCATAGGCATTCCAGGCTTGCAGCGCGCCAAGGTAGGTGGGTGATTCGACCAAAATCTTATCACCTTCGTTGATGTAGGAGCGACCAACCAGGTCGAGTGCCTGCTGGGCACCGCTGGTGATGATGATATTATCAGGCGAAACCTTCAAGCCAAGATGATTGTGCTCAGCAATGTATTCACGCAGGGGCGTGTAACCGCCGGTGGTGCCATATTGCAGAGCGACTGCGCATTTTTCTTGTAAGACTTTGGTGCAGGCGGCATTGAATTCGTTGTGCGGGAAGATCTCCGGTGCTGGCAATCCACCGGCAAATGAGATCACATCCGGCATTTCGGTCAGTTTTAGCAGACCTCTTATCGTAGAAGCCTTAATATTATTCATTCGGTTAGCTGTTCGCGAATCCCATCTTGAGTCCATACATTTCTCCTTCGATTGATGAATTTATTTGTATGCAACGCTATTACGATTGTACCAATAAGGAATGACCAGGAGGGGTAATCCTCCTGGTCATTAGTAATGCATCATTTTGACCGGCCAAACACCATGTAGCGGCTTAGAATGACCGCTGGTGAGGGGAGGATGACCTGGTCTCCGGTCGTCAGCTCAGCTGGAGCTTTGCTGATGTTTTGGGGTGATCCCTGGTAAATGTAGATGGTGCTGTCTTTTTTATCAAATTTGCTGTCGATCACTGCCTGGCCTGTGAAATACCCGTCCGTAGCCACGGCACAGGAAGTCACCTGGCCGATCACTTTGCCGCGTTCGTTCATCACCGGGTCGCCCAAATGGGCTTTGCGGGTGCGCTGTTCGACGAACCGGAACCGCACCAGGCTGCGTTTTTGCGCGGCTTCTTGTTCCATGAATGCCTCTCTGCCTATGAACCATGGTTTGTAGGTCTTGACAAAGTAGGCAAAGCCTGCTTCGCCCACCGTTACTCCCAGCGGACCGTCCAATTCATGTCCATACAAAGGCAGGCCATATTCGGTTCTCAACGAATCACGCGCGCCCAGGCCACAAGGCTTCAGTCCAAGCGGCTGGCCTGCATCGATCAGATCCTGCCAGAAAGCCACAGCTTGCGCCGGGTGGATGAAAATCTCATAGCCCATGTTCTCGCCGGTATATCCGGTGCGGGATATGACGAGAGGATAGCCTTTAATGGTGATTTCGAGTAAGGTCGATCGTTTCTGGCTGCGGATTTGTTTTTCAGCATCAGGTGATACTCCCAGACACAGGAGAACCTCCATGGATTTGGCACCCTGCAGGGCAATGTCGACCAGCATCTCATCCCCATGCTGCGGGTCGTGCAGATTTTTAAGGATGACATCGCGGCCGTACACCCGGGCAGAAGGGCGGACTTTGTCAACCAGAACGGAGCCATTTTTCACAGCTTTCAGCCACTGCCAATCGATGTCGGTATTGGCGGCGTTGACAACCACCAGGAATTTGTTGGCAGCGCGGCGATAGACGATCAGGTCATCAATAATGTGTCCATCAGGATCGAGAAAATGGGTATAGCAGGAGTGCCCAACATCCAATCCGCTGATGTCGTTGCCACAGACACAGTCAAGAAATGTGGCGGCGGAAGGTCCTTCAGCCTGGAAAACACCCATGTGCGACACATCGAAAAGACCGGCTGCCTGGCGGACAGCCAGGTGTTCATCTAAAATCGAAGAATATTGCACCGGCATTTCCCAACCTGCAAATACCACCATATTAGCGCCGACATCATGGTGCCATTGGTTCAATATGGTTTTTTTCGGGGTTTCATTCTCCTGCGGTTGATAGGTGAAGGCGGGCACTTCGGTTTCGGTCAATGTGTCAGGCATACCGATATACCATGGTTTATAAGGTGAATGGATTTCGCTCTGCGCTGAAGTGATGGGCGCAAGCATAGAATCCTCGATTATTACCGGTCCGGGGATACGCCGTTGCAGGTCTTCATCGAAAATGGTGTAGGAATCAGACAGATCGCGCAGCCAGGCGGCCGCATAAGCTGCCTGGTCAACGGGCAGGCTGAACATATAATGGCGGTCATCTACCGCTGACAATACGCCCTCAATCTCACCGGAAGGGGTGACAATGCTTGTTTTTTGGCTTTTTCCGGTGCCAAGGTCTTCTGTATCGCTGGTGAAGGTAAAATTGGCAAATTCGGCTGCTTTTTCGCCTTTGATCTCATAACATGTCCATCCTTCGACAATGTTCGAAGGACTGTCTTCGATGGTGTAGTTGTAGGGATAACCCAGGGTTGCATTGGGCTCATAGGTATCAAATTTCTGGCAAAGTTCTCGAACTTTCAACCTTACCTGCTGCAAGGTAGTGAAGGCTACTTTGGCGCGGACTGTGAAGCCAGTGCGGGACTGGATTTTGTATGGCGTGATGGCGAGAAGAAGATCAGCTATCAGATCTGCCAGGATTTTTGCATCCTCTGTCTTGAAGCCGCGTTGGGTGATCCATGGGCTGCCGAAGCGAATGCCGGATGCTCGCAATGCAGAACGGTCGCCGGGGATGGTGTTACGGTTTACGACAATACCGGCCACATCCAGAATTCGCGCAGCCAGGTCGCCATTCAGTTGGGCTCCATCAGGACCGGTGATGCTGCTGCAATTGATATTGGCAAGGTGTGAATCAGTACCGCCATAAGAGATGGACAATCCACATTCAGTCAGACGGTCCACCATGGCTTGGCAGTTGTCGAGTATCTGCTGCTGTAGCTGTTTGAATTGTTCAGTGGCAGCCAGTTTGAAAGCCACCGCCATACCTGCGATGGTGTTGAGATGCGGGCCGCCCTGTTCACCGGGAAATACAGCTTTGTCGATAAGATCACTCAAGTTTTCGTCTTGCACGATGATACAGGCGCCGCGTGGACCGCACAATGTTTTGTGGGTGGTGAAGGTGATGATGTGGGCATGGCCAACCGGGGAGGGCACCACACCAGCCGCAATCAAACCGGCAATGTGAGAAATATCGGTCAATAAAGTGGCGCCGACTTTGTCGGCGATGGCGCGGAAGCGCTGCCAATCAGGGATCATGGGGTAGGAGGAGTAGCCGGCGATGATGATTTTGGGTTTGTGCTGCAATGCCAGTGCTTCAATCGCTTCATAATCCAATTGTTCTGTGGTGGGATCAACTTCGTAAGAGATGATATTGAATAACTTGCCGGAACGGTTGACAGGTGAGCCGTGGGTGAGATGTCCGCCATGCAGCAGATGCATGCCCATCAAGGTGTCGCCGGGTTTCAAAAGCGCGGTATAGACGGCATTGTTGGCAGGTGCGCCTGAAAGCGGCTGGACATTGACATACAATTCGTTCGCGCTGACGTCGTTGGCAGCAAACAATTGCGCACAGCGTTGGCGTGCCAGGGCCTCAAGCATGTCAGCAAATTCTACACCTTTGTAATAGCGCGGATCTGCAAAGCGGCGGTAGTGGGTCAAGCGATTTTCAAAATCCATGATTTGTTCAAGCGGCATGTGGCGGGTGATCTCATGGGGATAGCCCTCTGCGTACACATTCTGGAACACCGAACCGAGCGCATCACGAACCGCGGGCGGGGCAACACTTTCACTCGGAATCAGGATTAACCGTTTGCGTTGCCGATCCTCTTCTGCCTGAATCAGTTTGAAAATATCGTGGTCAAGAGATTCCAGTGGTGCTTTAAACAGGAAACTATCCATCATGCATTGGCCTCCGGGAATTGTTAGGTGATATGCTATTGGTCTGACAAATGGCAATCTACTGCCATATCTACATTCTAATCTTGGGAGGCATTATGGTCAAGCGAAAGCCAGCCGCCACAATGAAGAGGTGGAAAGAGAGAATGGTTGTCCTCAGGAAAATACTTATTTTAGGGGAGGTATGCCTGATTGGCAGGGTTGTTCAACTCATCGAACCATTCCATTACTTCCGGGTCGTTGTACATCACCAGCATAACGATGCCGGCTGCCAGCGATACCATGTTGCCAAAAATGATACAGACAATGTCGAGGATGGCGATGGTTTTACTCGGCTGCACGGGTTTGGCAGGATTGCTGATCAGTTTTGCGGCATATAGAATTTCGAAAATGCCCAACACAATGGGTGCGATGGACAAGGGGCAGCAGATGATACCCAATATGAGACCAAAGCCAAGGGTGCTGAGGCCGAATGTTAGAAAGCCGATGATAAGAATTATGCCGTATAAAATATTTATAATGCCATTGACCAATGAAAAAATGGCAATGAGCTGAATTTTGCCCGGTTTTGCCATGGGTTTTGACCCTCCTTTGGTTTGTAAAAAAGCGTATGGGCTTTCAGAGGCCCATACGCTTTTTGCTCGCAATAGATCCGTTATGAAATCCAGCCCTGCTTTTTGCAGAAGTCGGTGATGAACGGGATTTCAACGTAGTCGCCGTTGAATGCTTTAATACCAAGATAGATACCGTAGCCCCAGGCCGCAATGCCGACGAAGCAGCCGATGCCAACGATAGGAGCGAGAATACCGCTGATTACATAGGCGATGACACCGAATACCAGGCTCTGAATGGCGTGGAATTTGATGAACTTGCGGTTCTTCTTATCTTCCAGCAGCAGCATGATCAATGGAATTAACGGCATGAAGATGTAGCTGAGCAAAGACCAAAGCTTGTCATCGTCGGTTATTTCTGTGTTGGGAACATAGTCACTCATGGGTTTTTACCTCCGGAATTATTTAATGAAAGAGAAATGTGGATTGGAACATTAAAACATTATCAGTATTATAGCAGAAAAAGGGGGGCCAACATTAATCTGTGAGTGAGTAAAGAAGAATAGACGCTGCTATCGCTACGTTCAAGGATTCTTTGATGCCATGCATGGGGAGATGAATCTGCGATTCTGCCAATTCGAGCAGGGCGGGATCAAGACCAGCGACCTCGTTGCCAACCATGAGTACCCAAGGATTGTACATTGTGGTGTTGCCAAATTCCGACAGGGGCACTGACTGCTGTGTTGCTTCCAGGGCGAGCAAATGAAAGCCATCAGCGATTAATTTTTCTGCGAGAACAACAGCGTTAAGGTAGTAACTCCAGGATATATTTTTTTCAGCGCCGAGCGAGGTTTTCGCCATTTTGTTGTGATCCGGGGTAGGGGTGATGCCGCATAAATACATATGTTCCACCAAGCCGCAGCCGTCGGCACTGCGAAAGATTGAACCAACATTGAAGACAGACCTGATATTGTCCAGCAAGAGCGAGAATTTTGGCCTTGCTATTGGTGTTGGGGTCTGTTTGGGATGTTGGGGATATTGTACGATTATTGTTGTTGAGCCATGACAGGCAGGGCAGACGTCTTCTTTTCCAGTGATCTCTGTGACTGGATAACGGAAGCGGCATTTATGATTTTCACATTCGCGGATATAGGGGCGAAAACTTTCTGATTTGCTCATGTCAAAGCGGTGTCGATCAATTCACGTGTAATTTCGCCCACTCTCAGCAGATTCAGTTCATCAGTGCTGCAATCGACTACTGTAGAAGGAGCGGCGCCCGGTGTAGTGCCGCCGTCCAGGATCAGTTCGATCCTGCCGGAAAGGTCATTTTCTACCTGTTGGGCTGTGAAGGCATCTGGCTGCCCGGAACGGTTGGCCGATGTGACCGCCAGCGGTCCGGTTTGTGTCAGTAGTCGTAAGAGCAGAGCGTGGTCGGGCATGCGCACACCAACGGTGGGATACGCGGACAGGCGATTCGGCACCGATTTGTGTTTGGGGAGAATGAGGGTCATTGCGCCGGGCCAAAAGGCATTCATCAACTGACTTGCCTGAGGATTGAGTGCGGCATGATCAACTACCAGATTGAGCTGAGATTGTTCACCAATCAGTATGGGGATGGCTTTGTCATAAGAACGGCCCTTCACCTGATACAAGCGATTAATGGCCTTTTCGCTCCATAAATCAGCCCCGATGCCATAGACGGTGTCAGTAGGAAAGGCAATCACACCGCCTGACTTGATAATACTGACAGCTAGCTTTATCGCTTCGGGATCCTGGATGGAATGTATCTGTGTATTCATTGTCTTTCGATCGATAGCAGGCGGTCATTCCCTGCCAGGTCTTTCATGATTTCTATTTTACTATAGGGAAAATCTTGCTGTGCTTTGATCAACGCCAGGTCACCTTGTGATGATTCTATCTCAAAAAGAAGCAGGTAGGTATCTGCCAGGTAGTTGGTGATTTGCGAAAACACCTGCTGGATGATGGCGAAGCCATCATCCCCGCCATCTAATGCCAGCCTGGGTTCATACTTCGAGACAGCAAGGCGGTTGAGTTCTGCAGAGGGTATGTAAGGAAGGTTGGCGCAGATGAGATCAAACTTTGCCTGGACGGGTGGATAACCATCACTGGCAATTAGATGAACTCTGTTATCAATATTGAGTTGGTGGAGGTTGGTCTGGCAGAGGTGCAATGCGCTTAAGGAGATGTCGCTGGCGAAAATTTGGGCACCTTCCGTATGTTTGGCAATGGCGATGGCAATAGCACCTGATCCAGTGCCAATATCCAGCACCCTGGCTGGTTGCTGCCAGACTTGGCTTTTCAGCCAGCGAATGGCCGTATCTACGAGTATTTCGGTCTCAGGGCGGGGGATCAAGACATGCGGGGTAACGTTGAGAGTGAATCCATAAAATTCCCATTCACCCAACAGGTAAGGGAGGGGAACGCCCGCAGCAACCTTGTCGAGTTCTTGATTCAATAGGTCGATGTGTTCAGCACGGAGCAAAGCGTCTTGATGGGCTAACAACCACGCGCGGTTTTTGTGCAGGTGGTGTTCCAGCAATAGATACAAAGTCAGATCAATATCATCGTCAAAAACTGATGTTTTGAGTTGTGACCTGGCAATCCGCAACCAATCACCGAGAGAGGTAGTCATGGATTAAATTACTGCCGAAGAGAGCCGTTCAGTTTCATCCATCAAGATCAATTCATCGATGAAGGGATCCAACGCGCCTTCCATCACAGCAGGCAGGTTGTGTGAGGATAAATTGATGCGGTGGTCGGTCACACGTGATTGCGGGTAATTGTAGGTGCGTATCTTCTCAGAGCGCATACCAGAGCCGATCTGGGAGCGGCGAGTAGAGTCGCGCGCATCCAGTCGTTTTTGTTCTTCAATTTCATACAAACGCGCCTTGAGAATGCTCATGGCGCGCAATTTGTTTTGAAGCTGTGATCTTTCATCCTGGCAAGAGACCACCATGCCGGTGGGGAGGTGGGTGATACGGATGGCGGTGGAGTTTTTTTGTACATTCTGTCCGCCAGCGCCAGCGGATTTATAGACATCGATGTTGATGTCGGAATCGGGGATTTCGATGTCGATGTCATCTACTTCAGCAAGTACAGCCACTGTGACGGTGGAGGTGTGAATCCTGCCGGAGGTTTCCGTGGTCGGAATGCGTTGCACACGATGAACTCCGGATTCAAACTTCAGGCGCGAGTAGGCCATTTTACCTTTGATCATGAAAATGACCTCTTTGAAGCCGCCAATGCCGGTTTCGTTTTCAGACACCATTTCCAATTTCCAGTGGCGGATTTCTGCATAGCGCGAGTACATACGGAACAGGTCCGCGGCGAACAAGCCAGCCTCGTCGCCACCGGCACCTGCACGGATTTCCATGATTACATTACGCTGGTCACGGGGGTCATTGGGCAGCATCAGGCGTTTGATTTCGCTCTCGATGTCTTCAATCTCTGGCTGGAGGGTTTCAATTTCTAATTGTGCCAACCCTTTGAATTCATCATCAGCGCTTTCATGCAGTTCAATGGCTTCTTTGAGCTGGTTGGTTTTGGACTCATATTCTCTGCCTTTGAGGATGATGGGCTCAAGGTCAGAGCGTTCCTTGGCTAGCTCAGCCACCCGGGCATAGTCTTCAGGAGCCTCTGCCATTTGTTTATTAAGCTCTTGGTAGCGTTCTTCAAGAGAACGTATTTTATCTAACATCATTAAACACAACCTTTATATACAATAATATCGCCTGCGTATTATAACAGATGGAATGCCTGATTGACGACACTGTGGAGATCCTGTTGTACTACGTCAATCGGGCGGGTTCCATCGATGACGGTAAAATTTTCGCCTTGTGTTAGAAAATAGTCCATCGCGATATAATACCGGGTGCGAATTTCTTCTAAAGATGTCTTCTTCTCAAATAATTCAAATTCGGCGTAGCGATTCTGCGAGATCCTTTCCAGGCAGATATCAACCGGCACATCGATAAAAATCGTAAGATCCGGACGGGGACAAGGCGAATGAATGGTGCGCAGCCACTGGATCTGGTCCTCATTCATGGTCGACGCCTGGTAGGCAAAAGAGGACAGGTAGTAACGGTCCATCAGAATCCATTTGCCAGTTTTCAGCTGGTCATCGATGCCGCCGGGCCGGTAAATGTGGTCAAGACGGTCGGTGGCAAATAAGCCCGCCAGAGTAAGTGGATCGGCGGACAATCGGTTGGCAAGTATGGCACGAATCATGGCGCCAACAGGACCATTGGAAGGCTCCCGGGTTGTCATGGCGTCGAGTTGGCATTGAGAGACCAGCCAATGTTCCAATAATCTCGTCTGGGTAGTGGTGCCTGCGCCATCCAGGCCTTCGATCACGATTAATTTCCCGACGGTATTATTCATGATGGCTCTCTGTTTTCATGTAGTCGCAGATAACATCAGCCATGTCGCTGGAAGGTGTCGGTACGAACCTGCGTGCCGAGGGTAAAACATTAACAAGGCGATCAAATGCTTGGTCGGGTTGGGTTTCGCTTATCCAAAACACCAAATGCGGTTGGGGTAGGACGGCATTAATGGCCAGGATCCATGAACTTAATTCTTCGTCATCTGTTTGCAGGTATTCATGATAATGACTGCCAGATATAAGCAGGTAATCGAATATGTTGACACTCTGAGTCAATCCATTGGTTGGATTGAAAAAGAAATCCATGCGGTCGACGAGTTGTAGCCCGTGCCAGGGCAGATCATGGTACTGCGTCCGCAGATCAAGTGCAACACGAATTTGATGCGCAAAAGGCCCATCTCCCGGGAAAGCTGCGACCCGCACATGCATGCCCTGTGTGCGTAATTGTTGGGCGATAGCATTCACTGTTTGGTCGCGCAGATGAATGTCATCACTTTCGATGCAAACAATTTTCATATCAGTAGCTTCTCGGTCAGGTATAGAATTTGCCCAGATACAGCTTTGTCAAGAGTTTCGATACAGCAGCCAGGGCTCCTGGGTCATCTGCCAATCAATGATCTCATGATCTTCAAACCAGATGGCAATTTCGAGTTCAGCGTTATCTGGCGAGTCAGAAGCATGGGTCAGGTTGCGGTCACGGATGATGGCGAAGTCATGACGGACGGTGCCCGGAGCGGCTTCAGTAGGGCTGGTGGCTCCCATGGTCTGACGGACGGCAAGGATGGCGTCTGGGGCTGCCCAGATCATAGCAACCACCGGCCCGCTGGTGATGTAACGAACCAGTCCTTCGTAGAACGGTTTGCCTATGTGGACGGCATAATGTTTTTCTGCCAGGGCTTTGTCGGGAAAGACGATTTTCAATGCAATCAACTTCAAGCCGCGGTTTTCGAGGCGCTTTGTAATTTCACCCACCAGGCCACGTTGAACGCCGTCCGGTTTGATCAACACCAGTGTTCTTTCCAAAATTATCTCCTCTGTATAAGGTTTTTACTTGATAAAGCCTTCTGCTTTCGTGTAGGCATCTAATGCCTGCTGCAGATTATTTTGTTTGCGGTAGGCATCACCCAGAAGCATCCAGGAATGTACCTCAATAGGATGATAGGTCTCAATGTCAAATAACAAGACATCGATAACCGACTGGTTCCACTGCTCATCTTGCATCAGCTGTTGCAATTGCGGGAGCGCTTCATCGAATTCGCCATTGTGTAACTGGTTCTTGGCAATGATGAATAATTCTTCGAAGTCAGTTTCGGGTTGTTTTTCTTCATCAGCCAGCAGATCGGCTTCCTCAATCTCCCGTTCATCAACCTCTTGGAGTTCTCCTGTAACTGAGGACGGCTCTTCAGTTTCAGCTATTGGTTCTGGTTCGATTTCTTCCTCAACTGCATCGAGGGTCTCTTCCTCGAGTTCCTCAAATGACTCCATTGACTCACTCCGGGTTGCTTCCTGCAAGATTTCTTCATGTCCAGAATCATCTTCGCCAGTGATCCATGCAGGCATGTCAGGCAATTCACTCCTTTGTTCTTGTGTGGCATCAATTTGCGCTATAGTTTCGCCCAAATCGTCCTCGCTGATGTCAGAAATCCAATCGGGCAAATCATCTTCTTCATAGATCTGCTCCCATTGATAGGGTTCATCATCTGAAACAGCCAATTCAATCTCTTCTTCCTCGATCGGTTCAGAGAAGAAGTCATCAATGAAATCAACTGGGCCGTGTTCTTGCTCCTGGTTCACAGTGAAAAGAGTTGTGTCAAGCTCTTCGTCAGTCAGAGGATTCTCTTCTTCCAACTCTTCTTCGAGGGCTGTGACGTCCTCTGGCAGGTCGGGGAGGTTCTTTAACCACTCGTCAATTTCAGAAACATCACTATCCACTTCTTGTTTAATAAAGTCAAGCACCGCCGTAGTTGCCATACGTTCAGCATCGGGAATGGATGCTTCCTGCTGCTCCTCTTCTTCTTCGGTCAACACTTGATCCCATTCCGCTTGTTCCTCAAGTTCTTCTTCCAGAGAAACCTCTTCAAGGATTTCTGCTGGTTCTTCTTCTACTTCGGCAGGGATCTGCTCTACAGGAACCTCAGCGGAGAGCGGTTTGGTGACCCTTTCCGGTGGTGCAATGGCTTTTAGCCACTCAGGCACGTCTTGCGATTCTTCGTCAATTGCGATCGCATCCGCCAGTGCTTCAGGACTGCCGATTTCCTGATCATATTCAAATGCGAACACAACTTCTTCTTCCTCTTCTTCTTCGGCAGCTATCTCTGGTTCTACCGCGAATTCCACAGGCTCTTCGGTTATGGTCTCCTCGGGTGCTTCCTCAGTCTCATCTAAGGTGACAGGTTCCTGTGCAGGGATTTCGATCGACGCGATGGTTACACCATCCATTTCAAACTCCATAGAACTATCCATCGACCGGGCTTCCTGGATAGGTTCTTCAGATATTTCTGATTCAGGTTGTTCTTCGTCGTCAAATATCCACTCAGGCTGTTCATCGCGCGTTTCTGGTGCACTAAACAAGACCTCTTCATCGGCGCCTTGTTTGGCCGCCAGGCCTTCAAGCCAGGCGATAGCAGAATCGATGTCATCTTCATCGGCTTCTTCTGCATATGCTTCTACCGGCTCATCAATGATTGCCGGTTCTTCGGAGGTTTCTACCTCCTCTTCATCGTCTTCAAACACAAATTGATTCATTTCCTCAGGGGCAGGCATCCGAGAGGGACGGTCTTTACTTTGCTGCTGTTCTTCCATTAATCCCTCCTGTGTAGAAATTTTCTCCAACCATTCCTGGTCTGCTGCCAAATCTTCACCGAAGACAGGCATCCCTTTAGATTCCAGAGGTTGATCCAATTTTTCGGGTTCTGCCGGGGCGCTGGCTGGTTTTCCCTCATCCTCACCTGATAGGATGGCATCGAGCCAGGCAATCTTTTCCTCCTCTTGTTCTTCTTCGTCGGTGTCTTCACTAAACAACGAGGGTAATTCATCACGGGCAGCTTCTGCTGGAGCAAAGTCTTTAATCCACTCGGGCAGATCTTCTTCGTCGAGCTCATCTATGGCGTTGTCCATCCCCACATCCGGCACATAATCGGCCTGATCATATTGTTCGATCAAGGCCTGCTCTTCATCGGGGGGTTTGGGTGTTCCGGCTTCCCAGCCGGCTCCCTTCATCCAGTCAGGGATGTGAGCGCTTTCATGTGATTGTGCCTCTAACAGGGTTGAATCCTCGAATGTATCTTCAGAATCTTCTGCCACCGACACTTCTTGTGTGTCAGCATATTCATCGTGGCTGATCGTGTCGTCGAATTCTTGCGTCTCGTCCTTTTGCTCTGTCTCGATAGCAGGTTGCAAATCCAGTTTTTCAATCATGATCAAATCATCTTGCACATCGGCCAAGCTGGTTGATTCAGTGACAAAGCTGGTGTAGGGATCCAATTCGTACAGTCGTTGCTTGAACGGTTCGGCTTGTTCAGGTGTTTCGGCAACCTCTGCCAGCATGGTATTGATGTCATAGGCGTAGGGCCGCTTTTTGATCACCTGTTGACAATACTTCAAGGTGTTGGGGATGTTATTCAGTCTGTAATAAATCTGCGCCCGCAGGATTTCGAGGTCAATGCGTTGAGAATCTTCTTTCAGTGCGAGGTCAATTTCTTTCAAAGCCTGCTGGTATAGACCGCTGCGTACATTGATGCGGATCAAAGCGCCGCGTGTAATGAGAGGTTTTGGGGGGGCGATGCCATCGCGCTGGGTGAACAAGCGGTGCAGTTCTTCATGGATGGTTTGGGTGGATTTCAACTCATAAGCGCGTTCCATGTGCCAGATGGCGGCATCGAGGTCGCTGCTCTCTTCTTTGACAACGCTAAGACCAAGGTGCGAGACAAAGTCGTCGGGTAGAACAGCCAGCACCCGCCGGAACATACCTTCTGCTTCTTCATAGCGTGAAGATTCCAGATAGGCTTTTCCAAGCAACCGGTAAATATCAATGTATTTCGGGTAGCTTTTCAGGATGTGTTTGCAGTGTTCAAATGCCAAATCGATATTTTTACTCTCGATGAGGGTATTTATTTCTCGCAGGTATGCTCTCAGGGAAATTTTTGCCATTGCCGACCTCGTTTCGCATGACTTGATTCTCTAAAATCTTATTATAATTCTAAAAATGATTTTTCATAAACTTGATTAAGGGAGCTAACTCTTGGAAAAACAACAGGTGAGAATTGAAAAGCTGGTCTATGGCGGAGAGGGATTGGGACGGCTGGGTGATGGCAGATCAGTTTTTGTGCCGTTTGTGCTTCCGGGAGAGCTGGTCATGGTGGAGATCACAGAAGAGAAGCAGCGTTATGCCCGTGGAAAAGCAGTCCGTTGGTTAGAAATTTCGGAGCGAAGGATTGCGCCTCCCTGCCCATATTTCGGTGATTGCGGCGGCTGCCATTACCAACATTTACCTTATGGTGACCAGATCGAGACAAAAGGTGACATCCTTAAGGACCTTTTTTCACGTAATGGCGGTATTGATGATATTCCTTTGAAGGTGATCGAATTGTCTGGTAAAGAATACCATTACCGGAATGCGGTGCGGCTGCATGTGGCGAATGATGGCACCCTGGGGTTCTTACAACAGGGTTCAAACCTGCTGGTACCTGTTGCTGATTGTTTGCTGGCAAAAGGGCAGCTGCAAAAATTCCTGAAGCAATTCACGCTTTCGGCGGAAGACTCGATCAACACAGTGGAATTTCGCTGGGATTCCACCGATGAAGTGATGATCATTATCGACAGTGATGAAACTACCCTCCCTGAAGTTTCGATTGATTTCACCGGATCGATAGTACACCAATCTCCCGCTGGCCAGGTTGTTCTGGCTGGCAGTGAGTCGCAGGTCTTCAGTGTTGGTGATTATGACTTCGTGGTATCGGCTGGCTCTTTTTTCCAGGCCAACCTGCCCATGGCCGAACGAATGGCGGTATTTTTAGCGAGCCGGCTGCCCGATGGGGCGGATGTCACCTTGTTCGATCTCTATTGCGGTGTCGGTTTGTTCAGTCGATTCTTTGCAGAGCGCTCTGGAAAAGTTGTAGGGATCGAGCAATCACCCTCGGCTGTGGCTGATTATGTGGTCAATCTGGATGCATTTGACCATATCGAGATTTATGAAGGGGCTGTCGAAATCATACTGCCCGGTATTACTGAAACGCCGGATATTGTGATTGTGGATCCGCCGCGATCGGGTCTGGCTGGTTCCGTAGTAGATTGGTTGGTGGAGAAGCAAGTGCCCTGGATTGCTTATGTGTCCTGCGACCCTGCCACACTGACAAGAGATGTGAAGCGCTTTGTCCAACAGGGATATCGACTGGACGAGGTGGCCTTTTTTGACCAATTTCCACAGACTTATCACATTGAGACGATAGTATTGATGGCATGGGTGGAGTCGTAGAGGGTCTTTCAATGTTTAGCTATACTCTTTTCAATTATTTGGTAGGACTGATGGATGGCACCTGGGTGTATATATCGAGCCTTCCGATGGTTTATGATAAGAGACAGGGGAGAGTTATTCAGTTAACAGCGGTTGCGGCATAAGTCAAATGAAGGAAGGGTTTAATGCATGGTATGATACTGTCTTTCTTGGAGGGCTGGCCTTCGATATACCTGGCTCTAAGACGGAAGTTTTCAAAATGCTGTATGAGCTTTTTTTACGCTATGATGGAAAAAAACTCCTGTGTATTAGGAACTACTCATGTCAGGCACGACGCCTGGACGGTCATTGGTTGGCAAAAGCATTTATACGCTGAAAAAAACAAAGGGAATTGAAGGAGGAATATATATGAAAACTATGTTTGATCTACGAGAGAAAGAAAATGGTGGAATCTATGAGGCTGTCCGCAATCTTTATGTTGAACCTGTAGAGGTTGTGAGGTTAGGAGATCAATCCATAAATGCATGTATTGGTTGTTGGAACTGCTGGCTCAAGACCCCGGGCAAGTGTGTGATGAAGGATCAGATGGCCGAACACTACCCTGACTATGTAAACAGTGATACTGTAGTTTTACTCTTTGATACTGCGCAAGGATTCATCAATCATCAAGCCAAAGCTTTTTTTGACAGAACAATTCCCCACTACCATCCCTATATAGAAATCGTTGATGGCGAATGTCATCATGTCGCCAGATATGAGCGTTATCCAGATTTGGTTTTTTATTTTGATACCGAAGGCTTAACAAATCAAGAAGAACAAGTCATCGAGGATTTTCTGTACCGTACAGCCTACCATTTTAAATCGATGGTCTACCGTATCGTAAAAGAGGAGAACCTTCAACTGCGCCTGCTGGAACCAAGAAAGGCGAAAAACCAGGCTGTGGCTTTTGAATCGACGGAACCCATGGAGAAACTGGTGATTTATAACGGTTCCCCCAGAAGGAGTGGCAGCAATTCCGCCCTTATTTTGCAAAAAACTGTTGAAGCCCTTGGTGACAGGATTGAGGTTCGTGATTTGAAGGAAAGAAATAAATGGGCGGAGTGGGCAGAGAATTTTAAGAACGATAAACACGTTATGTTCTTCATGCCCCTGTACGTGCATGCCATGCCTTCCCACGTCATGAGATTTATCGAGAAACTTCAAACCTGCCAGGGGAGCATTGGTTTTTTTGTTCAATCTGGTTTTCCGGAAAGCAGTCAATCTCACTATATTGAGGCATATTTTGAACAATTGGCTGTCAAATTGGGAAGAACGTATCTTGGCACAGCCATAAAGGGCGGGGTGGAAGGCTTGGTGACGAGGCCTGCTAAGGCTCAAGAAAAAATGATGGAACCAATGGTAAATGCTATCGTGAATTTGGTGAATGAGGGCAAATATAACCGGGCAGATATCCGCCAATTGGCAATGCCGATTCGATTTGGCAAGGTTATTGGCTCCCTTGTCAAATTAGTTGCTAAAACTGGACGATTAAACTCATTCTGGGACTACCAGCTCAAAGCCAATAATGTTTATGAAAAAAGTTTTGACCGTCCACATGTATCTATAACCAAGGAAATCTCAACGATTTAATCGCGCCAATCAGTAGCATTAGGCCATTAGGCCGGGTTGAACGAGTGACACCTGATGAGGCGCGGATTGTGGTAAAGATGAATCACCATAGTGAACTGATCGTAGTTTGTTTCCGGTAATTAAGTAGCATCCCCTGTAGGAAAAGGCTTCCGGTATATGATATGATAGAAGATGATTGGCAGCATTGCGTTTCATCATTGGATAAGGAGGTTGTCATTATGAACAAAGATAATTTAAACCTGAATGGTCAGGTTATATATTTTTCACATGGTGGAGGTCCACTTCCCATATTGGATGATCCTTCCCATCGAACAATGATTCAATTTATGAAAAGCCTTCCAGGAAGAATAAATAGACCAAAATCAATTATTGTATTCAGTGCTCACTGGGAGGAAGATGTGGTTACCGTCCAAAGTGGAAGTGAACCTGAGATTATGTATGATTATTATGGATTTCCTGAGGCTGCCTATACTATCAAATATCCATGCAAAGGGGATAGTGAGTTAGCTTTAAAGGTCGCTGACCTATTTATGAAGAATGGAATTAAGTATCGGTTGGACGATAAAAGACCCTATGACCATGGTTCTTATATACCCTTAAAGATGATATATCCAGATGCTGATATACCTGTTATTCAGATTTCACTACATCATAATCTTGACCCAATGACACATCTCAGTATTGGGAAGGCATTAAGACCGTTACTTGAGGACAATTTTCTATTCATTGGTTCGGGGTTTTCATTTCATAACATGAGACGCTTCTACTTTACAGGGGAAAGTACCGTAGATCCCGTAAATGATGAGTTTCAAAACAAGCTGATTGAAATTTGCTGTGGTTATCAAGAGGAAGATAAGAAGTGGGAATCCTTAATAAACTGGGAAAATATTCCGGGTGCCAGGTATTGTCATCCTCGAGAAGAGCATTTGTTACCTTTGTTTGTCTGTGTCGGACTATCTACAGGGGTTGGTGCCAAAATATTTGACGACTATATTCTGGGGAAAAGAGGTACAGCATTTTTATGGACATGAAGAACTTGCTGATAATCAATTGCAGCATAAAAGGTGGTACCTTAGCGGAGAACCCAGCTGAAATTCTCAAGAATTTTTTTTAGATTATGTTTTTTATTAAACCAAATCGAAACGGCCAGTATTCTGCCCCGGTGATTGTGGTTTGATTATGCCTCTCCCGCTGCCACTTCTTCAATCGGTATGGGTGTCAACGTTGGCGTTGGTGTGGGGGTAGGCGTAGGCGTCACTGTAGGTGTTGGTGTCGGTGTAGGCGTTGGCACATTGATTGTGATGGTCACACGGGCTTCCACTTTTGTGGCGCGGTTGCTAAACACAATCAGTCTGAGGGTAATCGGCCCGTTGGGCAGGTCTCGCGCGTCCAGGGTATGAATCAGCCTGGGTTGGTCATGCATGACATTGTCATTCATCAACTCAATCCAATTTGCGGGGTTTTCGCCGATGCCGTAAGAGAGGGTGTATCCCTGGAAGTTGCGGGTGGCGGTTGCCACGGTGTAGATGCCGACTTCTTCCTGGGTGATCAGTTCCCCATTCTGTGGAAAAGCGAATTCTGCCCTGGCCTGCGGATCGGAGAGTTCACATTGTTTTTCGGGCAGAATGTCGAACGGTTCCTGGAAACCGATACTCTCTGCCCATGCTTTGCCCTGGTTGGTGCCGCGAATCCAGGCGACAGCCTCTTCATCTTTCACATTCAGTACCGACAGGACTTCCGGGTTGTTGTCACATTCATCACTGGCAAGCAATTTCGTCCAGGGGTCAACCCGCACGTCTGCCCAGAAATCGAATTCCTCAGGTAACGGCCCCTGATCGTAGGCGAAGTATTCAGGGCGGGTGTTGCTACACCAGCGGGATGGCTCAGTGCCTGAATAGGTACAGATGGTTCTTTCCATGACACCATTTACGGGGAGAAATGCGGAGGGATTATCGGTCATCCGCGGAATCGCAAACTGCATGAACTGATTCCACACCGGCGACGCGCCGCGATATCCGGTGATATCATCCATTTCGCTGTTGTCAGCATTGCCAATCCAGACACCAGTAACAAGTTCAGGCGTGTAACCAATCGTCCAGGCGTCGCGGGTATCATCCGTTGTGCCCGTTTTCACAGCAGCCGGAAAAGGCAGGCGTAAGGTGGAATTGGCACCGAACATATCTGTGCGTGCGGCATTGTCTGATAATATCGAACTGATCAAAAAGGCATGTTCTGGGCGAATGATCTCATGGAAAGCGGGCTGCGGGGCTTCATAGACAGTGCGTCCCATGCGGTCTGTGATGTGGGTGACGGCTATCGGGGCAACACTTCTGCCCTGATTGGCCATGATGCCAAATGAGCGGGTCAGTTCCAGTAGGGTGACTTCTCCACCACCTAATGCCAGAGAAAGGCCGTAATCTGGTCTGGTCAATGTGCTGATACCCATCCGTTGGGCAAAGGTGATGAACCCATTTTCCTCCAATGTTTCAGGATCCTGGTATACCCCAACAAATTGAAGGGCGCTGACCGCTGGGATATTGTATGAATTGCCGAGGGCATATCGCACTGTCACCGGTCCATGGTATTTTCGGTCATAATTCACCGGCTTGTAGGGCTGGGAGAATTCATCTGGCATGCCTGAGGGCGAAAACTCGAGCGGAATATCCCACAGTAAGGTTGCCGGCGTCCATCCTTTTTCAAAGGCAGCCAGATATACCAATGGTTTGATGGTGCTGCCGGGTTGACGGGGAGAGATGCTCATGTTTACCTGGCCAGAGATTTCTTCGTTGTAGAAATCAGCAGATCCGACCATTGCCAAAATTTCACCGGTTTGAGGGTGGATGGCAACCAGCGCTCCGCTTTGTACCTGACTGTCTGCAAGGCTGTTGACCTGTTCAGTGATCAGCCGCTCTGCTTCACGTTGCAGCACGGGGTCAATGCTGGTGTGGATGGTAAAACCTGAATTATAGATGATGTTGCTGTCAAAGTTTTCAAACAACCAGTTGTGTACATAGAAAACCCAGTGAGGGAATTCCATGGCGAATGTCAGCGGGGGAAAATCGTAATCGAGGATTTCCAGCAGAGCGTTGGCGGTGTCTGCGCTGGTGACGCATACCCGGTCGTGCTGGCTGCTGACATAGATACAACCAGTTTCCTGGCTCAGTTCCTGTGCCAAGGTGAGCACCTGAGATTGGCGATTGATGGCGCCTGTCGGGTTCTGATATACATTCCAGATAGCAGGGGCTTGTGGAAGGCCTGCCAGGAAGGTGGCCTGGCCAAATGTGAGATCTTCCGCCGAGGTTTTGAAATAGGTCTGCGAAGCAGCTTCGACGCCATACGCCAGGTTGCCGTAATTGATCTGGTTCAGGTAAATTTCAAGAATTTCTTCTTTGGAATAGATGCGAGTCAGTTCTGCGGCGACAACGATTTCTTTGGCTTTGCGTGAATAGGTAATCTCGTAGCGTTCTTCGGGGGCAAGCAAGACCATACGGGCCAGCTGCTGGGTGATTGTTGATGCCCCAGATACCGTCTGGTGGGCAAGCAGGTTCTGGATCAGTGCGCGGGCGATGGCCACAGGGTCGAAACCAGGGTGGTTATAAAATTCTTTGTCTTCCGTCGCAATGGTGGCAGCGATTAGTTGCGGGTCAATGTCTTTTAAAGCCACATAAGTGCGCCTGCCGGCCATAGGATCTACGATCTCATACAACAGATTGCCTTCTCTGTCCAGAATGTAGGTCGTTTCAAATTGGGCTGCCTGTTCCTTCAAGGTTCTCACATCGGGAAAATCAGGCCCATTTTTGATGGTTTGATATTGCAGAAATGCGAAACCTGCTCCTGCACTGAGCAAAATGATGCCCGCGAAAATGGCGATCAGGAGAAACTGCAGCAAACAACCCATGACCTTCTTGGTCTGTGAGGCGTCTGGTTTAACGAACTGGATGGACTTAAGTTTGGATTTTAACTGCTGCAACCATGATTCATTAACTTGAACTTGATCTGGGTTTAGCGGTGCTTTTTGTTGTGAAGGTTTTAGCGGTTGCGTCTGTGCATAGGGTGATAAGGACTTGCGGGCAGGCGACTTTGGTGGAACCGTCGTGGGTGGTGAAGGACGCCTCTCCGTGTCTGACGGCTGCGAATCACCATACCACCCGTGCGAGAGATCAGGGGTCTGTTGTGGCTTAGAATTATCGGGTAATGAATTTCTCTGTTCTTGCATAAATGTAATGCCGATTTCTTGAGTTTTCTTTAATGTTATATGGTAGAATCTGAGTATAGATGTAATGAATTTCTATCTCTATTTTCATATATCATTATAACAGCCAACGAGAACATACAAAAGGAAACCTCTAATGGCAACACCTGAACAACCCGATATTGACACTTTATTACTTGTCATAATCCAGGCGCAGGATGCGGATCTGGCGATTCATATGCTCAACAAAATCAATCAAAAAGTGACAAAATTACCTTCCGTAGGTGGTTTTTTGCGTCGGCGGAATAGTATGCTATTGATTGCATTGCACATAGAAAATCGCGAAAAGGTGCTGGATATTCTGAATGAAACCTGTAAACAGCGCGTAGAATTTATCGCTTTGCCATTGGAAAGTACACCATTACCGTTACCCGCACCAACACCGATCAATGTGGGGGGAGCCATTTGCTTTTCACTCGATATTGAACACTACGAGGAGATCTGAGATGAAATTAATCATTGCCATTATGCGTGATTCGGACACTGATGTGGTGTCATCTGCGTTGACAACGGAAGGATTTAAGATCACTTCGGTAGCGTCGACGGGCGGTTTCTTGCGACGAGGCCAAACCACTGCTATGATTGGCGTGGAGGATGATGAAGTACAACAAGTGCTGGAAATTATCCGCTCGCATTGCACACAACCTAGTGCTGAAGATGTGCGTCATACAGTGTTATTTGTGATGGATGTCAGCCAATACGATCATTTCTAATAAACATAATACAAGGAGAACAATATGGATTTCGGCTTAGCATTTTCGTATCAATTCAAAGATGAGGTCTGGTGGAAAAAACTGCTCTTGACTGGTTTAATCACCTTGATCCCAATCGTCGGGCCATTTTACTTGATTGGATGGACCATGGAAGTCGCCGGACGTTTCACCAAAGCGCAAAGCGGTGACGAGGTTGAGTTACCGGACATTAATTTCGGTCAATTCATTGTTAAGGGTCTTCTGGGTGCGGTGGTTTCGTTTGTCTATTCTATTCCCGTCATTTTGTTCGTCGTTCCGATTGCCATTGCTGCGTTTTTAACCGCTGATTCAGGACCGGGAGGTTCTGAATGGATCATGATAGTGACCAGTGTTTGCTGCGGTGGCCTTGCCCTGTTGGTAAGCATCTTCACGGGCTTCCTATCTTTTGTAGCGCTTATTGATCTCCAACTCAAGGACTTCAAAGCTGCGTTCAACTTCAAACGCAATTTCAGCATTTTGAAGAATGCTATCGTTCCCTACCTGCTGGTTTTGGCAGTCTATATCATTGTTACGCCTATTCTTTCAATGTTAGGTAGCATCGCCTGTGGTTTGGGGGTGTTGTTCACGGTGCCATATTCTGCCTCGATATTGGGCAGTTTCTTGGGGCAAGCCTATAAGAAAGGCTCTCTCGCTCTACCGAACGAGGCAGGGGTACTCGAAATCTAAAATTTTTCTCCACATAAAATAAAAAAAAAGCGGTGAATTAACACTCACCGCTTTTTTTGTGCAACAACTCAAAGTATCATTCTTCTTCAGGCTGGCTGGGTTGGTGGAATTCCACCAAATTGCCATGGATGTCAATGATGACCTTGAAACCAGCCATGCCCAAAAACATGCGATCGTTTTCTGGTATGCCCACCATTTTTAACAGGTCGTATTGCTGGTCAAAATCACCCAATTTGCTTGCCATGGCGGCCTGTGAAAAAGGATCTTCGATGCCCAGCAATTTGGCTGATTGTTCAATGATGGCTTCTTTGTTTTCATCGAATTGTTTTTTTAGTTGTTCAATAATCTGACGGTCTACATCTTCAGCAGGGATGTGGCGCATAAAGCCATCATCGTCAACCACATAAAATGCTTCATCGCCAATATTTCTCACATCAGCAGGGTTTTCGTTTTCGTCAAAAACCAGACCTTCAAAGATTGCTTTCATTGCCATATTCATCTACCTCTAGTATTGAATATAAACCACAGTGCCTATCTTTGTCCAATCGAACAACCACTTGGAATCCTCGAGACGCATGTTGACACAACCATGACTCATGGGTGTACCAAAATTGTTGTGCCAGGTAGCAGCATGAATGCCGTAATCTTTGTAGAAATATTGGGTGTATTCAACATCAGCGAGGAAGTAACCCGGGCCGGACATGTTGGTGTATCGATACTTGATATACACAGCAAATTGACCCATTACAGTGGGGGTATTGGGTAGGCCAGTAGAAACCAGAAAAGTATTCACGATCTGATCGCCTTCGTAGGCGTAGAGCATTTGTTCGCTTAGTTTTACCAAAATCCAGCGTTCGGCAGTGATCACGGGCAGCGATGTGGGCGTGAATGTTTGGGTCGCTGTCGGAGTGGCAGTGTTGGTTGGGGTTGCTGTCGATGTAAGGGTAGGCGTTGTGGTGGCAGTCGGTGTCGGGGTGCTTGTGAGTGTCGGGGTTATCGTGCTACTGGGGGTGATGCTTGGTTTTTGGTAAAAATCATGCGGCCGTTCATTGTTGATGGTCGGGGTGGCAAAGAAAGCGGACACCATGTGGCGGATGGGAGGGTGCTGCCCAACGGCGACTATTATCAGAGAAAGAAGTACCAGGATAACCAGCATTGTTCCAAGCCATTTTGGTTTTGAGGTGTTTTTTGGCTTTGCCACCGCTGTATTTTTGGGTGGCGAAGGTGTTTCAGTGGATTTGTGGTTTTCCTGAATAGCTGCTTTATTGATCCTTTGGCGGGATATTTGGATTGCCTGATCGATGCGCGGTGAATCGGGTATCAGGCTTTTTGCTTCTGTCAGGTATTGCAGCGCCTGGTCAGGATTGGTTGTGGCAGCCAGAATCAGCCAGGGTGTTTCATGCATTGGATTCAGTTTCTGCGCCTGTTTGGCATAGCGTTTGGCATTCAACAGGTCTTTACCCTGATAAGCGCTTAGCGCCATCTGCAGGAAATCCGAAAATTGAGGAGAAATGTTGTCCATCATCTTCTGTCTATTGCCCTAAATTGATGGTCTCATTGTAGGCATAACAGCGGATGCCCTGTGCCAGACCATGCGCCACCAGGTCGGGTTGTTCGGTTAGCAGCTGCCGATCAAGCAGCATGTAGCCAGTTTCGACGATCGCGCTTGGGGTGTTTCCGGCGAACTTTTCAAACGCATGGTATCTGGTCATATCGTCGGTCACCCTGGGATCATAACGCAACCCTGTGACGGTATTGTAGCGGTTGACAATGCAGGCAGCCAGTCGTTCACTTAATTCAGGCTGGTTGGTTTCCTTATAGGTTGCTTTTACTTTGAAGCCGGTTGCGCTGTTATCAATGTATTCACATGTATCGTTGTGGATTGAGATGACCGCCAAAGCCTCGTATCCTTCCAGGCGTGGATCCACTTCATCTAAAAGCTCTACGATAAACCCATCCTGTAAAAGGTCCTGCCGCAGCAGGGTAGCAATCCGCAAATTCAAGGATACCTCGGTTAACCCATCCGGGCAGACGGCACCCGGGTCAGGTATTCCCTCTGGGGCGTAGCCATGGTGTCCAACAATGATACCGATTTTTTGGTAAGGTGATACAGCTTGTTCTGAGTCAACAACCAACGCGGCATTATCGGCGAACGGCAAGCCAACCAGTTGGTTCTGGTTAACCAGGATGTTTGCCGGTGTCCACATCGTAAACAGGGTTGCAGAAACAAAGGCAAAAACACTGACCATTTTACCGATTTTTATGAGAGTTTGAAAAAGTTGAGGGTTGGTAGTGTTCATATAACTCATTCTGTTGGCTATAATGGTATTAGTAGGATGATTATAGAGTAACTGAGATAGTGAAGCAAATTGGAAAGGAGCATTAAATTGACCGTCCACTTCAGCAGCGATGATATGAAAATGTTGTTAGCGATTGCCAGAGATTGTATTTTGGGTGAATTCGATAAGAGTAAAAAACGGCCCAACTTTGATGAAATTCCTGCCCATCTGCAGGAATTTGGGGCGACGTTTGTTACATTAACAAAGCATGGACAACTGTGTGGCTGCATCGGTACCCTTTCGGCTTACCAGCCTCTGGTGCAAGATGTGTGCGAGCATGCCAAAGCAGCAGCATTCCATGATTACCGGTTTTCGCCGGTGCAGAAAAGCGAGCTGGCTGAAATTGTGGTGGAGGTGTCATATCTGACTGATCCACTGCCGCTGGCGTATTCTGATGCTGAAGACCTAAAGCAAAAATTACGGCCGGGTGTTGATGGAGTGATTCTGAGCGAGGGTCATCATCGGGCAACGTTTTTGCCGCAGGTATGGGAGCAGTTGCCTGAGGTGGAGGATTTCCTCACACACTTGTGCCATAAAATGGGTGTTGACGGCAATCGCTGGAAAGCAGGTACTTTGACGGTCGAAACCTACCAGGCGGTGCATTTTTCTGAGATTGATTTTGTCGATTTGGCTTGACAAGACCCCAATAAACCTTATAATAGCCCTAATTTAACAATAAAAAAACGAAGAAGAGGGATAGTAGTCTTTTTCAGGAACCTCCAGAGAGTGGTGATTTGGTGAAATGCCACGGTTTCAAAAAAGATGAATGGTCCTCGGAGTTGCAGGATGAAAGAAATCGAGTAGTCTGAGCCGGATTGATCTCCGTTAACAGGATTGAGGATATAAGCCGATTTTTGGCCGTATCCGAAAAGAGTGAGGCTGGCGGAACCATTTGTAGTGCATCACAAATGGTTTTTTTGGTCTAAACAAGGTGGCACCACGGAAGGTATATAAGCCATTCGTCCTTGAACAGGATGGATGGTTTTTTTGTTAAATAAAAATAGTAGGAGGATTTTGACATGACAGACACAATTCGTTTCAATTTGGGTGAGAGTGATATTCCGAAGTTTTGGTACAACATTTTGGCAGATGCTGACATCACCCCGGCACCTGTGTTGAACCCGCAAACTTTGGAACCTGTGACCCCGGAGTTTCTGAGCGCTCTGTTTCCTATGGCGTTGATTCAACAGGAGATCAGCACCGAGCGCTATATAGAAATTCCGGCAGAAGTCAGGGATGTTTACAAGCTGTACCGCCCGACACCTTTGATTCGAGCCCGGCAGCTAGAAAAGAAACTGGACACACCAGCCCACATTTATTACAAGTATGAAGGCGCCTCTCCCTCGGGCAGTCATAAATTGAATACTGCCATTCCCCAGGCTTTTTACAACAAGGTGGAGGGGGTACATGCCATGACCACTGAGACCGGGGCAGGGCAATGGGGTTCAGCGCTGGCGATGGCGTGCAATTTCATGGGCATCTCGCTGGAAGTGTTCATGGTGAAAGTGTCCTACCTTGCAAAACCATACCGGCGGATTCTGATGGAGATGTATGAGGCAGAAGTCTTTGCCAGCCCCAGCGACCGCACGCACAGCGGTCGGGCGATTCTTGAAAAGACCCCTGATAACCCCGGGTCATTAGGTATTGCTATTTCAGAGGCTGTGGAAGTGGCAGCTCTCTCAGGCGGGACAAAGAAGTATGGACTGGGGTCAGTGCTTAACCACGTATTGCTGCATCAAACTGTGATCGGCGAAGAAACGTTGAAGCAGATGGACCTGGCAGGCGAATATCCGGATGTTGTCATCGGCTGTGTGGGTGGTGGATCGAATTTCAGCGGCATTGCCTATCCTTTCCTGCGAGAGAATCTTAAGAATGGGCAGAGGACGCGATTGGTGGCGGTAGAGCCCGCAGCAACTCCTTCGATAACGCGGGGGACATATGCTTTTGATTATGGCGACACTGCCAAAATGGCGCCCATCGTCAAGATGTTCACTCTGGGATCAGATTTCATTCCCGCTGCCATTCATGCCGGGGGTTTGCGGTATCATGGCATGGCGCCATCTTTGAGTGCCTTGTGCGATGCAGGACTTATCGATGCGATTGCTGTTCATCAGTTGGGAACCTTTGAAGCGGCAGCGATTTTTGCCAGAACCGAAGGTATCCTGCCAGCGCCAGAATCTGCCCACGCAATCCGGGCAGCTATAGACGAAGCCCTTCAGGCAAAAGAAGCCGGCGAGAAACGGGTGATAGTATTCAATCTTTCTGGGCATGGTCATTTTGATCTCAGCTCATACGAAAACTACTTGTCAGGTGCGCTGGTGGACTATACCTACCCGGAAGAGGCGATCAGTACAATCGAAGAACGCCTGCCAAAGGTGTCTATCTGAGAACCAAAGAGGCGCGGGTTTTGTCACCTGCGCCTCTTAATTTGTTTTGTTGCGAAATTAATCTGCGACCGGGAATGTCACGTGGAAAGTGGTGCCCTCTCCCAAAGCGCTTTCGAACCAGATCGTGCCGCCCTGCATTTCGACCAGGTTTTTGGTGATGTTCAAGCCCAAACCGGTCCCGGGCATATCGCTGGATTTGGCGGATTCTGTCCGGAAGAATTTTTGGAAAATCATCGCCTGATCTTCTGCTGATATTCCCATACCGTTGTCTTTCACTGATATGTGAACGACATTGGGAGCGCCTTCTGCATCCCAAATGTTGGGTGATTGTTCGGCGGTGAAGGTAACAATGCCGTTTTGGCCGGTGTATTTATTGGCATTAGAAATCAAGTTGGTGATAATCTGTACTACCCTATACCGATCCGCCCAAATCGGGGGCAGGTTTTCTTCAATTTCTATCAACAGTTGTTGTTCTTTGCGCTCAATCATAGCAGATTGAGAACGGATGACTTCGTCCATTAATTTTTTCAAATCGAGTTTGGCGAAATCAAGGCGTAATCGGCCGGCTTCAATGCGGCTGACATCTGAAAGGTCAGATACCAGCACATTCATGCGTTCGACATTGGAGCGGATGGTATTCAAGAAATTATCCTGGGCTTCGGTAACTGGACCGACAGCCTTGGCGAGAAGCAGATCCGTGTATCCCTTGATGGATGTCATGGGATTTTTTAATTCATGTGACACGAATGACACAAATTCACTTTTGGCGATATTGGCGCTTTGCACTTGCGAATACAGGTCAGCGTTGGCGATGGCAATGGACGCGTGATCACTCAAGCGGGTTAGAAATTCTATGGTTTCTTCATCGATTGGATCGGCTTCCAACATTTCAAGAATAATCACCCCAATGGGGGCGTTTTCACGGTTGATAGGGATGATGGTCTGTCGTTGGCAATTGGGAAGTATTGATTCTTGATCATTTTCAATAGCGATAGATTGCGCCTTGCCGGTTTCCAGAATATTCTGAATATTGGGATAGTGGTTGATGGAAAGGATTTCCTGTTGGGGTAGACTCGCTTCCTCGGGATAGCCCTCAGAAGACATGATGGTTATGGTTCGTTCGGGGACATTCACCGACCCAATGAAAGCTGCGTCTGCGTGTGAGCGCATCATGGCGTGATCCAGGGTGATTTGCATGGCGCGCGCTATATCAAGACTGGTGTTAAGCTCACGGTCAATATTCTGCATGATGGAGAGCTCTTCAACACGCTCTGACAATGCCTGGTCAGTCTGGGTATACAATTCGGCGTTTTCGATGGCGATGGCGGCTTGTCCGGCAAAAGCCTGGAGAATTTCTCGGTCCACTTCGGTGAAGGGCTGGCCATTAATTTTGTTGATGGTTTCAATGACACCAATGACTTCTCCCTGGCTGATAAGAGGAGCAGTCAACATGGATTTGGTCTCAAATCCCGTTGAGGCATCGACCTGCTGATTCCAAGCATCGGTGGTCAGGATTCTGTTATTGATAATTGATTTTTTTTCGCTGACGGTTTGCCAGGCAAACCCTGACCCTTTTTCGATCGGTTTATTTCTCAATTGGTCTGCTACAGGCCCGGTGACAACCCGAAAGTAAAGATTTTCTCTTTCTTCATCGAATAAAAGCAGGCTGGAGGCTTCGCAATCCAGCATGGCTTCTGCCCGTTCAACAATGGTATGGAGCAGGAAATCTACATTGAATGTAGAGGTAATTTGTTGTGTTACCTCATTCAGCGCAGAGAATTGTTTGGCACGCTGGTTGGTTTCATCGATCAGGCGGGTTTTTATGATAGCGCCCGATGCCTGTCCGGCAATGGATTCAAACATACGCCGCTGGGTGAAGGTGAATGTCATGGCCGGATCTCGTGTTGCAATGCTCATCACACCGATGGTAGCATCACTGGTCTTCAGGGGGGTGCCCATCCAGGCATAAACATCATCTTTTGAATCGGGGTCGATCTCCAGGCGGAAATTCGTGGCAGTGAGTGTGTCACCTGTGCTGATTATCTGCTGCAGGGATGAAATGGCAGGCACGAAAATGTTCTCTTCGGCTGTTATGCGATTATTGTCTTTTACCACAAACAGGTTCAGAAAACCTTGAATATCTGCGTCATAGAGTTGGATGATAAATTCGCTGGAGGGGATGATCTTACTGGTTTGGAAATAGACCAATTCGAGGATATCGTTCAACTCAAGGGTGAGGTTCACTCCTTCGGAGATGATGCGAAGGACGTCCATTTCACGCAGACGGTTTTCCAAATTCTCTACCACTGAGTTGCGTTCGATGGCAATGGCTGATTGGTGCGAAACAGTCTGCAAAAAATTCAACTGCGACGGAGAAAATGCTTCTTCTGCACTGTGCGATAACGCAACCCATCCACTTAACTGCCCAGCCTGACGACCGGGCAAGGCTATAAACAGATTGCAATCTATTAATTTGATTTTTGCCTGTACGGCTGAAAGAACTGGCGGTATATCTGTGAGATCAATGAATACACTTTCTTGTTCTTCCAGGATCGATACCAACTCAGATTGAGGCAGGAAAGTGACTTCCGTGTTCATCGAGGGATGATTGGAGGTGACAGAAGCGAACACCTGTTTGTCCTCGTCAAATAAGTAAACAAAAACTGACGCGGGATTTAGTGCGTTTGATATCTGCTCACATAATACTTCTGCAATTGCTACCGGTGTTTGCAAATTGGTTAAGGCTACTGCAAACTCCTTTAGATTCTCCTGGTAGGCCTCTGTTGGTTGTTGAAAAACGGTATTGAGGCGTTTTTCAAGCAATTGGTGCAGGGGGAATAGCAAGATGGCGAAACCAAGCACCAACACGCCTAATACGAGGGTGTTATTGGTTCTCAGCAAGGTTTGCAGCAGCAGGCTGAATCCAATAACGATCAGGGCATAACTCACTGTGATCGATAACGACAGGAGTGTTTGCAGGCGGTTGACGTTGGCGGTGTCATTGGAATTCAACAGGGAAAGTTGAAGTTTGCCCATATCTATCCTTTTGGAATAAAAAGTGGATTTTTGATTGAAGGATTTTTCGTATCCGTTACGGTTAGTATAATGCAGGATATGATTTTATACCAAAGGGAATGGGTTAAAAAAGTATTGATGATAGTTCTTGACGGTATTTTTTTGCCATGGGCGTGTTAGCACCAATCAGATCAAGTGTTGCAAGGAACACAATTTTGGCCTTCCCGTCGCGATAGTCTTTGTCTTTGCGCATGATATCCAGCAATCCATCCAGGGCGGCTGGAAAATTGCCAAGTGTGATCAGACGGAGGGAAGTCCGAAAAATTATATCGAGCTCACTGTTCCCCGGCAGATTATCTTCGGTGAATTTTGTCATGAGGTCTGCATATGTGCGGAGTTGCTGTGCTTCGGTCGAAATTTTGGTGATTGGCGATATCCCCAATATCCCATAGGATTCGATGAAATTATTTTGGAGAAGCAAAGCTTTGACCAGCCCTAAGAAGGCTTCGGAGGATTGGGGGTTGGTATGAAGGTACTCTCGATAGGCTTTTTCAGCGGCTTCGGGTTGATTGTCCTCCAGTAAATTATTGGCCTTTTCCAGGGTGAGAGAGTTGGTTTCAGCCTTGGTGAGATTAATCAGCATCTGGCGGATACGCATTTCTGGCACCATGCCAACAAATTGGTCGACAACACGCGCATTGGCGAAGGCCTTGACTGTTGGCAGGCTATGCACGGAATACATCAGGGTTGTGTTAGGATTCTCATCGGCATTGATCTTCGCAAGGCGAAATTGACGAAATTCTTTGCTGATCAATCTTTCGAGGAGCGGTGACAGGGTGCGGCATTCTCGACACCAGGGCGCCCAGAAATCAACCACCACCGGGGTGTTCTGAGAAAAAGAAATCACCTCGTATTGGAAATTGGTGTCATTCACATGAAAGATTTGACCGTTGGTCATATTTGCTCCTGAATACTTTTCATTAAATCTATTGTACCCAAAAACTATAAGAGATGCATTGACAAAAGCATCAAGGGATGATCTTTGCCCAGGCAATGTCTACTGAGTGGCCGGCGCTGTTGGCAGAGATGACGTCATAACCAAAATGACCACTTGTTACAACTGGATCCATTGTCATTGTGTATACCTGCGTACCGTTGACGAAAACATTTGCCTGGTTGCCCTGTACTACCAGGTCGTAGGTGTTATATAAGCTGATGTCGATACCTGACACTGAGGCTGCTGGCATTATCAACGCATTGGTGGGGGTTGATGAAGATCCGGCTGTATTGTACCAGCCGCTGATGGTGATGCCATTGGCGCTACCCTGTATATCGATGGTGTAGCCTTGCTGAAGTCGGCCGGACTCGTCAAATGTGGCGCGCAGAATCAGGCTGAAGCCATTACTGCCATTAACGCCGACAGAACGAGCATGGGAGGTAAAGGCGGCATTTTCGAAGGCAACATCATAATAGGTGACGGCTGAGAGGTGGGTTGATTCGCCGGGTTGACCGCGATAGGCCCTGTCATTAAAGAAACTCCACCGCCCGAATGGGTCAACCCAGCCGGGCGCAGTGCCATCAAAGTCGAATTCGTGAGATGGGGCGGCGGTGACAGTCAGGTTCCAGTAAGGTGACCAGCGCGAATAGTTGCCACCGTTGCGCGCACGCACATGCCATTTGTACTCACCGGCAGGCAGGTTGGTTGGATAGGTGAGGACGCAGGCCTCGATACCACAAAGAGAGCCTTGGGGAGCGAGAACGTTGTACACCAACACATCGTCGTTTGTCTTTAATTGGAATTGATAGAAGGTTGCCCCAGGTACCGTCTGCCAAACAAATTCTGGTGATGAATTCTCGGCACTGCTGTTGTTTGTCGGTGAAACCATAGCTGGAATTGAGAGTTGCGTGTAGTGGAATATGAATGTGTCGCTCCAATCCCCTTGTATTTCATGTCGATCAGCGCGGATTTTCCATTGGTAGGTGTCAAATTGTGTCAATATTAGTGGAATGCGATATTCACACTGGTCACTTGTGCATACATCAGTGCCGACTGTCCAATCGCCGATAATGGCGTCGGATTGCAGCAGCTGCATCTGGTAACTGGTTGCGTTCGGAACAACACTCCAACGGAAGGTGGGCCGGCCTCCATAGATGATACGGTCATTCTGCGGGAATAATAGGTTAGTAGTGCCCGGTGTATATGCCTGGGTGTATGCCCAATAAGGACTCCATTGACCAAAGTTAGAGCCAGCGACAGCGCGGATGTGCCATTTATATTGGCCATCGGGCAAGTTCTCGCTGACAGGATGAGAACAGGTATCCTCACTGCATAGACTGATGTCATGTAACTGTGAATACACCAATGTGTTCGTTTGTACGTCGCGGATATGGATCTGGTAAGCGCGCAATTCATCGATGGGTAACTGATTCCAAACCAGTGTCGGCGCCTGGTCGATCATCATGGAATCATAACTGGGAGATACCAGGCTGACCGGCGGTATAGGCAGCACCTGGAAAGGATTTTGGGGGCTCCATTCACCGGGGAACGCGCTGATTTGCGCGTTGATGCGCCATTCATAGTGCGCGATCGGCAAGGGGGCGCCCGGCCAGAAGCGGCAGGGAAGTTCAGCACAGGCTTCAGCAGCGCTTATTTGGTAATTATCGATTTGACCGCTGTCCAGGTTGGTCAACTGCAGATTGTAGGTTTGGGCAAGGCTGACCGGCCGCCAGCGGTATTCGATGCGATTGTTGTAGAGGGTGCCATAAGCAGGAGGGTTGATGATCTCTGGCGATGGCAAGGTCGCCTTGGTGAATGCGGCGGCGGGGCTCCAGATGCCCCCAACTGTCATCCAACCGCGGACAAACCAGCGGTATTCACCATCGAGCAATGGCTGAGGTAACTGGAATTGGCAAATATCGTCCGTACAGAGAACTGATGCCGTTTCCTGAGAGAGATGGATTATGGTGTTACCGCTGTTTCTCACCTGAATTTCATAGGTTTGCGCTAAGGAGTTGTGCTGCCAGCGCAGGATAGGCTGTGGATTGAACATCCTCACATTGCCGTCAGGTGAAATTGTTATGGGGGCAGGCATGCGAATGGAGAAGTTGTTGGCAATGCTCCATGGGCCAGTGCCGATCGAATTCTGACCTGCCACCCGCCAGCGATAATCTTCTGGGGCAAATTCCTGGTCAAATTGATAGGAGCAAGTCGAGTCTGTACACACTTCCAGTGCGGGTAATTTAGATTGCGCAACCAAAGTGCTGTTAGAACGAAGCCTGACCTCAATAATGAATTCGGGAGAATCATAGAGCGGGTTCCAGGTAAAGACTGGTGAAGTTTCGATTAGAGAAGCACCATTTGATGGACTAATAATGGTGGCCTGGGCGGGCGGTGAGGGTGGTACGCGGTAATTACTGACAAATGGCGCTGTCGTGTTCAATGTACGGCGATTATCTGCCGCATTTCCGTCAGTATAGAGAACGCCAGTTGGTTGGCCGTTATAAATGACGTCCGGGTTTGACCAGTAGTTGATGCGCGGACAGCCATTAGGACAGTCATAAGCCATGATAGTGCGGAAATTCTGGTTAGGGGCCTGGTAACCATAGGAATAGGGGAAAGCGCCCTGGCGAAAAACAGCTGCGGCGCGATCTATTTGCGCGCCCATCAGATGGCCGATCTCTTTGGCAAACCCGTAATAACCGGTCATGCAGCGCCAGTTCACCGTGCCAAAGGCGGTGGTGTGAGCATATTCGTTGAACGTGGTGTTCAGCCATGACAAGCCGCAATAAGTGTTGTTGTTGAGCACATAGAGCACAAGGTCTGCATAATAGGCATCACGCAAAGCGTGAATCCCGTCCAAACAGCCATCAGCGGTTTCTTTGATGCAATATAAGGCGTCAGAATAGCTGGCTGGTTCTGTGCTGGTTTCGACCATGGCAACGATGGTCAGATGGATATCAACTCCTGAATTGGTGAATCCCTGGTTGGTTTGGGCGGCTGCCAGATTGATCTGGTTCTGCAGGTTTTGAATTCCACCGGCAGCAGATGCCGCCTGCGGAGAAAACAACACCATGACATCAATGGGATAAATGGTAGCTTGTGGCTGGTCCAGGGAGGATAGCGCCATTTTTGGGAAAACATCTTCCTCGGTGAAATCAGGAATACCCGGCAGATCCAGTTGCAGTAATTCATGCACACTGCCATTGTAATGAATCTGAAAGATGCCCTCAACGGCATGGATGTCCATAGCAAGGGTTGTGCCATTGACGACAACGGTCACGCCACTGCCTGGCTGACCGCGCACAGAACCAGTTTGGATCACTTCACCGGAGGGCAAGGTTAGCGGGGCATCAAGGTCAAGGATCAGTTCCTGGTTGTCAAAGACAGGTATGGTCAGGGATCGTTCCAAACCAGACGAATCACTGTTGATAACAGAAAGGAGGGTGAAATCCACATTAACCAATGCAGATCTTATGACTCGTTCCTCCATTTGGACACTAATGGAAGCCACTTTTTCCCTCGTGTTGGTGATATGAGTGATGGCGGCAGGGGGTTTCTTTTGAGAGAAGAGTGAACAGCTCAAAAACAAACTGCTGGCCGCCAACAGACATACAATCAAAACAAGTCGGTGAGAAAATCTTGGATGGTTCATATTACAATCAACACACTATTATTATGCCATGAATGCAATAATTGGACCAAGAAGGATGAATGATAGTATTGCAAGGGTTGTGAGAAAGGAAATTTCATGAAAAGAATTGGCATCCTCGGCGGGATGAGTCCCGAATCCACGATTCATTATTACCAATTGATCGTGCAATCGTTTATACAACTATATGGCAACCATGGCTATCCAGAGATTGTGATATTCAGTGTCAGTTTTGAGCAGTATATCCACTGGCAGGAAAATGGTGATTGGGAGGCCATTGGTAAAGAACTGGCAAAGGGTGCACAAATTCTGGAAAAGGCAGGTGCTGATTTCGTCGTAATTGCCACCAATACCATGCATAAGGTGGTGGATGAGATACAGCGTGCCATTAACATACCGGTATTGAACCTTTTGGATGTTGTAGCTGAAAGCTTGCTGGAAAAGGGAATTACCAAAACCGGCCTTTTGGGAACCCGCTATACGATGGAAGATGGTTTTTATGCGGCAGGACTGGCAAAGCATGGCATCGACGTGGTTGTTCCTGAGACGAAAGACCGTGACCTCGTGCATCGGGTTATCTACGATGAGTTGATCAAAGGGGTGATCCTGCCATCATCAAAAGAGGAATTTCGACGCATAGTGAACGATTTGCAGCAGAATGGCGCGCAGGGGGTGGTGTTGGGCTGCACAGAAATTCCCATGCTGCTTGGTGATGGCGATGTCAGCATCCCTGTGTTTGATACAACCCAACTGCATGCAGAGGCGGCTTTACGGTTTGCTTTGTTAAAATAAAACAGGGCCAATTTTGTCAGCCCTGTTTTGTGGAAATCAAACTAAGCTTTAAGGCGCTGGTATTCCAGACGTGGCATCCACTGTGACTGTGGGAGTGCCAGTCGGCACCGGTGTTGGGGTGGGGGTTGATGCAACCACCGCAATCTTCACATAAACAGAACCAGCCGCGTTGGGATTGATGCCGAACACCTTGCCGGAAGCATCCTTGAATTTGAAGTCGCCGCGGTATTCACCCGGTTCAACAGGGGCAACGAGGTCAACACTGACATTGATCAAAGTGCCGGGCGCGACATCGATCCCTTTGGTAAGCGTAACCGAGGCTGGCGCGGACATCTGTTCGCCACTGAAGAAAAAGAGAGTGTAACCGCTGCCCCAGGTGCAGGTACCGGCGTTCATCAACTGCCAGGTTTTGGTGAATGCTTCGCCCGGTTTCAGTCGGGTGCCGTCCTCAATGGTGACATCTTTGACAAAGTCAGCCGCCAGGGTACAGGCACCCGAGGCGGTTGTGGCTGTGGCGATGGGTTCTTCCTCTGTTTCAGGACGAGTGGTTGCCGTAGCGCGCCGGGGTGTGGTTGTTGCTTCGGCCATTTCGGTAGATGTGGGGGTAGGTTCTTCTTCCCCGGAATCACTGGCTCGTTTGGTCAATATAGCTTCAGCGGTCAATGCTGCTTGTGTGTAAACTGCCTCCGGACTGTCGCCCTCTGTTTTTGATTTACAGGCACCAGCTATCAGGAGTAAGCCAACCAATATGATAATGAGAGTCAGGGTTATTTTTTTCTGCATAAGCCTATTTTACACGGGAAGTGACTTTGATCATCTGGTCACCCTGACGAATACTATTCACTACCTCCATGCCAGCAATGACTTTGCCGAACACAGTATGTTTACCATCCAGATGCGGCTGGGGTGAATGGGTGATGAAGAATTGCGAGCCGTTGGTGTTGGGGCCAGCGTTTGCCATCGACATGACACCGGTTTCGTGTTTGAGCGGGTTGCCACGGGTTTCATCAACAAACTGGTAGCCGGGGCCACCCCGACCAGTGCCGGTGGGATCGCCGCCCTGGATTACGAAGTCTGAGATCACACGATGGAAGGTGACCCCATCGTAATATCCCTGGTTGGTGAGAAAGATGAAGTTATTCACGGTGATGGGAGCATGTTTTGGATACAGTTCCAGTTCAATCGTGCCGCGGTTGGTTTCCATGGTGATCAGGTAGGTCTTGGTTTTGTCAATTGCCATTGCGGGCGGGGTGTTCCATTGTTGAGTCATTCTATTTTCCTTTCAACACTAAAGTTAGTGGTTAAACAAAATCGATCCAATCCTGCACATTGTCTTGCAGGTTATCCATGTCGATATCATTTTCAGAAACGGCGAAACTGTCGATGGTGACCCCGGCAATGCTGGTTGATTGCTGGTCACCGGAATTGAGCGGATGCCACCAGGCAAGATCACGGCCTTCATACAGCATGCGGTAGGCACAGGTGGAAGGCATCCACTGGATTTCACTCAGGTTTTGCGGGGTGAGAATGATGCAGGTGGGCATGATTTCATGGCGGTGCAGGTAGTCGGTGCAGCGGCAGGCATTCAGGTCAAGAAAACGGCAGGCGACATCGGTATAGAAGAGTTCATCGGTGTCTATGTCCTGCAATTTGTATAAACAGCAGCGGGCACAGCCATCACACACAGACTCCCACTCTTGTTGGGTAAATTCTGCCAATGCTTTTTGCTGCCACCAGGCGGGCGTTGACAATACCGACGGCATGGAGAAATATCCTGAATCATCGGGAGGAAAGGGGACTGCGCGTTTGATACCAATAGAATCGATAGGGCCGTAAACGTGAGGAAACTTTTCTTCGCTGTCTGGCACTTCATCGAACTGCACCGGTGAGTTAACTTCTTTTTCATCAATGGCAAGCAGTAGGAGGTCTTTCTGTCCTCGATAGAAGCGATTGGCAACCGGGATCACCTGTTCAAGTGTAGAGCAATGGATAAAGCCCTCGGATTCCAAGGATTCGCAGAAATAAATACCGTTTTCGATGGCTTCTTGCCAATCATCATGGGTGGCAATATGATAGATCATGTCAATGCTCCAGTATGGCGCGTGTGTCAAGCGCCATCACGCCCTGTCCGTCTGGCAGGATTAACAACGGGTTGATCTCCATTTCCTGTACGGCCGGATGATTCAGGGCAATGGCGGATAAGCGCAGGATCAGGTCAACCAATGCTTCACGGTCCAGTTTGGCACCGCCGCGGATACCAGCCAACAATGCGCTGGCTTTGGTGTTATCGATCATGCGGTTGACATCTGCTCTTGTCAGCGGTGCAATGCCAAAGGCAACGTCTTTGAACAATTCCACATAGATACCACCCAACCCGAACATCATCAACGGGCCGAAGGAGGGGTCGCGTTTCATGCCAACGATGACTTCCAAACCTTTGGGCGCCATCCGTTCGATCAAAACCCCTTCAATCTGGGCGGAAGGACTGCTTTCCGTCACGCGATTCATCATTGTTTCATGGGCGGAGAGTAACTCGGCAGCATTTTGCAGGTTTAAGACGATACCTCCCGCATCCGATTTGTGCAGGATCTGGGGTGACACGATCTTCATAGCGACAGGATAGCCGATCTTCTCAGCGATAGCTTGCGCCTCGTGAATGGTCTGTGCAAAACCGCCGCCGACCAATGGGATATCGTAGCAGGAAAGGAATGTACGAGATTCGAGTTCGCCCAAAAATGGTGAGGGCATGGCGCTTAGAAAATCGGAGGCTGATGAGTTTTCAGGCAAAGAGAACGGTTGGCCGTCAGAAAAGTTACGAGATTTCGCATAGGCATACAATTGGCCGAGTCCCCTGGCACAATCTTCCGGGAAAACGAAGGAGGGGATGCCATTTGCGCGTAAGATCTCGAATGCTTTCTGCACACTGGCTTCGCCCATGATACAACTCGCAACAGGTTTTCTGGATGTTTTGACTGTATCCACCCATGTCTGGGCAACTGCCGCGGAATTTACCAGTGACTGGGGTACCAGGACGGGGATGACGGCATCGACATTGGTATCTGCCAGTACTAATTCCATCGCGAGGCGGTATTCCTCGGGGGTGGCACCGCCCAGCATGTCCACGGGATTTTCGACCTGCGCGGCAGGATTCATCACGGCACGCAAACGGGCGATGGTGTCATCTTGCAGTGTTGCCAGTGACAAACCATATTGGTCGAGCACATCTGATGCAAGCGCCGCCGGGCCGCCAGCGTTGGTGACAATGGCGACACGGTTACCGGCGGGCAGCGGCTGGGTGGAAAAGACGGAGGCCAACACGAATAATTCTTCCATAGAATGCGCCACAATGGCCCCGCTTTGTTGGAAGGCTGCCTGATAGGCGTCATTGGAACCCGCCAACGAGCCGGTGTGTGACGAAACAGCTTTGGCGCCTGAAACAGAGCGGCCAGCCTTCAAAATCAGCACCGGTTTTTGAGGTGTGGTTTGTTTGACGGTCTCGATGAAACGGGCGCCGTTCTTGATGGATTCTGCATAGATGGCGATCACTTTGACAGCAGGATCCTGCGCCAGATAAGCGACCATGTCGGTTTCAGAAACATCCGATTGATTGCCAAGGCTGATGAAGTGAGAAAAACCCAGCCCTTTGTCGAGTAAATAATCAACCGCGCCGCCGCAAACCGCACCTGACTGAGAAATAAAGGCAATGCCGCCTTTGGGGGGCAGGCCTTTTATGAACGAGGTATTGAGTCCTGAGTGCAGATCGACGGTGCCAACACAGTTCGGGCCGATAATGCGGATGCCCCATTTTTCAGCAATCAATAACAACTCTTGCTCACGCTGGAGGCCTTCTGAGCCTACTTCTTTGAAGCCGCCGGAAATAACAATCACCGAACGAATCCCGCGCTTGCCGCAGTCATCAATCACCTGGGCGATGTAGGGCGCGGGTAAGATGATCACGGCAAGATCGACCGGATCAGGCACGTTAGCGATGGAAGGATAGCATGGTAGGTCAAGAATACTGTCGCTTTTTGGGTTGACTGGATAGACGCCGCCTTGAAAGCCATAGGACAACAAGTTTTTCAAAATGCCATGGCTGAGTTTGCCGGGGTCTGATGATGCACCGATGAGGGCAACAACGCTGGGTTTGAAAAAATTCTTGATTGTATCCATTTTATTCCTTTCATAAACGCTGTTGAATGCGCCCGGGTTCAGTTTTTGATTTTAACATGAAAAAAGGGTTGCTGCTGCTTAACTTATTAAGGATGGATCGTTCTTGATCCAGAGTTTTTTTCATTTCCGTCAGGGAAACATTGCGCATGTTACAATTTGAGCAGCGATGGGGCATGAATGTTTCGGTTTAGGTTTGTAGAGGAGGTCGGTTATGCAATATAGAGCATTTGGAAAAGCAAAAAAAGAAGTTTCTGTGCTGGGTTTTGGCTGTATGCGGCTGCCTGTGATTGAAGGCGACAGCAAAAAAATCGACAAGCCCAAAGCGACAGAGATGCTGCGGTATGCCTTTGAACACGGCGTTAACTATTATGACACCGCTTACCCTTATCATGGCGGTGAAAGCGAGCGTTTTGTCGGTGAATTTCTGAAGCGAGAGGGGATTCGGAAAGAGGTCTATCTGGCGACAAAGCTGCCCAGCTGGCTGATCAACTCAGCTGAAGATTTTGACAAACTGTTTAACGAACAATTGGAAAAATTACAGACCGATTACATCGATTATTACCTGGTGCACGCCCTCAACGAGGAAAATTGGGGCAAAGTCACCACCAATGACGTTTTTTCATGGGCGGAAAAACAAATCGCCGATGGACGCATTCGCGAATTGGGCTTTTCCTTCCATGATGAATATCCCTCGTTTGAAAAGATCATCGATGCCTATGATTGGTCATTTACCCAAATTCAGTATAACTACATGGATATAGATCACCAGGCGGGTGTGAGAGGTTTGAAGTATGCCGCCAGCAAAGGCCTCTCAGTGATTATTATGGAACCCCTGATGGGTGGCAGGCTGGCAACCCCGCCGACCAATGTGCAGTATGCTTTCAATCAGATTGAAAAAGAGCGTACTCCGGTGGCCTGGGCGTTGCATTGGTTGTGGGATCAACCCGAGGTTACCACGATTCTGAGTGGTATGACCACCATGGAGCATGTGACAGAGAATGTAGCACTCGCCAACGAGGCGGAAATCGGTTCTTTTACGCAGGAAGAACATGATTTGATGGCAAGGGCGCGTGATGAGTTCAACAAAAAGGCGATGATTCCCTGCACCAATTGCCAGTACTGTCTGCCCTGTACGGTGGATTTGCAGATTCCCGAGATCTTCGGTGTATTCAACCACGCTGTCATGTATGATTCACTCGAAGAAACCCGCGGTTGGTACAACAATTGGGACGCTGAGAAAATGGCTTCTGCGTGTATCGACTGTGATGCCTGCGAGCCCAAATGTCCGCAGAATATTCCCATCAGTGACTGGATGGTCAAGGTGGCGGCGGTGATGGAAAACGGTGTGAGTCTCGAGAGTATCTAAAAAAAATGATGAAATGCCTCGGGAGTGAGGCATTTCACTTAGAAGGAGCCAATATGACGACCAAACAACCCAATGTCATTTTCTTCTTTACCGATCAGCAGCGTTTTGATATGGCTGGTGTACATGGCTGTCCGTTGGATTTGATGCCGAATTTTGACCGCTCTGCCCGGCTGGGCACGCACCTGTTCCATTCCTACACCTGTCAACCAGTCTGCGGGCCGGCGCGGTCTTCATTGCAAACCGGGTTGTATGCTACCAATACACACTGCTTCCGTAATGCGATCGCTCTTGACCCTGATTACAAAACCCTGGCGCATTATTTTAAAGAGGCCGGTTATTACACCGGTTATATCGGTAAATGGCACCTGGCGCCATCTGGTATGCAAGCGGTTAGTGAGTTGTATCAAGGGGGGTATGATGAGTGGCTTGGCGCCAATGCGTTGGAAATGTGTTCCGATGCTTATGACGCTGTTGTGTATGATAAGGAAGGTAAAGAAGTGAAACTGCCCGGTTACCGGGTGGATGCGCTGACAGATGCTGCCATCCGGTTCATTGATACGAACAAAGAAGACCCTTTTTTCCTGTTTGTGTCCTATTTAGAACCGCATTTTCAGAACCATCGCGATGATTATCCGGCTCCGGATGGGTATGAAGAGCGCTACCGCGGGCGTTGGTTGCCGCCAGATCTGGCGACGTTGGGTGGGAGTGCACATCGCCACACCCCTGGTTATTATGGCATGATCAAACGCCTGGATGAGGCATATGGGCGTTTGCTGGATGCGTTGAAAAGCCTCGATTTGCTGGATGATACGATCGTGGTATTTACCAGTGACCATGGCAATCACTTCAAAACCCGCAACGGTGAGTATAAGCGTTCGTGCCATGACAGCAGCCTGCGTCTGCCGACGGTAATCACCGGTCCTGGCTTTATGCAGGGGGGTGAGCTGCGTCAGTTGACCTCATTGATTGATCTGCCGCCGACGGTGTTGGATGCAGCTGGGATTCCAGTACCGGAAATAATGGAAGGGCATTCGATCATGCCTTTGGTGCGACGTGCACCAATTTCGTGGCAGGAATCTATTTTTGCCCAAATCAGCGAAGCCCAGGTCGGGCGTTGTGTGCGCACTCATCGTTGGAAATACAGCGTCGTTGCGAAAGATAAGGACCCATTAGCGGATCCTGCCTCGGATACCTATGAAGAAGAATTCTTGTATGATCTGATGGCAGACCCGTATGAACTGAACAACCTGCTTGGCCTTAAATCTCATCAGAAGGTTGCTGACGTAATGCGGGAGCGATTGTTGCGATGGATTGCAGAGGTTGAAGATGTTCAGCCAGAGATCATACAGGCGCCGGTAAGGCCTTCTGGCCAAAACCGGGTTTCGGAAAAAGAATGTTACCAGTGACATCTGCCACTGGTAACATGGTCACAACAATTTTCGTTTTTAGGCTGTAACAGGCTGCTCTTCGGCAACATGTTTGACACGACCTGACCCTGAGATGTGCTGGTTGACAGTGGCCGCACCAGAATAGTGAATGGTGCCTGAGCCGCTGATGGAAACATCCAGCGAGGATTCCACACGGACTTTGGCTTTGCCAGCACCGCTGATGCTGAATTTGGCTTCCTGGCTGGCCAGTTCTGGGGCGTTGTAATCGGCAGAGCCGCTGATGCGGACTTCCTGGCGGTTGACACTACCGTTGTCGACTGACATTTTCATGGAACCACTGGCACGTACCAGCAATTCTTGCATCTCAAGTTGGCCCAAGTCGACGGAGGCGGACCCGCTGACAACCATTTCCAACCCTTTTCCCTGGATCGATTCATAACTGGCTTTGACGGCACCGCTATTGACGATTTTGAGATCATTCACTGACAACGAAGAAGCATCCACACGCAAACCTCCGCTGAATTTGAGGGATTCGATCTCTTTCATGGTGACATAGTAGGTGATATTGTCAGATTCAAATAACCTGCCAAAGTTGAAGAGAAAACGGAATCCGCTCATCGACTCCATGCCGATGCGCAATTCGCCATCAACAACCTTAACAATTAATTCATCGAGAGCAGATTCGGGCGCTTCAATGGACAAAGCGGGTTGATCACCCTGATTCAAGATAACTTTCCCGCTCCCGCCGATAGCCAATTTGTGAAATTCTTCGACCTCGTACTCTTTTTTGATTAAGTCAGACATAGTTAATTCTCCTTTATTTTCGTTTGTTATAGATTAACATAAAAAGGTCAAAAAGTCAATAAAATAAAACCTTAAATTAATAATAACAAGGTGTTATTAAGAAAAAACAACTGTCGGGGCTGCCAACAGTTGTTTTCAATAAGAAATATTAAGTCAAGTTACTGGTTCAGGGCGCGCCAGACCCGTTCAGGGGTGAGTGGAAGATGACGGATCCATTTGCCAGTCGCGTTATGGACAGCACTGACCAGGGCTGGCCCAACCCCATCAATGGCGATCTCGGAGATCGATTTGGCGCCAAAGGGGCCGGTTGGTTCATCTGTTTGCACGAAGATCACGTCCATTTCTGGCATTTCGTTGGCATGGTAGGTGTGGTATTCATCCAGATTGCTATTGATCATGTTGCCGCGCTCATCGTAATATGATTCTTCGCAGTGGGCAAAACCGAGTGCCTGCGCCATGCCTCCTTCCACCTGGCCAGCGGCGGTCATCGGATTCATGACACGTCCAGGATCCACCACCATCAACAGGCGGGTAGGTTTGATCTCACCGGTGCGGGTATCTACTTCGACCTCTGCAAACTGAACAGCGGTCGGAGGCGGGCTTTCGAAGCTCAGGTGTGAATCAGAAGCGATGATCTGGTGCTGATTCATCTGGTGCAGAGAAGACAGGGCGATTTCTTCATAAGAAAGAGCTGATCCATCTTCTTTGACCACGCTGGCGTCTTTAACAGTCAGGCCAGCAATAGAGGACAAGCCCCACATGGCTGCAGCGTGTTCCAGGATCATTTTCTTGATCTTTTCGGCGGTTTTCTTGACCGCGCCACCAGAAATGTAGGTAGTTGAGCTGGCGTAAGCGCCTTTGTCGAAGGGAGTGAAATCGGTATCAGAGGAGTAAACGATGAAGTTATTGACTGGCGTATCCAGCACTTCCGCCGCGATTTGCGCCAGGATGGTGTCTGAGCCGGTGCCGAGATCGGTAGCACCTACCAGCAGGTTGAATGAGCCATCATCATTCATTTTCAGGGTAGCGGCTGCCATGTCAAGTCCGGCGATACCGGAGCCGTGGAAGACAACCGCAAAACCGATGCCCTTGCGGATCTCTCCGGTCTGATTGGCATATTGCTTGCGTTTGTTGTGGAAATCAGTGGCTTTGGCGCCAATAGCAAGCGCTTCTTCATGCGCACTGGTATTCATGGCCTGGTCAAATCCTTCGCGTCCTTCGCCCAGTTTTTTCGCTAGGTGCATGGGCTCGCCGACTTTGATCACATTTGCCAACTTAAATTCCACAGGGTCGAGGCCGAGTTGTTCAGCGATCTCTTCCATGATTACTTCCACCGCGAATTGTTCCTGCATGGAGCCATAGCCACGGAAAGCGCCTGCGGGTGCAGTATTGGTGTAGACGGTATCGCAAATGAAACGAGAGTTGGGCGGATTGTAGAGGGTCAAACCCTTGAAACCACCCACCATCTGAACAGTCAGGGCATGCGAACCGTAAGCGCCAGTGTCGCCGATCAACCTTAACTCGATGGCTGTCACCAGATTGTCTTTGACGCCGACTTTGTAATGGATCTTGTGAGGATGGCGGGTGCGGGTGCTGATGAATTCTTCTTTGCGTGAATTGAACATGCGCACGGGTCTGCCGGTGGCGATGGTCAGATGGCTGCAGAGGTCTTCCAGCAGCATTTCCTGTTTACCGCCAAAACCACCGCCGATGCGCGGCTTGATGACGCGGATTCGTTTCACCGGGAGGCCAATCAGCGGGGCAATAATGCGGCGCACGTGGAAGGGTACCTGAGTGGAGGTGCGCACCACCAGGCGGTCATCTTCGTCCCAATAGGTGATGCAGGCATGCGGCTCGGTTTGGGCATGCTGCTGTTTGGGCGTCCAATAGGTGCCTTCGAATACACGGTCAGCCTGTGAAAAAGCAAGATCCGGATCGCCGACTTCTGCTTCAATATGGTTGACGATGTTGCGGCTGGCATCAAAGATACCTTCCGTGTCGGTTTCGTCATGGATTATGGGGGCATTTTCTGCCAGTGCTTCTTCGAGATTGGTGACGTGCGGCAGGACTTCGTAATCCACCTCGATCAAACGTAATGCCTGGCGGGCGATTTCCGGGGTTTCAGCGGCCACGATGGCAACCCGATCACCAACATGGCGTACTTTGTTATCAAGACTGGCCTGATCATAAGGCAGCGGCTGGGGGTAGCTTTGGCCGCCTGAGGCATATTTGACACGGGGCAGGTCTTTGTGGGTTAACACAGCGTGCACACCGGGTAATGCTTTGGCTTTTTCGGTGCGGATATCGATAATGTGGGCATGGGCGTAAGGACTGGTGAGCACTTCGCCATGCAGCATACCTTCTTTGGTAATGTCATCGGTAAACGCGGGGCGTCCATGAACCAACTTATGTGCATCCACCTTGATTTCAGGTTGACCGACTTGGGAGGTTGCAGGCATGTCCACAGGGGTATACACCAATGGCGGTAGAATTGCGTGATCATGGTCGCCGCGGCAGTAGGGAGCGGGAACAGCGATATCGATCTTACCGGATAATGGCTGGTGATGCGGTTCGACCGGTTCTACTGCTTCCCCGCGCAGGATGGCTGCTGCCCGCATAATCGCCTGGACAATGTGAACGAAACCTGTGCAGCGGCACTGTAAACCCGCCAAAGCTTCGCGGACTTCTGCTTCTGTCGGTGAGGGGTTATGGTCCAATAATGCTTTGGCAGTCATGATCATGGAAGGGGTGCAATAACCGCACTGGGCAGCGCTGCAATCTATAAAAGCTTCGAGGATGGGATGGTTTTTATCAGCAGCAGACAATCCTTCCACCGTAAGTACTTCTTTCCCATTGAGGTTTTTGGTCAGGATCAAACAACTGCGCATCGGTTTGCCATCGATCAAGACCGTACACAGCCCGCAATCGCCGGTTTCACAACCATTCTTTACGCTCATACAATGAACGTTGCGCAGGGTAAAAAGAAGGGTTTCTTTGGCGGCAGGTTGGAATGTTGTGTCGACGCCATTCAGTTTGACGAGGACATAATTCTGGTCAGTCATGGTTTACCTCCTCTAAGCAGGTTTGCAAGGCGCGTTCAATAGACACCTTTGCCATGGCAAGGCGATATTCGGCAGAGCCGTTGAAGTCTGAATAGCCAGGGTAGGCTGCCAAAGCTTCATCGATAGGTCCCATTAGAATTCGCACATCGACAGGTAGTTGAGAGAGTGAGGTTGTGTCAAGGGTGGTGATGACTCTTTGTTCAATGCCTATAAGGCTGATGGCAATATCTTTGATGTGTTCGTTGGTTTTTGATACCTTCGCAAAAGCGGCTACCACGGGAGTATGTGCCGGGGTGGGGCGCACATAGGAAGCAGCGGCGGCCGCATCGGTAATGTTTAACTCGATCCCGCTTTCATCTGGCAGAATTTCGTAGCCATACACGGTCAGTGCTGCGCGAAAAGCCAACAGTCGACCACCCGCCCGCAGTGCGCGTTTGATGTCAGTTTCACAGCGTATCTGCCAGGAGACATGCTTTTCAAGGGATTCTTTGATCATTGCAGGACAATGGGGGTGATTGTACAGGTCGTCCAGGGTGCAATCAAAGGGGATAGTTGAGGAACTATGTCCATGATCTCTGGGTGATCTAAAAAACTGGATATGGGTTATTGGTTTCATGATCTCCTTCTTGGTGAATCAGTCAGGTGGTACATCCATTATACCTGTTGCTCAATCCTATTGGACGTCCAAAATCGGGGTAATTTCATGGCGCATGAGCCACCAGCATAGGCAAATAGAAGCTGTTACAGCAATCGCGGATTGCAGGAAAGCCGGCAAAAAACCAGCCTGAGACAGGAACAAGTACACGATTAAACCACTGCCAGCGGTCCATGCGGTTACTTTTATGATGGTCTTTTTTACCGCGAAGATACCTTTGTGTTGACGATTAAGAATGAAAAGCATGATGATGGCCTGGGCTGTGAAAACAACGGTATTCGATATGGCAATGCCGATAAAACCGAACCAGTTCGATAAAACCAGTGCCAGGAGGAAATAGCTGAGGGCGTTGAGAATGGCGGCATAGAGCGGAATGATCGGTTTTTGTTTGGCATAAAAGGCGCGTGAGGCAATTTCTAACAGGGCATGGCCGACCAAACCTGCCAGATAAACCTGCGAAGCCAAAACCACCCGTTGGGTATCAGCGGGTTCATAGCCAAAGGCCAGCTCAACCAGTGGAAACAGGCCGATACTGAGCAACACGGCAATGGGTATGGTGATGGCAAACAGGGCTCGCAAGGCAGCATTGATGCTTTTGATGAACTCAGGTTCTCGCCCACCCATAATGGCTGACGAAATACTGGGCAAAATGGCGATGCCAAGGGCGGTGCCGATCATGGCTTCAGGCACCTGCATGATGAACCAGCCAAGGTTTAGCGCGGTGACTGCCCCTTCACCCATGCCGGAGGCGAGGTTGTCACGTACGATGTAGAAGAGTTGTATGAAGAACATGGTAGCGACACGCGGGGCGAGGATCACCAACACCTTACGGATGGCGGCAGAGCGCAGGCGCAGCTTTGGCTCCCAATGAAAACGGTACATTATCAGGGCTGGCACCTGGATAAGCAGGTGCAGGAGGGCACCCAAAATGACTCCGTACACCAGACCATGGATTCCAAGGCCGAATGCTGGCAAGGTAATGCCCAATATGGTGTAGCCTGTCGCCGGGGCGAGGATGACCACGCCGAAAATCTGACCGATGTTGTACATGGCTGGGGCAATGGCGGGAAACAGAAAGTGGCGGTTGGCCTGAAGTCCTGCCATAAACAGACCGGAGATTGAGAAGATCATCACTGCCAGCAAGTTAAGGCGCATGATCTCAATACTTAATTGTTGATACTCTTGCGGAAAGCCGGGCACGACGATGTTGTTGATGAAAAATGGGGTGACAATCAACAGAATGACAGAGATCAATGCGGTGACGATGAAGGCCAGATTCAACACGTTGGAAAATAATTGCCATGCTTCTTTTCTACCCTGTTTGTCGAGTGTCTCGGTAAGAACGGGGATCAATGCAATTGCCAGGGCACCGCCTGATAGGAGAGCAGCCAGAAGGTCGGGAATGTTGTTGGCAGCGTTGAAAGCATCTAATTCATACGACAGTTGAAATTGCCGGGCAACGAATAACTGGCGGACAAATCCCAGGATTTTGTTGATGCCAAAGAAAAAGGCGATTATTAAGGATGATTTGGCAACGAGTTTCATTGTGTAAACTCCTTATAGAAGGGGATACAAGCCGGCAGCTTGCAGGCGAATCGTATACTATGTTTATTATAATGGGGTGAGACAGGTTGTTTGTCAAATTTATATAAAATCAGGGAAGTGAAGGTGAGTTAATGATGGATCGCATGGAAGCATTTAACCAGTATCGCGCACAAATGAATGACCGGATATTCGAAATAGATCATCGTGGCATCAAACGTTTTTTCAATCTTGACACAGCTTGCTATGCAGAGGGCGCTTTGCCAGCAAATACCAAAGAATTACTGGGTTTGGTGGCATCTATGGTGTTGCGTTGCAACGACTGTATTGATTACCATGTCGAGCAGTGCATACAAGCCGGTTACACTGACGAAGAGTTGTGGGATGCTATGAGCGTAGCGCTGATCGTGGGCGGCAGCATAGTTATCCCGCATCTGCGACATGCTGTGGAGTCCGTTGATTTGCTTAGAAACAGGGATACAGAATAACGCTGTATCCCTGTTTCCATTTTCAAAATGAGGCTGATGATTGAGAATCTACCACCTGGTGAATGGTTTCATTGGTGTTCTTCAAGGTATGGTATAAACCGCTGTAAACCTCATAATGTGGTTGGTAGGCGGCAACCATGTCAGGTTGGGGCAGGGTGCTGCCGGTGACGCGAATGGTTGCCTGGCAAGCCTCATCAGTGGAGTTCCACACATTTACCCCGACACCAGCCAGCAGGGCAGCCCCGAAAGCGCCGCCCTCGGTGGTGTTTACCGTGACCAGTTCGGCATTGAGGATGTTGGCAAGCATCTGCCGCCAGATAGCCGATTGGCTGCCGCCGCCGGATATTCGCACCTGGGTAATCTGGGAAAGGCCCGCCTGTTTCATCAATTCAAAACTGTCGCGAAGGCCGAAGGAGATGCCTTCCAATACTGCGCGGGTCATGTGAGCCTGGCTGTGGCGCAGTGTCAGGCCGATGAAACCACCGCGCGCCAGCGGATCAGGGTAGGGGGTGCGTTCTCCGGTCAGGTATGGCAAAAAATAGAGGCCTTCAGATCCTGGGGCAATATCGGCTGCGGGGGCAATCAATTCGTCGTAAGATGTATCAGAGAAAAAGGTGTCATGGTACCATTTCAGGCTCCCGGCGGCGGACAGCATTACGCCCATCAGGTGCCAACGATCAGGTACGGCATGGCAGAAAGCATGCAGACGTCCCTCAGGTTCAATGAAAGGCCCGTCGGTGGTGGCAAAAACCACGCCCGAAGTACCCAGCGTCAGCGATACGATACCGGGGGAAACTGCGCCCATGCCAACGGCACCAGCAGCCTGGTCTCCACCACCACCTACCACCGGTGTGCCCGCCGTCAGACCGGTGATTTCGGCTGCCTGCTGCGAGATCGCACCTGTGATGGCAGTGCCTTCATAAGTCGTTGGCAGCCAATCCTGTGGGATCTCCAGGGCATGCACAATTTCGGCAGACCAATCACGGTTTTTCAGATCAAATAACACCGTACCGGAGCCGCCAGCTCGATCTGAGGCATACTCACCGGTAAGTCTGAAGCGGACAAAATCTTTAGGGAGCAAGATATGAGCGGTTTTCTTGAAAATGTCCGGTTCATTTTGTTTCACCCACAGGATTTTTGGTGCGGTGAATCCGGTCAGGGCGTCATTGCCAGTGATTTGAATGAATTTTTCTCGCCCTACAGCAGTGCGAATATCATCACATTGCTTGGCGGTGCGCTGGTCATTCCACAGAATGGCTGGGCGGAGCACTCCGCCCCGGGTATCCAGCATGGTAAGGCCATGCATCTGCCCGGTCAGGCCGATGGCTTTGATCTCATTGGGTGAGATGTCGACCTGTGCCAGTAGTTTACGAATGCTGTTGACGCTACCGTTCCACCAATCTGAGGGATCCTGTTCACTCCAGAGTGGTTTGGGGGTAGATAAAGGCAATTCGCTGGTTTGAGAGGCGACAACAGTGCCGGACGAATCAATCAGCAAGGCTTTGGCACCGGTGGTCGAGATATCGATTCCCATCAGGTATGGCATGTCAAATCCTCCTTCGATGAATCACTGGTTCAGTTCGCGCAACATCCCTTTGCTGCGGGTTTCCTGCAATTTGTGATCGGGCAGGCGTTTCTCCAAGAAATCGAATGAGAGATCAATGACCTCTTTGGCTTCGTCTACGGTGGTGGTGCCAATGGTGACCATATCAATGTCGCGCAAGGTATTCCATACATAAGCGAGCCCGACCACGGGCATCAAACGTCCGGCGGCGAGAGGTTTGATGGTCATGACGGGTTTTTTGGCACGATGGATGACCTTCATCACCCAATCCACCTCAACCTGCATCAGAAAACCGTATGCATTGTAGAGTTGGATGTAGGTTTCGACGTCTGCACCAGATTCGTCGGCGATTTGCACCGCTTCGGGCATGTGGGTGGAAAGGCCAGGGATCATACCGCGTTCTCGAATCATTGCAGAGATGGAATCCATTTGGCGGATGGTGCGTGACATTTTGTCGATCAAGGTATCGGTGATGCATTGATGGGGGAAACAAAAGGTCGCGCCTGCTTTGGCGCAATCATCAAAGACTTTTTCGGCATCCTGTCCGGGACCGGCATTGAAGCCAGGTATGTTGAATTGAGGGGTGACGATCATGATACCTTTTTTGCCAGTGCGATCCTCGGCTTCTTTGACAGCGTCTACCATCAATGGAGTCAGCATTCCCATCACGGCATTGATGCCATGTTCGAAAAAGGTGGTCATAATGTCTGCCACATTCTTTCGGTTTTGAAAATCCTTGATGAATTTGTCTTTGGCCAAGGATGTGTGGGAATAGCCCAAAAACCAGTTGGTGCCAATGATCAGACGCGGTACAGAAACACCGCCAACCATGGTGCGTGGAAACTCTTGCATAATGTACTCCTTTGCCTGCTATCGGGAATTTTTACTGCACATGGCAAACATTATACGCTTGTTTGAGAGAATGCAGATAATGGTGTTTCGGATGAAACTCATGGCCGACATAATGTAGGTAGCCGGCATTATTGATGGCTTTGGCAACACCTGCGTAATTGATTTCTTGTTCGTTATCGAGGTCAAAACGGCCTGGGACGCCGGCAGTGTGAAAATGGCCGATCCAATCAATATTCTCAGTGATGTTGGTGATAAGGCTGCCTTCCATGATTTGCATGTGGTAGATGTCATACAACAATTTCACATTGGGATGATTGACTGCCTGGGCGACCTGTACGCCATATTGGGTGTTGTTGCACTCATAGCCTGGGTGATCCGCCAGCGAATTCAGTAATTCCAGGTTGACAAGAACATTCAATTCTGCCGCCAGTGGAGCGATTTTGTTCAGACAATCAGCACAATTCTGCACAGATTGGTTGGTGGATAGCTCAGGGTTTTTTGCACCTGAAAAACAGATGATGCCATGTACACCATATTTGTGCGCCTGGCGGATAGAAATTTCCAATTCTTTGAGGATGCGTTTGTGCTGCGAGGGGTCGTTCATGCCGTGTTCGATATCATCATGGCCGGTGAAGGAAGCAATCGCAAGTCCTTGTTGTTGGGTCTGTTCATAGATACGGTCAATATCGTCGGGTAAGCCCCAGAATTCAATGGCTTTGAAACCGATTTCTTTAATTTCGGGGATGAACTGTTCGTATAAGATTTCTGCGGGTTTTAGAATGGGGGCGCAAACTGATTGTTGGATCATTAATATCTCCGGTAGAGTTTGTTACTTGAAAAATTGGGCGGCAACCACACCCGGACCAGCGTGAACCATAATGGCTGGCGGCAGGTTGTAAATAGGGATGTCAGAAATTCCGAGTCTTTGTTTCAGTTCTTCGGCGATTTTTTCAATCCTGTCGCGGGCATCAGCGTGTGAAAGAGAGAGATAACCCTCTTGATCACGTGGATATTGCTGTTCAACCAGTTCCACCAGGCGGTTGACGGCTTTTTTGGTGGTACGCTGGCTTTCCACCGGGACAATGCCGCCATCTTCAAAACCCAGGATCGGTTTAATTTGCAGAACGCTACCAAGCAACGCTTTGGCAGCACCAATGCGTCCGCCGCGGTAAAGGTATTCGAGCGTGTCAACCACAAAGTAGGAGGTTTGGCGATCTCTTAAGGCAGCCAGGTTTGTCATGATCTGCGTTGCTTCAAGGCCTTCTTGTGCCCAATCCAAAGCGCACTTGACCATGACCCCCTGGGCGGATGCCAGTATTCCGGTGTCAAAGAAATGAATACTCAAACCATTATAGTCTTTGGCAGCGACTGTGGCACTGCGCAAAGTACCTGACATTTTATCCGAAGGTAGCACAACGATCAGGGTGTCATTGTTGCGAATGGCTTCTTCATAAATGGGGTAATACAGCTCCGGTGAAGGTGCAGAGGTAGTGGGTAATGACTTGGAAGACACGAGTTTTCGCAGAAACTCCTCATGGGTTATTTCATAATCGTCGTGGAATGATTCTTCGCCAAAGATGATGACTTGTGGCAGATAGGCAATGCCGGCTTGTTTGGCTTCCGTGGGAGCGATGCATGACAGGGTGTCGGATACGATTTTGATCATCAGAGACCTCCTTGTGGCAAGTATGAATCAGGGGAATGCAGACATAAGTCTTTCAGCGGTTCACAATGGTTGGCGGCAATTGCGGCAAACAGTCTCGCCGGGCGAGGCCAGAAAACCACACTGCGGGCAAGCAAAGGGCTGTACTTCGCCCAACGGCGCACCGCAAGCCGTACATTGTGATTCACCGGTTTGAATGGCGCTCAGACAATAGGGGCATTTTACCCGGGCCAACTTCTGACTCAAGCGGGTGCTGGCGCCTGCCAGGTGAACGCGCTGTTCGAGGGTTTTCCAGGTATCATCGACCAGGTTTAATGATTCGATGTCTTGAGCGATGTCATCTATTCGTGATAACAGATTCCAGGGATTGACAGCGGTTGCCAGAGCTGAAACCCCCAGGCTGGCAGCCACGCCCAGCCATTTTTGCTGCTGCATGCTGACCACGACACCGTCAGGTATGTCGGTGAGATGTACGGTTAAAGCCGTCTGCCCGCCTCTGTTGATCTGGCGATGGGTGGAGATTTGCAGAATGATCTTTTCCGGTTTGCCATACGTTTGCACGGCATAATTCCCACGATGAAACGCCGCTTTGAGAGCACGGGCCAAATCGAGGGCATTTATATTGCCATAATAAGCGCGGGTGTTGTTGCTTCTGTCCATGACTCAGTTATAATGTACCTGATGAATACGATGCATAAAAAGAAACCACTATCAACTCTTTTCATTATACTATCGATATCTACGTTTTTCGCCTTGCAATGGGTGCAGCCTGTGCGGGCTGAAGAGGATGATGAGCCAATCCCCACTGTAACAGGCACCCCCAGCGGTCCGCGGATACGGGTTACAGCCTTTGAGCATGACCAGATCAATGTGCGCGGCGGGCCTGGGGTCACTTACCCGATTGTTGGTTTTTTGATCTTTGCCCAAGAATCGCCAGCCAAAGGACGTTCGGCTGGTGGTGATTGGATTTTGATCGAATATCCTGGTGTGCAGGGTGGACAGGGCTGGGTATACTCTGTCTTGGTCAGTGTCATTGGTGGTGAACTGCCGATCGTGGAACCGCCGCCCACCCCAACCCCGCAATTTACTCCGACCATTGACCCGACGTTGGCAGCCCAATTCTCCTATGAGATAGAGCCTACCAAGCTGCCGACTTTCACCCCAGGTCCTCCGGTCGTAGTGCCGGAATTTCAACACAATGAACCGTCAGTCATGCTGGATGTTGGTATTCCATCGGGCTTGATCATCTTTATCCTTGGTTTTCTGGGGATAATCATTGCACTGGTTTCAATGACCCAGCGGCGATAGGCGGAGGAAAGCGTTATGGGCATTAAAGTTGTTGCAACCAATCGCAAAGCCAGGTTTGAGTATTTCTTGCTGGAAACCTTGGAAGCCGGGCTTGAGTTGAGGGGCTCGGAGATTAAATCAATCCGGGCCGGGCAGGTTTCGTTGGGCGAGGCGTATGTAGCTATCGATGGGGAGGAAGCGTGGCTGGTCAATGCCTATATTGCCCCGTATGAGGAAGCCAACCGTTACAACCATGAGCCGCGGCGCAACCGCCGCCTGCTGCTGCACAAAAAAGAGATATATGATCTATATGATGATGTCAGAAAAAAGGGAGTCACCATCGTACCGACCCGCATGTACCTCAAAGACGGCAGGGCAAAGTTGGAAATTGCAGTGGCAAAAGGCAAAAAACAGCACGACAAACGACAGGAAATTCAACAGCGTGATATGGAGCGCGAGTCAAACCGGCGCATAAAGTATTAAAAAGGCCAGGTATTGTGTTAGTCTGATCTTTGCGAAAACGCCAAACCTGTGATGTGGTTTGGCGTTTTCTGAGGGGAGCTTTGTTTGGTTGTTATGCCTCAGGAAGGTGTTTCCTGACTACATACCGGCAATAATGGATTAAATCGTATACGTTGGT